>CAVSRN010000047.1:0-37320 GCA_963730195.1 uncultured Alphaproteobacteria bacterium
GGCCTGGGCGCAGGCGGTGGCCGATCCCTGGCAAAGCCAGGCGCGGCGGCTTTGCGGGATCCTCGGTCATCGGGCGAGCGCTGAGCGGATCGGGCGCGCCTATCTGGAGGCGCATCCGGCCGAGGCGCGGATCGAGCCGCTGGTGGCGGGGCTCACCGCCGGCTGGGGCGGGGACCGGTCGTGGCTCGGGGCCGTCGGCGCGCGGGAGCTGCGAGCGCGCCTGCGCGCGCAGATCCGGGCCGACTTCGCGGCGCGCCGCACGGTCGCTGTGCGGGGCTGGGTGCTGGCGCAGAGCGAGGCGCGGCTGTTCGCGCTCGCGGCGCTGAGCGCGGCCTGAGCGGCGCCATGCTGATCGATGCGCGCGAGCTCGAGGCGGGCGCCCTGCTCGAGGGCGACCTGTGCGTGGTCGGGGCCGGCGCGGCCGGGATCGCGATCGCGCTCCGCTTCGTCGCCACCGGCCGCCGGGTGCTGTTGCTCGAGAGCGGCGGTCTGGAGTTCGAGGACGCGACCCAGGCGCTCTACGAGGGGACCAACGTCGGTCAGGGCTACTACGACCTCGACATCTGCCGGCTGCGTCTGTTCGGCGGCACGACCAACCACTGGGAGGGCCGGTGCCGGCCCCTCGACCCGCTCGACTTCGAGCCCCGGCCGTGGCTGCCGCACAGCGGCTGGCCGATCAGTCGCGCCAGCCTCGACCCGTACTATGCGCGCGCGCATCAGCTGTGCCAGCTTGGGCCGTACGACTACCGGCCGGAATCCTGGTTCCTGCCCGGCGAGGCGGCGCTGGCGTTCGATCCGGCCAGGGTGACCACGGGCTTGTGGCAATACAGCCCGCCGACCCGGTTCGGGGAGGTCTACCAGGAGCGGCTCACCAGGGCCGCCAATCTGCGGGTCGTGCTCCACGCCAATCTGGTCGACATCGAGACCGGGGCCGATGGCGCCGAGGTCCGGGCGCTGGAGGTGGCGACCCTGACGGGCAAGCGGTTCCGGGCCCGCGCCCGGGCGTATGTGCTCGCCTGCGGCGGGCTCGAGACCCCCCGTCTGCTGCTCGCCGCCAACCGCCAGGTCACGGTCGGGCTCGGCAACCAGCGCGGCAATGTCGGCCGCTACTTCATGGAGCACCCGCATCTGCCGGGCGCCAAGCTGCTGGCGAGCGAGCCCCGGGGAATCGAGTTCTACAGCTACGACCACCGCCGGCCCCGCCTCGGCGGCACCGAGGTCCTGGGCTACCTCGGCCTCGAGCGGGATCTGCAGACCGCTGACGGTCTCTTGAACTGCGACTGCAGCTTCGTCGACGACAGCGTCGGCAGGTCGGGCTACGCCGCCTTGCGACACATCTGGACTGCGGTCCGGCAGGCCGAGATGCCGGACGATCTGCTGGCCGATCTCGGCCTGGCGCTGGCGGACTTCGACGACACCTTCGCCGGCCTGCTCGGCCGCTTCGGTTTGCGCGAATACCGTCCCGACCGGGCCAGCTTCGTGATGTGGAGCACGGCCGAGCAGGCGCCCAATCCGGACAGCCGCGTCGCCCTCGGCGATGCGACCGATGCGCTCGGTCTGCCCGAGATCCGGCTCGACTGGCGGCTCAGCGAGCTGGACAAGCGCAGCCTGCAGGAGGTCCATCGCACGCTCGCCGAGGAGTTCGGTCGCCAAGGGCTCGGCCGGCTGCGGATCGAGGAGTGGCTGACCGCCGATCTCACCAGCTGGTCGCCCGAGATGATCGGCGGCAATCACCACATGGGCACGACGCGGATGAGCGACGATCCGAGCACCGGCGTCGTCGATCGCGACTGCCGGGTCCACGGCATGGCCAACCTGTTCGTCGCCGGCTCCTCGGTCTTCCCGACCGCCGGCAGCGCCAATCCGACCTTGACCATCGTCGCCCTCGCCCTGCGCCTCGCCGATCACCTGGAGGAGCGGGTCACCGCGGCCGCCTAGCCGGGCCTTCCGGCCCGCGCTCGCCCTTCACCTGTCGCTGTCTCACGCCATGTGCTAAGCGGGCCGGGCGCAAGCGAGGAGACCCATCGAAATGCTGCTGGATGCGCGCGCACTCGAGGACGGCACCCGGATCGAGTGTGATCTCGGGATCGTCGGCGCCGGGGCGGCCGGGATCACGCTCGCGCGCGCCTTCGCCGGCGGCCGGCTCAAGGTCGGCGTGCTGGAGAGCGGCGGGCTGGAGTTCGAGGAGCGGGTCCAGGACCTCTACCAGGGCGCCAATGTCGGCCTGCCCTATGTCGATCTGGACGTCTGCCGGCTGCGCTTCCTCGGCGGCGCCACCAATCACTGGGCGGGGCGCTGCCGGCCGCTGGACGAGCTCGACTTCGAGCCCAGGCCGTGGGTGCCGCTGTCGGGCTGGCCGCTGACCAGGGCCGAGCTCGAGCCCTACTATCGCCAGGCCCAGCAGATCTGCCAGCTCGGCGCCTACGACTATATGCCGGAGGACTGGCTCGACCCCGGCCAGGCGGTGCTGCCGTTCGATCCGGCCAAGGTCGTGAACCGGATGTGGCAGTACAGTCCGCCGACCCGGTTCGGCGAGGTCTACCGGGGCGAGCTCGAGGCGGCGGCCAACCTCGAGGTCGTCCTGCACGCCAACCTGGTCGACATCGAGACCAACGAGGCCGGGGCCGAGGTGCTCAGCCTCCACGCCCGGACGCTCGATGGCAAACGGCTGACGCTGCGCGCGCGCGCCTATGTGCTCGCCTGCGGCGGGCTCGAGAACCCGCGCCTGCTGCTGGCCGCCAACCGGCAGGTCAAGGTCGGCCTCGGCAACCAGAAGGACATGGTCGGGCGCTGCTTCATGGAGCACCCGCAGGTCAACGCGGCGCGCGCGCTGGTGGTCGATCCGGCGCTGCTGAGCTTTTACAGCTACGGCCTGGGCGGCGGTCACGAGCAGGGGACCCCGGTGGTCGGCTGCCTCAATCAGAGCCCGAAGCGGCAGCGGGCCGTGCAGGTCTTGAATTTCGATGGCCTGTTCACGGTCGACAACATCGGCAATTCCGGGTTCGCGGCGCTCCGGCGGATCTGGAGCGCGGCCGGGCACGGCGAATGGCCGGAGCATCTCGCGGCCGACCTCTGGCAGGCGCTGACCGACATCGACGACACCGCGGCCGGGGTCGCGGGCCGGCTCGGCCTGCGCGACTATCAGCCGGGCAACGCGGCCTTCCGGATGTGGTGCACCGCCGAGCAGGCGCCCAACCCGGACAGCCGGGTCCGGCTCGACGACCAGCTGGACGCGCTCGGCATGCCCCGGATCGCGCTCGACTGGCAGCTCACCGAGCAGGACAAGCGCTCGCTGCTCGCCG
The DNA here is from genome assembly GCA_963730195.1 of uncultured Alphaproteobacteria bacterium. Taxonomy (GTDB): domain Bacteria; phylum Pseudomonadota; class Alphaproteobacteria; order Geminicoccales; family Geminicoccaceae; genus DATAOG01. The sequence continues at coordinate 3,303 of CAVSRN010000047.1, forward strand.
GCCACCAGGCGGTCGCCGAAGAGCTCGGCCGCACCGGCCTCGGCCGCCTGCAGATCGCCGACTGGCTGACCGCGGGCGACAACAGCTGGTCGCCGACCCTGGACGGCGGCTACCACCACATGGGCACCACGCGCATGAGCGAGGATCCCGCGCGGGGCGTGGTCGACGCGAGCTCGCGGGTCCACGGCATCGCCAATCTCTACGTCGCCGGCAGCTCGGTGTTTCCCACCTCCGGCAGCGCCAACCCGACGCTCACCCTCGTCGCGCTGGCGCTCCGGCTCGCGGCGCATCTGCAGGAGCGCCTGACGGTCTAGTGGCCGAAATCCGGTGGATGGTACCCCGGCCCTCATCCCGTGGTGTCGAACACACGGAGCGGCCGGTCGTGACCCTTCGCGGCCGTTCGGTAGGTCCGCTTTCGGGCGAGGTGACGGGATTGGTACCCTCCCAGAAGCCAGTACTGCCGCGCGTAAAGCAAGTCGCGTGCTTTCTCAAGATGCGCTCAGGGCGGTAGAGGGCGTTTTCGGGGTTGCCCGGTGCAGCTTGACCAGCTTGAACGGTAGGTGCAGCCGCCCGTGATTGCCGGCGATCCAGGCTTTTTGCGCCTGACTCAGGCGGTCGCAGGAGGATTTCACCTCCAGGAACAGGATCTCCTTGTTACGATGGAGCAGAAGATCCGGCCAACCGATGTAGTGGCTCCAGTAGTCCTCCACGAGGTAGCGTAGGATTGCAAGGATCTGGGCCGGTGACAGGATCTCGATCAGACGACGGGCGCGGTCCACGTCGGGCTCCCGGTGCGCCCAAAGGTATTGGCGCAGCTCCGCGCTGTAGCTGCGCCAATAGTCGAACAGCGACAGCAGGTTCGACCGGTCACCTGCAAGCATCCTCAAGTGCCGCCCGATGGCGCGCTTGCGGCGTGTGCCATAACCCTCGCTCCCGAAATCCTCCGGCAGCAGGGTCCAGATCATTGGCGGCTCACCGCCGGCTTCATAGACCAAGCGATCGCCAAACCCGGAGATTCGAACTCGCGGGTCCGCGCTGTCCTGGATCAACAGCCACATCATCACACCGAACAGCACGTGGAAGGGAACGCTCTCCAGCGGCATGACCGACCACCCCTCGGCCTCGAATTGGGCGGTAACGAAGGCCTCCGGCGAGATAGCCTCGTTGCCGTCGCGGATCACCGCGCCCTTCTGGGGCATCTCGACATACTCGGCCGTGATCGGCAGCACTTCCACGCCGTAGCGTTTTAGCACGTGTGCCTGGGATGGTTCAGTGATCATGTACTTAGGGGCCCTGACATGCAGCGCCTTGATCTCCGCCAGGACCTGCCCCTCAATGGCCACATGGGCTGCGCGGCGCTCGACGTCAGTAGCCTCTGGGTGCGCATCGTCCCAATGTGCACTCCGACGGGTCTTCTCAAAGAAGAGCTCCCGCCAATAAAACCGCTTGATCTTCGACGTGCGGCCGTGGATCTCAGCGGTTGGCGCAGGCTCAGCCGGCAGGCCCCGACACTCGGCGCAGACCTTTGATTGGAAGCCGAGTGTCACCGGGATGCGTTGCCGCGTCTTGAGCTCGGTCCCCTCCGCGAGTTGGTGAGGTAGAAATCGTCGCCCGAATGCCTCGTCGCAGGTGCACATCATCACTGCTCCGCAGGCGCTGCAGAGATATTTGCGGATCATCTCATGAGCATTGATGCAAACCGGCTGCCCATGCATGCAGACTTGCCTCTGGGCGTGTTCAAGACGGTTCGACATGGGTCGTACGCTCATAGCACTTTCCGGCAAGTTCAACCTGTCCCACGCGCCCACAGGGCACCAAACTCCATCACCCTCGATCTCCCGGCGGGCGCAGGCCTGAGGGCTGCGGCTAGGACACATGTATGAGCCGCCCGGATGGCCGCAATTGGCTAAAAGCCGAAATCTCGCCAGCATCCACGAAGCCCGAGTGCTTCAGGTATCTTCCGTTGGATCTCGACCACCAGGTTGGGCGCCCTAAGGCCGCATGCTCGGTCTTGACGCAGCCTGTGAATGCACCGATCAATTCGATCTCATCGAGAGTGAAGCAACCTGCGGCCAGCATCACCATCAGAAACACAGCCTTGGTGCCGGAACTGAAGTCCGGGCACCTCGCAATCTCTAGCCTTTGATGAAGGCCAACAGGTCGGCGTTGATGGTAGCGGCCTCAGTCGTCGGCATGCCGTGCGGAAAGCCTTGGTAGGTCTTCAGGGTGCCGTTCTTCAGCAGCTTTGCCGACAGGGGGCCAGCAGCGGCATAAGGCACGATCTGGTCGTCCTCGCTGTGCATCACCAGGACCGGCACCGTGATCTTCTTCAGGTCGTCGGTGAAGTCGGTCTGAGAGAAGGCGACGATGCCGTCATAGTGCGCCTTGGCGCCGCCCATCATGCCTTGGCGCCACCAGTTCCAGATCACCGCCTGTGAGGGTTTCGCGCCGGGCCGGTTGTAGCCATAGAACGGTCCGGCCGGCAGGTCGTAATAGAATTGGGTACGGCTGGCGGCGAGCTGCGCCTGCAACCCGTCGAAGACCTCCTTGGGCAGCCCGCCCGGATTGGCCGCCGTCTTCACCATCAGCGGCGGCACGGCGGAGATGATCGCCGCTTTGGCGACCCGGCTCTGGCCGTGGCGCGCCAGGTAGTGCACGACTTCGCCGCCGCCGGTGGAGTGGCCGACGTGCACCGCATTCTTCAGATCCAGGTGCGCGGTCACCGCCGCGAGGTCGTCGGCATAGTGATCCATGTCATGGCCGCTGCCGGGCTGGCTGGAGCGGCCATGGCCGCGCCGGTCATGGGCAATCACACGAAAGCCTTGGCCAAGGAAGAAGAGCATCTGGGCGTCCCATTCGTCCGCCGAGAGCGGCCAGCCATGGCTGAACACGAGCGGCTGACCGGTGCCCCAGTCCTTGTAGAAAATCTCGACGCCGTCGTTGGTGGTGACCGTAGGCATTTCCTTCCTCCTTCGTGCTGATGGGAAGCTGAGCAACATCCCTGACGTGGAAAAAGATACGCCGGTCTGGCCCATGATCCATGGTCTCACCGACCTCTTCGTCGAGGCGGGCAGGATCTCGCGCGAACTCGGCAGCGTCGCGGCGCGCGTGCTGCGCGTCACGCATTGGCGGATCGCGCTCGACGGCAAGAAGGTGGAATGCAGCCTGGACACGGGCTGGCCTCCGCGGGGTCGAACCTGCCTGCCGTCGAGCGCGATGCCAGGCGCGAGCCGCCAGCGTTCAATTCCTGACCGCCGCGCCCCCCCTGCTCCGTGCCAACGTGGGCGCAGCCATCGGTCAGCCTCCTCGAGCCGGCGCGCCCCTCGGCGCCTCGAGACGGCCGCGCCTTGCGTCCGCCATGGGTTGACGTGGGCCGCCCGGGCACACACCTGTGGCAGGCGGGGTGCGCAGGGACCGGGGTATGGACAAGAAGAGCCACTTCAACGCCTGGTATGTGATGATCGCGGTCCTGGCGATGCTGATCGTGCAGGCGGTCATCCAGGAATTGCGCCAGACCGAATACCTGCCGTACAGCGAGTTCCAGTCCGACCTGAAGAACGGCAAGGTCGGCGACCTGGTGATCACCGAGAGCCGGATCCTCGGCACTCTCAAAGATGCCGGCCCCAGCGAGCCCAGCCAGTTCGTCACCGCCCGGGTCGATCCGGCGTTCGCCGCCGAGCTCGAGAAATACGGGGTCAAGTTCAAGGGCGGCAGCGACCAGAACTTCTTCACCACGCTCTTGTCCTGGGTGCTGCCGGCGCTGATCTTCTTCGGCATCTGGATGTTCCTGCTCAAGCGCATGTCGATGGGCGGCATGGGCGCCGGCGGCCTGATGTCGATCGGCAAGAGCCGCGCCAAGATCTACGTCGAGAAGGACACCAAGACCACGCTCGCCGACGTCGCCGGCGTCGACGAGGCCAAGGCCGAGGTCCAGGAGATCATCGATTTCCTGAAGGACCCGAAGAGCTACAGCGTGCTCGGCGCCCGTCTGCCGCGTGGCGTGCTCCTGATCGGCCCGCCCGGCACCGGCAAGACCCTGCTCGCGCGTGCCGTGGCCGGCGAGGCGGGGGTCACCTTCCTGTCGATCAGCGGCTCCGAGTTCGTCGAGATGTTCGTCGGCGTCGGCGCCGCGCGGGTGCGCGATCTGTTCGAGCAGGCGCGCAAGATGGCGCCCTGCATCATCTTCATCGACGAGCTCGACGCCATGGGCCGGGCGCGCGGCATCGGGCCGATGGCCGGCGGTCACGACGAGAAGGAGCAGACGCTCAACCAGCTCCTGGTCGAGATGGACGGCTTCGATCCGAGCCAGGGCATCATCCTGCTCGCGGCCACCAACCGGCCCGAGATCCTCGACCCCGCGCTGCTGCGGCCGGGCCGCTTCGATCGCCAGATCCTGGTCGACCGGCCGGACAAGAAGGGCAGGATTCAGATCCTCGAGGTGCACAGCCGCAAGATCAAGCTGGATGTGAACGTCAGCCTGGAGCAGGTGGCGGCGCTGACACCGGGCTTCACCGGTGCCGATCTTGCCAATCTGGTCAACGAGGCGGCGCTGCTCGCGACCAGGCGGCGGGCGAGCGCGGTGACCCTCGTCGACTTCACCGCGGCGTTCGAGCGCATCGTCGCCGGGCTCGAGAAGAAGAACCGGCTGCTCAACCCCAAGGAGCGCCGGGTGGTCGCCTACCACGAGCTCGGCCATGCCCTGGTGGCACTCACCCTGCCGGGCGTCGACCCGGTCCACAAGGTCTCGATCATCCCGCGCGGGGTCGGCGCGCTCGGCTACACGCTGCAGCGGCCGATCGAGGACCGCTTCCTGATGACCCTCGAGGAGCTCGAGCACAAGATGGCGGTGCTGCTCGGCGGCCGGGCCGCGGAGGAGCTGGTGTTCGGCGAGATCTCGACCGGCGCCGCCGACGACCTGATCCGGGTCACCGACATCGCCCGCAGCATGGTCACCCGCTACGGCATGGAGCCGACGCTGGGCCAGGCCGCCTACGAGACCGAACGCGGCAACTTCCTCGGCGTGCCGAGCGAAGGCGGCGGCCGGCGGTTCAGCGAGGATACCGCGCGCGAGATCGACGTCGCGGTGCGCGAGCGGATCGAGCGGGTTTACCAGCAGGCGCAGGAGATCCTGAGGAAGCGGCGGACCGAGCTCGAGGCGCTGGCGCGCAAGCTGCTCGAGAAGGAGACGCTGACCGCCGACGAGCTGCCCCGGCCGACGCCGCCGCCGGAGGCCGAGGCGGCCTAAGCCGCCCGTCCCGCCCCGGCGCTGCCGGCATGGGGGCGACCAGGCGCCCGCCGTGGCACGCCGTCGCGGGCCTGGCTCTGCTCCTGGCGCTGACCGGCTGCGCCGGGCTCGACGTCGAGCAGGCACGGCTCTGCGCGCGGGTGATCCCCGGGATCGAGGGCATCGATGCGCCGATCGAGGTCGTGGGCAGCGAGCCCGACCCGAGCGCCGACCACGGCGTGATCGTGCGCTACCGGCTGGTCGAGCCCGATGGCCAGGCGACCCCGCGCTGGCTCGCCTGTCGCTTCGGCGGCGGCGGTCTCGAGCGCGATCGCCTGAAGCTGACCGGCGTCGTCACCGAGCAGGCGGGCGCGCTCTCGGACGTCCAGGTGTTCCTGCTCCGGCAGTATTGGCTCGGCCGGTACGAGGCCGCGGCCGCGGCCGCTGGCACCCCGCTCCGGCGGGCCCCTGGCGCGACCTGCTGTATGCGCTCCAGCTCGGGGTCAGCGCGCTCACCGTCGGCTGCCTCTACGGCCTGCTCGCGATCGGCTATTCCCTGGTTTACGGCATCGTCGGCAAGATCAATCTGGCGTTCGGCGAGATCGCGATGGTCGGCGCCTACGCCACCTTCATCGGCGTCGCGGTGCTCGCCCTGCTCGGCGCCGGCACGGTGCCGCTGGCCCTGCTCCTGGTCCTGCTGGTGGTGGTGGTGGTCGGCGGGGTCCATGGCCTCGCGACCGAGCGTCTGGTGTTCCGGCCGCTGCGCGCGACGCCCTCCCAGGCGCCGCTGATCGCGACCATCGGGCTTGCGATCTTTCTCCAGGAGTACCTGCGGCTGACCCAGGGCGCCGCCGACCGCTGGATCCAGCCGGTCTTCTCCGAGGCGCATCGGCTCGCCGAGGGTGCCGGCTTCACGGTCACGATCAGCACCTCGCAGCTGCTCATCCTGGGGTTCACGAGCATCCTTTACGGCGGTCTCTGGCTGCTGATGACCCGGAGCCCGTTCGGGCGCCAGGCGCGGGCCTGCGCCGACGACGTCGATATGGCGGCCTTTTGCGGCATCAACGTCGAGCGGGTGACGGCGCTGACCTTCTCGCTCGGCGCCGCCTACGCTGCGATCGCGGGCTTCGTGGTGCTGTTGCGCTACGGCGGGGTGCGCTTCTACGACGGTTTTCTTCTGGGTTTCAAGGCGCTGACCGCGGCGATCCTGGGCGGCATCGGCTCGGTGCCGGGCGCGATGCTGGGTGGCCTTTTGATCGGCGCGCTCGAGACCTTCTGGGCGGGTTATCTGAGCCTCGCCTATAAGGACGTGGCGACCTTCGGCCTGCTCGCCGCGATCCTGGTCTGGCGGCCGCAGGGCCTGCTCGGCCAGGAGGTACGCCTCGCCAACGACCGCTTCCGCCAGCGCCGGCCCTGAGCGTCAGCGCCGGTCAGCGCCGGCGGCGCCCTGCTGGCGGCTGCGACTCAGATGGTTCGACTTCTGGCTCGAGAACCTGCGCGACGCTGTAGGGTAGCTGACCCGGAAATGCTGCCGGGCTCAGTCCGGTCTGGTCGATGGCCCGGCCCAGAGCGTCCGGGTAGACGTCGGCGACCGTGCCCTCGAGATCACGCTTCAGACTCGGGCTGCGCCGCATCAGGCGGCGAATGGCGTTGCGCTGCTCCCGGATCGTGTCCTTCCAGCTGCGCGATCGGCGCGCCGGCTGGTAATCCCACTTCAGCATGTGCATGAGCAGAATCTCGAGCCGGTTCTCGAGCTCGCCCCATTCGCTGCGGCTCATGCCATCGAGCTCCTCGGCGAGGTTGTCGAGGTCGAGCTGATCCAGGCGGCCGGCGCGCACCAGCGCCGCCTGCTGCTCGGTCCAGGCGAGAAAGTCCTCGTCGTACAGGCTCGGGCGAACGAGCGTCTTGGCCATCCCGGCAGCCTCGCAGGGGTGTGCGACGGCCGATGTTACCACAAACTCAGCGCGGGACGATGGCGTCGATCTCGGCGAGGTCGGCTGGGGTGAGATGCCAGTTCGCGGCCTTGGCGTTGGTCGCCACCTGCTCGGGCGAGGTCGCGCCGGCGATCACCGAGGCGACCTGCGGGCGGGAGAGGAGCCAGGAGATGGCGAGCTCGAGGAGGGTGTGGCGGTGGGCCTCGGCGAAGGCGATGAGCGCCTCGACCGCGTCGAGGCTCCGGTCCGAGAGCAGGTCGTCGTAGCGGCCGCCCGGCTGAATCCTGGCGCCCACGGGCGCTGCCCGCCCGCGCCGGTACTTGCCGCTCAGGAGGCCGTTGGCGAGCGGGTAGTAGGGCAGGAAGGCGAGGCCCTGGCGCTGGCATTCGGGCAGCACCTCGGCCTCCGGCTCGCGTTTCAGGAGGCTGTACTCGTTCTGGACGCTGACGAAGCGGGCGGCGCCGGCCGGCACCGCCGCCTCGGCCTCGCGCAGCTGCGCCGCGGTGAAGTTGGAGCAGCCGATTTCACGGACCTTGCCGGCGCGGACCGCGTCATCAAGCGCGCCGAGCGTATCGGCGATCGGTACGCTCTGGTCGGGCTGGTGGAGCTGGTAGAGGTCGATGTGATCGGTCTTGAGGCGCTTCAGGCTGTCGTCGAGGGCAGCGCGCACGTAGGCGGGCTTCGCCCCCTGGCGCTGCTCGTCGACCTTCATGCCGAACTTGGTCGCGAGCACCACTTTCTCGCGGCGGCCTTGCAGGGCCTGGCCGAGGTAGTCTTCGGAGAGCGTGCCGCCGTAGATGTCGGCGGTGTCGAGGAAGTTGATGCCGGCATCGAGCGCCGCGTCCACCACGCGCGCCGTGGCGGCGGCATCGAGGCGGCCGCCGAAGTTGTTGCAGCCGAGGCCGACCACCGAGACCTCGAGCGCACCGATGCGGCGCCTGTCCATGCGCGTCGCGTCCCGCGGCGGGTGCCGCTCAGCCCTTGGTCGCGCCCGAGGTCAGGCCGGCGATGTAGTAGTCCATCAGGAAGGCGTAGATGACCACCGGCGGCGCCGCCGCCAGCAGGGCGCCGGCCATCAGCCCGCCCCAGTGGTAGACGTCGCCCCGGATCAGGGTGGTCACCGTGCCGGCGGTCAGCACCAGCTGGTCCTCGCTGTAGACGAAGGCGAGCGGGTAGAGGAACTCCGCCCAGGAGACCGTGAAGGCGAAGATGGTCGCGGCGATGATCCCCGGCAGGGCCACGGGGATGAAGATCTTGATCAGCATCTGAAAGTGGTTGCAGCCGTCGATCAACGCCGCCTCGTCGAGCTCGCGCGGGATCGAGCTGAAATAGCCGATCAGGATCCAGGTGCAAAACGGCACCGCGATGATCGGATAGACCAGCACCAGGCCCCAGTAGGAGTTGAGCAGGTGGAGCCCGCCGACGATCTGGAACAAGGGGATGAACAGCAGGGTCTCGGGCACCAGGTAGCTCAGAAACACGCCGGTCGCGAGCACAGTCGAGCCGAAGAAGCGCATGCGGGCGAGCGAGTAGGCGGCGAGGATGCTGACCACCATCGAGATCGCGACCGTGCAGACGGTGACGATCACCGTGTTCTTGAAATAGACCGGGAAGGAGGTGTTGAACAGCAGATTGGTATAGTGATCCAAGGTCACCTTACCATTGATGACCCAGGGATTGCCGGCCAGGCTCGAGATCTCCTGGTCGGTCTTGAGCGAGGTGATCAGCATGTAGTAGGGCGGGAACAGGAAGAAGATGATGAAGAGCATCAGGAAGAAGTACGAGGCGTAGAGCGCCCAGCGGCGGTCGCCGCGGGATTTGCCGCGGGTGAAGGCGGCAGACGCGCTGGTAGCGACTTGGGTGGCCATTACACTCGACTCGCCCGTTGGCGCACATCGCGCAGGATGAAGAAGGCGAACACGGCCAGGATCGGGAACATGAAGAGCGCGACCGAGGCGCCGAGCGGGACGTCGCCGCTCTGGATGCCGAGATGGAAGGCGTAGGTGCCGAACATGTGGGTCGTGTTGCGCGGCCCGCCGCCGGTCAGCACGCGCACGATGTCGAAGTTGGCGAAGGTCACGATGGTCGAGAACAGCATGGTGATCGCGACGATGTTGCGCAGCATCGGCAGGGTGACGAAGACCAGCCGCTGCCAGGCGGACGCGCCGTCGACCTTGGCGGCGTCGTAGAGCTCCTCCGGGATCGACTTGAGCGCCGCGAGATACATGATCAGGAAGAACGGGGAGCCATACCAGATGTTGACCAGGATGACCGCGGTCCGCGCCCAGAAGGTCTCGCTGAGCCAGGGGATGTGCGGGCCGCCGAGCCCCTCCAGGATCCAGTTGATGGCGCTGTAGGTCGGGTCGAACAGCCACCACCAGCCGAGCGTCGAGAGCGCCGGCGGGATCACCCAGGGGACCAGCGACAGGCCGCGCCAGATCCGCTGACCGCGCTCGTGCACGTTGTGGATCAGGTGGGCGCAGATGAAGCCGATCAGCGCCTTGAAGAACACCGCGGTGAAGGTGAACAGGATCGACTGCCGGACCACCATCCAGAAGGTGCTGCGCCCGAACAGGAAGATGAAGTTGTCGAGCCCGATGTAGTGAGTCTCGGCCTTGTTCAGCAGCGAGAGATTGATCGAGTAGAAGAACGGATAGACCACCAGGCCGCCGATGATCAAAATCAGCGGCATGCACATCAGCAAGGCGAGGGTCGAACGCTGATGCCAGAAGCCCCGCATGTAGCTGCCGAAGCTCGGCGCCGCGCGCCCGGCCTGCCGTCCGTCTATCGCTACCGTGCTTCGAGCCATCGCTCTGCCTCCCGACCGCCCGCCGATGCTCCCGATCGGGACCAGGGTCGCAGCCCCGCTCATCCCGATCGCCGTGCAAGCCGACCGCCACGGACCGGCCGGCGGTATCCCGCCGGGCCGGTCCAGGCGGGTCCCGTCAGCCCCTGAGATAGCCCTCCAGCTCGTCGCTCGCCCAGGCGATCGCGTCGTCGAACGACTCGCCGGTCTGGGTGACCCGCGCGACCATGTAGGGCACCAGCGCCTCGTTGTAGATCTGGGCGGCGATCGCGGGCGGCGCCGGATAGCCCGAGACGATCACGTGCTCGTTGCCCCGTCCCGGATAGTTGTAGAGCGTGCCCGCCGGCGGCTCCTCGGTCTCCCAGACCGGGTTGTCGAAGAACGCCGGCTGGAGCGGCAGGTCGTAGCCGTGCGAGGCCTTGACCAGCTCCGCGACCTGTTCCTTCTGCGACAGGTACAGCAGCAGCTCCTTGGCCGCCGGGATGTTCTGCGAGAAGTTCCAGATGCCCCACATGTAGGGCAGGCTGCCGCGGTAGCGGCCCTGGGGCCCGGCCGGCGTGTCGTGGTGCCAGATCTGCGCGCCGACCGCGGGCTGGTCGCGCACCGCCACCGCCCAGGCCGAAGGCGGGTTCTGGATGCACGAGCCGGTGCCGGAGATGATCCAGCGATTGTTGCCGGCATCGTCCCAGGCGTAGACGTCGGGCGGCATGTACTGGGTCAGCTTCTTCATGTAGTCGAGGGCGGCGCGGGTGCCGTCGGAATCGACCGTGATCTCGCCGTCCGCGCTGACCATCTGGCCGCCGAACGACAGGAACAGGGGCCCGAGCCAGTCCTGGCTGTCGCTGGTCGGCCCGATCGGGTTGCCGAAGTCGTGGCCGGCCTCGTGCAGCTTCTGCGCCGCCACCAGGAACTTGTCGTAGGTCCATTCGGCATCGACCTTGGCCTGATCGCGCGGACCGGCCGGGAACAGATCCATGAGGTCGACGCCCGCCGCCTTGAAGTAGTCGAGGCGCGAGACCATCGGATAGGTGTGCGAGCCGGTCGGCGCGACCACCGCCCTCCAGGTGCCGTCGTGCTTGCACAGATAGGCCGCGCTGTCGTTGTAGGGGCCATACTGCTTGGTCAGCTCGGCCATCAGGTCGTCGACCGGCTCCAGCGACTCCTTGTGGATCGTGACGTCCCAGGTCGGCAGGGCGAAGATGTCGTGGCCGGTCTTGGCGCGCGCCTCGGCGGCCGCGGTCACCTGGTTCTTGAAGCCGATCGAGGTGATGAAGTCGATGGTGATCGCGACGTTGTTCTTCTGCGCCCAGTCGTGGCACATCTTGTCGAGCACGTCGTTGGCGCCGGGGACCCAGTGGTCCCACATGCCGAGCGCCAGCGTGCCGGCGGAGTGCGCGGTCTTGATGTAGGGGGCGGCGAGCGTCGCGCCGGTCGCGAGCGCCGTGGTCTTGAGGAACTTGCGCCGGTTCGGTGTCCAGAGTGCCATCTATCTCTCCCTCATGAGCGCGGTTGTCCAGCCAACCGCCGGCGCAGAAGTTGTCCACGGGGCCTTCTCGCCAGCACGTCGCTGTCTTAGTAGTCTCACAGAGACGAACCTGGTGCAGAATAGCCTGACCGGTGGGCGCGGACAAGCCCGACCGGGCTCGGGCAGCGGAAAAGGAGGCGAGTGCAGATGCAGATCGCGGCGGACCGGTTGCGCCGCCTGGCGGCGACCATTCTCGAGGCGTCGGGGTCGGCGGCGGCGGAGGCCGAGGCGGTCGCCGCGCGCCTGGTCGGCGCCAATCTGGCCGGCCACGACTCGCACGGCGTGATCCGGGTGCCGCAGTACGTCGACCAGGTCCGGGCCGGCCAGATCCTGCCCAACCAGACCGCGGGCGTGGTCTCGGAGACCGATGCCGTCACCGTCCTGGACGGCCGGGGCGGTTACGGCCAGATCGTCGGCGCGCAGTCGGTCCAGGCGGCGATCGACAAGGCGAAGACGCACGGCATCGCGCTCTCGGCCCTGCGACAATCGGCGCACCTCGGCCGCCTCGGCGACTGGGCCGAGATGGCGGCCGCCGCCGGCATGGCCTCGATCCATTTCGTCAATGCGACCGGCATTCCGCTGCGCGTCGTGCCCCATGGTGGCCGTGACGGCCGCGGCACCACCAACCCGATCGCGATGGGCATCCCGGTCGCGGGCGGCGACCCGGTGGTGCTCGATTTCGCGACCTCGGCGATCGCCGAGGGCAAGGTCCGGGTCGCGCGCAACAAGGGCGTTGCGGTCCCGCCCGACTGTCTGCTCGACGCGGCCGGCCGGCCGACCACCGATCCGAATGCGCTCTATGCCGATCCGCCGGGCAATCTGGTGCCGTTCGGCGGCGCCGTGACCGGCCACAAGGGCGGCGCGCTCTGGCTGATGGTCGATCTTCTGGCCGGCGCCTTCACTGGCGGCGGCTGCTCGCGGCTGCCCGAGGGCGAGCCGCGCTTCAGCAGCAACATGCTCTCGATCGTGATCGCGCCCGAGGCCTACGTCGGCGCCGGTCTCGCCGCCGAGATCCGGCACTATCTGGAGTTCGTCAAGAGCTCGCGGCCGCGCGACCCGGACGGCGAGGTCCTGCTGCCGGGCGAGCCCGAGCGCCGCGCCCGGGCCGAGCGGCTGGCGAACGGCGTGCCGATCGATCCGACCACCTGGGAGCACATCCTGGCGGCCGCCGAGCGGCAGGGTCTCGGGCGCGCCGAGCTCGAGGCGCTGGCGGGGTGAACGCCCGGCTTGCTGAACGAGCCAAGACGCGCCATGATCCGGGGCAAGCAAAGGTTAGAGGCCTGAAGGCACGCAAGGCGGGAGCTGTGGGCGATGGCATCGGTTGATATCGGCAAGGTCGACAAGTTCTTCGGCTCGACCCAGGTGCTGTATGAGGTCGAGATCGAGATCAGCGACGGCGAGTTCGTCGTCCTGGTCGGGCCGTCGGGGTGCGGCAAGTCGACCTTGCTGCGCATGATCGCTGGCCTCGAGGAGATCAGCGCCGGCGAGATCTCGATCGGCAACCGGGTGGTCAACAACGTGCCGCCCAAGGATCGCGACATCGCGATGGTCTTCCAGAACTACGCCCTCTACCCGCACATGACGGTCTACGACAACATGGCGTTCTCGCTGAAGCTGGCGAAGGCGCCCAAGGACGAGATCAAGAAGCGGGTCGACCGGGCGGCCGAGATCCTCGGCCTGCAGGAGTATCTGAGCCGCTATCCGCGCCAGCTCTCGGGCGGCCAGCGCCAGCGGGTCGCGATGGGCCGGGCGATCGTGCGCGATCCCCAGGTGTTCCTGTTCGACGAGCCGCTCTCCAACCTCGATGCCAAGCTGCGGGTGCAGATGCGGACCGAGATCAAGGAGCTGCACCAGCGCCTCAAGACCACCTCGGTGTACGTCACCCACGACCAGATCGAGGCGATGACCATGGCCGACCGGATCGTGGTGATGCACGACGGCGTGGTCGAGCAGGTCGGCGAGCCGCTCGAGCTCTACGATCACCCGGCCAACCTGTTCGTCGCCGGCTTCATCGGCTCGCCGGCGATGAACTTCGTCGAGGCCACGATCAAGCGCAACGGCGGCGCGCCGTCGGCGGTCACGCCGGATGGCACCAAGCTGCCGTTGTCGGCGCAGGCCGGCGGCCGCGATGGCCAGCAGGTGGTCTACGGCATCCGGCCGGAGCACCTGGACCTGACCGACGGTGGCGCCGGGCTACCGGCGGAGGTCGTGGTGGTCGAGCCGACCGGCGCCGAGATCCTGGTGTTCACCCAGCTGGCCGGGCAGGACGTCGCGGTGGTGTTCAAGGAGCGGCACAAGTTCCGGCCGGGCGACAAGATCGGCCTGAGCCCGCGCCCGGGCACGATTCACCTGTTCGACAAGCAGACCGGGGAGCGCGTCCCGAGCTGATCGCGCCGCGGCCGGCGAGCGCGGGACCGACCCGAGCGGTCCCGCGACCGGCGCTTGTCGAAGCGCGCTTCGACAAGCGCGGCCGCGCCAGCCGCGCCTTAATCGTCGCTTCACAAAGGTGCCGGAGGATGCGCGCGGCCGGGCCGCGACGGCACGGCGCAGGATTCTGCCATCGCGCCGATGTCCCAAGTCTGCCCGAGATCAGCCTGCGATCGTCCGATCGACCATCGGCTCGCGATCCGATGGCTCTATCGCCTGCTCGTGCTCGGCCACTTCGGGCTCGCGGTCGCGGTCGCGGCGCTGGCGCCGTTCCCTGCCGGCTTCGATGAGCTCGCCCACGTCTCCTACGCCACCCACGTGCGCGAGCGCCGCGAGCTCGTGCCCGCGTTCGACGAGATGTTCCTGCTCGAGGCTGACGATCCGTCGGCCTGGAGCACGCAGCCCAACTATTTGAACCATCCCTCGTTCTATTACGTGGCGCTCAGCCTGCTCCCCGGGCCGGGCAGGCCGCCGCGCGTGCTCCTGCTCCGGCTGGTCAACGCCTGCCTGTCGACCGCCGGACTGGCGCTGGCGTTGCGCATCGGGCTGCAGGCCGCCTGGCCGACGTCGGCGCGGGCGCTGTTCGGCATCATGCTGGCGACCGTGCCGACCCTGGCAATTCTGGGCGGCCTGGTGACCAACGACAATCTGGCCTGGTTCGGCGGCGCGCTTTGTTGCCTTGGCGCCTATGGCCTGCTTCGCGACGGCGTCTCCGGCCGCCGGCTCGCGATCTGGACCGGCGGCTTCGTCCTGGCCAGCCTCGCCAAGCTCACCGCCGCCCTGCTCTGCGGCGGGCTGGTCGCCGCCACGCTCGGCGCCCTCTGGCTGCAACAGGGCTCGCGGATGCTCCTGGAGCGGCGCCTGCTGATCGCGCTGGCGCTCGGCTCGATCGCGCTCGTGCCTTACCTCGCGTTCTGGATCCACGACGGCTCGCCGGCGCCCTACACGGCCGGTCAGGCGGCGATCCTGCAGAGCCGGCTCGCCGAGATCCCGGAGTGGCAGGCTCAGCGCTTCGGATTCGCGCGCTATGCCCTGCATTTCGTCCTCAGCCTGCTGATGTTCTGGCCGCCCTTGGTGCCGCGCGCCGAGCTCCAGATCCTGCTGCTCGCCGTGCCCCTGATCTGCGGGCTGCTGGCAGTCCTGGGCACCGGGATCGCGCTTGGCCGCATACGCGGCCCGGAGCGCGATCCGGCGGCGCTGTTCGTCGTCGGCGGCGTGGGCGCGCTCGCGGTGGTCATGGCGATCCACCTCGGGTTCGCCTTCGAGCGGCACCTCGAGACGGGCTGGCTCAAGGGGATCTATCCGCGCTACTATTTCCCGCTCCTGCCGGTGGTCCCGGCCGCCTGCGCGCTCGCGGCGGCGCGTCCGGGGTGGCGCTGGACCGTCGGGCTGATCACGGTCCTGGTCACCGGCTACGAGGCGCTCGCGGTGACCGAGGTGGCCCGCGGCTGGCTGTAGCTGCCGACCGGCGCCGCGTCCGGGGGGCCGCGCCTGCCGGAGTGAAGTCGTCATCAAGCGTCTGAGCTCGAGGACCATGGCTCGGCTGCCCGACGCCGTCAGGCGGCCGGGCTACGATCGGGCGAGGCTGCCGGTCGGGATCGTCCATCTCGGTCTGGGGGCGTTCCATCGCGCCCATCAGGCGGTCTACACCGAGGATGTGCTGGAGCGGCGGCTCGGCCCCTTCGGCATCTGCGGCGTCAGCCTGCGCAGCGGCGCGGTGCGGGATCGCCTGGCGCCGCAGGACCACCTGTATACGGTCGTGACGCGCGCTGCCGAGGGCGAGCGCCTGCGCATCGTCGGCTGCCTGAAGGAGCTGCTGGTCGGGCCTGAGGATCCGGCCGCGGTGGTCCAGCGGATCGCCGATCCGAGGGTCGCGATCGTGTCGCTGACGGTGACCGAGAAGGGCTATTGCCACGACCCGGCGACCGGCGCGCTCGACCCCGATCATCCCGATATCCGCCATGATCTCGAGCAGCCCGAGCGGCCGCGGAGCGCGATCGGCGCGCTGGTCGCGGGTCTGGACCAGCGCCGCCGGCAGGGCGGGCCGCCGCCGACCGTGCTCTGCTGCGACAACTTGCCGCACAATGGCCGGACGCTTCGCGCCGTCGCCCTGGCGTTCGCCGAGCTCAAGGACGCTGCGCTCGCCCGCTGGCTGGCGGCCGAGGTCGCCTTCCCCGGCACCATGGTCGACCGGATCGTGCCCGCCACGACCGACGACGACATCCTGGCCGTGGCCGCAGGGCTCGGTCTGCACGACGCGGCGCCGGTCGTGGCCGAGCCGTTCCGGCAATGGGTGATCGAGGACCGGTTCACCGGGCCGCGGCCGGCCTGGGAGGAGGTCGGGGCCGAGCTGGTCGCCGATGTCGGCCCTTATGAGGAGATGAAGCTCCGGCTCCTGAACGGCAGCCATTCGGCGCTCGCCTATCTCGGCTGGCTGGCGGGCATCGAGCACGTGTTCGAGGTCATGGCCGTGCCGGCGTTCGTGACCTTCATCAGTCGGATGATGGCGCTCGAGGTGGCGCCGACTCTCAGCGTGCCGGTCGATCTCGGCGGCTATCAGGGGCTTCTGCTCGAGCGCTTCGCCAATCCGGCGATCCGTCACCGGACCCAGCAGATCGCCATGGACGGCTCGCAGAAGCTGCCCCAGCGGCTGCTCGGGCCGATCCGGGACCAGCTGCGCGCGGGCCGGCCGATCCGCCATCTGGCGCTCGCGGTCGCCGGCTGGATGCGCTACGCCGCCGGCCGCGACGAGCGGGGGCGGAGGATCGAGGTCGCCGACCCGCTGGCCGGGCGGTTGCTGGCGGTCGGCGGGCGCGCGGGCACCGATCCGGAGGGCCTGGTCGCGGGCTTCCTCGCAATCCGTGAGGTGTTCGACGACGATCTGCCGCGCGACCCACGGTTCGTTCGCGAGGTGAGCGCGGCGTTGGCCTCGCTGATCGAGCGCGGCGCCCGGGCGGCGGTCGCCGAGTGCATCGCCCGGTGATCGGATCCGTCAAGTCGCGATGTGACGCGCGATCACCGGCCAGTAGCGCTCGCCGTCGCCGGCTTCGATCGCCCGGGCGAAGCGCTCGCGCACCAGCCGGGCGCCCTGGGCCGTGATGCCCGCCTGGTCGGCGAGTGCCAGCGCGTAGTCCAGATCCTTTTGCGCATAGCGGGTCGAGAACGCGCGCTCGGGGTAGACGCCCGGCAGCATCGCCTTGCGGCCATGGTTGCGCAGCGCGAAGCTGTCGGCCGAGCCGCGGCTCAACGCCTCGAGCAAGGTCTCGGGCGCGATCCCGCTTCGGGCACCGATCGCGAGCGCCTCGGCGAGCGCGGCGCCGATCTCGAACAGCACCATGTTGTTCATGAGCTTTGCGACCTGCCCGGTGCCGACCTCGCCGCAGTGCAGCACGTCGCTGGCGAAGCAGCGCAGTTTGGGCTCAATCTCGGCGAAGGTCGCGGGTGCGGCGCCGACCATGACGCTGAGCTCGCCCTGCTCGGCGGCGAGGCGCGTGCGCGCGACCGGCGCGTCGGCATAGCCGATCCCGCGGCCCGCGAAGCGCGCGGCGAGCTCGCGGGTGAGGTCGACCGGCGCGGTCGAGAGGTCGACCAGGATCGCGCCGGCGCGCATCGCCGGCAGCAGGCGCTCGGCGACCGCGGCGAGCTCGGCGCCGCCCGGCAGCGACAGGAAGACCACCGCCGCCTCGCCGACCGCCTCGATCGCGCCCGCCGGCACCAGGCCCTCGGCCTCCAGCCGCGCCAGCGGCTCGGGGCGCAGGTCGAAGCCGATCACCCGGCAGCCGGATCGCCTGACCAGATGGCCGCAGATCGGCTCGCCCATCACGCCGAGGCCGATGCAACCGAGGACCTGCTCCACCGCCATCCGTCGCCCTCCCGGTGATGACGGGCTACTGGCCCTTGAGGGTGACGATCGGCTGGGCGAACTTGGGCTCGGTGTCCCAGGGGAACAGGATCCAGGTGTCCTGGCTGACCTCGGTGACGAAGGTGTCGACGATCGGCCGGCCGGCGGGCTTGGCGTAGACCGTGGCGAAATGCGCCTCGGGCAGGAGCTCGCGCACGATCCGCCCGGTCTGGCCGGTATCCACGAGGTCGTCGACGATCAGCCAGCCGCTTCCGTTGCCGCTGCCCTTGGCGCCCTTCAGGACCTCGGGCTGGCGCTGGACCTCGGTGTCGTAGGACGAGACGCAGACCGTGTCGATCACCCGGATGTCGAGCTCGCGGGCGACGATGTGGGCGGGCACCAGGCCGCCGCGGGTGACCGCGATGATGCCCGTGAACGGGCCGCGCTCGGCGAGCCGCCAGGACAGCGCCCGGGCATCGCGGTGGAGCTCGTCCCAGGAGACCGGAAAATAGCGGCGGACACCTTCGCTCACGGCTCGAATCCTCCTGCTCGCCCAGCGCCGGGATAACGCCGACGCTGCCCCGGGCTTGTCAAGCCCGCCGGGCGCCCCAAACAGGCGTTCCGTCCGGCCGTCAGACCGCCTAAGCTGGCGCTGCGATGGCGCAGGTCAGGGGAGGCGCGCATGAAAACGATCAAGGGGCCGGCGATCTTTCTCGCCCAGTTCGCGGGCGATGCGCCGCCGTTCAACACGCTCGCCAGCATCGCCGGATGGGCCGCCGATCTCGGCTATCTCGGGGTCCAGATCCCGAGCTGGGACGGGCGCCTGTTCGATCTCGAGAAGGCGGCCGAGAGCGATGCCTACTGCGACGAGGTCAAGGGCACGCTCAAGGATGCGGGCGTCGAGCTGACCGAGCTCTCGACCCATCTGCAAGGCCAGCTGGTCGCCGTTCACCCGGCCTATGACGCGGGATTCGATGCTTTCGCGGCGCCCTCGGTGCGCGGCAATCCCAAGGCTCGTCAGGAATGGGCCGTCAACCAGATGCGGCTCGCCGCCAGGGCGTCAAAACGGCTCGGCCTGAGCTCGCACGTGAGCTTTCCGGGCGCGCTCGCCTGGCCTTATCTGTACCCCTGGCCGCCGCGCCCGGCCGGGCTGATCGAGGCCGCGTTCGACGAGCTGGCCAAGCGCTGGCGGCCGATCCTCGACGCCTACGATGACGCGGGCGTCGACGTCGGCTTCGAGCTGCACCCGGGCGAGGATCTGTTCGATGGCGCGACCTTCGAGATGTTCCTGGAGCGGGTCGGCAATCATCCGCGCTGCGGGATCAACTACGACCCCAGCCACTTCCTCTTGCAGCAGCTCGACTACCTCGGCTTCATCGACGTCTACCACGAGCGGATTTCTGCTTTTCACGTCAAGGACGCGGAGTTCAACCCGAGCCCGCGGCAGGGCGTTTATTCCGGTTTTCAGCCCTGGCTGAACCGGGCCGGGCGGTTCCGCTCGCTGGGCGACGGCCAGGTCGACTTCGTCGGTATTTTCTCGAAGCTCGCCGCCTACGATTACGACAGCTGGGCGGTGCTCGAGTGGGAGTGCTGCCTGAAGCATCCCGAGGATGGTGCTCGCGAGGGCGCGCCGTTCATCGCCGATCACATCATACGGGTGACCGAGACCGCGTTCGACGACTTCGCCGCCGGCAGCGTCGATGCCGCCGCCAACCGGCGCATGCTCGGTATCGGCTGAGGGAGCAGGGCGATGGCGATCGAAGGCAAAAGTGGAGAAAAGGTCGGGCGGCGGTTGCGGCTTGGGATGGTCGGCGGCGGCCAGGGCGCGTTCATCGGCGGCGTGCACCGGATCGCGGCCCGGCTCGACGACCGCTTCGAGCTGGTTGCGGGCGCGCTCAGCGCCGACCCCGCCAAGGCCAGAGCGTCCGCCGGGGAGCTTCGGATCGCGCCCGACCGGGCCTATGGCTCGTTCGCGGAGATGGCCGCGAAGGAGGCGGCGCGCGAAGATGGCATCGACGCGGTCGCGATCGTGACCCCGAACCGGGTCCACCATCCGGCGGCCAAAGCCTTCCTCGAAGCCGGCATCCACGTCATCTGCGACAAGCCGATGACCACCAACCTCCCGGACGCGCTGGATCTCGTTCAGACCGTGCGGCGTACCGGTCTGGTGTTCGGCCTGACCCACAACTACACGGGGTTTCCCATGGTCCGCGAGGCGCGCGAGCGGGTCCAGGCGGGGGAGATCGGTAAGATCCGGGTGGTCCAGGCCGAATATCCGCAGGACTGGCTCACGACCAGGCTCGAGGACACAGGCCAGAAGCAGGCCGCCTGGCGGACCGATCCGGCACAGTCCGGCGGCGGGGCGATCGGCGACATCGGCAGCCACGCCTTCAACCTCGCGGCGTTCATCACGGGCCTGGAAGCGGAAGCGCTGCTCGCCGATCTCTCGACGTTCGTCGCCGGCCGGCGGGTCGACGACAACTGCAACATCCTGCTCCGCTACGCCGGCGGCGCGCGCGGCATGCTCTGGGCCTCGCAGGTGGCGCCCGGCAACGACAATGCGCTGCGCATCCGCGTCTATGGCGACAAAGGCGGCCTCGCCTGGCACCAGGAGTTCCCGGATTTTCTCGAGCTATTCCCGCTCGGCCAGCCGCCGCAACGGATCGTCCGCGCCCACCCGAGCACGGGCAAGAGCGCGGGCCGCGTGACCCGCATCCCGCCCGGCCACGTCGAGGGCTATTTCGAGGGCTTCGCCAACATCTACTCGCGACTGCGCCGAGCTGATCACGGCCAAGCTCGAGAGCCGGGCTCCCGATGCCGGCGCCACCCTGGTGCCGACGGTCGAGGACGGCGCCAAGCGGCGTCAGAGTTCATCACCGCCGCGATCGAATCCAGCGCCCGCGGCGGCGTCTGGGTCGATGCAAGCCTGGCAGGCTGACGACCGAGCCTTTTACGCGCTAGCCCGGTCGCTCTCGAAGCTGATCTTCAGCCGGGTGCCGGTCGCCTGGGCGAAGCGCTCGAGGGTTCGGGTCGAAGGCTTCACCCGGCCGCTCTCGAGCCGGGCGACGACCGCCTGGGTCGTGTTCATGCGCGTGGCAACCTGCTCCTGAGTGAGCCCGGCTCGAGCCCTGGCGGAGATCAACGCCGAAGCCAGCGAGAATTCCTCTTCGAGGGCCTCGTATTCGGCCCGGTATTCGGGGTCTTGAAGCCACTTTTGGTGCAGGTCGTCGACCCGAATCCGGCTCATGTCACCTCCTCCGCCCGGCGCAGCGCCAACTCGATCTCACGGCGGGGCGTCTTCTGCGTGCGCTTGACGAACGCCCGGACGACCACCGCGCGTCGCCCACTGGCGGTCACGTACAGCGCGCGTGAAATTCCATCCCGACCGCTCATGCGCATTTCCCAGATCGGCCCTTCGAGATGCTTGACGTGGGGTTCGCGCATGCGTTCCAGACCGTGGGCCTGGATCAGCTCGACAATCCGGCGAAAGCGCGCCTTCATGTCCGCTGGCAGGGCTTCGATTTCCTCTGCGACCCGCCCGTCCAGCAACTCGACGACCCATCTCACCACATGGGCTGTCTATTGCAAAAATGCAATGACGGCAAACCGCCGGCGTTAGAACGCGGGTGGGGTGACGCCAGCGGCTTCGAGGTTGGTGGCGATCTGGTGTTTGAGGCGGGCAAGCGCGGCTTCGTCGGCGGCTTCGGCGCGGGCGACCAGGACGGCCTGGGTGTTGGAGGCGCGCAGCAGCCACCAGCCGTCCGGGGTCATGACGCGGACGCCGTCGATCGCGTTGACGGTGGCGCCTTCGGCCTCGAGCTTGGCTTTGACCTTTTGGATGACCTCGAACTTCGCCTCGTCCGGGCAGTCGAAGCGGAGCTCGGGCGTGTTGACCATGGGCGCCATGCCGTCCCGCCATTCGGTGAGCGTTTTGGCGCTTTGGGTCAGGATGCTGAGCAGGCGGATCGCGACGTAGAGGGCGTCGTCGTGGCCGTAGAAACCGTCGGCGTAGAAGATGTGGCCCGACATCTCGCCCGCGAGCGGGGCTCCCATCTCGGCCATTGCGGCCTTCATCAGCGAGTGGCCGGTCTTGTACATGACCGGCTTGCCGCCGAGGCGCGCGATCTCGTCGAACAGCGCCTGGCTCGCCTTGACGTCGGCCAGGATCGGGCTGCCCGGGCGGCGCGCCAGGACCTCGGCGGCCAGGATCTGCAGCATCTGGTCGCCGAACATGATCCGGCCCTTCCCGTCGACGACGCCGATCCGGTCGCCGTCGCCATCGAAGGCGATGCCGAGCTCGGCACCTTCGGCGCGCACCGTGCGGATCAGATCCTCGAGGTTCTCCGGGATGGTCGGGTCGGGGTGGTGGTTCGGGAAGCGGCCGTCGATCTCGGCGAACAGCAGGCTGTGGCGGCCGGGCAGGCGCGCAGCCAGCGCGGTCAGCACATCGCCGGTGGCGCCGTTGCCGGCGTCCCAGACCACGGCGAGCTCGCGCCCGCTCTTGAAGTCGCGCAGCAGTCGCTCGACGTAGGCGTCGAACACCGGGCTCTCGATCCGCCGGCCGGCCCCGGTCGCATACGCGCCGCTGGCCGCGATCCGGCCGAGCTCCTGGATGCGGGCGCCGAACAGCGAGGCCTTGCCGAGCATCATCTTGAAGCCGTTGTGGTCGGGCGGGTTGTGCGAGCCGGTCACCTGCAGGCCGCCGTCGGCGCCGAGCTGATGGACCGCGAAGTAGAGCATCGGGGTCGGGCCGCGGCCGATCCAGAGGACGTCGACCCCGCCGGCGCAAAGGCCCTCGGCGAGCGCTTCGGCGAACTCCGGCGAGCTCAGGCGGCCATCGAAGCCGAGGCAGGCGCGCCGGCCGCCCCCGGCGCGCAGCAGGGTCGCGTAGGCCCGGCCGAGCGCCCGGGCGTCGGCGGCGAACAGGGTCTCGCCGACGATGCCGCGGATGTCGTACTCCCGCAGTACCGTCGGATGGAACCGGTGCCCGGCCCGGCCCTCCGCGGCGGCGCCGGGCGCGCTCATGCGCTCTTCCTCTGCTTGTCGTCGGCCGCGGCCTGGAAAACCGGCCGGCCGATGCTGCTGTAGCTGAAGCCCTGGGCGACCATGTCGCCCGGCTCGTAGATGTTGCGCAGATCGACCACGATCGGTCGCCGCAGCAGGCTGCGCACCCGCTCCAGATCGAGGCCGCGGAACTGGTTCCATTCGGTCAGCACGACCATCGCGTCGGCGCCCTCGGTCGCGGCGTAGGCGTCGTCGCACCAGACCACGTCGGGCAGCGCCTGCGCGGCGCTCGGCATGCCTTCGGGGTCGAAGGCGCGGACCACCGCGCCCTCGGCCTGGAGTGCGGGCACGATCACCAGGCTCGGGCTGTCGCGGATGTCGTCGGTGTTGGGCTTGAAGGTGACGCCCAGGATCGCGACCGTCTGGCCGCGGACCGAGCCGCCGCAGGCCTGGACGATCCGGCGGACCATGCTGCGCTTGCGGCCTTCGTTGACCGCGACCACGCTCTCGACGATCCGCTGCGGCACGCCCGCCTCCTCCGCGATCCGGAGCAGCGCCGCGGTGTCCTTGGGGAAGCAGGAGCCGCCGAAGCCGGGACCGGGGTGGAGGAACTTGTTGCCGATCCGCCGATCGAGACCGAGGCCCCTGGCAACCCCCTGGACGTCGGCGCCGAGCCGCTCGCACAGATCGGCCATCTCGTTGATGAAGGTGACCTTGGTGGCGAGAAAGCTGTTGGTCGCGTATTTGATCAGCTCGGCAGTCTCGAGCGAGGTGAACAGGATCGGCGTCTGGATCAAATTGAGCGGCCGATACAGCCGCTCCATGAGCTCGCGGGCCGGCTCGCTCTCGACCCCGACCACGACCCGGTCCGGGCGCATGAAGTCCTCGATCGCCGAGCCCTCGCGCAGGAACTCGGGGTTCGAGGCGACCTCGATCACGAGGTCCGGACGCAGCTTGGCGAACAGCTGCTGCAGGCGCCGGCCGGTGCCGACCGGCACCGTCGACTTGGTGACCACGAGCGTATCCTGGCGCAGCCCCTTGGCAATCTCCTCGGCGGCCGCGAACAGATAGGTGAGGTCGGCATGGCCATCGCCCCGGCGCGACGGCGTGCCGACCGCGATGAACACCGCATCGATGTCGGCGAGCGCGGCTTCGAGGTCGTTGGTGAAGGTCAGGCGCCCGGCGCTGGTGTTGCGCTCGACGACCTCGTCCAGCCCGGGCTCGTAGATCGGGATCTCGCCCGCCAGCAGGCGCGCGATCTTGTCGCGATCGTTGTCGACCGCGGTCACCTCGACCCCGAACTCGGCGAAGCAGGCGGCGGACACCAGGCCGACGTAGCCGGTGCCGATCATCGCGATGTGCATGCAACCTCCATGAGTCCGCCAAGCTTCATGAATTCAGCCCGGCCGTCGGGGCAGAGCGACCGCCGCCCGGTCAGCGATGGCGCTCGAGCATCGCGCGGACGTCGGGGCGCAGGTCCTCGCGCTCGAGCGCGCAGGCGATGATCGCCTCGAGATAGCCGAGCCTGGCGCCGCAATCGAAGCGCCGGCCCTCGAACCGCAGGCCGTGGAACGGGCCCCCGGCCGATCAGCCTGGCCATGGCGTCGGTGAGCTGGATCTCGCCGCCGGCACCTTTCTGCTGCAGCCCGAGGTGCTCGAACACCTCGGGCAGGAGGATGTAGCGGCCGACGATCGCGAGTCGCGAGGGGGCCTCGGCCGGATGGGGCTTTTCGACCAGGCCCCGGACTTCGACCAGCCGGCCGTCGTCGGCGCCCGGATCGAGCACGCCGTAGCGGTTGGTGTCCGCGCTCGCGACCTCCTCGACCGCGACGATACTGCCGCCGGTCTCGGCCTGGGCCTCGACCATCTGGGCCAGGCAGGGCACGTCGCCGAGCATCAGATCGTCGACCAGGACCACGGCGAACGGCTCGTCGCCGACCAGGTCGCGGGCGCACCAGACGGCGTGGCCGAGGCCGAGCGGCTCCTGCTGGCGGGTGTAGCTGAGCTCGCCCGGGGCGGGGACCCAGGCGGAGACCAATTCCAGCTCGGCCCGCTTGCCCTTCTTGACCAGGGCGTCGTCGAGCTCGTAGGCGCGGTCGAAATGGTCCTCGATCACGCTCTTGCCGCGCCCGGTCACGAAGATGAAGTGCTCGATGCCGGCCGCGCGCGCCTCCTCGAAGGCGTATTGGATGATCGGCTTGTCGACCACCGGCAGCATCTCCTTGGGGATCGCCTTGGTGGCCGGCAGCATGCGCGTGCCCAGTCCGGCGACGGGAAAGACGGCCTTGCGGATCACAGGATCACCCCCGATTGGTTGTGGACGGCCGCCCAACGCTCGACCACCCGTCGGCGTTCCGCGGAAGGAACCGGGTCCGCCGCCGGCACCACGCCCCTGTCATAGCGGGGTGCCGATTAACAGTTCAACCGTGCCGTCGACCGCCCGAGACTAGCACGTCGGCGGGTCGATGGCAGGTGCCCGCATGCCGCAGCGCCTGCCGCGGCCAGAGAGCGCCCGTCTTTGATCCTAACGTTGCCGGCTCAGCAGATAGTCCTTCGCCTCGTTGAGCTGCGCCGCCAGATAGTTGGAGCCGCCGTGGTCCGGATGGAGCTTGGTCATCAGCCGGCGATGGGCGGCCTTGATCTCGGTGACGCTGGCGCCCGGGGCGAGGTCCAGGACCCTCCAGGCGGTGGCCTCGTCCATGGCCGGCTGTCCTCCCGAGGCCGCGTGCTGCTCGCCGCCCCCGGCGGCGCCGGCCGCGCCCTGGCCGCGCCAGTCCGGCGCGCGGCGGTCGAGGTAGGTCTCGAGCAGGGCGACCGAGCGCGGGTCCTCGCGCTGACAGTCGGCCAAAAGGTCGAGCAGGTCGGACAGCCCGAGCGAGGCGAGCGAGCGACCGGCGAACCGGCCGCGCCGGACCTCGCCCTCGAGCTCGCCGGTGCGATGGTCGAGCTGCATGTGCAGGGTGTCGGTCTCGACCTCCGAGCTCCGCGCGCCGGCGCCCTGGCCGCCGAAGCCGCCGACCGTGGCCCGCGCCCGCGACATCGCACGCAGGGCCATGAAGGTGGCGCCGATCGTGATCAACGCGAGGCCCAGGCGGCCGGTGAACAGCAGTCCGGTGCTGGCGAGCGCGCTGAACGCGGCGATGAACGCGCGCGCGCCCTGGGCGAGGTGCGCCGGGCTCGCCTGGACGAAGCTGCGGGCGGCGAACAGGCTCAAGACCAAGAGCAGCACCCCGAACAGGAGGTACAGACCCATGGCGGCAGCTAGCGGACCTGGCTGGCCAGCAATCGGACCTCGGGGCCGGAGTGCCTGGACAGATCGGCGAGCGCCCGGCGCCCTCCGGCGGCGTAGGCGGCGACCGCGCCGAGCAGGTCGCGCAGCTGCCCGGGGCTGCTGGCATCGAACCGCAGGTGCGCCCCGTTGGTGAGCTGGGCGATCTGCCGGAAGGCCCGCTCGGCGTCCGCGTTGTGGCCCTCCTGGAACAGGAACGCGCGCACCCCGAGCAGGCCGAGCTGGCCGGCGATCTGGCCGACCTGGTCGAGGTTCTCCTCGAAGCAGTCGCCGACGAACACGAGCGCGGCGACCCGCTTCTTCTCGGTCTCGCGGACCGCGTGGCGGAGCACCCGGCCGAGCTTGGTCTGGCCGGCGAGGCAGAAGACCCCGGTCATCAGCCGCACCAGATCGCCCGGATTGTCGACCCAGCGACTCGCCCGGCACTCGTCGAAGCCGCGGTAGTAGACCAGCTGGACGTCGAGGCCGCCAAGCGCTGCGGTCTCGAGGAACATCTGGCTCTGGACCTGACAGGCGCGGTCCCAGCTCGGCTCGCGCGAAGCGGTCGCGTCCATCGCGAAGATCAGGCGCCCCCGGCCGCGGCCCGGCTGGGGCGGCGGCGTGCTCGCGACCTCCTTGAGGAAGGTCTCGACCGGATCGGCGCTCTCCCGCGGCGTCGGCAGATCCCTCTTGGTCATGGTCCTTATGTTGGCATGCGACGGGTCAGATCCAGACGGTCCGGCATCATAGCACGGGCTCGGATCCGGCGCGGCTGTCAAGGGCTCTTGAGCGGACGCTGGCGCAACGGGCGCCAGCTCGGCAGGGCGAAGGTCGTCATGCCGAGCACCAGCGCGCCGCTGAGCAGGACGCCCTGGCAGATCAGGGCGGTGACGATCGCCGGCGCCCAGGCCACGCCGGCGAGATGCATGATCGTGGCCCAGGCCGCCTGTGGCGGCCCGACCCCGGCGAGGCCGCTGACCGGGACCGCGAAGGCGAGGCTGGCGGCGGCGTTGGCCAGCATGATCTGGAGGAAGCCGAGGCCGTCGGCGACCGCCGTGGCGGCGGTGTAGGCGAGGCTCGCCTGGGTCAGCCAGATCGCGACCGTCAGGGCCAGCGCCTGGGTGCGCCGGGCGCGGGAGTGGGCCAGGACCTCGTGCCACAGCAGGCGGTCGAACCAGGGGCGCAGGCGCAGCAGGCGGGCGGTGAGGCGCGCGAGCGGCGCGAGCAGCTCGATGCCGAACACCGGCAGGGCGAGGGCTCCGGCGAGCGCCAGCAGCAGCGCCGGCAGGTTCCAGGGGCGGGTGGCGGGGTCGATCAGGAGCGCGGTGCCGAGCGCGAAGATCGCGCAGACCACGCACAGATCCATGAGCCGGGCGAGGATCAGGACCCCCGCCGAGCGCAGGTAGTCGGTGCCGAAGGCGCGCTTCATCATCAAGGGGAAGCTGAGCTCGCCGAGCTTGAACGGCAGCAGGTAGTTGAACAACAGGAGCCGCGCCGTGATCTTGTACATGGTCCAGAACCCCCGGTCGGCGCGGCCGGTGGCGAGCAGCGAGAAGCGGCCGGCCCTGAGCCCCTGGATCACCGGCACCAGGAGCCAGGCGGCGGCCAGCTGCCAGACCTGCGCCCGGTGGAGCGCTTGGGCGAAGGCGGCGAGCACCGGCGCCGACAGCAGCCACCAGAGGACAGCGGCACTGACGATCAGCGCCGCGAGTGTCGACAGCCCAGCTCGCCACACGGGTCTAAAAGCCCTCGCCCGTCGCCGCCCGCACGCGGGCCGGCCGGTTGCCCGGTCGCGGCCGCCTGCCGACCTCAACGACAGGCGCCCGGACCCTCCGGCCACAACTCATACTCCAAGGCGTAGACCTTCGTCCTCGATCCCATCATCGGTGCCGCAACCCGGCCGCCTGACCGGGCCGTATCGGGCATCACCTGCAGCTGCTGCGCCAGCCAGGCCTCGAGCCGTCGGCGGTGGGCGTCGGCGTGCGGCAGGTCGGCCCGCCAGACCGCGAGGCACTGGCCGTGGTCGCCGGGCGGCGGCCAGATCGTGGCCGGAAAGGCCGGATCGAGCACCCGGCTGCCGGTGAAGGCGAGGCGGAGGTTGCCGCCGATGTGGAGGTCGTCGGTGACGATCGTGCCGCGGGCGAAGCCGGCGGCGCGCAACTGCCCCGCCAGCGCCCCGAACGGCGCCAGGTCGCGGCAGCGCCCGCAATGATCGGCGCCGCGGACGTAGTGCACGACCCGGGCCCCGAGCGCGGCCGCGACCACGACGCCGAGCAGGCTCAGATAGACATGCAGCGCCCGGGGCGTCGGGCGCCCGCGCTCGGCCAGCGCGAACAGCAGGACCGGCAGGATCATCAATGCCGGATGCATCCAGTGCTCGGTGAAGGCGACCGCGCGCGCGGTCGGGATCAGCAGCCAGTGCAGGGCCAGGATCAGGACCGCCAGGCGCCCCAGAAAGCCGGGGGTCACCCGCGGCCGGGCACCTTGCTCCGGCGCGCCGGACCCGGGATCGGTGGCCCGGCGGCCGCGCCAGAGGGCGCCGCCGAAGGTCAGCAGGAACAGCACGAGGAACGGCATCGGGTAGGCGAGCGCGGCGCGGGCGAGCGTCGCCGTGCCGACCGCGAGCGTGCTCGCGAAGCCGCGCCCCGGCTGGTCGACCAGCACCGCGCTCGCGGTGGCGCCGACGCTCTGTTTCTGAGCGAGCACCCAGAGCGTGCTCGGCATCACCACGAGCGCCATCGCGACCAGCGCGAGCAGCAGCCTGCGGTCGAGCACCAGCGCCCGCAGCCGTCGGTCGAGCAGGCAGGCGAGCGGCAGGCCGATCGCGAGCATGACGAAGTTCCACTTGGCCAGCAGGCCGAGGCCGAAGCAGGCCCCGAGCAGCAGGTAGCGGATCGTGCTCGGCCGCTCGACCAGGCGGGCGAAGGCGTACAGGCTGGCCGCGATCAGCGCCGAAAGGGCGGTGGTATGGGTCAGGTCGTGATGGGCGTAGTAGCCGAACATGTAGATCGCGGCGTAGCTCAGCACCGCGAGCGCGGCGAGGCGCGGGTCGGCGATCCAGCGCCGCGCGACCGCGTAGATGCCGAAGAAGGTCACGCCGAGGCAGAGATAGCGGACCAGGCTCAGCGCCAGCAGGTTGACGCCGACCAGGTGGAACGCCGCCAGCAGCAGCCAGCCGTAGAGCGGCGGCTGGCGGAGCTGGTAGCCCCAGGCGAAGCGCTGGACGAGCAGCGCCTGCTCGGCGTCGTCGATGCCCAGCGTCGGGCTGGTCAGCAGCCGGACCGCGAGGTGGACCGCCAGGTAGCCGAGGATCAGCAGGCCGACGGTGCGGCCCGACGCCAGCCAGGCGAGCGCCGGCCGTGGCATCGGACCCGTGATGCCGGGCGGTTCAGTAGGTCGCGCGGCCGCCCGAGAGATCGAACACGGCACCGGTGGTGAAGGAGTTCTCCGCCGATACCAGCCAGGCGACCATGGCCGCGATCTCCTCGACCTTGACGAACCGGCCGCGCGGGATCTTGGTCAGCATGTAGTCGACGAACTCCTGGGTGATCTGGTCGAAGATCCGGGTCTTGGCGGCCGCCGGGGTGATGCAGTTGACCGCGATGTCGTGGGTCGCGAGCTCCTTGCCCAGCGCCTTGGTCAGCGCGATCACGCCGGCCTTGGCGGCGGCATACGCGCTGGCGCTGGGGTTGCCCTCCTTGCCGGCGATCGAGGCGACGTTGACGATCCGGCCGTAGTTCTGGTCGAGCATCCGCGGCACGACCGCGCGGCAGCAGTAGAAGACGGCGTTGAGGTCGAGCTCGATCACCTGGCGCCAGGCGTCCGGCGGGTACTCCCAGAGCGGATGGTTGGGCCCCGCGATGCCGGCATTGTTGACCAGGATGTCGATGCCGCCCTGCGCGGCCACGGTCGCCGCGGTGGCAGCTTCGACCGCGACCAGGTCGGTGACGTCGACCGCGACCGCCTGCACGCGACCCTCGGTCGCGAGCTCCTCCCGGGTCGCCTCGACCAGGGTCTGGTCGCGATCCCAGAGCGCCACCGCGGCGCCGGACGCCAGCAGGCGCTCGGCGATCGCCCGGCCGATGCCCTGGGCGCCGCCGGTCACCACCGCCCGCCTGCCGTCGAGATCGATTCAATTCACTGCCTCGCCCCTCGCTTGCTGTGATGCCGGCCTGAGGCCGCCATCATAGCAAGCTCGGGCGACAAAGCGACCACCCCGCGAGCGGGGCTGCGGTCGGTGCGCGGCGATTACTGGCTGGCGCTAAAGAGGGCTTCGTAGGTCTGGAAGCAGCCACCGAAGTTGAACCAGCCCGCCGCCGCGACGCATCCGGCCGGGAGATCGCCCGCCGTAGAGGTGTTGGTGGCGTGGGCGCGCTTGAACCTGGCCTCGGCCACGATCGCCGCGAGGTAGGCGACGACACCCGGGGTGAAGACTTCGTTGTGGCCTGCGATGAAGCCCCCGTCGGTCTGGATGAAGGCCAAGGGCTCATAAGAGCTGACCGGAATGTGCTGCGCGCGATCGTCTGTGGGGACGCAGCTCTCATTATGGACGTAGGTGATGTAGTACCAGCGGCGGTCGGTGGCCGTGATGACGCATGATTCCGGTCGGCCGTCGTGTCGCGGACGATCTGCCCACCATTCAACGGGGAATTTCGGTCCTGTCTGTGAACCGCTTCATAGCAGGCGATCTGCTCGAACTCGGGCCGCGCCCGCGACTTCGGTCGCGGTGACGGCACCCAACGGGCGCCAGCCGGTCCGCCATGGTGCTGTCACAATCTGTCTGATCCTGGAGCTGTCGAGCAGATGCTGGCGGGCCAGATAAGGCTGAACTCCATCGGACGGGGGCAACGATGAGCGACGTCGACGGCCAGGATCTGCGGGCATTGCTCGAGCGGGTGCGTGACCTTCGCGAGCAGGTCGCGGGCCAGGCAGAACACCACTTGCAGGCCTGGCAGGCCGAGGTCGAGCGGGCGGGATTTGGCGCGAGCCGGGCGAATCTCGCGCACTATCTGGCGCTCCGCCAGCACGACCTGCGCCCCCTGCAGGCGGCCCTGCAGCCGTGGGGGGTGTCGTCGCTTGGCCGTAGCGAAAGCCGGGTGCTGCACAATCTCGATGCGGTGATCCGCGCGCTCGAGGCCCTGAGTGCGACCACCGACGGAGCGAGCGCCAGCGAGGTGGCGACGAGCGCGGCGGCGGGGCTGCGTCAGCTGCGCGCCAACGCCCAGGAGCTGCTCGGCCCGGCCAGGGAGGGGCGCGAGACGCGCATCATGGTCACGCTGGCGCCCGAGTTCGCGCTCGACGCCCCGGCCATGACCCGGCTCGCCGAGCAGGGCATGGACTGCGCCCGCATCAACTGCGGCCACGATTCCGCGGCGGTCTGGCAGGGCATGATCGAGACCGTGCGCGCGGTCGAGCGCCGCACCGGGCGGTCCTGCCGGGTGCTGATGGACCTGGCCGGACCTAGGATGCGCACCGAAGCGGTGATCACCCCCGACGACGGCCGCAGGGTGCAGGCGGGCGACCGCATCCTGATCACCTTCGCGCCGCCGGTGCCGCGGCCGGATTTCGATTTTCAGGCGAGCTGCGGCGAGCCCGAGGCGTTGCGCGGCGTCCCGGTCGGAGCGCCGGCCTCGATCAGGGACGGGCGGATCGTCGGCGAGATCGTCGAGCGCCGGCCCGAAGGCCTGGTGCTGGCGGTCGCCCGCGCCGGTCCCAAAGGGCAGCGGCTGCAACCCGGTCGCGGCATCAACTTTCCGGGCACGGCGCTGCGGATCTCGCCGCTGACCGCGGGCGATCTCGCGGCTCTCGAGTTCGTCGCCGCGCATGCCGACGGCGTCAGCTATTCGTTCGTCCAGCGGCCGGAAGACATGGCGCGGCTGCAGGCGGAGCTGAAGCGCCTGCGTCCGGACCGGCCGGCGATGCCGATCGTGGCCAAGGTCGAGACCCGCCTGGCGTTCGCCAACCTGCCCGACATCATCGTCCAGGCCGCCGCCGCCAATCCCTTCGGGGTGATGATCGCGCGCGGCGATCTCGCGGTCGAGATCGGCTTCGAGCGCCTGGCCGAGGTCCAGGAGGAGATCTTATGGCTGTGCGAGGCCGCGCACGTGCCGGTGATCTGGGCGACCCAGGTGCTCGACCGCCTGATCAAGAAGGGCACGCCGACGCGCGGCGAGTATACCGATGCCGCGATGAGCTCGCGCGCCGAATGCGTGATGCTCAACAACGGCGACTTCGTCGAGGCGGGCGTGGTCGCGCTCGACGACATCCTGCGCCGCATGGAGCGCCATCAGAGCAAGAAGACGGCGCAGCTGCGGGCGCTCCACGCCTGGCGCTGGGACGCGGTCTGACGGCTGCTGCGAGCGATGCGCGAGGTTGCGGCCTCAGGGCCCCAGGCCATGCCGGCTGGCCGGGTACCAGCCGTGGCGCAGCAGACGTCGGTGGCGGCGCTGGGCAAACCCTGCTCGCGGCGCTACATTGAGCGGGTCAGGCGCGAGCCGATCCGCCCTTTGGGTTCGAGGGCGATCCGGTTGCGGCGAGCGCGCACCGGACGCAGCGGAGAGGCTGGACGCCCATGACCATTCTCACGACGCTCCTGGTGATCGCCATGGCGGCAACGCTCGGGGTGCTGATCGTCGGTCTCGCGGGCTTCTTCCAGGGCGGCGAGTTCAATCGCAAATACGGCAACAAGCTGATGCAGGCGCGCGTTGCCCTGCAGGCGGTCGCCGTGCTGCTGTTGCTGCTCGTGCTGATCACCGCTCACTGAGCGCGCGGCGAAGCTCGGCCGCCATGGTGACGCTGACCCGGATCTACACCAAGGGTGGCGATCGCGGCCAGACCTCGCTCGGCGACGGCCAGCGGGTCGCCAAGCACGAGCTCCGGGTCGCCGCCTACGGCACGGTCGACGAGGCCAACGCCACGATCGGCCTCGCGCGGCTCCACACCGATGCGGTGGCGGACGCGATGCTGGCGCGGATCCAGCACGATCTGTTCGACCTCGGCGCCGATCTCTGCCGGCCCGGCGCCGACCCGGCCGAGGCGGGCGTGCTGCGCATCCAGCCGCAGCAGGTGCAGCGCCTCGAGGACGAGATCGACGGCCTCAACGTGGCGCTCAAGCCGCTCAACTCGTTCGTCCTGCCGGGCGGCAAGCCGGCCGCGGCTTTTCTCCATCTGGCGCGCACCGTAACCCGCCGGGCCGAGCGCCTGGTCACCGAGCTCGCCGCCCAGGAGCCCGTGAACCCGATCGCCTTGCACTATCTGAACCGCCTCTCGGACCACCTGTTCGTGCTCGCCCGCTACCTCAACGACAAGGGTGCCGCCGACGTCCTGTGGGTCCCCGGCGCCAACCGGTAGGATCAGCGCAGCTCGTCGAGCAGCGCCTTGGCCTCGATCAGATCGGCGGTATCGAAGCCCTCGGTGAACCAATCATAGACCGGCGCCAGCAACCGGTAGGCCTGCGCGTGCCGCCCCTGGTCACGCGACCGCCGGGCGAGGCGCGTCGCCGCGCGCAGCTCCCACATCCTGGCGCCCTGAGCGTGCGCGATGGTCAGCGCGCGGCCAAGGCTCTCTTCGACGTCATCGCCGTCCAGCGGGCGGATCGCGACAGACATTCGGCCCGCAACCGATGCAGCTCGGCCTCGGACCAGCGCGCCCCGCTCCTGTCCACGCTCGCGAGCGCCTCGCCGACCAGCGACAGGCCACGATCGGCTCGACCGGCCCGCGCACAGGCTTCGGCCAGCAGACCCAGGAAATGAGGCGCCCAGAGCTCGGCGCCGGTGGCGCGGTAGTCGGCGATCCCCCTGCTCAGGACTTCGATCCCCTGCCCGGTGTCGCCGGCATCCACCAGCGCCCATCCCTTTGAAAACCTTGCCGATCGCCAGCCAGAAAGGAAAACCCTGCTCTGAGGCGAGGGCGACCAATTCTTCCGACCGTTCTTCGACCCGCGTGCGATCGCGGAGCAATTGCCAAAACGTGGCCGCACCGGCGAGCGCG
>CAVSRN010000048.1:0-97749 GCA_963730195.1 uncultured Alphaproteobacteria bacterium
TCGGCCGCAGCCCATGGCGGGCGACGATCCGCTCCCAGACCGCGGCCTTGTCCGGCATCCACGAGGCGAGGCGGAGGGGCTGCACGCCGCCCGCCGGCATGTCGAACCAGGCGGCGAGCCGTGGCCAGAGGTTCTGCCAGCGGAACAGATCGCCATTGGTGATGTTGAACGCCTGGTTGGCGCAGCCCGGCTCGGTCGCCATCCAGAGCATGGCGCGGGCGAGATGCCTGGCGTCGGTCACCTCGGTCAGCGTCGCGTAGGCGCCGGGCCTGCCCGGAAAGTCGAGCCGGACGCCGAGCTCGCGGCAGATGGCGGCATAGGCGCCCAGGATCACGACCAGATTGCGCGCCCGCCCGGGTGCGAAGTCGCAGATCACGTTCGGGCGCGATGCCGACCAGGACCAGCTCCTGCCGCGCTGCCGGTCGGCCAGGAAATCCTGCTGATCGTAGTAGAAGTTGGGTGACGGATGGCGCGGGTCGTCCTCCCTGGCCGGCGTCCGGTAGGGCCCGTGATGGAGGCCGTACCACTTGCCGCCCTCGACCAGATGGATGTGCCGGAGGCCGCGGGCGACCGGCTCGATCGCCTCGACCAGGTTCCTCAGCATGGCGAGGTTGTCCGCGACCGGCTCGTCGCCGCCCTCGCCATGCATCGCCCGGGCCGCGTAGAAGATATGCGTGACCTCGGAGCCGTCCGCGAGGCGCCGCCGGCAGGCATCGGCGTCCAGCAGGTCGAGGGGGAGAAAACGCACCCGCCCCGGCGCGTCGGCCGGCGGCCTGCGGCAGAGCCCGATCACCCGCCAGTCCGGGCGCGCCGCGAGCAGCTCGGTCAGCCGGCTCGCCGCGGCGCCGGTCGCGCCGACGATCAGCGCGGTCGCCGTCTGCCCCATGCCACTTCCCCTCGAGACCGGGCAAGAGGCTAGTTTCGGGGTCGACCGCCTGTCAATTCGAGGGCATCGCGAGAAGGAGGCTCTGATGACCGCAGCCCAGCCGGGTATCCTGGCGCTCTGGCTCGACCTCGCGCCGGAGGCCGAGCTCGAGGTCAACGAATGGTTCAACCGCGAGCACCACGCTGAGCGGATCGGCGTGCCGGGTTTTCTCGCCGCCCGCCGCTACGTCGCGGAGCGCGGCGCGCCGAATTACTTCATCTTCTATCGGACCCGGGATCTCGGCGTGCTGACCGCGCCCGCCTATCTCGAGCGCCTGAACCATCCGACCCCTTGGACGCGCCGGGCCATGCCGCACTTTCGCGGCACCTCGCGCTCCGCCTGCCGCGAGCTCGCGCGCCTCGGCCGCGGCGAGGGCGGCATGGTCGCGACGCTCCGCTTCGGCGCGGCCACGGGCGCCGAAGCGAGGCTCGAGCGCTGGCTGTGCGACACGGCGCTGCCGGCCGCGCTCGGCTCTACCGGCATCGTCTCGGCCGAGCTCTGGCGGGCCGATCGAAGCGGCGAGCAATCCCGACACCGCCGAGCGCCGGATGCGCGGCGGCCCCGATGCGCTCGCCGACCGGGTCGTTGTCCTGAGCGGCAATCACGCTGCACAGCTCGAAACCGCCTGCGCCGAGCACATTATCCGCGACCTCGGCGCCAACGGCGGCACCGCGCCCGAGATCGGCATCTACCGGCTGCTGTTCGCCCTCGACGGTGCTCGGTTGACAGCCGGGAGGTCAGGGCTAGGCTGCCGGTGGTTCAAAGACGGCGGGCGGGCGCGATGGCGAAGCGCGAAGGGTGCGGAGCTGATCACCGAGTTCCTGATCCGGGAGCGTATTCCTTACGTTTTCGGCATCTGCGGCCATGGCAACGTCGGCCTGCTGGATGCCCTCTACGATGCCCGCGACCGGATCCGCCTGATGTCGCCGCGCCACGAGCAGGTCGCGGGCCACATGGCCGATGCCTTCTTCCGGGTGCGCCACCAGCCGGCCGCGACGCTGACCTCCTGCGGGCCCGGCTCCTGCAACCTGGTGATGGCGCTCGCGGTGGCGCTGTCCAACTCCTCGGCGCTGCTCGCGATCACCGCCAACGTCCCGACCGAGCAGTTCAACCGCGGCCCGTTCCAGGAGCTCAACCGGCACTATCAGGCCGACTTCCCGAACGTGCTCCGGCCCGTGGTCAAGCGCAGCTTCCAGCCGAGCCGGGTCGAGATGCTGCCCTTGTTCCTGCGCCAGGCGACCACCACCATGCTCGCCGGCCGGCCCGGCCCGGTCCAGCTGGACGTGCCCTTCAACCTGTTCCAGGAGAGCGCCGACGTGGCGCTCGAGCCGCCCTCGCCCGGCTATCTGGCGCAGCGCAGCGGCGCCTCGCCCGGACGACATCGAGCGCGCGCTCGATCTGATCGCCGCCGCCAGGCGGCCGGTGATCTTCATCGGCCACGGCGTCACGCTCTCGCAGGCCGGCCCGGAGCTCACAGCGCTCGCCGAACGTCTGCAGATCCCGGTGATCAGCTCGCCCAACGGCATGGGCTGCCTCGACATGGCGCATCCGCTCTCGCTCGGCTTCATCGGCCGCAACGGCGCCTATCCCGCCAACCAGGCCGGTCGCCACGCCGATCTCGTGCTGACCATCGGCGCCCGCTTCGACGACCGCTCGTCCTCGTCGTGGCTGCCCGGCTATTCCTGGAATTTTCCGTTTTCCAAACTCATCCAGGTCGACGTCGACCACGCCGAGCTCGGCCGCAACTATCCGCCGACCCTCGGCATCCTGGCCGACGCCCGCACCTTCCTGCGCCAGCTGCTCTCCGAGATCGAGCGCCGCGGCATGACCGCGGACCGCGCCGAATGGCAGGCCGAGATCGCCGGCTGGCGCGCCGCCTGGGACGCGCACACCGCCCCGAACTTCGAGCTCCATACTTCTCCGTTACGCCCGGAGCGGATCGTCGCCGACTGCCGCCGGGTGCTGCCGGACGATGCCATCATCTCGCTGGATTCGGGCGTCCACCACAACTGGTTCATGCAGTTCTGGGAGGCGCGAAGGCCGCAGACCATGCTCAACACCTGGGGCTTTTCCGGCATGGGCTTCGGGCCGGCGGGCATTCTCGGCGCCAAGCTCGCCGCCCCCGACCGGCCTTGCGTCGCGATCTGCGGCGACGGCGGCTTTGCGATGGTGCCGCACGTGCTCTGCACCGCGGTCGAGTACGACATCCCGGCGGTCTGGGTGGTCTGGAACAACTTCTCCTGGGCGGCGATCCGGGACATCCAGTACGGCCTGTTCGACGGCCGCGAGATCGGCACCGGCTTCTACAGCCGGCCCCAACCGCGCGCCCTACAACCCGGATTTCGCCGCCTGGGCGCGCGCCGCCGGGGTCGATGCCACGACCGTCACCCGCTCGCAGGACTTCGCCGAAGCGCTCGAGCACGCGATCCGCTCCGAGCGCCCGTGCCTGCTCGACGTCCACGTCGACGCCGAGGTCCGGCCGCCCGCGACCGGCACCTGGGCGCTGCCGCCGATCCCGCACAAGGAGCCGGTGTTCGGTTATCCCTACGTGCCCGAGCCCGCGCCCGGCGACTGAGGACATGCCATGGCAACCGAACCGCGCGCGTCGATCCGCAACATCGCCGAGGTGCCGTGGGAAGAACCGCCCGCGCATCACGGCGGCGCGCTCTCGAAGATGCTGGTCCGCCCGGAGACCACGGGCTCCCGGCGGATCGACCACCGGATCTCCTGCTACCAGCCGATGGCCCACGTCGCGCCGCACGCGCACAAGGTCCAGGAGCAGGTCTACCACGTGCTCGACGGCGAGGGCCTGATGGAGATCGCGGGCGAGCGCCGCGTGGTCCGCCGCCACGACGTCATCTTCCTGCCGCCCGGCGTCGAGCACGCGATCTATAACACCGGCCTCGTCGACCTCGTCTTCCTGGTCATCACCTCGCCGCCCGACGACGAGTGATGAGGGTTGGCCTGAACGCGGACTCAGCCATGGCCAGGGCTTGCGATGCGCGGCGTTGTGGCGGCTCGGTCGATCTGCTAGGACCGCTGCCGTGTATCGGATCGAGATCGAGGCCGAGGCCGACAAGGCGCTGCGGCGGCTGCCTAGGAACACGGCGAACCGGATCCGATCCAAGCTCCTGGCGCTGGCCGCCGACCCCTTCGCGCGCAATCCGAACGTCAAGAAGCTGACGGGGCGGGAAGGCTATCGCCTGCGGATCGGCGCCTGGCGGGCGCTTTACACGATCGATCCGGTCAACGAGATCATCTCGGTGCTGGTGATCAAGCCGCGCGGAGGCGCCTATGATTAAGCCGCAGATCATCGAGCGCGAGGGCAAGCCGGCATACGCCGTGATCCCGATCGCCGAGTGGCGCCGGATCGAGGCGCTGCTCGAGGAGCTCGAGGACATCCGCGATCTCGACGCCGCGCTCGCGAAGCCCGACCGCCGCATGATCCCGTTCGAGGTGACCTCGGCGATCCTGGACGGCGCCACCCCAATCCGCGCCTGGCGCGACCATCGCGGCCTCAGCCTGACCGACCTCGCGCAAGCCGCCGGCATCGCCGAGACGCAACTTACGGAAATCGAGGCCGGCACGCGAAGGCCGACGCCGACGGCTCTGCGGCGACTGGCTAAGGCTTTGCGGGCTCAGATCGACGATCTGTCCGTCTGACGGGTGCCGGTTGTTCTGATGCAAAAGGTTCCTGCAAAAGGTTCCTGACACCTTTTAACCTGCTGCAAAAGGTTCCTGACACCTTTTAACTGACACCTTTTAACTCGATTAGGAGATCACACCAGCGTCGAGTATCATGAGCGATTATCTTCCTGTGTGGATAGTATCCACTTGGCCGTTTACGAAATGAACGGCGTTGGAACCTCCATACCACCACCACTCGTCCACGCGTAGGCGGAAGCCATCCGGTCGACCCTCTCTGGCCTGCCCCATTGTAGTTCGACGTACTCGCTGGTATCGCCGACCCGAATGGTCTTGGGCTCTCGGCCGAGCTTTTGAGCGGTAGCGTTCTGAGCCGCTGCGGCGGCTTTCTGTTTTTGAGTTGCGGCTTTTTGAGCTGCTGCGGCGGCCGCTCTCCCTGCTGCTTCTCGGCGTTGGCTTTCAAGCTTGTATTGCCTGACGCATTCTGGGTTCATGTAGCAGGCGGCGCAGTTTATATCCGTCTTGCAGGGGTCGGCCCGCTCCACCGACTTGAGCAAGGCCTCAAACGCATCGTCTGCGGCCATCGCGATGTCAGGCACCAGCGCGACTACGGCCAAAACAGCCATCGCGATTGGAACTAGTTTCCTCATTGCCCGGTCCTCCGTTTGGCCGCGTTTGGAGAAAAAAGGTGTCAGAGAAAAAAGGTGTCAAGAAAAAAGGTGTCAGGAACCTTTCTTTGCGC
This sequence comes from uncultured Alphaproteobacteria bacterium, assembly GCA_963730195.1. Classification (GTDB taxonomy): domain Bacteria; phylum Pseudomonadota; class Alphaproteobacteria; order Geminicoccales; family Geminicoccaceae; genus DATAOG01. The sequence goes on from CAVSRN010000048.1 coordinate 5,313, forward strand.
GAAACTTGGTGATCACCTCACCGCCGGACGACGAATAAGCGTGATCACCCGGCGGTCGCCGCGAGCCGGCCGGCGCGGCGGCCGGAGCTGAAGGCCCAGGCGAGATGGTGGCCGTGGCCCTTGAGCAGGAGGCCGCCCTGGCCGGTGGCGCCGGCCGCGAACAGGCCGGGGATCGGCCGGTCGTCCGCGCCGAGCACGCGATGCTCGAGGTCGACCGCGAGCCCGCCCTCGCTGTGCACGAAGACGCTGCGCACCGGGCCCAGCGCGTAGAACGGCGGCTGCCCGAGCAGCGGCGGAGCGTTGCGACGGTCCCCTGGCCCGCTGTCGGCCTGACCGGCGAGACACCGGTCGAGGACCGGAGCACCGAGCTCATGGGCGAGCGCCGCGAGATCGGGGGCGGTGTGGAAAATGTCTCGGCGATTGCGGCGGAAGTCGCCGAGGTAGGCGTAGGCGACGCCCGGCGCGGTCGAGATGAAGTGCGGCCAGGCCGAGAACTGCCGGGCCAGTCTCTCGTCGAGCAGGACGTAGGCGATCCCGTCCGGCTGGTCGGCGAGCGCGAAGGCTGGCTGGTCGAGCTCGTCGCAGAAGCGCTCGCCATCGCGGTTGACCAGTATTGCCCCGGCCTCGAACAAAGTCGGAGAAGGGGCGAGCGCGGTCGTGACGAAGCTCATCACGAACGGCCGCAGCAGCCGCGGCGGCAGGTGGTCCAGCGCCCAGGCCATCGAGGTCGCGAGCGCCGGCCAGGGCGGCAGCCGGCGGGTCAGGGTCTCGCGCGCGGGCGGCACGAAGCGGATCTCGGGTCCGAGCGCCAGATCGCCGTTGACGATCCGGGCGCCCGCCTCGAGCGCCATCGCCTGGCCATCGCCCGTCGCCGTGACGTTGACGCCCATGATCTTGTCCGCCTGCTCCGACATGTAGCGGGCCTTGAACTCGCCCCGCTGGTGAAGTCGCCGGCGGCGAGGATGACCGCGCGTCGCGCGCGCAACGAAACCTCGCCCTCGGCGGTCACGCAGGCGATTCCGACCACGCGGCCGTCCGTGAGCAGCAGCCGGCGCGCCCGGGTGCCGCAATGGATGCCGACCCCGATCCGGCGGGCGTGGCGCTCGAGGTGGTAGATGTAGCTCCTCGAGTTCGGCAGCACGTTGTGCATGCGGGGCTTGCGGTGCGGCGGCTCCGGCATCGGGCCGTAGAAGCGGACGCCGAGTGCCAGCAGCCAGCGAAGGTCTCCGGCACGTGCTCGCACAGCACCCGCCTGAGCGCCGGGTTGTCGCGGCCGTCGAGTTCGCCCGCGAACGCCGGCATGTCGGCGTCGTGCTCGGCGGGCGTGTCTTCGATGCCGCGCCGGAGCTGATGCGGCGTGCCGGTCGCGGTGATCGAGCCGATCGACCAGGCGGTCGAGCCGCCGAGCTCCGGGTTCTTCTCCACGAGGACCACGTCGCAGCCGGCGGCCCGCGCCTCGATCCCGGCCGCAAGCCCGGCGCCGCCGCCCCCGACCACGACGATGTCGGCAACCTCGGGGAGCATGCCGATCGTCCTCGGACCGGCGCCGGCCGCTCAGCCCCTGACCGAGCCCGAGGTCAGGCCGGCGACGTACTGGTCGACGAAGAACGAGTAGATCAACGCGACCGGGATCGAGCCCAGGAGCGCGCCGGCCATCAGCTGGCCCCAGTAGAAGACGTCGCCGCGGATCAGCTCGGTGATGACGCCGACCGGCACGGTGCGCACCGAGCTCTTGGTCAGGAAAATAGGGCGTAGAGAAACTCGTTCTGGGAGAGGGTGAAAGCGAAGATGCCGGCGGAGATGAAGCCGGGCGTGCACAGCGGCAGGAAGATCTGCCGCATGGTCTGCAGCCGGCTGGCGCCGTCGATGCGCGCCGCCTCTTCGAGGTCGCGCGGCACGCTCTTGAAATAGCCGAGCAGCAGCCAGGCGCAGAACGGCACCAGCATGGTCGGATAGGTCAGGATCACCGAGGTCAGCGTGTTGCCGAGGCCGAGCCGGTTGATCACGTCCGCCAGCGGCAGGAACAGCAATGGCTGCGGCACGAGGTAGGTCGCCGCAACCGTCATTGCGATCAGGCCGGCGCCCGCGAACCGCATGCGCGCGAGCGGGTAGGCGAGCATTGTGCCCAACACCAGCGAAATCGCCGTCGAGATGACCGCGACCAGCATCGTGTTCCAGGTCCAACGCAGAAAATGCGTCTTGGTCAAAAGGTCGACATAGTGCTGCAGGGTCGGATTGCGGATCAGCAGCGGCATCAGGTGCCGGTTGTACAGCTCGGAATCCGACTTGATCGAGGTGATTGCCATCCAATAGAACGGGAACAGCGCCACCACCAGAAAAAAGCCGACCGGGAGCCAGACCCGAATCGCCTGATTGACCTGCCCGTGCCCGGTGACCATCAGGGTTTCCGAATGTAGAGCGTGAGGGCCACGATCAGCAGCGCCAGCGCCGGCAGCATCGTCAGCGCGATCGAGGCGCCGAGACCGAGCTGGCCCGCGGTCATGCCGATATCGAAGGCATAGGTCGCGAACAGGTTGGTCGCATTGTTCGGGCCGCCATGGGTCAGGACGTAGACGAGCTGAAAATCGGCGAAGGTGAAAATCACCGAGAACAGCGTCACGATCAGGATGACCGGCTTCAAGAGCGGCAGGGTCACGAAGCGAAAGCGCTGCCAGCCGGTGCTGCCGTCGATCGTCGCCGCCTCGTAGAGTTCGGGCGGTATGGTCTGCAGGCCGGCGAGCAGCGTGATCCCGTAAAACGGCAGGCCGCGCCAGGTGTTGATCATGATGACCGAGAACATCGCCAGCTTCGCGTTACCGAGCCAGGACGGCCCCGGCCGCGTCCCGCCCAGATCGACCCAGAGCCGGTTGACCACGCTGAACGCGGGGTCGAGCATCCATAGCCAGGCGACCGTGCTGAGCACCGTCGGCACGATGAACGGCAGCAGCAGGACCGCCCGCACCAGTTTCTTCATCCGGAAGTTCTGGTTCATCGCCAGGGCGAGGCCGAGTCCGCCGATCATCTTCAAGATGGTCGCGGCGATCGTGTAGACGAAGGTATTGACGGTGACCTGCCAGAAGATCGGGTCGTGGAAATCGGTGATGAAATTCTTGAGCCCGACGAAATGGCCGGGCTTGCCGATCACGCGGTCCTGCAGGCTCAGCAGGACGCCATAGACCAGGGGATAGCCGACCAGGGCCACGAGGAACAGCAGCGGCAGCGCCATCATCAACCAGCTGAACACGGCCTCGCGGTCGAGCCAGCCGGCCAGAGACACGGCAGGGCGCGCCGGCCGCGCCGCGCCGCGCAACGACTCGCTGCGGACCGACATGCAGGGGCCCGCCAAAAAACTCAGGCGGAGTGGTAAATCTGCTTCAGCTTGTTCTCCGCGTTCGTGATCGCGTCCTTGGTCGAGGTGCCGCTGCACGCCGAGGCGAACATGTCGACGACGACATATTTGGCGACGTTCTCGGCGAGCTGGCGATTGGGTGGCGCCGGCCAGCCCGGCAGGTGCGCGCTCGCCATCGCGTCGCGGTAGGGAATGTTGCGCGGCTCGACCTGCCACATCGGCGCGTCGTCGTAAGCGTGCAGGAACGGCTGGTAGTAGCTGTCGGCGACGCCGTACCATCTGCCCAGCTGCTTCTCCTGCATCAGCCAGTTCAGGAAATCGTACGCCTCCTGCTTTACCGGGGTGAAGTTGAAGACGCCATGACTGATGTAGTTCAGCAGATGGAAGCGGCCCTTCGGCCCCTGCGGATTCTGCGCGTGATCGGTGACCTTGGCGATCTCCGGGAAATGCTCCTTGGCAAACCAGAGGATGCTCTCGGCATTGTTGGTGCACGAGATCTGCTCGGCCATCCAGGCCTTGTTGTTGCTGACGTCGGTCCAACCGAGGCAGTCCTCGAGCACGCAATCGGTGAACAGCTTGCGGGCATAGTCGAGGGCGCTGCGCGGTCTCGTCCGAAATCGATGACCACGGTCTTGCCGTCGGCCTCGACCTCGTGGCCGCCGAACGACCACAGCAAGGGATAGATCCAGCCGTGATTGTCGCCGAAACCGTGGCCGAGCTCGAGGCCATAGGGATAGCCTTTCGCCTTCAGCTTCTTGCCGACCTCGTAGAACTCGTCCCAGGTCTCTGGGAACTTTTTGACCCCGACCTCGCCGAACCAGTCGGTCCGCCAGACCATCAGCTGGCCGATGTTGGCGAACGGGATGTCGATCCATTTGCCGTCGCGGACGCCGGCCTCCTTGCCCGACGGGTACCAGCCGCCCTGCGCCTTGCCCATCTCCTCCGCGAGGTCGCTGACGTCCATCAGCTTGTCGGCGTAGAGGAACGGCTGCAGGAGCTGCATCATCGAGACGTCGGCGCCGGCGCCGGTCTCGATCACCGTGCTGATCCGGGTCGCGAGGCCGCCGACCGCGGTCGTCTCGTAGACCACCTTGACGCCGGTCTGCTGCTCGTATTCCTGCGCCAGCGTCGTCTTGATGAACTCGTCGAAGGGCGGGATGAACGAGCTCTCGTGGATCATCGTGACCGTCTTGTCGGCGCTCCGGCCCGCCGCCGGCAGGAGGGCCGCGCCGGCCGCACCGGCGGCCGCGACCTTCAGGAAATCGCGCCGTGATTGGCTGCTCATTTCATTTCTCCCATAGCGCCGAGCAGCCGGGACGGCCGCCGTCTCCCGCGATCATCGTAGGGGATTTGGCGCGATGCTGAAAGCCTGTTCTCGGCGCGGACGCCGCCGCCGCCCCGCCCAACAGGTCGAGGCGAAGGCCCCTGGCGGATCACCTTCGCGTGAAGCGAGGATGGCCATGCCCACACGCTCGATCTCGAGCAGGACCACTGCGCCGCAGGACGACGCGGTGGACGCGTCCCTGCGCGCTGCCCGACCCACCCGGGCGAGCTGCTCGGCGAGATCCTCGGCGACGGCCTGCAGCTGTCGGTGGCCAAGGCCGCTCGCCAACTCGGCGTCGGCCGGATGACCCTGCACCGCCTCCTGCGCGGCGAGCAGGCGGTCACCCCGGAGACGGCGCTCCGGCTCGGCAAGCTCTGCGGCAACGGCCCCGAGTTCTGGCTGCGGATGCAGATGCGGCGCGACCTCTGGCGCCTGGAGCGCACGCTCGCCGCCGACCTCGCCCGCATCCCGACCCACCGCGCCGCGTGAGCCAGGCGCGCTTTCTCCCTTGCGGCCATCTGGTATTGGTTCCTGACACCATTTTTCCCCTGACACCATTTTTCCCTGACACCATTTTTCCCCTGACACCATTTTTCCCTCGCAGGACGCGCCCGCGCGCGGCTGTTGTCGCGCCTCTCAAACTGATGGATCAGCCATTCCTTGCCTGCCGATTCAAGTACCTCTGGCCCGCTTGCAGAAGAGCCTCGATATATTTCTCTCTAGCATTCATGTCCTCCACCATCAATCGCGGTAGATCATATGCTATCGCAACTTCATCGAAAAACGCCATGCCTTGCCAAATCGCGCGCGTTGCTATTTCGCTCCCTTCTGGGAATGGAGGGATTTCTCGAAAAGTCTCAGGTTCTGTTCCAGCTGGCGAAACCACTATCGAATTGAGGCATACCGGAACGCCGTGCTCCTCATAGGAAGAAAGTACGCACGGAACGTCGACATAAGCGCATGTACGCCAAACGTTCAGCAGCTGAATTTTGAAGAAGAATTCCTCATTCCACTCTGATCTCATCAACAACTGTTGATGTATGCCACCAATTGCTACCATTGCGTGCAGGAGCGGGCCGAGATCGACCACCCGGGGCTCCCAAAAGCCTTGCTTGCGCAATGTTTGTATGAATTGATCGTTGTAGCCATTTAGCTCCCGTTCAAACGTTTTTGGACTTGCGGGCCTATCGCACCGCAAAGGAATTAATATATCGCTATACAACCCGCTTGATAGCCGCCATGTCAACCGAAGTCTGCCCGGATCGTTTTGTGTTCTTTGGCGGGCTACGAATCCGTTTGCTCCCGTGTAGACAGTCTCGAAAGGAAGTGACCAGAGCGGAGTTCCCGAAGCCCGCATAATCTCTCGCACATCATCGATAGTTAGTTCTCGTCGGATGTCGCGGTCCCCCCAGAGGTTAGGTACGAGGCATAACCTCACAAATGGAACTTCCCGCTCGGCGTCTGAAAATTCTTGATCTCGATTGATCCATTGCCTGTACTCTTTCTTCAACGTATCGGGACGCCGCCAGAGCTGGTCCAGCAGGAACCTGTCATTCTCCGGTTTGGGATCCGAACCCTCACCGACGCGCCGGTAAATTCGGCCGTTTTTGTGCACGTGTGGCGCGGCCAAACTCCAAGGCACGTGAACGGAAATGACCCCCCTATCGGCTGCCAGATTGATCAGATCGCATTGCCCCCATAGCACCTTACTATCGAAATATGGGGGAGGTGTTACGTAGGCTGCCACTGATTGCTGAATTCGCTGTCGCGCAGCCTCCACTTCCGCACGTTCAATGCCTGGGAAGCTGCCTGCGACAGGCTCCGACTTGGATTTCTCTTTAATGCCGTAAAAAAGCCAGCCCCCTTGCGTATTCGCGAACGCTGATATGGACTTAGCAATATCGGGCGGCTTGGAAACCGCTTCTTTATACTCAATATGCCAACCTTCGTAGGTTCGTGTCAGGATCTCGAGATCGTCACTGGTGACCTCCTTAAAAGGCTTGTCGAAGGGCGAATACCAACTCACGCGCTTTCTCCTTACACCCAAGCTCATCCCATATTATCAGAAGTTGTGGCTCCAGGGTCAGCGGTCTTGCATTCAAGCATGCCGAGCGAGGTCAGGGCCGGCGCGCCCAGCCCAGCTCGAGCAGCCGGCGGACGCTGTCGGCGATCGCCCGGTCGGGGTCGTCGGCGATGATCTCGAGCATCGGCGGGTCGCGGTAGCCGATCTCCTCGAGCACCGGCGGCAGCGCGGCGAACGGCACGCTGCCCTGGCCGACGGCGCTGTGGCGGTAGACCTCGCGGGGCGTGTCCGAGAGGTGGACGAGGGCGAGGCGAGGGGCGACCCGGCGCAGGCCCTCGGCCGGGTCCTCGCCGACGAAGTGGCCGTTGGCGACGTCGTAGATGACCGCGATCCGCTCGTCGCCGTAGCGCTCGAGCGCCGCCATCAGCTGGTCGGCACGCGGGAGAAAAGCGAACGGCATGTTCTCGACGTAGAGCCTGGTCCCGACCCGCTCGGCGTGCGGGGCGAGCTCGTCGAGCGCGCGGAAGAAGTGGCCGAGCAGCACCTCCTCGGGTGCCGGCATCAGGGGATTGGCCTTGCCCGGGCCGATCACCACGCCCGGTACGGAAAGATCGCCCGCGAGCCCGAGGATGGCGTGCAGGATGCCGAGCGTGTGGCGGCGCATCTCCTCGGCGACGGCGGCGATGTTGAGGTCGATGTTGGGCATGTTGAGGCTGACCAGCCGGAGCCCGCGGCTCTCGACCAGCCGCGCGGAGCGCGCGCCGGGCCGCCGCGTCGGCGGCCGCCGGCCAGAGATGGCCCGGGACCATCATCAGCTCGAAGTCGCGGTAGCCCTGGTCCGCGAGATGGGTGAGGCAGTCTGCCGCCGAATGCGAGCCGGTGTAGGCGTAGGTGTTGATCGCGAACGGCAATGCCCTGGCTCCCGGTCAGCTCGGTGATGATGCTCGCAGGCGCCGCCAGTCGCTGGTCGGCATGAAGCCCAGGACCTCGCGGGCGTGGCTGCCATCGAGGATCGAGGCGGTCGGCAGGCGCTCATAGACTTCGGGCCTGCGGATCTCGGGCAGAGCGCCGTAGCGCTCGCGCACGAGCTCGAGCGTCGGCCGCCGGTTGAGGCCATCGGCGGCGGCGATGAAGAAGGTGTCGAAGCGGACCGCCGGCAGGGCGAGCGCGAGGCGGAAGGCCTCCGCCACGTCCTCGGGCGCGACGTAGGTCCAGACGTGATAGTTCTGGAGATCGCCGCCGCGCGCCTCGAGCTCGGGATATTCGGGCGGGAAGACGATGTGGGTCGGCCGGATCACCACGATCTCGAGGCGGCCGCGGGCGGCGAAGCTCGCGGCGATGGTCTCGCCGACCCGCTTGCTCAGCGAATAGAACTCGGTCGGCCGCAGCGGGTGCGCCTCGTCGATCGGCAGATAGAGCGGCCGCCAGTCGGGCGGGTCGTAGTGGAAGCCGACCACCGAATTGCTCGACGCCAGGACGACCCGGCGCACGCCTGCATCCTCTGCCGCCTGGAGCACGGCGAACGTGCCCTGGACGTTGATCCGGAAGGTCTCGTCCGCGCGCGCGGTGCGCGGATTGGGGATCGCCGCCAGGTGGATGACCGCGTCGCAGCCGACGAAGGTCGCCTCGAGCGCCGCTGTAGTCGGTGACATCCGACGGCGCGAAGGCGACCGCCCCCGACGGGGCAACCCGATCGACGACCAGGCGCTCGCAGGCGCCCTCGAGCCGCGCCGTCACGTACCGGCCGAGCCGACCGCTGCCGCCGGTGATCGCCACCTTCTCGAACCGGACCTCGGCCGTCATCGCGAGCACCTCGCTGCCCGGCCCAGCCTATTTTCGTGGGATCGCCGCTGTCAACCGCTCCGGGCACCGCTCCGGGCAGCTGCAGGTTGGCACGAGGTCGCACCGATGGTCGGGACCGCCTCTCACCTTCGATCGACGCTGCATCTCGGCCGCCAATAACTTCAAAGAGAAAATAGTTTGCACGAATTCTCTTTAGGGTAGTATTCGGTCCAGGTCGCCACGCCGCCCGCGTCGATCGTCCAGCCCGACCGCGTCCTGGCGACCGCCGGGGCGCTGGCCGCCATCGGTCCGGACAACGTGGTCGGGCCGCCGGCAAGGTTGGATTCGGGGAGACCTCCCGTGGGTTTGTCGAGCGGCGGTGACTGAGTCTTAACCAGGCTGGCGGACAGTGGGATTGCCGAACGCGTCTGCGGGTTCTCGCCCGGTCGCACCCCAGCTGGAACCTCGTGGCCGGCGGCACCTCGGAGCCACGATGACAGAATCCGCGCCGCACGTCATGGTCGTCGAGGATTCGCCGACACAGGCGATGCAGCTCCAGCTGACGCTCGGCAGCCGCGGCTGGACGTCGACCTTGTGCGGCGACGCCGAGAGCGCGCTCGAGCAGCTCGATGGCCCGCTGCCCGACCTCCTCCTGGTCGATTTCCATCTGCCGCGAATGAACGGCGACGAGTTCGTGCGCCGGGTGCGCCTGAACCTCCGGACCCGCGAGCTGCGGATCCTGATGCTCACCGACAGCGACACCAGCGAGACCGAGCGGCGCGGATTCGACAGCGGCGCCGACGCCTATCTCCCCAAGTCGGTCGACACCGAGATCCTGCTGTCCCGCGCCAACGCCTTGCTGCGCAAGGCCAACGCATCGCTCGCGACCGAGAGCCCGGGGCCGGGCTTCCGACCCGGCCGCCTGCTGGTCGTCGACGACAGCCCGACCTACCTGCACTTCATCAAGACCCAGCTCGAGCACGACGGTCACGAGGTCGTCGCCGTGACGACCGGCCGCGAGGTGCTCGAGGTGATCGTCGAGCAGACCTTCGATTGCGTCGTGGTCGATCTGGTCATGCCCGAGATGAGCGGCACCGAGCTCTGCGTCCGTCTCGACACGATCCGCCGCCAGCAGGGCCGCCTGTTCCAGATCATCATCCTGACCGCCCGCGATTCCCAGGAGGACATGGTCTGCGGGCTCGAGGCCGGCGCCGACGACTTCGTCAGCAAGGCCGGCGCCGACGAGGTTCTCAAGACCCGGATCCGCGCCCTCCTGCGGCGCAAGTTCCTGCACGAGGAGAACCTGCGGATCACCGGCGAGTTCAACAACAAGGAGCTCGAGCTCGAGCGCACCCTCGAGGAGAAGCGGCAGGCCGAGACGCGCGCGGCCCTGGCCGAGGCGCTCGAGCGCTCGAACCGGGAGCTCGGCGTCGCCTACCGGGAGCTGCAGGAGGCCCAGTCCCAGCTGGTCCACTCGGCCAAGATGGCCTCGCTCGGCGTCCTGGTCGCCGGCATCGCCCACGAGATCAACAACCCGCTCGCCTTCGTCGCCAGCCATCTGGCGACCGTGACCAAAGGGCTGAACGCGATCGCGCCCGAGATCGAGGGCCAGCTCTCGGAGCCCGGCAGCCGCACGCTCGCCAAGATCCGCGAGCGCCTGAGCGCCATGAACCTGGGCGTCGAGCGGGTCGCGGATCTGATCGTCAAGCTGCGCACCTTCTCGCGGCTCGACGAGGCCGAGACCAAGGCGGTCGCGATCGAGGACAGCATCGAGTCCGTGCTGACCCTCCTGCAGCACAAGCTGAGCAAGCGCCTCACGATCGTGAAGCGCTACGGCGATACCAAGATCATCTCCTGCTACCCCGGCCCGCTCAACCAGGTGATCATGACCGTGCTGGCAAACGCGGTCGACGCGATCGAGGGCGAGGGCACGATCACCATCGAGACCGCTCGATCCGGCCCGATGCTGTGCATCTCGATCACCGACACCGGCCAGGGCATCCCGGAAGCGGCGCGTGAGCGGGTCTTCGAGCCCTTCTTCACCACCAAGCCGGTCGGCGCCGGCACCGGCCTCGGGCTCTCGATCTCCTACGGCATCGTGCAGCGCCACAAGGGCGAGCTCACGATCCGGAGCGAGGAGGGCAAGGGCACCGAGGTCACCATCAAGATTCCCGTCGACGTCGAAGCCGGGCAACCGGCCGGCGCACCGGCGACCCGAGGATGATGCGATGAACCCTCCCGAAGTGGCTCCGACCATCATCGTCGTCGACGACGAGGCGGAGGTGCTGGCGGCGATCGCCGACACGCTCGAGGACGATTTTCGGGTGCTGACCGAGGAATCGCCGCACTTGGCGTTCGAGATCCTCGCGCGCGAGAAGGGTCTGTCGGTGATCATCTCCGATCAGCGGATGCCCGAGCTCAGCGGCCACGAGTTCCTATGCAAGGCGCGCGAGATCTCCGATGCCGCGCGCATCCTGATCACCGGCTATTCGGATCTCGACGCGGTGATCGCGGCGGTCAACACCGGGCGGATCTTCGGCTACATCTCCAAGCCCTGGGATCCGGTCAAGCTGCGCCAGCTGATCCGCCAGGCGGCCGAGCACTGCGAGCTGATGCGGGCGCTGAGCCACGAGCAGCGGCTGCTGCACAATCTCCTCGACAACATGCCGGACGCGATCTACTTCAAGGATCGCCAGCATCGGTTCCTGCGCAGCAACCGGGTCTATGCGAGCTCGCTCGGGCTCACGGATCCGAAAGAGGCGGTCGGCAAGACCGCCCGCGATTTCCTCCAGGCCGAGGCTGCCGAGGCGCTGGAGGCCGAGGACGATCGGGTCCTCACCACCGGAACCCCGACGACCGACACCTTGGCCATGCCGGTCGAGCCGGCCGGCCGGCCGGTCTGGCTGTCGACCACGCGGGCGCCGATCCGGGACGAGCAGGGCGAGGTCGCGGGCCTGGTCGCGATCGCGCGCGACGTCAGCGACACCAAGGAGAAGGAAGAGCGGCTGCAGGCCGCCCTGGCGGAGAAGAACCTGCTCCTCGGCGAGATCCACCATCGGGTCAAGAACAACCTGCAGGTCGTGTCCAGCCTGCTCGACCTGCAATCCGACCGGGTCGACAACCCGGCCGTTCTCGAGCTGCTGCGGGACAGCTGCAACCGGGTCAGGTCCATGGCCATGATCCATCAGGCGCTGTACGAGTTGGGCGGCTTCGCCGAGGTCGACTTCGCCGGGTTCCTCGATACCCTGGTGCCGACCCTGTTCGAGTCCTACGGCACCGACCCGAGCCGCATCACGCTCGCGATCGATGCGAGCGGCGTTCAGTTGCCGATCAAGATGGCGATCCCCTGCGGCTTGCTGGTCAACGAGCTGATCGCGAACGCCCTGAAGCATGCGTTCCCGGACGGCCGCTCGGGCGAGATCAAGGTCAAGCTCGCCAAGGAAGCCGACCACCAGGTGAGGCTCTCGGTCAGCGACGACGGCGCCGGCCTGCCCGAAGGCACGGATCTGGAGCAGGCCGGGACCCTCGGCTTGCAGCTGGTCGGCCTGCTCGCCGAGCAGCTGGGCGCGACCATGACGGTCGAGCGCGCGCAGCCGACGCGGTTCACCCTGCGCTTTCCCGTTCAACAATAGAAAAGGCCAGGCATGGCAGACGACGGTCGAGCGTACGACCCGTCGGGCGGACCGAAGGCGGCGCGCCCGGCGCCGGCGCCGCCGCTGGTCGACCGGGCGGACCCGCCGGCCGGGCCGCGGCCGCAGGGCTCGCCCGGGGGCTGGCATCGGCTGGTGGTCTTCGTCCTCGACGAGCAGCGCTTCGGGCTCCGTCTGGAGGCGGTCGAGCAGGTGGTCCGGCTGGTCGCGATCATGGCCTTGCCCGAGGCGCCGGACATCGTCCAGGGCGTCATCGACCTGCGCGGGCGGATCGTGCCCGTGGTCGACGTCCGCAAGCGGTTTCGCCTGCCCCACCGGAGCCCGAGGTTGAGCGATCACCTGATCATCGCGCACACGGCGCGCCGGCCGGTGGCGCTCCTCGTGGATGCGGTCGAGGGCGTCGTCGACAGCACCGCGGCGGCGGTGACGGCGGCCGCGGAGATCCTGCCGGGTCTGGCCTACCTCGAGGGCGTGGTCAGGCTGAACGGCGGCCCGATCTTCATCCACGACCTCGACAGCTTCCTCTCGCTCGAGGAGGAGCGCGCGCTCGACGCGGCCCTCCAGACCGGAGCGGAGGCGGGCGATGCCGCCTAGCCTGCCGGAAGCCTTGCTGGCGCAGTTCAGCGACTGCCTCGCCGCCCGGATCGGCCTGGAGTTCTCTCGCGACCGCTGGGCCGACCTCGAGCGCGGTATCGGCCGCGCGGCGCCCGGCCTCGGCTTCGGCGACCCGGCCGAATGCATCCGCTGGCTGCTGTCGGCCGAGCTGAACCGGGCCCAGATCGAGACGCTGGCCAGCCATCTGACGATCGGCGAGACCTATTTTTTTCGCGAGCCGAACAGCTTCGGGGCCCTGCAGAGCCAGGTCCTGCCCGAGCTGATCCGGGCGCGACGGCAGACGATCCGCTATCTCAGGCTCTGGAGCGCTGCCTGCTGCAGCGGCGAGGAGGCCTTTTCGCTCGCGATCCTGCTCGACCGGCTGCTGCCCGATCTCGCCGAGTGGCAGATCACGATCCTGGCGACCGACATCAACCCGCAGTTTCTCAAGCGCGCCGCCGCCGGCGTCTACAACGAATGGTCCTTCCGCGGCGTCGATCCCGTGCTGCGTGCGCAGTATTTCACCAAGCGGGCCGACGACAGGTACGAGGTCCTGCCGCGCATTAAGCAGATGGTAACCTTCGCCTACCACAACTTGGTCGAAGACCCCTTTCCGGCGCTCGAGAGCAACACCAACGCGATGGATCTCGTGTTGTGCCGCAACGTGCTGATCTATTTCAGCTCGGATCGTGCCCGGGCGGTGGTTCAGCATCTGTACCGCTCGGTGATCGACGGCGGCTGGTTGCTGCCCGGCTCGGTCGAGGGCGCGCACGGTCTGTTCGCGCCGTTCGTGTTCGCCAATGTCGGCGGCGCCATTTTCTATCGCAAGGTCGAGGCCGCGACCGCCGCCGCACCGGTGCCGACGAGCCGCGCGCAAGTGAGCGCGGTCCCGGTCTCGACGGTCGCCCGGCGGCCGCCGCCGGCCGTGCCCGCCGCCCGCCCGCCGCAAGCCGGGGCCTCGGCCCATGAGACGGCGGCGATGCTGGCCGAGCAGGGGCGCTATGGCGAGGCCGCGGACCAGCTCGCCGCCTACCTCGCCGCGCAACCCGTCGACGATCAGGCCATGGTCCTCCTGGCGCGGACCTACGCCAATCAAGGCCGGCTCGCCGAGGCGCTCGACTGGTGCGCCAAGGCGATCGCCTGCGACCGGCTGGCCGCGGGCAAGCACTATCTGCTCGCCATGATCCAGCAGGAGCGCGGCGATCCGGCGGCCGCGGCGGCGTCGCTGCGACGGTCGCTGTTCCTGGAGCCACAGCTGGTCGTGGCCCAGTTCGCCCTGGCCAACCTTGCCCGCAGCCAAGCCGACCTGCGCGAGGCGAAGCGGCACTACCGTAATGTGCTGGCGCTGCTCCAGGGCCGTGACCCCGATGAGATCCTGCCCGAATCCGAGGGCCTGACCGTCCGGCGTCTCCTCGAGATCGCCCGTCACGCCGCCCTGACCGAAACCGACGACTGAGCGGGCGGCCGAACGTGGAACCGAGGATGGTCAACTGGGATGACATTCACCGCCGTCTGGCGGACGCGCAGACATGGCTCGATCTGAGCTGGTCGCCCGACGCGCAGGAGACGCGGCGGGTCTTGCGCGAGCGCGCGCGAGCTCTCGCGCGAGCGCCAGCGCGCGAGGCGCTGGCCGAGGAGTGGATCGAGTTCCTCGAGTTCACGCTCGGCGAGGAGCGCTACGGCATCGAGACGCGCCATGTCCGCGAGGTCGGCGCGGTCATGGCGCTGACCCCGGTGCCGTGCACGCCGGCATTCGCCGCCGGCCTGATCAGCTTGCGCGGGCAAATCCTCTCGGTGATCGATCTCAGGGCCCGCTTCGGCCTCAAGGAGCAGGGCCCGGCCGATCTCGGCCGCGTGATCATGGTCGACGCCGAGGCCATGGCGGTGGGCGTGCTCGCGACCGCGATCGTCGGCCTGCAGGCGGTCGCGCTTCAGGAGCTCGAGACCTCGCTGCCGACGCTGAGCGGGCGCCGCGAGCAGTATCTGAAGGGCGTGAGCCCGACCGGCGTCGCGATCGTCGATGCTCGGAAACTCTTGTCTGATCGGGAGATCATCGTGGACGCGGACGTCGAGGCGGACTTGTACATGGCGGGCGCGAGCGCGCGCAACGGAGGGGAAATCGGAGCATGAGACTGTCGGTGGGCACGAAGATATGGACCTCGCTCTGCGGGGTCCTGCTGGTCTTCCTGGTCGAGGCGGCCCTCTCCTACCAGAATACGCTGGACCTCATCAGCGCTGCGGCCCTGCGCGCGCAGACCTACGAGGTACGCGACAAGCTCAACGAGCTGTTCTCGACCATGCAGGATGCCGAGACCGGTCAGCGCGGCTTTCTGATCACCGGCGAAGACCGGTATCTGGCGCCCTACCTGGCCGCCCTGCCGCAGATCGACCGGCTGGTGCAGGAGGTCGATGACCTGACCAACAACCCGGTCCAGCATCGCAACATCGAGGCGCTCCGCCAACCGCTCAAGGACAAGCTCGACGGTTTCAAGGAAGAGATCGAGGCGCGCCGCAGCCAGGACTTCGACGCGGCGCGCCAGCTCGTCCTGACCGACGAGGGCAAGCGGGCCATGGAAGAGATCCGAAGGATCATCGGCCAGATGCGGGACGTCCAGGACCAACGTCTGCAGGATCGCGACGCCGAGATCGAGGCGGACGCCACCAACACCCTCTGGGTGATCGCCGGCGGGGCCGCGCTCGCCGCCATCCTGGTGGTCAGCGCCGGGCCGTTCCTCAGTCGCAACATCGCCGGCCCGCTGCGCGAGATCACCGCGATCGCCGAGCGAATCGCCACCGGCGATCTGACGGTCAGCCTGGCCGACAGCGAGCGGACCGACGAGGTCGGGGTCCTGACCCGGACCTTCAGCCGGATGCTCGGCAGGCTCCGACGGCTGATCCAGGAGGTCCGCGAGGGCACCAACGTCCTCGGCACCGCCGCCGGCCAGATCGTCACGATCACCGCCCAGGTCGCGGCCGGCGCCGCGGAGACCGCGACCGCGCTCACCGAGACCAGCTCGACCATGGAGGAGGTCAAGAAGACCTCCCAGGTGTCGACCGAGAAGGCGATCTACGTCTCCGACACCGCGCGGACGACCGCCCAGGTCTCGGACGGCGGCAAGCGCGCGGTCGAGCAGTCGATCGACGGCATCAACCGCGTGCGTGAGCAGATCAGCGCGATCGCCGAGGCGGTCATGCAGTTGAGCGAGCATGGCCAAGCGATCGGCGAGATCGTCGCGACGGTCAACGACCTGGCGGAGCAGTCGAACCTGCTCGCGGTCAACGCCGGCATCGAGGCGGCGCGGGCGGGCGACCAGGGCAAGGGCTTCGTCGTCGTCGCTCAGGAGGTGAAGAGCCTGGCCGAGCAGTCGAAGCAGGCGACCGCCCAGGTCCGTACCATCCTGGGCGACATTCAGAAGGCGACCGCGACCGCGGTGCTCGCCGCCGAGCAGGGCAGCAAGGCCGTGGACACCGGCGTCAGGCAGTCGGCGGAGGCCGGCGAGGCGATCGAGCGCCTCAGCCAGAGCATCACCACGGCGACCCAGGCCGCGATCCAGATCGTCGCCTCCAACCAGCAGCAGCAGATCGGCATCGATCAGGTCGCGCTGGCGATGGAGAACATCAAGCAGGCGAGCGCCCAGAACATGAGCGGGACCAAGCAGGCCGAGACCGCGGCCCAGAACCTCAACGAGCTCGGCCACAAACTGAAGGTGATGGCGGCGCAGTACGTGGCCTGACCGGAGGCGACCGATGGCCGCGCCGGACGAGTCGATCCTGAAGCAGCTGCTGGCGCTCTTCGCGACCGAGGCCGAGGAGCATCTCGCCGCCATCTCGGCCGGTCTCCTCGCCCTCGAGCAGGCGCCCTCGCCGGAGCGGGGGCAGGAGCTCGTCGAGGTCATCTTCCGCGAGGTCCACACCCTCAAAGGCGCGGCGCGCGCGGTCAATCTCGGCAATGTGGTCACCATCTGCCACACCCTCGAGAGCGTGTTCGCTGCCCTCAAGACCGGCAAGACCGCGCCCTCGCCCGAGCTGCTCGACCTCGTCCACCAGGGCTTTGCCTACGTGAAGGCGATCCTGGCCCGCGGCGACGGCGCGACCCCGCCCGAGCGCCAGCCGGAGCTGACGGCGCTGATGGAGTGCCTGGCGGCGGTGGCCGCGGGCGCGCCGCTCGCGGCGCTGCCGGCGGTGATGGCGGTCGCGCCCAGGGCGCCGGCCGACGCCGATCGGGGCGCCGCCGATGACCCGGGCGCGGGCGGGGCGCCCGAGTTGGCCAGCGCCATGCCGCGGGCCGGCACGGCGCGGCCGACCATCAGGGTCTCGACCGCCAAGCTGGATGCCCTGCTGCACCAGGCGGAGGAGCTGATCGCCGCGAAGCTCAGCGCGGCCCGGCAGGCCGCGCAGTTCGCCCGGCTCGCCGACGAGCTCGCCAGCCAGAGCAAGGCGCGCGAGCGCCGCCGCCAGCGGTTCGCCACGACCCGCCCGGGCGCCGCCGGTGGGACCGACGCTGGCGCCGGCGGCCTCGAGGGGTCGGATCTGCGCGCGCTGTTCGAGCAGGACAGCCAGGCGTTCCGCTCGCTCGCCGCCGAGTTTGCCACCCTGGCGGGCGCGGCCCGACACGACCTGCGGTCGCTGACCAAGATGGTCGACAACCTGCTCGAGAGCGCCAAGCAGGTCCTGATGATGCCGTTCTCGGCGCTCCTCGAGCCGTTTCCGCAACTGGTCCGGGATCTCGCCCGCAGCCAGGGCAAGGAGATCGAGCTGGTGGTGAGCGGCGAGGAGCTCGAGATCGACCGGCGCATCCAGGAGGAGATCAAGGACGCCCTCTTGCACCTGGTCCGGAACGCGATCGATCATGGCCTCGAAACGCCCGCGGACCGCGAGCGCAAGGGCAAGCCCGCACGCGGGACCCTGAGCATCGTCATCGCCCAGCACGCGTCCGGCAAGGCCGAGATCACGATCTCCGACGATGGCGCCGGGGTCAGCGCCGCCCAGGTCGGCGAAGCGGCCGGGCGGCTCGGGATGCTGTCGGCCGCGGCCGCCTCGACGATGGCCGAGGCCGAGGTGATGGCGACGATCTTTCGCTCGGGGTTCTCCACCAGCCGCCTGGTGACGGACGTCTCCGGGCGCGGGCTCGGGCTGGCGATCGTCCAGGAAAAGGTCGAGAAGCTCGGCGGTACGATCACCCTCGAATCGCGCCCGGATGTCGGGACCACGTTCCGCCTGGTGCTGCCGATCACGCTCGCCGCCTTTCGCGGGGTCGTGGTCGAGGTTGGCGGCGCGACCTTCATTGTCCCGACCAGCCACGTCGAGCGGGTCGCCCGGGTGCGCTCCGACGAGATCTCGATGGTCGAAGGGCGGGAGACGATCCGGAGCGACGGCCGTACGGTCGGCCTCGTGCAGCTGCGCCACGTCCTGGAGCTGCCGGCGCCTGCGCGCGCGCAAGCCGATCACCGCATCGTCGTCGTCCTGGCCGCGGCCGGCGAGCGCATCGGCTTCGTCGTCGACGGCATCCGCGACGAGCAGGAGGTGCTGATGAGGGGGCTCGGGCCCCAGCTCGCCCGCGTGCGCAATGTCGCCGGCGCGACCGTGCTCCCGAACGGCACCCTCGCGCTGATCCTGAACGTCCGCGACCTGATGCGCTCGGCGGTGGCGGCACCGGCGCCCGTCCGGCCGAGCGCCAAAGCGGCGGCCGCGGCCACGAGGCGCAAGTCGATCCTGGTCGCCGAGGATTCGATCACCGCCCGGACCTTGTTCAAGCACGTCCTCGAGGCCGCCGGCTACCAGGTCAAGACCGCGGTCGATGGGGTCGACGCCTGGGCCAATCTGCGCGCCGAAAGCTTCGATCTGGTGCTCTCGGATGTCGAGATGCCGCGGATGGACGGTCTCGACCTCACGGTCAAGATCCGCGACGACCAGAGGTTCGGCGAGCTGCCCGTCATCCTGCTGACGTCGCGCGGCTCGCGCGAGGATCGCGAGCGCGGGATCGATGCCGGCGCCGATGCCTATCTGGTCAAGGACAACTTCGATCAGCACAACCTGCTCGACCTCGTCGGTCGCCTGATTTGAGGATCCGGGAATCGTGATCAGGGTATTGGTGGCGGAGGGCTCGCAGACCCTGCGGGACTTCCTGGTGAATATCCTGAGCGCGGCGGCCGACATCCAGGTGATCGCGACCGCCACCGACGGCCTGCATGCTCTCGAGGCGGTCCGGCGGCTCAAGCCGGACGTGGTCACGATGGGCATCCACATGCCGGGGATGGATGGCCTCGAGGCGACCCGGCGGATCATGGAAGGCCATCCGGTGCCGATCGTGATCGTCAGCGGCACCTCGACCGACCATGTCGCGACCACCTTTCGCGCGGTCGAGGCGGGCGCGCTCGCCTTCGTGCCGCGGCCGCTCGGCATCGGCCATCAGGACCATTCGGCGAGCGCCGCGGAGCTGGTGCAGATGGTCCGATTGATGGCCGAGGTCCGGGTCGTGCGGCGCTGGCGCAAGCCGCAGCCGCCCGAGCGGCGGCCGCCACCCGTGGCCCTGGTCGGGCCGAGCGCGCGCCCGGAGACCAGGCTGGTCGCGATCGGCGGCTCGACCGGCGGCCCGCTCGCCCTGCAGAGCATCCTGGCCGGGCTGCCGCAGGACTTCCCGGTGCCGGTGCTCGCCGTTCAGCACATCTCGCCGGGCTTCGTGCAGGGTTTCGTCGAGTGGCTCGCGGCCTCGTCCTCGATGCCCGTCCGGGTCGCCGCCGACGGCGACCATCCCCTGCCGGGGCACGTCTACGTCGCTCCCGACGGCGCTCATCTGGGCCTCGGCCGGTCCGGCAACCTCGTGCTCGACCACGCGCCTGCCGAGCATGGTCAGCGGCCGGCGGTGTCCTTTCTGTTTCGATCGCTGGCCGCGACGCTCGGCGCCCGGGTGGTCGGCGTCCTGCTCTCCGGCATGGGCGCCGATGGCGCGGTCGAGCTCAAGCAGCTCAAGGACGCCGGCGCGATCACCATCGCTCAGAGCAAGGAAAGCTCGGTCGTGCACGGCATGCCGGGGGTCGCCATCGGGCTCGGCGGGGCGACCCACGTGCTGGCGCCGGACGAGATCGCCGCAACCTTGCGAGAGCTGGTCCCTGCGCGCGCCGTCGAGACGGTCGGACCCAGGGGTATTGGCACTGGACCGAGGCAGGACGTCTGAGCTAGAGAAGGGGCATTGTCGAGGCCGGCGGGGCAGGGAGCTGCTCACGACGGCTTGGCGTCGGACGCAGGCATCCGCTGATTGGGGAGCGATGCTCGATGATCGGCCACCAGGCGTTGCTGCCGAGGGCGGGCATGGAGGGGCTGTTGCAGGCCCTGCAGCGGCAGGGGTTCCGCGTGCTCGGGCCGACGCTCCGCGATCAGGCGATCGTCTACGACGACATCGCTGGGCTCGACGATCTCCCGGCTGGCTGGACCGACGAGCAGGACGGCGGCCACTATCGCCTCAAGCGACGCGCCGACCAGGCGCTGTTCGGCTACGCCGTCGGCCCGCACTCCTGGAAACGGTTCCTGCACGCCCCGAGGCTCGAGCTCTGGCGCGCCGAGCGCAACGGCGACGGCTTTCGCGTCGTCACCGAAGCCGAGCCGTCGGCCAAGCTCGCGTTCGTGGGCGTCAGGTCCTGCGAGCTGCACGCGATCCGGGTCCAGGATCGGGTGCTGCTCGAGGGCCCCTACGTCGATCCGCATTACCGCGCGCGGCGCGAGAACGCGTTCGTGGTCGCGGTCAACTGCGGCCAGGCGGGCGGCACCTGCTTTTGCGTCTCGATGGAGACCGGCCCGAAGGCGAGCTTCGGCTTCGACCTCGCGCTGACCGAGATCGGGGTTGACGAGCCCGCCTTCCTGGTCGAGGTCGGGACCGAGGCCGGCGCCCAGATCCTGGCAGAGCTGCCGCATCGGGAGCCGCGCCCCGAGGAGATCGCGGCGGCCGATGCGGTGGTCGCCCGCACCGCCCACAGCATGGGCCGCGCCATGGATGCGAGCGATGTGCGCGAAGTGCTGCTGCGCAACCTCGAGCACTCGCGCTGGGACGACGTCGCCGAGCGCTGCCTGACCTGCGGCAACTGCACGATGGTCTGCCCGACCTGCTTTTGCACGAGCGTCGAGGACGAGAGCGATCTCGCGGGTGAGCAGGCCACCCGCACCCGCCGCTGGGACTCCTGCTTCACCATCGATTTCTCCTACCTCCATGGCGGCAGCGTGCGCAGCTCGGCGCGCTCGCGCTACCGGCAATGGCTGACCCACAAGCTCGCGACTTGGATCGACCAGTTCGGCACCTCGGGCTGCGTCGGCTGCGGCCGCTGCATCACCTGGTGCCCGGTCGGCATCGACCTCACCGAGGAGGTGGCTGCGATCCGTGCGAGCGAGGAGGACTGATGCCCGCGCGCCGAACCCGTCGTCAAGATTTGGCTGCCAGGATGCCGTGCCCTGGTCCATGCGACCGTGGGAATCCGGACCGAACGTTAACGGATCGGGATCGATCGGGCCCGGTCATGGCCGTGCCTCGAGCACGGACGTCGCTGCCGTAGGAGGGCGTTGTGGAGGGACTCGAGCGCATCATCCGGGAGCACCCGTTCTTCGCCGGGCTCGACGAAGATTTCTGCAGGCTGGTGGTCGGCTGCGCCAAGAACGTGCGCTTCGAGGCGGGCCAGTACCTGTTCCATGAGGGCGAGCCCGCAGATCAGCTCTATCTGATCCGCCACGGCCGGGTGGCGCTCGAGGTCGCGATGCCCGGGCGGGCGCCGGTCACCTTCCAGACCGTGCCGGCCGGCGAGATCGTCGGTGTGTCGTGGCTGGTGGCACCCTACCGCTGGACCTACGACGCCCGGGCGCTGGAATTGACCCGCGCGATCTCCATGGACGCGATCTGCCTCAGGCGTAAGTGCGAGGAGGACCACGACCTCGGCTACGAGCTGATGAAGCGGTTCGTGCCGGTGGTGGTCGAGCGCCTGCAGGCGACCCGGCTGCAGATCCTCGACGTCTACGGCGCCCCCGGCAGCTGATGGCCCGGGCTGCCGCCGATCCCATGGTCCCGGCCGTCGCGCGACTGGCCGGGCGACGGCGGGAGACCGCCGACACCTGGACCCTGACGCTCGAGACCGACGGCCGGGATGAGGCGCCCGGCTTCGCGCCCGGCCAGTTCAACATGCTCTACGTGTTCGGCATCGGCGAGGTGCCGATCAGCATGAGCGGCAACCCCGGCCGGCCCGGTCCGCTGGTGCACACCGTGCGCGCGGTCGGCGCCGTCTCGAGCGCGCTCGCCGGCGCCCGCCCGGGCGAGATGATCGGCGTGCGCGGGCCGTTCGGGGCGGGCTGGCCGCTCGAGGCGGCCGCCGGCGCCGATGTCCTGGTGATCGCGGGCGGCCTCGGCCTCGCCCCGCTCCGGCCCGCCCTCTATCGCCTGCTCGCCGAGCGCCAGCGCTACGGCCGGATCGTCCTGCTGTACGGCACGCGCAGCCCCGCCGACATCCTGTTCCGGCGCGAGCTCGAGCGCTGGCGCCGCCGGCTCGACGTCGAGATCGAGGTCACGGTCGATCATGCCACCGGCGACTGGCGGGGCAACGTCGGCGTGGTCACCACCCTGATCCCGCGCGCCGCCTTCGATCCTCTGAACAGCATCGCCATGGTCTGCGGGCCCGAGGTGATGATGCGCTTCACGATCGCCAGCCTGCGGGATGCCGGCTTGTCCGAGGACAGGGTCTATCTGTCGATGGAGCGCAACATGAAATGCGCGCTCGGCTACTGCGGTCACTGCCAGCTGGGGCCGACCTTCGTCTGCAAGGATGGGCCGGTGTTTCGTTACGATCGCATCGGCCAGCTTCTGAGCGCCAAGGAGATCTGAGATGACAGCGCGGCGGCCGAAGCTCGCGGTCTGGAAGTTCGCCTCCTGCGATGGCTGCCAGCTCAGCCTGCTCGACTGCGAGGACGAGCTGCTGGCCCTCGCGGGCGCGGTCGAGATCGCCTATTTCGTGGAAGCGACCCGCGCCGAGGTCCGGGGGCCCTACGATCTGTCGCTGGTCGAGGGCTCGATCACGACGCCCCACGACGCCAAGCGGATCCAGCAGGTCAGGCGCCAATCGCGCCGGCTGGTGACGATCGGCGCCTGCGCCACCGCCGGCGGCATCCAGGCGCTGCGCAACTTCCGGGACGTGGCCGAGCTGACGTCCGTCGTCTACGCGCGACCCGAGTACATCGACACGCTCGCGACCTCGACCCCGATCTCGGCGCACGTCCGGGTCGATTTCGAGTTGCGCGGCTGCCCGATCAACAAGTACCAGCTGCTCGAGGTGATCAGCGCGCTCCTCAACCAACGCCGGCCGAACGTCGCGGCCCACAGCGTGTGCGTGGAGTGCAAGCTCAAGGGCAACGTCTGCGTGATGGTCGCCCACGGCACGCCTTGCCTGGGCCCGGTGACTCACGCCGGCTGCGGCGCGCTCTGCCCGTCCTACGACCGCGGCTGCTACGGCTGCTTCGGCCCGATGGAGACCCCGGACACGGTCGCACTCAGCGCCTGGCTCGGCCGGCTCGGCCTGCCCGAGCGCGATCTCCAGCGCCTCTGGCGCACCTACAACGCCTGGGCACCCGAGTTCCGCGCGGAGAGCGAACGCCATGGCGACTAGGACGATCAAGGTCGACTATCTGGCGCGGGTCGAGGGGGAGGGCGCGCTCAAGGTCACCGTGCGCGACGGCAAGGTGCGCGCGGCCGAGCTTCGGATCTTCGAGCCGCCGCGTTTCTTCGAGGCCTTCCTGCGCGGCCGCGCCTGCGACGAGGTCCCGGACATCACCGCCCGGATCTGCGGTATCTGCCCGGTCGCCTACCAGATGAGCTCCTGCCGGGCGATCGAGGACGCCCTCGGGGTCACGGTCGAGGGACCGCTCCGCGATCTCCGCCGGCTGCTCTATTGCGGCGAGTGGATCGAGAGCCACACGCTCCACGTCTACATGCTGCACGCCCCGGATTTCCTCGGCTGCGAGAGCGCGATCGAGCTGGCGCAGACCCAGCCGGAGATCGTCCGGCGCGGGCTCCAGCTCAAGAAGGCCGGCAACGAGCTGATGGCCCTGGTCGGCGGCCGCGAGGTCCACCCGATCAACGTCCGGGTCGGCGGCTTCTACAAGGTGCCGCGGCGGCGGGACCTCGCGCCCCACGCCGAGCGCCTGAAGTGGGCGCGCGACGCCGCGCTCGAGACCGTTCGCTGGGTGGCGGGCTTCGAGTTCCCCGACGGCGCCCGCGATTACGAGCTCGTGTCGCTTCGCGACCAGCGGGAATACCCGATCACCCATGGCCGGATCGTCTCGAACCGGGGCCTCGACATCGCGGTCGACGCGTTCGACGAGCATTTCGAGGAGCAGCACGTCGCCCGCTCCAACGCGCTGCACGCCCGCATCCGCGAGCGCGGCGCCTATCTGGTCGGGCCGCTCGCCCGCTATGGCCTGAACTTCGAGCAGCTCTCGCCGCTCGCGAAGCAGGCGGCCCGGGAGGCGGGGCTCGGCCCGGTCTGCACCAACCCCTATCAGAGCATCCTCGTGCGCAGCGTCGAGGTGCTCTACGCCTGCGACGAGGCGCTCCGGCTGATCGAGGCCTATCGGGAGCCCGACCGCCCCGCCGTGCCGGCCCCGCCGCGCGCCGGCACCGGCCACGGCTGCACCGAAGCCCCCCGCGGCATGATCTATCACCGCTACCGGCTGGCGGCCGACGGCACCATCGAGGATGCCTGCATCGTGCCGCCGACCTCGCAGAACCAGGCGAGCATCGAGGCCGACCTGAAGGCGTTGATCGGCCACTCGCTCGATCTCGACGACGAGGCGCTGCGCTGGCGCTGCGAGCAGACGGTGCGCAACTACGACCCCTGCATCTCCTGCGCCACCCATTTTCTCAGGCTCGAGATCGACCGCGGCTGAGGCGGGCGATGAGCGCGCCGCAGGGGCGCCGGCTGGTGATCGGCATCGGCCATCCCGACCGCGGCGACGATGCGGTCGGCCGGGTGATCGCCCGCGGCCTGCGCGGCCGGGTTCCCGACGGGGTCGAGGTCCTGGAGATGGACGGCGAGGCGAGCCGCCTGCTCGAGCTGCTGGCGGACGCGGATGCCGCCTACCTCGCCGATGCGGCGGTCTCGGGCGCACCGGCGGGCACGATCCGACGCCTCGACCCGATCGATGCGCCGGTGCCTGAGACCCTGTTCACGGTCTCGTCCCACGGCCTCGGTCTCGCCGCGGCGATCGAGCTCGCGCGCGCCCTGGGCTCGCTGCCGCGCAGCCTGGTGGTCTACGCGATCGAGGGCGTGGATTTCGCCCCGGGCGCGCCGCTGACGCCCTCGGTCGCCGCCGCCGGCCTCGAGGTCGAGGAGCGCCTGCTGGGCGAGATCCGGGCCGAGCCCGCGCAATCTCTCCAGACTTAGTCTGGCGCGCGAGGTGCGGCGCTGCAACTTGCGCTGGCGCGTCCTCGACCCGTCGCGCCGGATCAAGCTGCGGCAGGTGACCGGCTGTCGGCGCTCGGCCCTTGGTGCCGGCCGGGTGGGATGGCATCCTTCATCCATGGCGGTGCGGCGTTCGCCCAGCCGGCAACGAACAGGCCCTGTCCGGCCGCCCTATCCTGTGCTTTCGGGAGGCGTCGCAAATGCCCTACACCGCATCGGAAATGGCCGAGTCCATCGGCACCATCACCCTCGATCACGAGCATCGGCGCAACGCCCTGGGCCGCGCCCTCGTCGAGGAGGTCTTGGCCGCCCTTCGCTCGTTCTGCGAGGCGAAGGTGCGGGTGGCGATCCTGCGGGCCAGGCCCGGCAGCCGTGTGTGGTCGGCCGGTCACGAGGTCGATGAGCTCCCGACCACGCACCGCGACCCGTTGGGCTGGGACGATCCGCTACGCCAGCTCGTGCGCGAGATCGAAGCCTTCCCGGCGCCTGTGATCGCGATGGTCGAGGGCAGCGTCTGGGGCGGCGCCACCGAGACGGTGTTGGCCTGCGACCTCATCCTGGCCGCCGAGACCGCCACCTTCGCGGTCACGCCGGCCAAGCTCGGTGTGCCGTACAACGTGAGCGGCATGCTGACCTTCCTCAATGCGGCGCCCTTGCCCATCATCAAGGAGATGATCTTCACCGCCCGGCCGGTCGACGCCGTCCGCGCCGAGCGGTTCGGCATGATCAACTACGCCCTGCCGGCCGCCGAACTCGAAGGCTTCACGCTCGGCCTTGCCCGCCAGATCGTGGCGAACGCGCCGCTCAGCGTCGCCGTGATGAAGGAGCAGCTGCGCATCCTGAGCGGCGCGCATCCGATGTCGCCGCAGGGCTTCGAGCGCGTCCAAGGCCTGCGCCGAGTGGTCTACGACAGCCGCGACTACCAGGAGGGCATCCGCGCCTTCAAGGAGAAGCGCCGGCCGATGTTCACTGGCGAGTAGGCCGCCTCAGGCATCCGGACGCGACGGACAGCGGCACGGCGAGCGAGCCCAACCTCCTCGCTCAGGCCGACATCAGGCTGTCCGCGTCTGCTGACCCATCTGGCGCCGGGCATCCGCAAGGCGATTTCTGGATCGGCGACGCCCGAAGAGTTCTAAGCTACGTGCCGGCGCGCAGGCGCTCGAGGCCGCCCTTGCTCGGGTCGCCCATCAGGAAGCCGAGGTCGGAGGAGTACATGACCAGGCCCATGCCCTTGGCGAGCCAGGTCTGGAGCCCCTCGACGCTGCCCATGTGGATCGCCGGGACCACGCCGTGGCGGCGGGCGGCGGCCATCATCGTCTCGATCGCCGCGCTGACCCGGCCCGACACGTCCGCTTCGGCCAGGCCGAGCGAGACCGAGAGGTCCTCCGGCCCGACCAGCGCGACATCGACGCCCGGCACCCCGAGGATGGCGTCGATGTCCTCGATCGCGGCCTTGCGCTCGATCTGGGCGATCGCGATCGTGTCCTCGTTGTTGATCCGGACGAACTCGGCGAGCGGCCGGAAGTCGTAGCCGCTGTGCGGCGCGTCCGAGGATAGGCCGCGCCTGCCGAGCGGCGGATATTTGATCGACTGGACGAGCAGCTCGACATCGGCCGGGCGCTCGACCCGGGGCAGCATGACGCCGATCGCACCCTGATCGAGGATCCGGCCGATCAGCTCGTACTGCGGCCCGGCGACCCGGACCAGGGGCGCGATGCCGACGAGCCTGGCGGCGCGGATGATCTCGGCCGCGGTCTCGAGATTGAAGCCGCCGTGCTCCATGTCCAGCATGAAGAAGTCGAAGCCGACCTGCTTCAGGATCTGGGCGATCGCCGGCGTCCGCACCTCCTGGACCATGGTGCCGATCAGGGTCTCGCCATTCTTGAGGCGCTGTCGCAGATGGCTTGGTTGCATCACTCGTCTCCCATGGATCAGGATATCTGAACCCGGGGCGGCGTCGGCCGTTTCCCGGGGCGGGGCGATCGCTCAGGTGCCGACCGTCCGCAGCATGCGGGCCTCGAGATGCGAGACCGCGCGGGTCAGCGGGAAGGCGACCGCGAAGTAGAGCAAGGCGACCGTGGTCAGGAGCTCGATCGGCCGTGCCGAGACGTTGGAGATGTTCTGGCCGGCGTACATCAGGTCGCTCATCCCGACCGCGGACACCAGCGAGCTCTCCTTGAACAGGCTGACGCTGTTGGAGAGCAGGGTCGGGATCGCGAGGCGGATCGCCTGCGGGAACACGATGTAGCGGACCCGCTGATAGGGCGACAGCCCAAGCGCCACGCCCGCGTCCGTGTGGTCCCTCGGGATCGCGTGCAGGGCGGCGCGGAAGGTCTCCGAGGAGATCGCGGCCATGAACAGCGTGAGCGCGATCACCGAGGACGCGAAGTTGCTGATCTCGACCCCGAGCACGATCGGCAGGCAGAAGAAGATCCAGAACAGCTGGACCAGGACCGGCGTGCCGCGGAAGAACTCGACATAGGCGGTGCTGACGACGCGCAAGAGACGCGAGCGGCCGACCCGCATGACGCTGAGCACGAAGCCGAACAGCGAGCCGAGCACGATGCAGATGGAGGTGAACTCGATGGTCGTGAGCAGGCCCCAGAGCAGCACGTCGAAATAGTCGGCGATCACGCCGAACGAGAAATCGTAGCTCATCGCGCCATGCCCGCCGTCAGCCGCCGATCTTGGCGGCGAGGCGGTCCTCGACCAGCTTCACGGCCTGGCCGATCGGGAAGGCGATCGCAAAATACAGAAAAGCGACCGTGGTCAGGGTCTCGATCGGCCGGTAGGTCTGGGTCGCGAGCAGCTTGCCCTCATACATCAGGTCCGCGATCGCGACGATCGAGACCAAAGCACTCTGCTGGAAGGCGCCGATGCCGTTGGTCATCAGCACCGGCACCGCGAGCCGGAGCGCCTGGGGCAGGATGATCGTGCGCACCCGCTGGAACGGCGACAGGCCGAGCGCCACCCCGGCGTCGAGATGGGCGCGCGGGATCGCCTGGATCGCGGCCCGGTAGGCCTCGGCGTTGAAGGCCGTGAGGTTGAGGCTCAGCGCCAGCAGCGCGCTCGCGAACGGGCTGATCGCGAGGCCGAACAGGATCGGCAGGCAGTAGAACACCCAGACGATCTGGACCAGCATCGGCGTGCAGCGGAAGAACTCGATGAACGCGGTCGCCGGCCAGGCGACGAGGCGCAGCGGGCTCATGCGCATGAGCGCGACCACGAAGCCCCCGCTCAGGCCGATCAGGATGGTCAGGCCGGTGATCTCCAGGCTGAGCCGGAGACCCTCGAGCAGCATGTCGAAGTGCCGCCAGACGAAGAAGAAGTTGAGCTGGTAGTTCATCTCAGATCGCGGCCGTCCGGCTCCGCCGCCCCGCTCTAGCCGACGATGAAGTGATCGAGGAAGTCGCGGGTGCGGGCTTCGGCCGGCTCGGTGAAGATGCGCGCGGGCGGTCCCTGCTCCATGATCCGGCCCTGATCGATGAACGCGACCCGGGTCGCGATCTTGCGCGCGAAGTCCATCTCATGAGTGATGATCATCATCGCCATGTTCTGCTCGGCGAGCTGCAGCATGACGCTCAGGACCTCCTTGACCAGCTCCGGGTCGAGCGCCGAGGTGATCTCGTCGAACAGCATCAGGCGCGGTTCCATCATCAGCGCGCGGGCGATCGCGACCCGCTGCTTCTGGCCGCCCGAGAGGCGGTTCGGATAGGCGTCCGCCTTGTCCGCAAGGTTGAAGCGCTCGAGCAGCGCACGCCCGGCCGCGACCGCCTCGGCCTTGCGCTGGCGGCGTACCAGGACCGGTGCCAGCACCAGGTTCTGCATCACCGAGAGATGCGGGAACAGGGTGTAGTGCTGGAACACCATGCCGACCTGGAGCTGGATGCGCTTGTCGACGAAGGTGCGGTGGCGGCGGGCGCCGGGGCGCGCCTCGACGTAGACCTGGTCGTCGAAGGCGATCTGGCCGCGGTCGATCTCCTCGAGGCCCATGACGCAGCGCAAAAGCGTGCTCTTGCCGCCGCCGCTCGGGCCGATCACCACCAGGCGCTCGTTCTCGGCCAGATCGAGATCGAGCTCACGCAGGACGTGCAGCTGCCCGAAATATTTGTCGACCCCGCCAATCCGGAGCAGTCGCTTGGGATCGCCGGGGTTCGGGCCGATCGCGGCAGCGTCCCGCGTGGCGGGCTCGAGGGTCGTCATCGGTGGAACATTCCCGGCGGCCGGATCGCGGCCGTGCGCCAACCCTGCCGGGGGAGCGCGGCGCTCGCCGCCGGCAGGGCGACGCCCCGGCTCACTCCTTGTTGGCCAGGATCTGGGTGACGTAGTGGTTCATCCACTGGTCCATGACGCCCTCGGCGCGCAGCTCCTCGATCAGGATGTCGAGGGCCTGGATGTCCTCGAGCGAGGTGGTCTTGCGGAAGCCGAACGCGATCCCCTGCTTGGCGATCGCCGGGTCGGGCAGGACGGTCGCGCTCCACTCCGGGTGGCTCTCGGCGAACAGCATGTTGCCGTCGGCGTCGTCGGCCAGGGCGTCGGCGCGGTTGGAGATCACGGCCATCCGCGAGGCGTCGAAGTCCGGCAGGCGGGCGATCGTGGCGTTGTGGATCAGGGGCGTGATCGAGTGGTCCTGGGCGGTCCCCGACATGACCGCGATGGTGACGCCCTTTTTGTCGAAGTCGGCGAGCGACTTCCAGCTCGGGTCGATCTTCTGGTTGGTCTTATTGTAGACCAGCGAGATCTGATAGAACCAATAAGGCGCCGAATAGTTGATGGCGATCGCCCGGCGCGGGGTGCGGTTGAGGGCGACCGCGATGTCCCACTTGCCGGCCTGCATGCCGGCGATGATGTTGTCCCAGGTGGTGTCGACCACCTGCAGCTTGACCTCCAGGGTATCGGCGAGCTTGCGCAGCACGTCGATCGCGACCCCGCTCCACTCGCCGGTCTTGGGATCACGGATGGCGTGCGGGGCGGCGACCGCGGCGCCGACCTTGAGCACGCCCTCGCTCTGGACCTTCTCCCAGAGCTTCTCCTGGGCCTGGACCGGACCGCCGGCCAGCAACCCACCGAGGACCAGCGTGGTCACGCCGGCCAGCGCCATTCTCGCAAGGCTTCGCATGTTCGGGCCTCCCTGGGGCTTCGGCGGGCGACCGGCGCGCCGGTTCTCCGCCGCCTGTCTCATGTTCGGGCCAAACTGTACGCAAAGTGTCGACAGGGAGCAACACGCAAGGCCGTGGCCCGCAGGCTGGCCGCGCCGGGTCCGGGCTCAGAGGTGGCGGGTGAGGCCGCCGTCGACCCGGAGGTTCTGGCCGGTGATGTAGCCGGCGCCGTCGGACAGCAGGAAGGCGATCGTCTTGGCCATCTCCTGCACCGTCCCGATCCGCTGCGCCGGCACCCGCAGCCGGTTGTCCTCGCTCTGCGGCAGGCTGTCGATGAACCCGGGCAGGACGTTGTTGATGCGGATGCCGGCCTTGGCGTACTGGTCGGCGTAGAGCTTGGTGAAGCCCGCGAGCGCGGCCCGCAGCGACGCCGAGACCGGGTAGGCGGGCTCGGGCTCGAACGCCGCGAAGGTCGAGACGTTGACGATCGCACCGCCACCCTGGGCGACCATGACCGGGGTCACCAGGCGGCAGATCCGGACCACGTTCAGGACCAGCATGTCGAGCCCGGCGTGCCAGTCGCGATCCGGGATCTCGAGCAGCGCGCCCTTGGGCGGATGGCCGGTGTGATTGACCACCGCGTCGATCCGGCCGTAGCGCTCGCGGCAGGCGGCCACCAGGCGCTCGAGGTCGCCCGCCTCGGTCACCGAGCCGCGCACCGCGATGCCGTCCAGCTCCTTGGCCAGCCGCGCCACGGCCTCCGAGCGCGACATCAGCGCGAGCCGGTAGCCGCCGGCCGCCAGTTCCCGCGCGACCGCGGCGCCGATGCCGCCGCCGGCCGCCGTCACGATCGCGATCGGTTGCGCTGCCATGGTCGCTCTCCCGCGTGTGGCCGTTGCCGCCCGGTCAGAACCGGTCGACCCGGTAGGGGTGGAGGTCGATGGTCGGGGGCAGGCCGGCGGCCAGCTCCGCGATCAATTGCCCGGTGAGCGGGCCGAAGGTCAGACCGAGATGGCCGTGCCCGAAGGCATAGCTGACGTTGCCGAAGTGCCGGGCGCGGCCGATCACCGGCAAGGAATCCGGGGTCGCCGGGCGATGGCCCATCCACTCGCTGCCGCCGCCGTAGCGTCGAGCGCCGGGTAGACGCGCCTGGCCTTTTGCACCAGGATTCGCGCCCGGGCGTAGTCGGGCGGCGCCTCGAGGCCGGCGATCTCGACCGTGCCGGCGACCCGCAGGCCCATCTCCATCGGCGTGACCACGAAGTGCTCGGCGGCGTAGAGGACCAGGCGCCGCGGCCGGACGCCGGGGTGGGGCAGGGTCACGTGGTAGCCCCGGTGGCTCTCGAGCGGCACGCGGTCGCCGAGCGGCCGGGCGAGCCGGTGCGACCAGGCGCCGGCCGCGATCACCAGCTGGTCGAAGGCCTGGGCGCTGCCGTCACCGAGCCTGGCCGCGAGCGCCCGCCGGTCCCGGGTCTCGATGCCGACGACCTCGGCGCGCCGCAGCCGGCCGCCGGTGCGCAAAAAATGCTCGGCGAGACCGGTCACCAGCCGATGGGGGTTGGTGATGTGGTACCAGCCGGGCATCCGGATGCCGAAGGCGAAATCGCGGGCGAGGTCGGGCTCGAGCTCGGGCAGGGCCGGGCCGGCGACCCGCTCGAAGGGGATGCCATGGGTGCGGCGCAGGTCCCAGTGCAGGCGTTCCGCGGCCAGCTGGCGCTCGTCGTCGTAGAGGTAGAGACAGTCCTCGCGCGCCAGGAGATCGTCGAGCCCGGCGGCCGCCAGCAGCGTCTCGAGCGGCGCTCGGGCGGCATGGGAGAGGGCGGCGAGCGCCGCCGCCAGAGGGCGCACGCGCGCCTCCGAGCCGGCCGCAAGGAAGCGCAGCAGCCAGGGCAGCGCCCGCGGCAGATAGCGCCAGCGGACCGCGAGCGGCCCGAGCGGGTCGAGCAGCCAGCCCGGCACCTCGCGCAGCAGGCCCGGCACCGCGAGCGGGATGATCTCGCCGGTCGCGACCCCGCCGGCGTTGCCAAAGGAGGTCGCCTCGCCCGGCGCCAGCCGGTCGACGACCGTGACCTCGAAGCCCTGGCGGCGCAGCCAGCAGGCGCAGCCCATGCCGACGATGCCGGCGCCGATCACCAGGACTTCGCGCCCGCCCGGGCCCGTCGCTCCGGAAGCCATCATCCGCCTCGGTGGTTTTGGTCGAAGCCTAGGCGAGCCCGGGACCGCCGACAAGTAGACATTGTGTCGACAGCTGTGCCAGGATGGGTCGATCCCAAGCGTGACTGGCGGAACATCGGGGCGAGGCGGGAACATGGCAGAGGTCGCGATCGATCGCTCGCAGCTCGAGCGTCTGGACGAGGCGGCGCCGCGGGACGAGCCCGCGCCGCGGGCGGCGCCGGTCCGCCGCCGGCGCGCGGCCGGCTCCCAGCGGATCTACAAGAAGATCCGCGAGGACATCCTCTGCCTCAAGCTGCGACCGGGCGAGCCGCTCGACGAGGTCGGCCTCGCCAAGCGCTTCAAGCTGTCGCGCTCGCCGGTCCGCGAGGCGCTGATCCGACTCTCGGGCGAGGGCCTGGTGACGCTGCTGCCGAACCGCAGCGCCCTGGTCGCGCCGCTCGAGTTCCAGACCCTGCCCCGCTACCTCGAAGCGCTCGACATGATGCAGCGGATCACCACCCGCATGGCCGCGGTGCGGCGGACCGAGACCGAGCTGGCGGCGATCCGGACGGCCCAGGCGGCGTTCGAGCGCGCCTGCGCGCGGGTCTCGATCGTCGACATGATCGAGACCAACCGCGCCTACCATCTCGCGATCGCGGCCGCCGGCCGCAACCCCTACTTCACCTCGTTCTACGCGCGCCTGCTGGATGAGGGCATGCGCATGCTCCACATCCACTTCAAGTTCCGCGCCGAGACCCAGGAGCTCAAGCCCGACCTGATGTTCGCCGAGCACACCCTGATGACCGAGGCGGTCGCGGATCACGATGCCGCGCTCGCCGAGCGGCTCGCCCACGAGCACGCGGAGGGCTTCAGCGAGGCCTTCATCCGCTACATGCGCCAGAACCTGGCCGCCGGGATCGACATCGCGAGCTCGACCGAGCGGGTCCTGCGCGAGGTGTCCCAGCTGCAACGCGCCAGCGCCAGGGCCCGCTGACCCTGGCCCGAGGCCGGCCACCGCCAACCGAGAGGGAGCCACCATCATGTCCGAACTCGCCGGCATCTGCGTGCCGATCAGCACGCCGTTCGACCCGAGCGGCGAGCAGCTCGACGAGGCGGCGCTCTGCGCTCACATCGAACTCGATGCTGGACGCGGGCGTGCACATCATCCTGGTCTGCGGCGGCACCGGCGAGTTCCCCTATCTGCGCCCGGCCGAACGGCGCCGGATCGCCGAGATCGCGGGCCGCCAGATCGCCGGCCGCGCGCGCTTCATGGTCCAGACCTCGGGCGTCAGCACCTCCGAGACGATCGAGGCCTGCAAGCACGCCCAGGACACCGGCGCCGATGGCATCATGGTGCTGCCCCCCTACTTCGAGGGTCCGGAGCGCCGCGGCGTGCTCTGGCACTACGAGCAGGTGGCGCGCGCGGTCGAGCTGCCGGTCATGGTCTACAACATCCCGCAGAGCACGACCATCGACATCACCCCGGATCTGTACGCGCAGCTGCTCGAGATCGACCACATCGAGGCGATCAAGGACAGCACCGGCAGCCTGATCCGGATCCAGGAGCTGCTGGCGGTCGGCGGCACGGTGTTCAACGGCGCCGATCCGATCGCCTTCGCCGCCCTGCTCGCCGGCTGCCCGGGCTGCGTCTGGGGCGCGGTCAACGCCATGCCGCGCGAGGCGGTCGAGCTCTACGACCGGGTGGCATCCGGCGACCTCGCCGGCGCCCGCGAGGTCTGGCAGCGCATGCTGCCGGCCCAGCTGTTCTTCTGGAGCCACTTCTACAATGCCGCGGTCAAGGCCGCGACCAACCTCTCCGGGCGCCCGGTCGGACCCTGCCGCAAGCCGGTGCAGCCGCTCACCCCGGAGGAGCAGCGCGGCCTGCTGCGCGCCCTCGAGCCGCTCGGCATCGGCCGCTGACCCCGTCCGCTCGAGCCGCCCCGTCCGCTCGAGCCGCGCCGCGCGCGCCTACGCCACCTGGGCCTGCTCGATGAACGGCTTGCCGCCGGCCGCGCGGATGGTCTCGTCCATGGCATCGCCGAGCGTCGGGCGCGGGTTGCGGTAGAGCACGCCGAGCGCTGGCGTGTTGGTGTCCATGGCCTGGGCCATCGCCGCCATCAGGTCGCTCGGCTCGTGGTCGGCGGCCAGGTGACGCACCTGCATGCCGAGGTTCTGATAGGTCTTGCTGGTCTTGTCGAAGGTCACGCAGGGCGAGAGGATGTGCAGGTAGGAAAAGCCGCGATGCGCGAGCGACGCGGCGATCATGTCGGTCAGGTGATGGGGCTCGCCGGCGTAGGCCTGGCCGACCCAGCTGGCACCGTAGGCGAGCAGCATCATCAAGGGGTTGAGCGGCTGATCGCGGTTCTCGTAGGGGCTGGTCTTGGTCTTGAAACCCATGACCGAGGTCGGCGACACCTGGCCCTTGGTCAGGCCGTAGATGCCGTTGTCGAACAGGAGGTAGGTGATGTCGACGTTGCGCCGCGCCGCGTGCGGGATGTGGCCGCCGCCGATCGCGAAGCCGTCGCCGTCGCCGCCGATCGCGATCACCGTGAGCTTGTCGTTGGCGAGCTTGATCCCGGTCGCGACCGGCAGGGTGCGGCCGTGCAGGGTGTGGAAGCCGTAGGTGTCCATGAAGAACGGGAAGCGCGAGGCGCAGCCGATCCCGGACACGATCACCGCGTCCTTGTTCGCGATCTCGAGCCGGTTGAGGGCGAGCGTCAGGCCTTCGGTCATGCTGAAATAGCCGCAGCCCGGGCACCAGGTCGGCAGCGACTTGGAGCGGTAGGACAGGCGGCCGTTGCCCTGGATCTCCTTGAGTTTTTCTTCCAGGTAGATGGGCTCGCGGAGCTCGGCCATGGGACGGTCCCTCTTGTGGGAAAAATTCAGGCGGCGGCGAACCGCCGTTTGGCGTCGACCTTCGCCAGACGCCGGATCTCGGCCAGGATGTCGTCGACCGGCATCGGCCGGCCGGTCACCCGATCGAGACGGTGGACCAGGCAGCCGGTCGCGCCGGTCATCAGATGAGCGAACTGGCCCTCGAAGTTGAGCTCGGGCACCAGGACCTCGCGGCAATCGGCGCAGAACCGGGCGATCGCCTCGACCGGCAGCGGCGAGAGCATGACCACCTTCATCGCGGCGCAGCGGATGCCCTCGGCGCGTGCCTTGAGGGTCGCCTCGAGCGCCTCGCCGAAGGTCGAGCCCCAGGCGATGACCCCGACCTCGACCTGGCCGTCGTCGCCGAACCGCTTCCAGGTCGTGAGGTCCGGGTGACCGACCGCCGTGGCGAGCTTGGCGTGCCGCTTCCCGGTCATGCGGGCGTGGACCTCGGGCGTGTCCTTGGGCCGCCCGGCCTCGTTGTGCTCGAGCCCGGTGATGGTGTGGATGCCGCCCTCCTGGCCCGGCACCGCGCGCGGGCTGACCCCGTCGTCGGTGAGCGCGAAACGCTGGTAGGCGACGCCCGGCTGGCGGCCGTCGAGGCCTTTGATCAGGCTCGGCGCGAACGGCGCCTTGGCGGGCAGGGAGACGCTCTCGAGCCGGTTGGAGAGATAGAGGTCGAGCAGAACGATCACCGGCGTCTGATACTTCTCGGCGAGCTCGAACGCCTTGCCGGCGCAGCGATAGCAGCCCTCGACGTTGGTCGGCGCGAGCACGATCCGCTGGGCGTCGCCCGAGGCGCCATAGACCGCGAGGTTGAGGTCCGACTGCTCGGTCTTGGTCGGCATCCCGGTCGACGGGCCGCCGCGCTGCGAGACGAAGATCACGACCGGCACCTCGGCCATGACGCCGAGCCCCAGCATCTCGACCATGAGCGCGAGACCCGGGCCCGAGGTCGCGGTCGCCGCCCGGGCGCCGGCATAACCGGCGCCGATCGCCGCCGAGATCGCCGAGATCTCGTCCTCGGTCTGCAGCACCCGCCCGCCCTGCTTGGGCAGGCGCGCCGCCAGCATCTCGAGGATCGTGGTCGCGGGCGTGATCGGATAGCCGAAGAAGGTCTCGACATGGGCATCCAGGCAGCCGCGCGCGATCGCCTGGTTGCCGCTCATCATGACCGCACCGGGCTCGGGCTTGCCGGTCGGCCCGAGCTCGATGAAGTCGAGCTTGAAGGTCCGGACCGCCTCCTCGTAGCCGGCATCGAAGGCCTTGATGTTGCCCTCGGTGATGGTGTCCGCCTTGCCCTTGAACTTGGCCGCGATGGTCTCGTGGAAGGCCGCCCGCGGCATGCCGTAGAGGCCGGCGACGAAGCCCAGCGCCACCATGTTGCGCGACTTGCCGGCGTTGGTCGCGCGCTCCGAGATCTCGCGCATCGAAAGGCCATAGGGCAGCTGCGCCGGCCGGATGTGGCCGGAGATGTGCTGGCCCTCCTTCAGGGTCGCGATCGGCGCGTCGTCGTAGATCACCGCCCCGAAGTCGCAGACCTCCGGGACATGCGCGATCGCATGGCCATCGTTGAGCGAGACCAGGACGTCGGAGCGCGCCTTGAGCGAATAGACCTGGTCGGCGGTGATCCTGGAGCAGGCGATGCACTCGCCAAAACCCCGGATCTCGGCCGGATAGACGTCGAAGGCGATGACCCGGTAGCCGGCACGCGCCATCGCCTGGTTGAGGATCCCGCCGGCGGCGATCGTGCCGTCGCCGGCGGAGCCGCAGATCGCGATCTGGATGTCGGTATCGCTCATCGGGCGCTCACCTAATCGTAGTCCCAAAAGGACGAGTGGAGCCGGCCCTGGCCGTCGACCGCCAGGGTCTCGTCGACGAAGGTCCGAAACGACTGCTCGGCGCCGGCGATGTTGCGGGCCGCGATCTCGCCCATCGCCTTGACGTTCTTCCAGCCGTAGTAGAAGCGGTAGGCGTTCTCTTCCGCGCTCCAGATCTGGCAGACGTCGCCCGCCGCCCAGATGTGCGGATCGGTGGTCCGCAGCTCGGGGTTGACCAGGAGGCCGCGCTCGATGTCGACGCCCGAGCCGACCATGAACTCGAGCGAGGGCACGAGGCCGTAGAACGCCATCACGACGTCGGCCGCGAGTTCCTGGCCATCGGTCAGCACGACCCGGCGCGCCGGGCCGCCACCCTCGGCCGCCTCGATCCGCTCGACCGGGCGGCTGTCCAGCACCTCGATCCCGGCCCGGCCGAGCGCCTCGAACAGGGTCGGCCGGTCGGCCTGGTCGACCTTGTGCGGCCAGAACGTCTGCTCGCTCGGGATCAGGATCACCCGGTGGCCGGTCGCCACCATGGCGTGGGCGACGTCGAGGCCGAGGATGTCGCCGCCGAGCATGATCACCGTGCCGCCCTCGGGCAGGGCGTCGGCGGTCGTGATCGCGGTCCGGTAGGTCACGAAGCTATGCAGGAGCGGCCGCGAATCGGCGAGCGTCGGCGGCAGATAGCCGGCCCCGCCGCTCGCGATCAGGAGGTGGTCGTAGCCGACCTCCTCGCGGTGCGCGAGCACGAGCATGCGCCGGCGCGGGTCGACCTGGACGACCCGGCATTTGCGCCGGACCGCGATCCGGTGGTCGTCGTAGTAGGACGGCGGATAGACCAGATAGTCGCGCCAGTCGCGCTTGCCACGGAAGATCTGCGGCAGCTGGTAGCGGTCATAGAAGAGCAGCGCGCCGATCGAGATGATCGTGATCCGGTTGTCCGGGTCGAGCTCGCGCAGCACCGCGGCCGCGCGGTTGCCGGCGACGCCGTTGCCGATGATCACGTGGTGGGCTGGGCTCGCCATGGCTGACCGGTCCCGATCCGCTCACACGTCCTGATAGAAGATCTCGTTCTTGGTGATCGAGATACAGCGCGTCGGGCAGACCATGTAGCAGGCGCCGCAGCGGATGCACTCGTTGTTGTCGATCCAGATCGCCCCCACCCGGTCCCACTCGGCGGTCTCCTCGAGCTCGCCGTAGCTGCCGTCCTCCTTGATGTCGATGCCGCTGACCAGCTTGATGCAATTCCGGGGTGCCACCTCGATGCAGGCGCGGCAATAGATGCAGTTGTCGGGGTCGATCTCGTATTTGTGGTGGCAGAGGTAACAGCGCTTGGCCTCCTCGACCGCGAGCTCCTGGTCGTAGCCCTTCTCGGCCTCGAGGGTGAGCGTGTCGAAGCGCGACCTCATCGGCTCCATGGGGATGTGCTGGCCCGGGATGAAGTCCCAGGACCGGTCGCGTCGCGGCTCCTCGACCGGCTCGATCTTGACCACCAGCTTGCGCCGCTCGCGGCCCATCAGCCAATGGTCCATCTTGAGCGCGGTCTTGCGCCCGAGGCCGACCGCCTCGACCACGGTCGAGGCGCCGATCACGAAGTCGCCGGCCGCATACAGCCCCTCGACCGAGGTCATGCCGTCCTCGCGCACCTTGACGTTGCCCCAGCGGTCGAGCTCGACCGGCAGGTCCAGGTAGTCGTTGACGGTCTTCTGGCCGATCGCGATCAGGAGCGTGTCGCAGGGCTCGACGAACTCCGAGCCCTCGATCGGGATCGCCTGCCGGCGGCCGCCCGCACGCCAGCCGCCGAGCCGGTTCTGGGCGAACTGGACGCCGGTCAGATGGCCGGCCTCGTCGGTGATCAGCCCTACGGGCGTGCGCAGTCCGAGAATCTTGGTGCCTTCGCGCTTGGCCTCGTGGATCTCCTCCTTGGTCACCGGGATGTATTCCTCGGTCGTGCGGATGTGGATCGTGACGTCCTCGGCACCGAGGCGCAGCGAGACCCTTGCGCAATCGAGTGCTGTGAAGCCCGCGCCGACCACCGCGACCCGCTTGCCGACGGTCTTGGTCTCGCCGCGGTGCAGCTCCATCAGGAAGTCGAGGCCGTACTCGGCATTCGGGATCTTGCGCGCCGGATCGTCGGCGCCGTCCTCGACCCCGCGCAGCGGCAGGCGGATCGCCGCCATGCAGCCGGTTGCCAGCAGCACGGCATCATAGTCCTTGAGCAGCTTGGACAGGCGGACATCGTTCGGCCCGGTGCCGACCGCGACGCCGGCCTTGAGCTCGACCCCGAGCCGGAGGGCGTTGCGAACCTCGACCGAGAGCACGTCGCGCGGCAGGCGGAACGCGGGGATGCCGTAGTAGAGCATGCCGCCCGCGATCGCCTCGGCCTCGAAGATCGTGACGTCGTGGCCGAGCATCGAGAGGTCGTGGGCAGCCGCGATCCCGGCCGAGCCCGCGCCGACGATCGCGACCCGCTTGCCCGACGGCGTGAACAGGTTCTCGGTGATCCGGTGGCCGGACGGCTTGTGGTCGGCGGCCGCGCGCTTGAGGTGGCAGATGTTGACCGGGGTGCCGTTGCCGGGCCAGCCGTGGCGGCAGGCATCCTCGCAAGGGCGCGAGCAGATCCGCCCGAGCGTGCCTGGCAGCACGTTGGCGATCCGGTTCAATTCGTACGAGCGGCCGTAGCGGTTCTCGAGGATCATCTGGATGTAGGCCGGCACGTTGGTGTCGGCGGGGCAGGCGGTCTGGCAGGGGATGTTCTGGCGCACCCAGCCGACATCGCGCGGATCGGTCGAGTAGCGGACCGGCGTCACCACCCGGCGGCCATAGGACTGGCGCTCGGAAAAGTCTTCGTCCTCGTCGAGATAGACCTTGCGGATCTGCTCTCCGGTCATCGCTTCTCTTGAGCCCCCAGCCAGGCTTGCTCCAGCCCCCCGGTCCAGCCGCTGCGCCCGACCGTGCGCGCTGCGGATGAACCAACCCTGATTCCGGTATCTAGGCCGATCTGTCGGACTTGACCACCGCCTTGGCGACCTTGTGGGACAGCGTGGTCTTCAATATCGTGCGTCGGTTGAGTTTTGCCAATGGCTGGGAGCGCGCGCGATGGAACGGGAGCAGCGCCGGCGCCTGCGCGAGATCCAGCGCCGGCGGGGTCAGAACGTCAACGAGGCGCCCGAGGTGCGGGCCGCCTGGGAGCGCTGCCGCGAGCTCAGTCTCGGCTATCTGGACGCGGTGGTCGAGCTGCACGCCTCGGGCGTCCCGGGCGCGGTCCCGGGCTTCGGCAAATACGCCCATCTCGGCCCCGACGAGCAGGTCGCCCGCCAGGACCTCGATTACCGGGACTGGGTGCGGTCCATGGAGGACACGCCCTGGTTCCCGGGCCGGACCCTGGGCCAGGCACGGCTCGAGGCGCTCGAGGCCGAGATCTTCGCGGCCTGGGGCGAGTACGCCTTCCACGCCCGCCTTCAGAGCGAGCCGGCCAACTGCGCTGGCTTCGACGTCGAGCGGGCGCGCCTGTTCAAGGCGGGTGCCACCGCGGTCGGCTTCGACGACGAGGACGAGCTGGTCCAGCTCACCGATGGCGGCATGGACCTCTCGGGCCGCGAGGTCGAGGTCCTGATCCCGCCCGAGGCGCTGCGCATCCTGGGCCATGATTTCGGCCTCAGGAACAAGATCCCGAAGATCGCGCTCCTGACCCGGCAGATCCCGGACTGGGAATACCCGGGCTACTGGCTGATCAAGGACAACCGCGACATCGCCCCCGCAGCGCTCGCCGACCTCCTGGCGGGCCACCCCGGGGTCACGGAGCGGCAACTCCAGGCGCTGCGCGGCGATCTCGCACCGAGCGTGCTCGCGCCGCCCCACCAACCCTCTCCGCGCTAGCTGCGCCGTTGTCTCGGGTTGGCGCATGGACTCGAGGCCCTCTTGCCTCGAAAAATCTTTCCGGTATCTTCTATTCATACATTAGTATACCAGCATAAAGGATTACTCATACTGAATTTTTTCTGAAGCCATTCCCGTGACTCCACTGTTCCCGCCGCCACCGTTCCCGGCCTGGGCGCCGGGACGGATTCCTACGGTCCCATGGACCCTCCGAAGACTGGGTTAACGGTCAATGGTTAACGTTCGGTTAGCAGCTTCTTGCCTGGCCAGGCACGCGGGTGGCGGATCCCGAGCGACCAACCTCGGCAGCTCCGCGGCCGGCGTCATGGGAGGGGGGCGGCAACCTGCGCCAGACAAGATCGGCGACGAGCGGCGTCCGGGGCGGCGCGACGGGCGTTGGTCGGGCTGGCGGGCGCACGCCGAGGGGCCGCAGGTCAGTAAGGGTCTTTGGGCGAGCGGTCCTCCGACAGGCTCGGGCGGCGCGCGCTGAGACGCTCGATCGCGTCGGCGAGGTGGATCTCGGCGATGCTCGGATCGCCCCGCGCGGTCCGGATCTTGTGGCTCTCCATCAGGACCTCGGCGTGGCTGCAGCCGGCCGGCGGCTCGAACCGGTAGGACGCGAGCTCGATCAGCAGGCCCAGCGGATCGGTGAAATAGATCGAATCCATGAAGCCCCGGTCCTTGACCCCGCTGTGCCGGATGCCGCGCTCGTCCAACCGCCCCACCGCCTGCTGGAAGGTCGCGCGCGAGACCGCGAAGGCGAGATGGTGGACCGTGCCGGGCTCGGTCGAGGTCCGGCGCGGATCGGGTTTGCGCTCGTCGTCGGTGAACACCGTGATCAGCCGGCCGTCGCCCGGGTCGAAATAGAGATGGCTCTCGGCCGGGTTGTCGAGGTTCGGCTGCTCGAACACGAACGGCATGCCGAGCACGCCCTCCCAGAAGTCGATCGAGGTCTGGCGATCGGCGCCGACCAGGGTGATGTGATGGACCCCCTGGGCCTGCAGCTTGCGCATCGGTGATCTCCCTCAGAACCGGCCGTGGCGCGGCCGCGATCCCTTAGAATGTATCCGCTCCTTACGCGCGCGCCAGCCGGCGTCAATCGGAGCGCCGGATCGCTGGCCGAGGGCAGGCGTTGACGCTGGCGCGACAGGCTCCATATGCTGTGCTGGAGGTGGCGATGGCCCTGACCCACAAGACGACCATCCTGCTGTCGGACGTCTTGCATCGGCAGCTGACGCAGCTGGCAGAGGAGCGCGGGCAGAGCCTTGGCGAGCTGGTCCGCCAGGCCTGTGAACGGCAGTACGGTCTGGCCGACGACCGAGCGCGGCTGGCCGCGGTCGAGGCGCTCGCGGCGCTGCGGCTGCCGGTCGGGCCGGTCGAGCAGATGATTGCCGAGAGCCTGCCGGACCCGGCGGATCTGCCCGATTGATCCTGATCGACGCCAACCTCTTCATGTATGCGGCCGGCGCCGAGCATCCCCACAAGGCGCCGAGCGTGGCTCTGCTGCGCCGCGTCGCGCGAGGTGAGATTGAGGCCGCGGTCGATGCCGAGGTGTTGCAGGAGATCCTGCACCGCTATCGGGCCATCCGGCGCTGGCAGAAAGGCCGTGAGGTCTACGCGCTGGCGCGCCGGATCGTGCCGTTGGTCGTAGCGATCACCGACCAGGTGGTCGACCGGGCGCGGGACCTGCTTGACGGCGACCAGCGCCTCGGTGCCCGCGACGCGCTGCACGCGGCGGTGGTTTTCGACCGCGGCCTCGAGGGCATCTGCAGCTACCACCGGGATCTGGACCGGATCGCCGGGCTGCGCCGGCTCGAGCCGCCCTCGCCCTGAGCGCCGGGATGTCCTGGGAACCATGAAGGGCCGGTCTCGCTCGAGACCGGCCCGTCATGGGAGAGTTCCGTGCACGCGTCGGCGCGTCGTTCGGCGCGACCGGAGAGCCGGTCAGGCCGGCGAGCGCGCGGGTCGGTCGCCCGATCTCGGCTGGTCGCCGCCAGATGGCCCGGCCGCGAGCCCTCGCCTCGGAGCGGCTCGGTCACGCCGATCGGACCCCACGCCGAATCTGCCACGGTTCGGGTAAATTCGGGGTGAAAGCGGTCCGGGTGGCGGCAAAATTGTCTCCTATCAGACATGGCCGCCGCCGGGGCCGTCCAGGATGCGCACGTGGAAGCCCGCGGCGCGCAGCGTGGTCACGACCTCGCCCGCATGCGCGGCGTTGCGGGTCTCGACGATGAAGTCGACCCCGGTCGACTTGATCGACAGCGGCGAGAACGCCCGCTGATGCTCGACCTCGAGGATGTTGCCGCCGGCCTCGCCGATCAGCGCGGCGACTTTGGCGAGGTTGCCGGGCGCGTCCGGCATGTCGACCTGGATCGAGATCAGGCGTCGGGAGTGGACCAGGCCGCGCAGGATGACCACGGACAGGAGGCGCAGATCGATGTTGCCGCCGCACAGGATCAGGCCGACCCGGCGGCCGGCGAACCGTTCGCGCGCGCTCATCACCGCGGCGAGGCCGGCGGCGCCGGCGCCCTCGACCACCAGCTTCTCGACCTCGAGCAGGCAGAGGATCGCGGCCTCGATCGCGGCCTCCTCGACCAGCAGGATGTCGTCGACCAGGGCCTTGACGATCGGCAGCGTGAGGCGGCCCGGTCGCTTGACCGCGATGCCCTCGGCGATGGTCGGCCGCAGCGGCGCCTCGGGCAGCCCCGCGCGCCTGCGGTACATCGAGGGACAGGCGGCCGCCTGAACGCCCAGGATCTCGATCCCGGGGCTCAGCGCCTTGGCCGCGGTCGCGACGCCGGCGATCAGGCCGCCGCCGCCGATCGGCACCACCAGGACCTCGAGCTCGGGCACGTCCGCCAGCATCTCGAGACCGATCGTGCCCTGGCCGGCGATGATCGCCGGATCGTCGTAGGGGTGGATGAAGACCAGGTCGCGCCGGTCGGCGAGCTTTTTGGCATAATCGGCGGCCTCGTCGACCAACTCGCCCTCGAGCACGACCCTGGCGCCGAACTGGGCGGTTTTTTCCACTTTTACGAATGGCGTCAGCTTCGGCATCACGATGGTCGCCGGGATGCCGAGCCGGGTCGCGTGCCAGGCGACGCCCTGGGCGTGGTTGCCGGCCGACATGGCGATCACGCCGCGCTTGCGCTCCGCCTCGGTCAGGCTCTGGAGCTTGACCAGGGCACCCCGGTCCTTGAACGAGGAGCTGTGCTGGAGGGTCTCGAGCTTGAGGGTGATCTCGGCGCCCAGCACCTCCGACAGGCGCGCCGAGCGCAGGCAGGGGGTGCGCACGACCTGGCCGGCCACGACCTCGGCCGCGGCCTCGATCTCGGCGAGCGTGATCGCCATCCTCGGCCAACGCCCGCTTACGGGAACAGCGGCGCCTGGCCGAGGCCCGCGGTCTCGGGCAGGCCGAGCATCAGGTTCATGTTCTGGAGCGCCTGGCCGGAGGCTCCCTTGACCAAATTGTCGGTGACGCTGATCAGGATCGCCCGGCCCGCGACCCGGTCGGGATGGACCGCGATCAGGCAGAGGTTGGTGCCGCGGAC
This sequence comes from uncultured Alphaproteobacteria bacterium, assembly GCA_963730195.1. Lineage (GTDB taxonomy): Bacteria > Pseudomonadota > Alphaproteobacteria > Geminicoccales > Geminicoccaceae > DATAOG01. The sequence goes on from CAVSRN010000048.1 coordinate 49,836, forward strand.
GTGGCGGGTCGCCGGCAGGCTTCGGAACGGCAGCACGCGCACGAACGGCTCGCCGGCGTAGCGCCGCTCGAGCGCCGACTGCAGGTCCTCGGCGCCGACGCCCTGCGCGAGGCGGACGTAGATGGTCGCGAGGATGCCCCGGTTCATGGGCACCAGGTGCGGCGTGAAGCTCACCACGACCGGCCGGCCGGCCGCGTCCGACAGGCCCTGCTCGATCTCGGGCGCGTGCCGGTGATTGGCGACCCCGTAGGCGTGCAGGCCCTCGCTCACCTCGCTGTGCAGCGAGGCCTCCTTGGCGGCGCGGCCGGCGCCGGTGACCCCCGACTTGGCATCGATGATGATCGGGTCGAGCGCGATCAGGCCGGCCTCGAGCAGCGGCCGCAGCGGCAGCTGCGCCGTGGTCGGATAGCAGCCGGGATTGGCGACCAGATCGGTCGCCCGGATCTGCTCGCGCGCGAGCTCGGTCAGGCCATAGACCGCGTCCTGCTGGCGCAGGGCCGCCCGGTGCGGCTGGCCGTAGGTCCGCTCGTAGAGCCGGACGTCGCGCAGGCGGAAATCGGCCGACAGGTCGATCACCTTGGGCCCGCGCGGCAGCTCGCGGATCACGTCCTGGGTGGTGCCATGCGGCAGGCAGCCGAAGACGACGTCGAGGCTGCCGGGATCAGTATCCTCGATCTTGGCCAGCGTCGGCAACGCGCGGCCGGCAAGGTGGGGAAAAACCGCGGCAATCGGCTGGCCGGCGTAGCGGTCCGAGGTCATGCATTCGACGCGCACCGACGGGTGGTCCTGGACCAGGCGCAAAAGCTCGATCCCGGTGTAGCCGGTCGCCCCCAAAATCCCGATGCTCACGCTGTTGGCCGTCATCGCTCCGTCCTCGACCGGCACCGCCACCTTGGCGTGTATGTCACGTTTCGGGCGCGAGTTGGACCCCAAAGTTTTCTCCTGTTGCCTGACCGGGGCCGGCCGCTACAACGGGGCGGACGGCGGAGGTGGCACACTCGTGAAGCTGTTGGTGATCGGCGCGGGCGGGCGCGAGCATGCGCTCTGCTGGGCGCTCGCGGCCTCGCCCTTGGTGAGCGAGCTCCTGTGCGCGCCCGGCAGCGATGCGATCGCGCGCGAGGCGCGCTGCGTGCCGATCGCGCTCGACGATCTCGACGGCATCGTCGCCTTCTGCCGCGCGGAGCGGGTCGAGCTGGTCGTGCCCGGCCCCGAGCTGCCGCTGGTCCTCGGTCTGGTCGACCGGCTGGAGGCGGCCGGGATCAAGGCGGCCGGGCCGTCCGCCGCGGCCGCGCGGCTCGAGGGCTCCAAGGCCTTCGCCAAGGATTTCTGCGTGCGCCATGGCATCCCGACCGCGCGCCATCGGGCTTTTCGGGCCAGCGACGCCGCGGCGGCGAAGGCCTACGTCCGGGCCGAGGGCGCTCCGATCGTGGTCAAGGCCGACGGGCTCGCGGCCGGCAAAGGCGTGACCGTCGCGGCCACGGTCGACGACGCGCTGGCAGCTCTGGACGACGCCTTCGGGGGCGCGTTCGGCGCGGCCGGCGACACGGTCGTGGTCGAGCAGTGCCTCGACGGCGAGGAGGCGAGCCTGTTCGCTCTGGTCGACGGCCAGCATGTGCTCGGCTTCGGGACCGCCCAGGACCACAAGCGGGCGGGCGAGGGCGACACCGGCCCGAACACCGGCGGCATGGGCGCCTACGCGCCGGCGCCGTGCATGACGCCCGAGCTCACCGAGCGGGCGCTGGCGGAGATCATCCGCCCGACGGTCGCCGGCATGGCCGCCGAAGGCGCGCCCTTTCGGGGCGTGCTCTACGCCGGGCTGATGCTCACCAGCAGCGGGCCCCAGCTGCTCGAGTACAACGTCCGCTTCGGCGACCCCGAATGCCAGGTGCTGTTGCCCCGCCTGATGACCGATCTCGGCCAGCTGCTGCTCGGGGCGGCGGACGGCGCGCTCGGCCACATGGATCTGCGCTGGTACCCGGAGCCCGTCCTGACCGTGGTCATGGCGGCGAAGGGCTATCCCGGCGCCTACGCCAGGGGCAGCGAGATCCGGGGCCTCGAGGCGGCCGGCGCGGTCGAGGGCGTGACCATCTTCCACGCCGGCACCCGGACCCTGGACGGCCGCGTGCTCGCCAACGGCGGCCGCGTCCTGGACGTGACCGCTCGGGGGTCGTCGCTGGCGGAGGCCCGAGAGCGCGCCTACGCCGCGATCGACCGGATCGACTGGCCGGAGGGCTTTTGCCGGCGCGACATCGGCTGGCGCGCCCTCGGCGCCGGCGTCTGAGCGGCGGTGCGGCCCTTGCCCGAGCGTCTCGGTTGCGCCGCAGCCGACATCGAGCGGGCGGCGCGAGCGCTCCGCGCCGGCCGGCTGGTCGCCTTCCCGACCGAGACCGTCTATGGCCTGGGCGGGCTCGCGACCAGCGATGCCGCGGTCGGCCTGATCTTCGCGGCCAAGGGCCGGCCGCGCTTCAACCCGCTGATCGTGCACGTCGAGAGCCGCGCCGCGGCCGCCGCGCTCGCCGTCTGGAACGAGCTCGCCGAGCGCCTCGCGGCCCGGTTCTGGCCGGGCGCCCTGACCCTGATCCTGCCGCGCGCGGAAAATTGCCCGCTGTCGCCCCTGGTCAGCGCCGGCGGCCCGACGGTCGGCCTGCGGGTGCCCGCGCATCCGGTGGCGCTCGCCCTGCTCGCGGCGACCGCGCTGCCGGTCGCGGCGCCGAGCGCCAACCCGGCCGGCGCGGTCAGCCCGACCAGCGCGGGCGACGTCGCGGACGGGCTCGGCGACCGGGTCGACCTGATCCTGGACGGCGGCCGCTGCCGGGTCGGCATCGAATCGACCGTGCTCGACCTGAGCGGGGGCCAGCCGCGCCTGCTGCGCCCGGGCGGCGTGACCCGGGCCGCGCTCGAGGCCGAGCTCGGACCGCTCGCGACCGGGCCCGACGATCCGGGCCGGGCGCCGCGCGGCCCGGGCCAGCTCGCCAGCCACTACGCGCCCGCGCGGCCGCTGCGGCTGGACGCGCGCGCGGTGGCCGCCGACGAGGCGCTCCTGGCGTTCGGTCCGGAGCCGCTGCCGCAGCCGCTCCGGGGTGCTGCCGCGACCCTCAATCTCAGCCCGGCCGGCGACCTCGAGGAGGCCGCCGCCAACCTGTTCTGGATGGTGCGCCGGCTGGATCGGCCGGGGTATCGGGCGATCGCGGTGATGCCGATCCCGGGCAGCGGGCTCGGCGAGGCGATCCGCGACCGCCTGGCGCGGGCCGCGGCACCGCGGCGCGGCCGCCGGTCCGATCGAACGTCGATGAGCGCGGCGTGGCCGCGGGCGGCGAAGCGCATGGGCTCGATGTTTGTGCAACTATCTTCGTAAAATCAGCCGCGATCCTCTGGACCCGGCGCCCGGATCAGGCTAGGCGACAAGGTGGAAGTCGGCTCGGTCGACGATCGGGCCCTCCCAGGTCGCGAAGTTGAGCAGGGGGTCAGGGTTGGTGGTGCAAAGTCTCGGCGCAGCCGGAGCCTGCGATCGACGACGACGATCAGGCGGAGGGGGGCGGCCGCCAGTTCGGGCGGTTGCGGTCGTCGCTGATCACGCCGCCCAAGACCGCGCTGGACGGCCGCCCGAGGCTGCAGATGCAGGCGCGGCCGGCGCCGGATGCACCGCGGCCGCTGATGGCGCCGATCGATTCGAGCAAGACGTTCGTCGGCCCCAACGGCACCTACTACGACGAACGCTGGCGGTGGATGGAGTGGTGCGGCCAAAATCGCAGCTGGAACTGGGCCGCCGCGCTGACCTTCGGCGGCTGGCTGGCCTATCGGCGCCTGTACGGGCTGGCGGCGGCCTACCTGGTTTGGGTCGCCGTCCTGGTGCTGATGCTTCTGCATGGCGCCTCGCTGCAGTTCGTGGCCCTGGCGCAGCTGGGCATCGCGATCAGCGTCGGCCTGTACGGCAACCGGCTGTATCAGGCGCGTTTCCGGCGCGTCGCCTGGCAGGTCGCGCGGCAGCACGACGAGCATGCCGCCCGCCTCGGCGCGCTCGCCGGCCAGGGCGGCGTCGACCGGCGCGCGGTCTGGGTCATGGCCCTGGCCGAGATCGGCCTCGCGGGTCTCTTGATCGGGCTCGACGTCTAGCCCTCGGGCCGGCCGGCCGAGGGCGCCCGCCCGGCCGCCAAGATCCGTGCGCCGCTGCGGTTGACAGCGGATGATTCGGAGCTAATATCCGGCCTCTCCCGATCCGACCGGTGAGCCGGCCGCGCAGGCGGTGGCGGCACCGGTCGGGATGTGTTCAGCGCGGGCCTTGCAGGCAGATGTACGCAGTCATCAAGACCGGCGGCAAGCAGTATCGGGTCGCCCATGGCGACGTGATCAAGGTCGAGCGGCTCGCCGGCGAGGTCGGCCAGACGATCGCCTTCGAGCACGTCCTGATGGTTGGCGGTGACGGCGACGGCGCCGCGCCCCGGATCGGCGCGCCCCTGCTCGACGGCGCGCGCGTGATCGCCGAGGTGCTGGAGCAGGCCAAGGCGCCCAAGATCATCGTCTTCAAGAAGAAGCGCCGCAAGAACTACCGGCGCAAGCACGGTCACCGGCAGTTCCAGACCGTGCTGCGCATCCAGGACATCGCGGTCGCCTGAGTAGCGCGGGCAGAGGAGAGCGGAGATGGCGCACAAGAAAGCCGGCGGCAGCTCGCGCAACGGTCGCGACTCCCCCGGGCAGCGCCTGGGCGTCAAGAAGTTCGGCGGCGAGCGGGTGGTGCCCGGCAACATCATCGTCCGCCAGCGCGGCACCCGCTGGCACCCGGGCCGCAACGTCGGCATCGGCCGCGATCACACCCTGTTCGCGCTGACGCCAGGCCAGGTGCAGTTCGGCTCGGGGCCGGGCGGCCGCGCCTACGTCTCGGTGGTGGCGGGCGAGCCGGCCGCCGAATAGCCCGGCGCGCCCACCATCCTGCGAGGGGGAATGGCGCGCCATTCCCCTTTTTCGTCGGTCGCTTGCGGGATGGAAACGAAGCGCGATGCGCTTCCTCGATCAGGCCAAGATCTACGTCAAGGGTGGCGACGGCGGCGACGGCTGCATCAGCTTCCGGCGGGAGAAATACGTCCCCCGCGGCGGCCCGAACGGCGGTGACGGCGGCCGCGGCGGCACCGTGATCGGCCGCGCCGACCCGGCCCTCAACACCCTCATCGACTACCGCTACCGCCAGCATTTCCGCGCCCCGCGCGGCCACCATGGCATGGGCAAGGACCGCACCGGCGCGAGCGGCGCCGACCTCGAGCTCGCCCTGCCGCCAGGCACCGAGATCCTGGACGAGGACCGCCGGACCGTGCTCGCCGACCTCTTGACCCCCGGCCAGACCGTGGTGCTCGCCGCGGGCGGCGCGGGCGGCCTCGGCAACAGCCGGTTCAAATCCTCGACCGACCAGGCGCCGCGGCGCGCCACCCCGGGCCAGCCCGGCGAGGAGCGCTGGCTCTGGCTGCGCCTCAAGCTGCTCGCGGACGCCGGCCTGATCGGGCTGCCGAATGCCGGCAAGTCGACCTTCCTGGCTGCGGTCTCGCGCGCCCGCCCCAAGATCGCCGACTATCCCTTCACGACCCTTGCGCCGATGCTCGGCACCGTCCAGCTGGACGACGACAGCTTCGTGCTCGCCGACCTCCCGGGCCTGATCGAGGGCGCCCACGAGGGCGCCGGGCTCGGCGACCGCTTCCTCGGCCACGTCGAGCGCTGCCGGGTGCTGATCCATCTGGTCGACGGCACCGGCGAGGACGTCGCGCGCGCCTGGCGCACGGTCCGCCACGAGCTTGCGAGCTACGACCGACGCCTGCTCGAGCGCCCCGAGCTGGTCTGCCTGAACAAGGCCGATGCGCTCACCGACGAGCTGGCGCGTGAGCGCGCCGCCGCCCTCGCCGAGGCGGTCGGAGAGCCCGTATTCATCACCTCCGGACTGTCGCGCCGGGGCCACCAGGCGGTGCTGCGCGCGGCCGTGCGCGCGATCCGGACGGCGCGGGCGGAGCTGCCGGCATGACGCCCCACCGCCCGCCGGCTGCGCGCCGCTCTGAGCACAGCGAGCGGACTGCGTGGTGCTCCAAACGAGGTGCGCTGGCTGCGTGGCGCTGTGCGCGAGGCGAGCGGCTACGCGGGGCTCTGAGCGAGGCAAGCAGGCGGCGCGGGGCTCTGAGCGAGGCGAGCGGGCGGCGCGACGCCGCGGTCAGAGCGCGCGAGCTTTCGGGCACCGTGATCAGAGTCACCGGGCGTCAAAGCCCGACGTCCGGCGGTAAGGTGACGGGGTCGAGGCGGGCGCCGGCTGGAGGGCGGTAACCGAATGTTAACCTTCGGATGTCAACTCTGCCTTCGGCTGGTCCATGCGACCGTGGCAATCCGTGCCGGCGATGGTTGGAGCGGGCGGGCGGACTCCCAGGGTCGCATGGACCATCGAGGACGGGCAGGCTAGGCGTCGATGGTTGCCGAAAGGTTAGCCGGAAAAACGGGCACAGGCAGCCGCCGGCGCCGGGTGGTCAAGATCGGCTCGTCGCTCCTGGTCGACGGCGACGGGCGCGTCCGCCACGCCTGGCTCGACTCGCTGGCCGAGGATCTGGCCGCCTGCCGGGCGCGCGCCGAGGAGCTGATCGTGGTCACCTCGGGCGCGATCGCGCTCGGCCGGGCGGCGCTCAACCTCTCGGCCCGCACTCTGCGCCTCGAGGAGAAGCAGGCCGCGGCCGCGGTCGGCCAGATCAACCTCGCCCACGCCTATCAGGCGAGCCTCGCCCGCCACCGGCTGGCGACCGCCCAGCTGCTGCTGACGCTTGGCGACACCGAGAACCGGCGCCGCTATCTCAACGCCCGCTCGACCGTCGAGGCCCTGCTCAGGCTCGGCGTCCTCCCGGTGGTCAACGAGAACGACACGGTCGCGACCAACGAGATCCGCTTCGGCGACAACGACCGGCTGTCGGCGCGGGTCGCGGTCATGGCCAGCGCCGAGGAGCTGATCCTGTTGTCCGACGTCGACGGGCTCTACACCCGCGACCCGAGCCGGGATGAGGGCGCGATCCGGATCGAGCTGGTGACCGCGATCACGCCCGAGATCGAGGCGATGGCCGGCGGTGCCGGCAGCGCCGCCGGCACCGGCGGCATGGTCAGCAAGCTCGCGGCCGCGAAGATCGCGACCCGGGCGGGCTGCAGCGTGGTGCTCGCCCGCGGTGTCGAACCCCATCCGCTGGCGCGGCTCGAGGCCGGCGGCCCCTGCACCCGCTTTCCCGCCCGGGCCAACCCCGGGCGCGCACGCAAGGAATGGCTCGCGGCCACCCTGGGCGTCATGGGCGTGATCCGGATCGACGCCGGTGCGGCGCGCGCGCTCAGGCGTGGCAGCAGCCTGCTGCCGGCCGGCGTGGTCGAGGTCGAAGGCGGTTTCGAGCGCGGCGATCCGGTCCTGGTCCAGGGGCCCGACGGCCAGGACCTGGCCAAGGGTCTCTCGGCCTACGACGCCGCCGATGCCCGCCGCCTGCGCGGCCAGAAGACCGAGCAGATCGCGGCCCTGCTCGGCTATCGGGGGCGCGACGAGCTGATCCACCGCGACGACCTGGTGCTGCTCTGAGCGGGCGCGCACGAATGCTCAAGGACTGGCGACAGACCCCGATCACCCGCCGGGTGCTGACCGAGGGACCGCGGGCGAGCTCGCACCTCGAGTTCCTGGTCGAGCTCTGCGACTGGCTCTGCCAGCGCGGCCTGCCACTCTACCAGGTCAACCAGTACACCCCGACCCTGCACCCGTTGATGCAGGGCGTGGAATGCATCTGGCACCGCTCCGGCCGCGCGCCCGAGGAGGTCCAGCTGCACTGGCGGGCCGGCGAGGACCTGCGCGCCTGGCAGGCCAACCCCTTGCGCAAGATCATGCTCGGCACCGACGAGCTCCGGATCGACCTCCAGGCCCCCGAGCCCACGCTTGCGGTACCGGTCCTCGACCGGCTGCGCGCCGAAGGGGCGAGCGAATATCTGGTGATGGCGGTGCCGCTCGCCGACGGCCGGCGCAACGCGATCAGCTGGGCGACCGATGCGCCGGGCGGCTTCACGCTCGCGGCGCGCACCGAATTGCGCAACCTCGCCGGCCCGCTCGGCCTGGTCCTCGATCTTCTGGAGTGGCGGCGGACCGCGCGCACGCTGCTCGACACCTACCTCGGCCGCGGCCCCGGCCGCGAGGTCCTGAGCGGCGCGATCCGGCGCGGCGACCGGCGCGATCTCGAGGCGGTGATCCTGTTCGCCGATCTGCGCGACTTCACCACCAAGGCCGCGAGCTGGAGCATCGACCAGCTGCTCGCCGCCCTCGACAGCCTACTATCAGGCGCTGGTCGACGCGATCACGGTCGCCGGCGGCGAGGTCCTGAAATTCATGGGCGACGGCCTGCTGGCGGTGTTCCCGATCGGCCAGCCGCAGGCGCTCGCGCGCACCTGCCAGCACGCGCTGGCCGCGGCGCTCGCGGCACGCAACGCGCTCGCGCTGGCGAACCGGGCCCGCGCCGACGCCGGCGCCGAGGCGCTCGAGTTCGGGGTCGCCCTGCACGTCGGGCCGGTGGCCTACGGCAACATCGGCGGCCAGGGGCGCCTCGACTTCACGGTGATCGGCCCGGCGGTCAACCTGGTCAGCCGGGTCGAGGGCCTGTGCAAGACGCTGGAGCAACCGCTGCTGGCGACCGCGGCGTTCGCGCGCCCGCTCGGCGACGAGCTCGCACCGGCGGGCGTGCATTCCATCCGCGGCCTCGCCGAGCCGGTCGAGCTGTTTGGCCTGCCTGAAGCGGTGGCATCGGCCTGCCGATCGGCCTAGGTTACTGGGACAGAGACTGGAGGGCGGTATGGCAACCGCGTTACGCCACGACCTCGAAGCCGAGATGCAGGCGCTCGGCGCGCGCGCCCGCAGCGCGGCCCAGCTCCTGGCCACGACCCCGCGCGCGGCCAAGGATCGGGCCCTGCTGGCGGCGGCGGCGAGCCTGCGGGCGCGGGCCGACGAGATCCTCGCGGCCAACGCCAAGGATCTGGCGGCGGCGCGAGGGCCGCGGCCTGCGCGCCTCGCTGCTCGATCGCCTGGCGCTCGATGGCAAGCGGATCGAGGCGATGGCCGTCGGGCTCGAGCTGGTCGCAGCCCTCGCCGACCCGGTCGGCGTCGAGATCGCCCGCTGGTCGCGCCCGAACGGTCTCGACATCGCCCGCGTGCGGGTGCCGCTCGGCGTGATCGGGATCATCTACGAATCCCGCCCCAACGTCACCGCCGATGCCGGCGCGCTCTGCCTCAAGGCCGGCAATGCCGCGATCCTGCGCGGCGGCTCCGAGAGCTTCCATTCCTCGCGCGCGATCCTCGCCTGCCTCCAGGAGGGCCTGCGCGCGGCCGGCCTGCCCGCGGCCGCGATCCAGAGCCCGCCGACCACCGATCGGGCCGCGGTCGGGATCATGCTGACCATGAGCGAGCAGATCGACGTGATCGTGCCGCGCGGCGGCCCGTCGCTGATCGAGCGGGTGCAGAGGGAAAGCCGGATTCCGGTGCTCGCGCATCGCGACGGCGTCTGCCACGTCTATCTGCACGCCGCCGCCGACCCCGCGATGGCGCGCGCCATCACCTTGAACGCCAAGCTGCGCCGGACCTCGGTCTGCGGCGCCGCCGAGACCCTGCTGGTCGATCGCGCCGCGGCCGGGCGCCTGCTGCCGGGCGTGCTCGAGGACCTGCTCAGGGCCGGGTGCGAAGTGCGCGCCGAGCCCGAGGTCCAGGCCCTGGACCCGCGGATCGGACCGGCGAGCGAGGCCGACTGGTCGACCGAGTATCTGGACGCGATCCTCGCGGTCAGGCTGGTCGACGGCGTCGACGCGGCGATCGCGCACATCAACCGCTACGGCTCGCATCACACCGACAGCATCGTGACCGACGACCGGCCGGCGGCCGAGCGCTTCCTCGCCGAGGTCGACAGCGCGATCGTGCTGCACAACGCCTCGACCCAGTTCGCCGACGGCGGCGAGTTCGGCATGGGCGCCGAGATCGGCATCTCGACCGGCCGGCTGCACGCGCGCGGGCCGGTCGGCGTCGAGCAGCTGACCAGCTTCAAATACGTGGTCCGCGGCAGCGGTCAGATCCGGCCGGCATGAACCACCGCCGGCCGGTCGCCCGGATCAACCGGCCGCGGCCCGCCGAGCTGGCGCCACGGCCGGTGCCGCGCCGTCGGATCGGGCTGCTCGGCGGCTCGTTCAACCCGGCCCACGAGGGCCACCTCGCGATCAGCCAGGACGCGCTCAGGCGGCTGCGCCTGGACCAGGTCTGGTGGCTGGTGTCGCCGCAGAATCCCTTGAAGCCGGTCGCCGACATGGCGAGCTTCGCCGACCGCCTGGCCTCGGCGCGCGCCCTCGCGGCGCAGGGATCGGCGGATCCTGGCCAGCGATCTGGAGCAGCGGCTCGAGCTGCGCTACACCGTCGATACCATCTCCTGGTTGAAGCGACATCGGCGAGACTACATCGTATGGTTGATCGGCGCCGATAATCTGCTGCAATTGCCGAAGTGGCGCCATTGGCGACGCCTTCTGACGATGGTTGCCATTGCCGTCTTCGACCGCGAACCTTATTCTTACCCGGCATCGACTGGTCGGGTCGCGCGCACCTACGCCGAGCGGCGTCTTGAGCAACGCGCCGCCGCGGCGTTGGCCACGCAGCGCCCGCCAGCCTGGGTGTATTTGCGGCTGCGCCGGCACGAAGCGTCGAGCACGGCAATTCGTCGGGAGCGGGTAAGCTCGGGTCGGCGCGCCCGGACCAAGGAGTGACCGTCATAGGCACGGAGACGCCCGCGCGGCCAGCCAGCCCTGACCTGCGACAGCTCATCCTCGCCTCGCTCGCCGACGACAAGGCGATCGACCCCGTCACCATCGATCTCACCGGCAAGACCAGCATCGCGGATGCCATGGTGATCGCGACCGGCACCTCCCAGCGCCACCTCGCGGCCATGGCCGAGCACCTGATGATGCGCCTCAAGCGCGCCGGGCTGCAGGGACTCGGCTCGGAGGGCGGCGGCCAGTCGGACTGGCTGCTGATCGACGCCGGCGACGTCATCGTCCATCTGTTCAAGGACGAGGTCCGCCGGTTCTACGACCTGGAGAAGCTCTGGGGCGCGGCGTTGCCCGAAGCGCCCGTCGTGGCCCGGCTGCACGCCTGAGCACACGGCGCCACGCGGGTGGCTGCGCCCGGCGCCCTGCGAGTCACGGTCGCGGCGGTCGGTCGCGACCGCGCCTCCCCGACCCGGGACCTGTTCGAAGACTATTGCCGACGCTCGGGCTGGTCGATCCGGCTGGTCGAGGTCGCGGCGCGCGGCCGCCTGCCGCTGGAGCGCCGGCTCGCCGACGAGGCCGCACGGCTGCTCGGCGCGGTCCCGGAGCGGGCGCTGGTCGTCGCCCTCGACGAGCATGGCCGGCAGCTCGACAGCCTGGCGTTCGCCCGCGAGCTCGGTCGCTGGCGGGACCGGGGCGAGACCGAGCTCGCCTTCCTGATCGGCGGTCCCGACGGCCTCGCCCCGAGCCTCCTGGAACGGGCCGCGACGGTGCTCGCGCTCGGCGCCATGACCTGGCCGCACCGGCTGGTCCGGGTCCTGCTGGCGGAGCAGCTGTACCGGGCCGAGACCATCCTCGCCGGCCATCCCTACCATCGCGCCAGCCTGAAGGCCAGCCTGAAGGATTGACGCGGTTTCGTGGGATCGCCGATACCAGCGGGAGGAGGCGCCCGGCGCCGGGATGACCTGCGCTGGTCGGGTCGGCCGATGGGATCGGACCCGCGATGCGGCTGAGAACGGCATGCGCGATCGGCCTGATGACCGGCGGGCTCGGGGTGGCTGCTCGCGCTGACGCCGGTCGGCGCGGCGGTCGAGGAGCGGCTCGGGCTGGGCTGGCTGTTCGCGATCCGCGGCCCGCTCGAGCCGCCGGCCGAGACCGCGATCGTCAGCCTCGATCGGGAATCGGCGGAGCGCCTCGGCCTGCCCGAGAAGATCAGCGACTGGCCGCGGGTCGTGTACGTCCGGCTGATCGAGCGCCTGGCCGCCGCCGGCGCCTCGGTGATCGCGTTCGACGTGATCTTCGACCGGCCGCGCGAGCCGGCGGCCGACCAGGCCCTGGCGCAGGCGATCGCCGCCGCCGGGCGGGTCGTCCTGTTCGAGTTCCTGCACGAGGATTTCCGGTCGCTGCCGGGTCGCGATGGCAGGGTCGCGGGCCTGCTCGCCGGCAAGCAGCTGCGCCCGCCGTTGCCGGCCTTCGTCCGGGGCGCGGTCGGGACCGCGCCGTTCCCGCTGCCGCGGACGACCGAGCGGGTCAGCCGGTTCTTCGCCTTCGCGTCGGACCTGGAGGCGCGACCGACCCTGCCGGCGGTCGCCTTGCAGCGCTACGCGTTGCCGCGGCTCGGGGAGTGGACGCGCCTCTTGTCCGAGGCGGGCCTGCCGGTCGGGCAGGGCGATCTGGCGGCCGAGCCCGGGCAGCTCGCGAGCGCCGGCGCGCTGACCGCCTACATGCAGGCGCTGCGGCGGGCGTTCGTCGAGGACCAGGGCCTCGAGGCGCGGCTGCGGGCGGCGCTCGCCCGGGCGCGGCCGGACGCCCGGACCGGCCGCCTCCTGACCGCCCTGATCGGGCTCTATCATGGGCCCGACAGCCGCTATCTCAATTTCTACGGTCCGGTCGGACGGATCCGGACAATTCCCTTGTCCCGACTGCTGGAGGCGGCCCCGGGTGAACCCCTGGATCTGGCCGGCAAGGTGGTGTTCGTCGGCCAGTCGGAGCTGATCAACGCCAACCAGGACGGCTTCGTCACCGTGTTCGAGGGACCCAAGAGCGCGCGCATGGGCGGGGTCGAGATCGCCGCCACGGCGCTCGCCAATCAGCTCGAAGGCCGCGTGCTCGAGCCGGCCGGGCTGCCGCTGACCCTGGCCTGGCTCACCGGCTTCGGCGGCCTGGTCGGGCTGATCGCCGGGCTGCTGCCGGCACCGCTCGCGGTGCCGCTGACCCTGATCTGCGCCGGGGCCGGCTACTTCGGCGCCCAGATGGCGTTCACGCACGCCCATCTGTGGCTGCCGGTGACCGTGCCGCTCCTGGTCCAGCTGCCGCTCGGGCTGTTCAGCGGGCTGCTGTTGCAATATCGGGACGCCCAGCGGGCCCGCGCCAACATCAGCCACGGCCTGCGTTACTACCTGCCGGCCAAGATCGCGAGCGGGCTGGCCGATGCAAGGGTCGACCCGAGCACGGTCAAGGAGCAGCTGTTCGCGGCCTGCATGGTGACCGACGCCCATCACTTCACGACCTTGGCCGAGGGCATGGCGCCGGACCGACTGAGCGCGTTCCTGGATCGCTACTTCGAGACCCTGTTCCGGGTCATCGAGCGGTTCGGCGGCCTGGTCACCGACGTGATCGGCGACGGCATGACCTGCGTCTGGACGGTGCCGCCACCCGAGTGCCGGCGGCGGGCCTGCCTGGCCGCGCTCGAGATCGACCAGGAGCTGGTCGCGTTCAATCGCCGCTTCGAGCCGCTCGCGCTGCCGACCCGGATCGGTCTCAACGCCGGCCCGGTGATGGTCGGCAACGTCGGCGGCGGCGGCCGCTTCGCCTACAGCGTGGTCGGCGATCCGGTCAACACCGCGGCCCGGATCGAGGGCCTGAACAAGCCGCTCGGGACCCGCATCCTGGCGAGTGAGATCGTGGTCGGCGACCTGCCCGAGCTGCTGCTGCGGCGGCTCGGCCGCTTCCTGCCGGTCGGCAAGACCCAGCCGCTACGTCTGGTGGAGGTGGTCGGGCGCCAGGGCGAACCGCACGACCGCCGCCTGCTCGACGCCTTTGCCGCCGGCCTCGCCCGGTTCGAGGTCGAGGACTGGAGCGCGGCGGCCGCAGCCTTCGCGGCGATCCTGGCGGCGCATCCGCAGGACGGGCCGGCGCGGTTCTATCTCGACCTCTGCCGGCGCTATCAGACCGGCGCGCCGCTGCCGCCGGATCCGAGCCTGATCCGCCTCGAGCACAAATAAGGTTGCGCGCAGCGGTAACGCGCCACTGGTCGAACGAAGGATATTGTCGTAAAATTCAATCTGTATTAGAGTGGGCGATCGATAGGGGTGTAGATCAACAGTGTCGACTTGCGAAACGAGTCATAGCAGAGCCTCGCCGGCCGGCATCGCGCCGGCAGCGGTGGGGTGGATGGTTGCGGTCTCGGCCGGGGCCGCGATTCTGCTGACGGTCGCGACGGGCATGCGGCCGAGCCCTGTGAGCCGGCCCTCGCGCACATCGTGTCTCTGCAAGGCCGGGTCGAGATCCAGCGCGGCGAGGCCGGCGCCTGGACGGCGGCCTCGCTCGACGACCAGCTCTGCATCGGCGACGGCATCCGGCTCGGCCGCCTGGCGCGGGCGGCGCTGGCGCTGGCCAACGATTCCGTGCTCAAGATCGATCAGCTGACCACGATGCGCCTGGCGGGCGAGCCCGAGAGCGGGCGCTCGCTGCTCGATCTGCTGTTCGGCGACGTGCATTTCTTCAGCCATCGGCCGCGCGCGCTCGAGATCGCGACGCCGATCGCCAACGCCGGCGCCGAGGGCACCGAGTTCGCGATGCGGGTGCGGCCGGACCGGACCGAGGTCATCATGTTCGAGGGCCGGGTCCGATTGCAGACGCCGGAGGGCGAGCTGCTGCTGGCGAGCGGCGATGCCGCGGTCGCGAGGGCGGGCGCGGCGCCCCGGCCCGAGATCATCGTCCGGCCGCGGGATGCGGTCGCCTGGGCGCTCTACTACCCGCCGATCCTGGCCCCTCTGGCCGAGCGCCGGGCGGCACCAAGCGCGCTGCCGTCGGCTTTGCAGCAGGCGATCCTTCGGGTCGCCGCCAACGACTACGCCGGCGCGATCGCGGCGCTCGACGCGGTGCCGGAGGCGGCCCGCGATGCCCGCTACTACAGCTACCGCGCCGGCGTGCTGCTCAACGTCGGCCGGGCCGAGGCGGCCGCGCAGGACGTCGAGCGGGCGCTGGCGCTCGATCCCGATGCCGCTGATGCGCTCGCCGAGCGGGCGGTGATCGCGGTGGTCCAGAACCGGCGCGCGGAGGCGCTCGCGGACGCCAGGCGGGCGGTTGAGCTGGCCCCGGATTCGGCGCCCGCCCGGATCGCGCTCTCCTATGCGCAGCAGGCGAGCTTCGATCTCGAGGCGGCGCGCGCGACGTTCCGCGAAGCGGCGGCGCGCACGCCGGAGGATGCGCTGGTGCAGGCCAGGCTCGCCGAGATCGAGCTGTCGTTCGGCGATCTCGATGCGGCGCAGGCGACCGCCGCGCGGGCGGTGGCGCTGGCGCCGGAGCTCGAGCGGACGCAGATGGTGCTGGGCTTCGCCGCGCTGACCCGGATCGACCTCGACCGGCGCAAAGACGGCGTTCGAGCACGCGATCCAGCTGGATTCGGCGGAGCCGCTCGCGCGGCTCGGCCTCGGGCTCGCCAAGATCCGCGCGGGCGATCTCGAGGACGGCCGGCGCGAGCTCGAGATCGCGGCCGCCCTCGATCCCGACGACTCGCTGCTCCGGAGCTACCTCGGCAAGGCCTATTTCGAGGAGAAGCGCGATCCCCAGGACGCGCAGCAATACGAGATCGCCAAGCAGCTCGATCCGAACGACCCCACCCCCTGGTTCTACGACGCGATTCGTCTGCAGACCATCAACCGGCCGGTCGAGGCGCTGCACAACATCGAGAAGTCGATCGAGCTGAACGACAACCGCGCGGTCTACCGCTCGCGCCTCTTGCTCGATGAGGACACCGCGGTCCGCGAGACCAGCCTGGCGCGCATCTACAACGACCTTGGCTTCGAGCAGCTCGGCCTGAATGAGGCGACCAAATCGCTGAACGCCGATCCGGCCAACTACTCGGCGCACCGGTTCCTGTCCGACACCTATGCCGCGCTGCCGCGCCACGAAATCGCGCGCGCGAGCGAACTGCTGCAATCGCAGCTGCTGCAGCCGATCAACATCAACCCGGTCCAGCCGAGCCTGCCGCTCACGGATTTCAACATCGTGACCGGCGCCGGCCCTGCCCAGGCCGCGTTCAACGAGTTCACCCCGCTGTTCGCCCGCCAGAACGCCCAGCTGACCACGACCGGTATCGTGGGCAACAACGACACCTACGGCGGCGAAAGCGTATTGACCATGCTGTACGGTCGCACGTCGCTGTCGGTCGGCGGCTCGGGGTTCACCACCGATGGCTTCCGCGACAACAACGACGACCGGACCGGCCTAGCCGACGCCTATGCGCAGGTTGCCGTGACGCCGAAGCTCAACCTCCAGGCAGAATATCGCTACCGTGACACCAACCAAGGCGATCTCGCGCTGAATTTTGATCCAGACCAGTTCTCGCCCAATGCCAGTCGTGATGTCAAACAGCAAACGGCGCGGCTCGGCTTACGTTACTCACCGTCACCGAGTTCGGATCTCTTGGTCTCTCTTCTGTACACCGATCGCAAGGAGGATCTTAGCGACGTGAATGTGCCGTTCCCTGACATCTTTGATCAGACTGATATTAAAACCGACGACAAGGGTTACCAGGCAGAGGGACAATATCTGTATCGCAGTGTCAATTTCAACACGACAGTCGGCGGTGGTACGTACTATGTCGATACTCACCAGACCAGTAATGAGACAGTGACCGCGTCCGGGATGGTATTTCCATTCCCTGAAACTGAAGATAACTTCGATCGCAAGCAGACGAACGTGTACGTCTACAATAACATAAATATACCTAATAATGTCACATGGACGCTTGGCTCCGGATTTGACACTTATAAAGACAAATCGATCGATTTCAATCGGGTGTCTCCCAAGTTTGGAGTTCAGTGGGGCGTGACTGACCGGATTCGCCTGCGCGCTGCCGCCCTGCAAACGGTGAAGCGAGCACTGGTCGTGCAGCAAACCCTTGAGCCGACACAGGTGGCCGGATTTAATCAGTTCTTCGACGATTTCAACGGCACGACTGCCGATCTGTACGGGGTCGGGATGGATCTTCAAGTCAGCCAGGATCTGTATAGCGGAGTCGAAGCTTCTTACCGCAATATGAACCTGAAAACCAAGGTTTTCGAAGGAGGAAAGGCCACGGAAACAGTCAATACCAATCAGGACGAGCAAGTGTATCGGCTCTACGCCGACTGGACTCTGGCAAACAATTGGGCTCTGAACAGCGAAGTTCGGTTTGCGCAGTTCGACAGCGAAGACACGCTCGACCCGGACATCCCGAAGCACGTGAAGACTCTGACGGTACCCCTGACGCTCCGGTATTTCAGTCCGACGGGCTGGTTCGCGGAGGGCGGGCCGACGTTCGTCTATCAGGAGGTAGACCGACGTGACGCGTCGACGCTGGCCGATGGCGACGACAGCTTCGTGCCGGTCCATGTGGCGATCGGATATCGCTTTCCGAAGCGCTACGGCATCGTAAGCTTGGAGGTACGGAACCTGTTTGACCAGGGGTTCAAGTTTCAGGACGACAACTTTCGGACCTCGGAAATCCGAGAGCCGATATTCTCCCCGGAGCGGACCATTCTGGGGAGGCTGACGGTTTCGTTTTGATTTCCACCAGAAGAAGGAGGTACCAAGATGGTTGGCAGTGGTCAGCAAACGAGAAAAGACCTGTTCTTGACAGTACGCCACGTCCTCGCGCTTGCCGGGGCACTGTTGCTGACGTCCGGGCTGGCGCAGCTGCAGGCCCAGAGCATGGGCCCATCGTCCGGACCAATGCAGGAGGTCGACCAAGGGTTTGCTAATGGTTTGATGAACAATCCGAACCTGGTATTCGTTCCGGTCCTACAAAAGGGAGTGGGGCTTAGTGAGCGCACCGGCAAAGATCATGTTGTAGAGTCGGGGCAGTACCAGCCGAAAACCGACGCTCTGGAGTTCACCGGCGCCTGCAAAGACGAAACGGGATGCAACAAGGGCCAGGACTATGTCGACATTGCCGGGAAGGTGTCGACGGCAGCGCTTGGCGTTTCGGCAATAAGTCCGATCACGGAAGTGATCCCTATGGTCTTTATCAAAGTGGGGCACGGAAGCTGCTGGTGGTCCTGCAGCTCCCCTGGCGGTTCGTCGGGCTGCAAGTGCACGTGTGTGGGCGGCGGGTCTTGCCCGCAGTAGTAACCGGCCTCAGGAAGCCTCCGCTGGGGCCCGCGACGGCCTGCGGGTCGGCGGTCTGCTCGACGAAGGTGCGGGCGTGGCGGAGGTTGTCGGGCGCGGTGTCGGGCGGCGGGCGCTGGCGGGCGAACTTGACCAGGTCGCAGCCGGCCAGGAGCCGGCCGATCAGCGGCCGGCGGGCGGTCAGCGACCCGCCGGTCCGGTCGGCCGCGGCCAGCAGCTCCTCGGTGGTCTGGGTCGGCGCGCTGAGCCCGAAGCGCAGGGCCACGTAGTGCCGCAGGATGGCGGCGAGGCGGACGTAGAACTCCTCCGTGCCCGGTCGATCGGCCGGCAGCTGGCGCTCGAGCCGCTCGAGCTCGGCCAGCGCCAGGAGATGGGCCGGTTGGGACGGCGGCAGCGCCAGCCGGGAGCGCCGCCGGCGCCGCCAGACCAGCAGCGCCAGGCCGGCGAGCCCGAGCGCCAGCAGGCCGACCGGCCAGACCAGCCGGGACAGCGCCGGCCGCGGCAGCTCGACCGGTGGGGCGATGTCCTTGTACGCGGTGAGGTCGACGTCGGCCGGCAGGAGCGAGGTCACGGTGATCGCGAGCGGCGCGGTCGCGAGCTGCCGCGGCTCGGCGTCGGCCGGCGCCCGGAAGGCGACCGTCAGCGGCGGCAGGGCCAGCTCGCCGGTAGCCTCGGCCTCGAGGACGTAGTCGCGCCGCCACCGCCCGCCATCGGCGCCGGCGCTCGAGGGCGCCGCCGCCGTCTGGCTCGCGACCACGAACGGTCCGAGCTTGTCCGCGACCTCGGGCAAGGTGACGACGGTCCCGGCGGGCGCCTCGACCCGCAGGGAGAGTTGCAGGCGGCCGTCGATCGGCATCGTCCGCCGGTCGGCCTCGAGCGTGACCCGGACCGGGCCGAGGGCGACCTCCTGGCGGACCGGCCCGGGACCGGCCGCCGCCCGCCCGCCATCGCCGGCAACCGCCGCCAACAGCCCGAGCACGAACGCGCCGACCAGCCCGGCACGGCGTCTGCGCAGTTGCTGGCTCACCTTGCGCCCCGCCCTAACGGCCCTCCCGCAGGCGCTTCTCGCGCTGGCGGAAGAAGCGCATCAGGGGCTGGATGTAGGGCTGGTCGGTCTGGACCTCGATCGGGTCGATGCCGAGCGCGCGGAACAGATGCTGGCGGGCCGCGACCGCCGCCGCCCGCCGCTCGCGGTACTGCCGGCGCACGGCAGCGCTGCCGCTGTCGACCAGGATCACGTCGCCGGTCTCGAGGTCGCGGAGCGCGATCAGGCCGAGGTCGGGCAGGCTCGCCTCCCGCCGGTCGCCGATGCAGATCGGGATCACGTCGTGGCGCTGGCGGGCGAGCCGGAGCGCCTGCTCGTAGCCGCTCGCCAGGAAGTCCGAGAGCAGGAACGCGACCGAGCGCCGCCGGCTGATCCGGTGCAGATAATCGAGTGCCAGGCCGACGTCGGTGCCGCGCCGCTCGGGCTCGAAGTGGAGCATCTCGCGGATCACCCGGAGCGCCCGGTCCTTGCCCTTCTGCGGCGGCACGAAGCGCTCGATCCGGTCGGTGAACAGGACCAGCCCGACCTTGTCGTTGTTGCGGATCGCGCTCAGCGCCAACAGCGCACAGAGCTCGGTCGCGATCTCGGTCTTGAGCTTGGCGACGCTGCCGAAGCGGCCGGATGCGCTCAGATCGACCAGCAGCATCACGGTCAGCTCGCGCTCCTCGATGTAGCGCTTGACGTAGGGATGGCCGGTGCGCGCGGTGACGTTCCAGTCGATCGTGCGGACGTCGTCGCCCGGCACGTAGTCGCGGACTTCGGCGAACTCCATGCCGCGGCCCTTGAACACGCTGTGGTATTCGCCCGCGAACACGCCGTCGACCAGGCGCCGGGTGCGGATGTGGATCCGCCGGATCTGGCGGAGCGCTTCGACGCCCAGCATCGCGCCGCCGGCGCTCAGGGCACCGGGACGTGGTCGAAGACCTGCTGGATCAGGTCCTCGGCGCTGACGCCCGCGGCCTCGGCCTCGTAGGTCGTCAGCACCCGGTGGCGGAGCACGTCCATGCCGATCGACTTGACGTCCTGGGGCGTGACGTAGTCGCGGCCGCGCAAAAACGCATAGGCCCTGGCCGCGAGCGCCAGATAGATCGAGGCCCGCGGCGAGGCGCCGTAGTCGATGTAGGCGGCGAGATCCAGGCCATGGGCCTGCGGGTCGCGGGTCGCGAACACCAGGTCGACGATGTAGCGCCGGATCCGGTCGTCGACGTAGACCCGATCGACGATCTGGCGCGCCCGCAGGACCTGGGAGACCTCGGCGACCGGCTGGATCGCCGGCGGTGGTGCGGTGCGCGCCATGCGCTCCAGGATCAACAGCTCCTCGGCGCGGCTCGGATAGGTGACCTTGACCTTGAGCATGAAGCGGTCGACCTGGGCCTCGGGCAGGGGATAGGTGCCGTCGTGCTCGAGCGGGTTCTGGGTCGCGAGCACCAGGAACGGCTGCGGCAGGGCGAAGCTCTCGTCGCCGATCGTGACCTGGTTCTCCTGCATCGCCTCGAGCAAGGCACTCTGGACCTTGGCCGGCGCCCGGTTGATCTCGTCGGCGAGCAAAAGGTTGGCGAACACCGGCCCCTTGCGGACCCGGAACTCGCCCGACTGCGGCTGGTAGATCAGGGTGCCGATCAGATCGGCCGGCAAAAGGTCGGGAGTGAACTGGATGCGCTGGTAGTGGGCGCGAAGGGCCTGGGCGAGGCTGGTGACCGCGAGCGTCTTGGCGATCCCGGGCACGCCCTCGAGCAGGACGTGGCCATTGGCGAGCAGGCCGACCAGCAGGCGCTCGAGCATGTAGCGCTGGCCGATGATGACCGTCTCCATGGCCGCCAGCAGATCGCGGGCGAACCGGCCCTCCTCGACCAGCCGGGCGGCGCTCGCCTCGAGATCGGCGCTCGCGGCCCCGGGATCCGCAAAGGAGGGGTCGTCCAGTCGGGTGAGCTCGTCCACGTCGATCCGGCTGCGTTTGTGCCTTTTGGCGCATCCGGGCGGATCGGCGCGACGCGGCCGGATCGCGGCCGCCGGCGGCGCCGGCGCTCTCGGAGCACCACGCCCTGACGCTTTCACGATCGGGCGGCAGGGATCAAGCGCTTTTCTCCCGGCTGGCCTGCGACCAAGCGTCGGCCGAGCCATCGGCCCCGCCCGGGAGGCGGCCGCGGAGGTTGATGAAATGCAGCTTGTGAGCTAGCAAAACCGAGCAGGCGAGCGCAGGGTGGTTGAGGCCAGGGCGCGATCGAAGTGCGGATCTGCCTCAGGGATCGCCGCCCACATCATGCGTGGGGCAAGAAAGCCGAAGGGGGGAGCATGAGTGAGCTGCACTGGATGCGAGCCGGGCTCACCGCAGGTCTTGCGGCCTGTCTCATCCTGGCCGCCGGGCCGTCGCAGGCAGTCGAATGCGGCGACGTCATCACGACCGCCGTGCGGCTCGATCGCAACCTGATCTGCACGACCGACCCCGGCCTGACCGTCGCGGGCGGCACGCTCGATCTCAATGGCTTCGCGGTGATCTGCGACCACACCGGCGTCGGCGTCCGGCTCGACGGCAGCGGCGCGTGGCTGCGGCATGGCGCCGTGACCGGATGCGAGGTGGCGATCTCGCTCGGCGGCCTGGGCCATCACCGGGTCCGGGATGTGACCGCCAGCGCCTCCAACCAGGGGGTGTTGATCGAGAGCGACGGCAATTTCCTCCTGCTCAGCCGGGTGCTCCGCGGCGTCGAGGACGCCGCGGTTCAGGTCGACGGCTCCAACAACCAGCTGCGATCCAACGACATCGCCGGCTCGACCGACCAGGGTTTCGAGATCAATGGCAACCACAACCGCGTGATCGGCAACCACATCGCGAGCGTGGCGGAAGGGGTTCAGCTCAAGGGCGAGGGCAACCAGATCCTGCGCAATCAGATGATCGGGACCACCGACCGGGGCGTCGAGGTGCGCGAAGGCGCGCACCGGATCGCCGGCAATCTGATTGCCGACGGCACCGCCGACGGCATCGCCGTGCTCTCGGACGGCAACCAGGTCACCGACAACATCATCGTCGGGCAGGGCGATCAGGGGCTGTTCGTCTCCGGCTCCGGCAACATTCTCGAGCGCAACCAGGTGCTGCGGAACCGGGTCGATCTGACCGACACGACCAAGGCCTGCGACAACAATCTCTGGCGGGACAATACCTTCGAGACCTCGGAGTCAGACGACTGCGTCGATTGAAGGGAGCCCCGCCGGCCGCACCGCCCGCCCTTGGCGGCGGGACGCCCGGGCGGCCGCCGCCGGTCAGTGCAGGCGCATCAGGGCGCGGGCGTAGCGGAAGCGGCTCGGCTGGATCAGCTCGGCGCTCGCGATCTTGACGCTGTGCAGGCGGCCGTCGAGCGAGCTCTCCCAGAACGCCAGGAACTTGTGCAGGATCGGAAACTTCGGCGCGAGGTCGAGGTTCTGCCAGATATAGGTCTGCAGGAGGCTCGGATGGTCCGGCAGGTGGTAGAGGATTTCCGCGGTCGTCAGGCGGTAGTCTTTGACCATCAGCTCGAGATCGCGCATCGGCTGTCTCCTCGGGGGGCTCTGCCTTCGCTCCCTGGATCTCTCCCCTGATCGGCGCCGATCGGCTGGTGCTGGCGTCCGATCACAAACGCTCCCTTCGGGATTGTAGTTGCCGGGCCGGGCATGAAAAGCAGAAATCGGGGAGTTTTGCCCAAAACCTGCCGGTGCGGTACAAGGATGCACGACTTTCGCTCAGATTAGAGGAACTTGGGCATGCGTGACTTTGCGTTGCCGGGGCGCTCGGCCGCCTACGGTGAGAACGGCATGGCGGCGACCTCGCACCCGCTGGCGACGCTCACCGCGCTCGACGTGCTGCGCGCCGGCGGCAACGCCGTCGATGCCGCGGTCGCGGCGGTCGCCGTGCAAGGCGTGGTCGAGCCGGGGATGACCGGCATCGGCGGCGACTGCTTCGTGCTCCTGGCGCCGGCCGGAGGCGGCGTGGTGGCGCTCAACGGCTCGGGCCGGGCGCCCCAGGCGGCAACGATCGAGCGGCTGCAGGCGGACGGCGTCAGCGAGCTCGAGGGCAGCGTCCATGCGGTCACCGTGCCGGGCGCGGTCGATGCCTGGGCCCGGCTGCTCGAGGCCCACGGCAGCAAGGGCCTGGACGAGCTCCTGCAGCCGGCGATCGACCATGCCGAGCAGGGCTTCCTGGTGACGCCCCGGGTCGCCTGGGACTGGGCGCGCAGCGGTCAGCGCCTGCTGCGCAGCGCCGCCGGGCGGGTCTTCTATCTGCCCGACGACCACGCTCCGGTCGCCGGCCAGAAGGTCCGCCTGCCGGCGCTCGCGGGCACGCTGAGGCGGATCGCGGCCGAGGGGCCCGACGCCTTCTACCGGGGCGAGCTCGCGGCGCGCATGGTCGCCTTTCTCAACCAGGAGGGCGGCCTGCACAGCACGGACGACTTCGCGGCCGCCGCCGGCGAGTTCGTGCAGCCGGTCAGCACCCGCTACCGCGACCTCGAGATCTACGAGTGCCCGCCCAACGGCCAGGGCGTGATCGCGCTCCTCTTGCTCAACATCCTCAAGGGCTTCGAGCTCGCCGGGCTCGACCCGAACGGGCCCGAGCGCCTGCACCTGCAGGCCGAGGCGACCCGGCTCGCCTTTCGCGACCGCGACGCCTGGCTCGCCGACCCGCGCCAGGCCCAGGTCCCGGTCGGCCGTCTGCTCGACGAGGGCTACGCCGCCGGGCTCCGAGCCCTGATCGATCCCGAGCGGGCGCAGCCGGCGCTGCCGCCGCGGCCGGTGGTCGCCCATGCCGACACGGTCTACCTGACCGTGGTCGACCGCGACCGCAACGTCGTCTCCTTCATCAACTCGGTGTTCGACAGCTTCGGCAGCGGCCTGGTCTGCCCCGAGACCGGCGTCCTGTTCCACGATCGCGGCAAGTCGTTCGCGCTCGATCCGGACCATCCGAATGCGATCGCGCCGGGCAAGCGGCCGATGCACACGATCATCCCGGGCCTCGCCATGCGCGCCGGCCGGCCGGCGCTCGCCTTCGGGGTCATGGGCGGCCACTACCAGCCGGTCGGCCACGTCCAGATCCTGACCAACCTCATGGAATACGGGCAGGATCCGCAGACCGCGCTGGATGCGCCGCGCAGCTTCGCCCATGGCGGCGAGCTGCAGGTCGAGACCGGGGTGCCGGCCGCGACCGCCCAGGCGCTGGCCCGGCGCGGCCACAAGGTCGTGGCCAGCGGCCGGCCGCTCGGCGGCGGCCAGATCATCATGATCGACCACGAGCGCGGGGTGCTGCTCGGCGGCTCCGATCCGCGCAAGGACGGGCTCGCGCTCGGCTTCTGAGGCAGTCCGGCAGGCAAAGGGAAAGAACGGCGCCATGACCAGGAAAGCCGCGCGTAAGCCGCCACCGGCGCGCTCCGTGGTCGGCCGGCTGCTGAGCCCGGTCCAGGAGTTCATCAGGACCGAGAGCGCCGGCGGCGTGCTCCTGATCGGCGCGGCGCTGCTCGCCTTCGCCTGGGCCAACTCGCCGTTGGCCGCCAGCTACCACGCCCTGCTCGAGGTCCGGCTCGGGGTCGGGCTCGGCAGCTGGCGCCTCGAGGAGACGCTGATCCACTGGGTCAACGACCTGCTGATGGCGATCTTCTTCTTCCTGATCGGGCTCGAGATCAAGCGCGAGGTCCTGATCGGCGAGCTGGCCGGCTGGCGCCGGGCGGCGCTGCCGCTCGCGGGCGCGGCCGGTGGCATGCTGGTGCCCGCCCTGATCTACGTCGCCCTCAATCTCGGCCAGGCGGGCCTGCGCGGCTGGGGCGTGCCGATGGCGACCGACATCGCGTTCGCGCTCGGCGTGCTGGCGCTGCTCGGCGACCGCGTCAGCCTGGCGCTCAAGGTCTTCCTGCTGGCGCTGGCGATCGTCGACGATCTGGGCGCCGTGCTGGTGATCGCGCTGTTCTACACCGAGCAGCTGAACGTCGGCGCGCTCGCGCTCGCGTTCCTGGTGTTCGGCGCGGCGCTCGTCTACGGCCGCTTCGGCGGCGCCCGGCCGCTCGGCTTCGCGCTGTTCGGCCTGGTGCTCTGGTATTGCATGCTGCAATCGGGGGTGCACGCGACCATCGCGGGGGTCCTGTTGGCGCTCGCGGTGCCGCTCCGGCATCGGCTGTCGACCGAGCAGCTGCAGCAGGAGCTCCGGCCGCTGACCGGGCAGGGCGGGGGCTTCGAGCAGGTCGAGGTCGTGATCGAGCATGTGGAAGGGGTGCTCGCCCGGGCGACCAGCCCGCTGCACAGCATCGAGCACGCGCTCGCCCCCTACGTCGCCTTTCTGATCATGCCGGTGTTCGCCTTCGGCAACGCCGGCGTCGCGCTCGGCGGCCACCCGGCCGGGCTGATCGGCATGGTCTCGATCGGCGCCGGGCTCGGCCTCCTGATCGGCAAGCCGATCGGGGTCGCCGGCGGCGCCTGGCTCGCGGTCCGGACCGGGCTCACCCGGCTGCCCGAAGGCGTCCGCTGGTCGGGCGTGATCGGGATCGGCCTGCTCGCCGGGATCGGCTTCACGATGTCGCTGTTCATCGCCAATCTGGCGTTCGGCCTGAGCCCGGAGCTGGACCAGGCCAGGATCGGCGTGCTCGCGGCCTCGGTGGTCGCGGCGCTGCTCGGTCTCGCCTTCCTGTCCCGGGCCTTGCCGGGCCGCGGCCGGGCGGCCGCGCGCGGCACCGGAACGACGGCGCGCGCCGCCTGACCGGTCGGGCTCAGACCCGGAGGTCGACCGAGGCGATCGGGCCGAAATAGCGGATCCGGTCCGCCAGCCGGGCGTGATAGGCCGCGAGCGTCCGCGGCCGGCTGGCGGGCGCCCGGCCGAGCTCGGGCGCCTCGGCGAGCAGCTGGTGGATCGAGAAATGGGTCGCGCGCGCCAGCCGCGGCAGCGTCAGCTCCGCCGGCACCGATGCCGCGCCCGGCGCCGGTTGTCCCGGTCGCGCGCGCTCCGGCGCCGGCCGGTCGGGGCGGAGCGCGCCGGCACGGCCGAGGCGCTCGCTCGCGGCCGGGCTGCCGGCAAGGCCGATGGTCATGGCCATCAGGGCGACCCGCGCCCGGTCGGGGGCTCAGCGAGCAGCGGATCGCACCGGACGCCGGCGGGAAGGGCTGGGGAGATGGCCGGCGCGCGGGCGCGGCGTTCAGGCCGTGAGGTCGACCAGCCGGCCGCGCAGCGGGTCGGGCCGGCGCCGCGGCTGCCGGCGCCGCTCCTGGCGGGCCGCCAGCCGCAGGCTCTCGGGCGTCGCCGGCCCCGGCTGGGTGCGGCCATAGCCCTCGATCTCGACCTGGCGCCGCGGCAGGGTCAGCCGCTCGATCAGGCCGTTGGGACGGATCAGGTTCATCGCGTCGCCCCTCTCTCCTGGCGGCCGCCGGGCACCGGTTGCCACCGGTGCGCACCCGCGCCGCGCCGATCACCGCTAACCATAGGACCGATCTGGTTAAGATCGGCTTACCTTACCCAACCACTAAGGGGCCAGCGGGCCGATCGGCGCAAGCGGCGACGCATGCAGCCGGGTGCGCCCGCGACGCCGGTCGTTCCGGCCCGGGCTCACAGCCCGGCCGCGACCCGGCGCTCGAGGCGGGTCAGCAGCCGGTCGAGCTCGGCCCGGTCCTGGTCGTCGAGCCGGGCGCCCGGCGGCCGCAGCAGCGGGCTCTGGATGACGCCCCGGCGGTGCAGGATCTCCTTGCGGATCGCGAGCCCGATGCCCGGCTGCTGCTCGTAGCGGATCAGCGGCAGATAGGCGTCGTAGAGGTCGAAGGCGTCCTCCTGCTGGCCGGCGGCGAAGCGCTCGTAGACCTCGACCAGCAGCTCGGGGTAGCCGAAGCCGGTCATGGCGCCGTCGGCGCCGCGCGCGAGCTCGAGCGGATAGTAGAGCGCGCCGTTGCCGATCAGGATCGCGACCCGCCGGCGGCCGTCGCGGGCGGCGCTCGCCCGCAGCCGCGAGAGCTTGCCGAGCCCCGGGCAGTCCTCGTGCTTGAGGACCTTGATCTGGCGCAGATCGTCGATCAGGCGGCTCGAGCAGGCCGACCGAGAGGTGCACCCCGGTCGCCTGCGGATAGTCCTGGAGCACCAGCGGCACATCCTCGCCGATCGCCTCGCACAGCTGGTGCAGATAGCCCTCGACCTGCTCGTCGGTCGCGAGCCCGGCCGGCGGCGCCGCCATGACCGCGGCAGCACCCAGCGACATGGCATCGCTGGCGAGCGCCGCGAGCGTCGCGAGCCCGGGGCTGCTGACCCCGACCACGACCGGCACCTCGCCCGCGACCTGGCGCAGCACCGCCTGAATCACCAGCCGCGCCTCGTCGTAGGTGAGCTTGTGCGCCTCGCCCATCATGCCGAGGATCGTGATGCCGTGGACGCCGGCGTCGATGTAGAAGCCGATCAGCCGCTCCAGGCTCTTGAGATCGAGCGCGCCCTGGTCGGCGAACGGGGTCGCGGCGATCACGAACACGCCCTTGGCGCTTTCATCGAGCAGATGTCCAGGCATGGCTGCGCTCACCCCGCCGAGATCGTCCCGCTCATCGGAGCACCTGCGCGCGCCGACCGCAAGCGGGATGGTGTCCGGAGTACACAACTATAAATAGATTTCTATTCGAAGTAAATTCCATGTATTGGATCATATCGTTGCCAGACCCCGGTTCCCCTCAACTTAGAGGTTGACGAATGCCTGGTTCCTCTGCAATCGGTGAGGCAAGAAGGCCAACCCAAGGCCACTGTGGTGTCGCTTTCGGCATCCACCGGGCGCCGTCTGACGAGCAACCTGCCTGGGGCGTCGCCGCCTGCAGGCGCAACCACGTTGGTCGCCGGAGCCCCGTCATGCCTCAGGGTCGTCGTTCCACGCCGGTGCTGCAGGAGCTGTTCGCCGCCCGCCAGGTCTACGTCCGCAGCGGCCTGACCAGTCGCTACGTCGCGCTGTCGCGCTCGTTGCAGGTCTCGGTCGCGGTCGGCCTCGGCGTGCTGGCGCTGTGGCTGGGCCTCGCCTCCTACGCCGCCATCGCCAAGCATCTGGAGACCCTCGCGCAGGGCCGCGAGCTGGCCCGCCTGGAAAGCATCACCAAGACCTTGCGGACCACGGTCGAGCAAGCCCAGAGCGTGCCGGAGGCCGGGCGCCAGGCCGAAGCCGTGCCCGACCTGGTGGCCGAGCTGGCGGACGCCAAAACCGCGCGCGATCGCGCCCACACGCTCGCCCAGGCGGCCGCCGGCGAGGCCACCGAGCTGCGTCACGAGCTGGCGCTCGCCCGCGATGAGATCCGGGACCTGAGGTGCGATCTCGCCCGGGTCGAGACCGATGGTCGGGCGGTTGCCGATCACCGCGCCGCGTTCGCCGGGCCGGCCGGCCGGCGGGCGGCGGACGGCGCCGAGGTCACCCTCGCCGGGCAGCTGGCGCTCGCCGACCCGGCCTGTCCGCCGAACTGAGCGGCGCCGGCGGCTAGCCGGCCGCCGCCGCGACCGGGGCGCCGTGGACGAAGCCGGTCGCCAGCTGGCGGATGCGCGCGAGCATCGCGTGCAGGCCGTTGGCCCGGGTCGGGCTGAGATGGGCGCCGAGCCCGATCTTTTCGAACACCTCAGGAGGATTGGCCAGGATCTCCTGCGGCCTGCGGTTGGCGTACAGCCGCAGCAGGAGTGCGATCAGCCCCTTGACGATGAAGGCATCGGAATCCGCGCGGATGCGCATGCGCCCGCTCGCCGGATCGATCTCGGCGACCATCCAGACCTGCGACTGGCAGCCCCTGACCTTGTTGGGCTCGGCGTAGTCCGCCGCCGGCAGCGGCTCGAGCCTCCGGCCGAGATCGAGGATGTACTCGATCTTCTCCCGCCAGTCGTCGAACAGCTCGAAGTCGTCCGCGATCAGCGCCTGCTCATCGGCAATGGTCGCCGCCTGCTCCATCATGCTCCCGCCGGTTCCGCTGCCTGCCCGCCCGATCATAAGGCCGCGGCCGGGCCGAGATCAACGCCCGGGCCGGCCGCGGCCCGGTCCTTGGACCCGCAAGGATCGGGACGTACCGCGCGGGGCTAGGCGGCCAGCGCGCTGCTCCGGTTGGCCGCGACCTCGAGCATGGCGTGGCGCAGCTTCTCGAACGCGCGCGCCTCGATCTGGCGGACGCGCTCGCGCGACACGCCGTAGATCTGGCTCAGATCCTCGAGCGTCTTGGGCTGATCCTTGAGCCGGCGCTCGGCCAGGATGTGGCGCTCGCGCTCGTTCAGCACCTGCATGCCCTCGGCGAGCAGGCCGCGCCGCCAGGTGAGCTCGCTCGCCTCGGCGATCAGGCTCTCCTGACCCTCGTCCTCGGACACCAGCGTGTCCTGCCATTCGCGGTCGCCCTCGCTCGAGAGCGGCGTCGCCAGCGAATGGTCGCCCGTCGCGAGGCGCCGGTTCATCTGGACCACGTCGTCCTCGCTGACGCCCAGGTCCTTGGCGATCTTGACCACCGCGGCCGGCGGCAGATCGCCGTCGCCGACCTCCCCCATCCGGCTCTTGAGCCGGCGCAGGTTGAAAAAGAGCTTCTTCTGCGCCGCGGTCGTGCCCATCTTGACCAGCGAGCGGTTGTGCAGGACGTACTCCTGGATCGCCGCCCGGATCCACCACATGGCGTAGGTCGCGAACCGGAAGCCGCGGTCCGGATCGTACTTGGCGAGCGCCTGCACCAGGCCGACGTTGCCCTCGGCGATCAGATCGTTGAACGGCAGGCCGTAGCCGCGGAAGCCGCGGGCGATCTTGACCACCAGGCGGAGATGGCTGCCGACCAGCTGACGCGCGGCGTCCTCGTCCCGACGGTCGCGCCAGCGCTCCGCGAGGCTGCGCTCGGCGTCGACGTCGAGCAAGGGGTAGCGCGCCACGTCCTTGAGGTAGCGCTCGAGATCGGTGCCCGGATAGGCGGTCAGAAGATTGGAGCTCATGGTGCTGCTGATTCCGAAAACTTTTGGCAACGCCCCCGACACAGCGCAAACCCACCCCCGAGCGCCACTCCCGGCATCTCGGCATTCCGCAAGGTCCACTGGATTGGTTTGCTATTGCTGGGGACGTAACCGCATATGGGGTGCCAAGGCGCGTTCCGCAAGAGCTGGCGCCGCGTTTTCCGCAGCTCCCGGACCTCCTCGATGAAGCCGGCAACCCGCGCTCGTCACCCGGCACTGCCCGTCGCCGACGACGGTATAATCGCGTAGGCTGAACGACATCATCGACGGGACGCCAGAGTGTCGTGGTCGAGGAGCAAAGGACGGACCGGGCGGAAATGGCCCGAAGATCTTTCTCGCCCACGCCCGTGAGGACAAACCCCGAGGTTCGAAAGCTCTACGCCGACCTCAAGGCTCGCGGCCTCGACCCATGGCTCGATGAGGTCGACCTGGGTGCCGGGCCGATCTGGAAGGCGAGATCCCGCGGGCGATCCGCGAAGCCGGGGTGTTTCTGGCGTGTCTATCCAGCCGATCCGTCAGAAGCTCGGCTACGTCCAGAATGAGTTCCGGCTGGCTCTCTCGGCGTTCGGAGGACGCGCGCCTGAGAAAAGGTGTCAGGAACCTTTTCATTCACGGGAGGAAAAGGTGTCAGGAACCTTTTCCATTCCCGGCGACGGCTCTGGACTGCTCGCTCAGGTGATGCAGAGGGCGCCGCGCGGCCGGTGCGGGTCGCGATCCCGGCGAGCTGGTCGGCAAGCGTGATCAGCGGGCGGAGCGCGGCCTGCGGGTCCTGGTCGTGCTGCGCCGGATCGGGCTCGAAGCGTTCGAGATAGACCGCGCAAGCTGGCGCCGGCGGTGCCGGTGCCGGACACGACGATAGAGCGATCCGGGCATGGCCCGCGAACAACAGCCGGGTGCCCTGCTTGGTGCTGATCGCAGCCGTCGACCGGATCGGTGTAGCTGAAGTCGATCGGCCTGGCGTCGATCGCCGATGCTGCCTCGACTCCGAAAGTGTCGGACCTTTTCATTCACGGGAAAGAAAAGGTGTCAGGAACCTTTTCATTCACGGCGACGGTCTCGATCCGCTCGCTCAGGTGATCACCGAGGGCGCCGCGCGGCCGGTGCGGGTTTGGATGCCGGCGAGCTGGTCGGCAAGCGTGATCAGGGGGCGGAGCGCGGCCTGCGGGTCCTGGTCGTGCTTCGCGGGATCGGGCTCGAAGCGTTCGAGATAGACGCGCAGCGTGGCGCCGGCGGTGCCGGTGCCGGACAGGCGATAGACGATCCGGGCGCCGCCCGCGAACAGCAGCCGGATGCCCTGTTTGGTGCTCACCGAGCCGTCGACCGGGTCGGTGTAGCTGAAGTCGTCGGCTTGCTCGACCACGAGCTTTCCGAACTTTCGACCGGCGAGAGCGGGCAACTCCCTGCGCAGGTCGTCCATCAGGCCGGCGGCGGCGTCGGCGTCGACCTCCTCGTAGTCGTGGCGCGAATAGTAGTTACGGCCGAAGCGCGCCCAATGCTCGCGGACCATATCGATCACCGGCTGGCGCTCGCGCCGCCAGGATGTCGAGCCAGAGCAGGACCGCCCAGAGCCCGTCCTTCTCGCGCACGTGGTTGGAGCCGGTGCCGAAGCTCTCTTCCCCGCACAGGGTCGCGAGCCCGGCATCGAGCAGGTTGCCGAAGAACTTCCAGCCCGTCGGGGTCTCGTAGCAGGCGATGCCAAGCGCGTCGGCGACCCGGTCGGCGGCCTGCGAGGTCGGCATCGAGCGCGCGATGCCGGCAAGGCCGCCGGCGTAACCCGGCGCCAGATGCGCATTCGCGGCCAGGATCGCGAGGCTGTCCGAGGGCGTGACGTAGATGCCGCGCCCCACGATCAGGTTGCGATCGCCATCGCCGTCCGAGGCGGCCCCGAAGTCGGGCGCGTCCGCGCCCATCATGAGCCCGATCAGCTCCTTGGCGTGCGCCGGGTTGGGATCGGGATGATGGCCGCCGAAGTCCGGCAGTGGCTCGCCGTTGATCACCGAGCCCGGCGCGGCGCCCAGAGTTTCCTCCAGGATCGCCTTGGCATAGGGGCCGGTGATCGCCGACATGGCATCGAAGCGAACCCGAAAGCCGCTCCCGGAACAGCGCCCGGAGGCGCTCGAAGTCGAACAGGCTCGCCATCAGCTCCTGGTAGTCCGCGACCGGATCGATCACCTCGACCAGGCTCTCGCCGAGCCGCGTTGTTCCCACTTGATCCAGCGCCAGGTCGGGCACCTCGAGCGTGCGGTACTCGTGAATGTCGAGGGTGCGCCGGTAAATCTCCGCCGTCACCGCCTCGGGCGCCGGGCCGCCGTTGGTGACGTTGTACTTGATCCCGAAATCGCCGTCCGGGCCGCCCGGATTGTGGCTCGCCGAGAGGATGATGCCCCCGAACGCCTCATGCTTGCGGATCACGCAGGACGCCGCCGGGGTCGAGAGCAGCCCGCCGCGGCCGACCAGGAGGCGCCCGAAGCCGTTGGCCGCGGCCATCTTGAGGATGGTCTGGACGGCTTCCCGGTTGTGGTAGCGGCCATCGCCGCCGATCACGAGGGTCTGGCCCCGAAAACCCTCGAGGCTGTCGAACACCGCCTGGACGAAGTTCTCCAGATAATGCGGCTGCTGGAACACCGGCACCTTCTTGCGCAGGCCCGAGGTCCCCGGGCGCTGGCCCTCGAAGGGGGTGGTGGCGACGGTCTGGACGGCGGTGCGGAGGGTCATGGCGGCGGCGACCTCGGCGCGAGCGGTGGCGGGCGGGCGGGGTACGGCGGGGGATCGGGGGGCGGCGGCGCGGGGGACGCGGGCGCGGGCCGCCAGAAGCTCCCGGTAGAGCTTGAGATAGGCTGCGGCGGGCAGCGACCAGTCGACCGTCCGGGTCATGGCGCGCCGCTGCACCGCCTGCCAGCGTGCCGGCTCGCGGTAGAGCGCGAACGCCCGCTCGAGGGCGAAGCCGAGCGCTTCGGCGCTCACCGGAGCGAACTGGAAGCCGGTCGCGACGCCGTCCGCCAAGGCCGCCTCGTTGGCATCGATCACGGTATCGGCGAGGCCGCCGACCCGGGCCACGATCGGCAGCGTGCCGTAGCGCAGCCCATAGAGCTGGGTCAGGCCGCAGGGCTCGAAGCGCGACGGGATGACGATCGCATCCGCGCCCGCCTGCAAAAGATGCGAGAGCGGCTCGTCATAGCCGAACACCACGCCCACGTCCCCGGCATGGCGGGCGGCCGCGGCGCGAAAGCCCGCCTCCAGCAAAGCCTCGCCCGAAGCCAGCATCGCGAGCTGGCCGCCGGCCGCGAGCAGGCCCGGCAGGACCTCGAGCAAAAGATCGAGGCCTTTCTGCGCGGTCAGCCGACTGACCACGCAGACCAGCAGCGCGTCCGGGCGCAGCTCCAGGCCGAGCCGGCGCTGCAGGGCCTGCTTGTTGACCGCCTTCGCGTCCAGCCGCCCGACATCGTAGGGGGCGGCGATCCACGGATCGCGCGCCGGGTCCCAGACCGCGGCGTCGATGCCGTTGACGATCCCGCACAGGTCCGCGGCGCGCCGGCGCAGCAGGCCATCGAAGCCCATGCCCTGGTCCGGGGTCCGGATCTCGCGGGCGTAGGTCGGGCTGACCGTGGTCAGGCGATCGGCATAGTGCAGGCCGGCCTTGAGGAAGCTGATCCGGCCGTAATACTCCAGCCCCTCGACCCGGAAGCTCGCCGCCGGCAGGCGCAGCTCGGCCAGATGCGACGCCCCGAACAGCCCCGGAAAGGCGAGGTTGTGGATGGTCATCACGGTCGCCGGCCGGGGACCATCTGCGAAGCTCAGATAGGCCGGTGCCAGGCCCGCCTGCCAGTCGTGGCCATGGACCAGCTCCGGCACCCAGCCGCCGAGCGCCCCGAGCCCGATCCGGCTCGCGACCCAGGCGAGCGCGCCGAAGCGGCGGTGGTTGTCCGGCCAGTCCCGGCCATCCGGCCCCAGATAAGGGTTGCCCGGCCGGTCATAGAGATGCGCCGCCTCGAGCGCCAGAACCTCGAGCCCGTCCCCGGTCTCGCCCTGGAGCAGACGCGCCGGCCCGCCGAACAGATCGGCCAGCGCCGCGACCTCCTCGACCGCCCGCAGCGCCGCGACCACCCCCGGGTAGGCCGGCAGCAACACCCGGACCTCGCCGCCCTGCGCCCGGAGCGCCAGCGGCAAGGCACCGGTCACATCGGCGAGCCCGCCGGTCTTGATCAGCGGATAGCACTCGGGCGTGACGAACAGGACCCGCACCGCGCGGCCTCCGGCGCTCAGGCCCCGCTCTCGCGCCCGGCGCGCACGCCGACCTCGTCCAGATGGGCGAGCAGGTCGGCCGGGTCCTCGTACACCCGATAGGCGCCCGCCCGCTCCAGCTCCTCCTTGCCGTAGCCGCCCGAGAGCACCCCGATCCCGAGCGTCCGCGCCCGCCGCGCCGCGAGCAGGTCCCAGACGCTGTCGCCGACCACCATCGCCTGCTCGACCACGCACCCGAGCTGGCGGACCGCCTCCAGGAACAGATCCGGATCGGGCTTGGCATGCGGCACCAGATCGCGGGTCACGACCGGCACACCGTCCGGCACCCCCAGCATCGCGATCGCCGGCCCGGCGCTCTCGATCCGCCCGCTGGTCGCGATCGCCCAGGCGCA
Organism: uncultured Alphaproteobacteria bacterium; assembly: GCA_963730195.1. GTDB lineage: Bacteria > Pseudomonadota > Alphaproteobacteria > Geminicoccales > Geminicoccaceae > DATAOG01. The sequence goes on from CAVSRN010000048.1 coordinate 84,529, forward strand.
GCCGAGCTCGGTCAACCGCGCCAGCAGCCGCCGCGCCCCCGGCAGCGGCCGCACATCCCCGATCCGCGCCTTATACGCCGCCGTATGCCGCTCCTGCAGGCGCGCGAGCAGCGCGTCATCGAGCTCGCGCCCGGTCTCGCGCAACAGCGCCCGCGTGAACAGCCCGCCGCTCATCCCGATCCGCCGGTGAATCCGCCAGACCGAAAGCTCGATCCCCGCCTCCAGCAACGCCTCGTGCCAGGCCAGCACGTGCTGGTAGACGCTGTCGACCAGGGTGCCATCGAGATCGAAGATCAGCGCCGGCGCACTCATTTTTTTCTCCACATCTCCTGCAGGCCCGCCCCCGATACTCCCGCAACTCCGCCCGCCACGAAAGCCCTTTCCTGATCCGGCCGCCAAACGCTGTGCTGCTTCTCCCGTCCCACATTGTGATAAGCTTTCAAGCCATGCCGACGCTCGCGATCATCGACGGCGTGAGGATCACGATGTACTACGCCGACCACGAGCCGGCGCACTTCCATGCGATCGCCGGGGAGGATGAAATCGTGATCGGCATCGCCGATCTGAGAGTCATCGCGGGCACGGCACCACCCGCCCTGGTCCGCCGGGTCCGCACATGGGCGCGGCGACGCCAGGGCGAGCTCGCGCTCTGCTGGGTCCGCTGCCGTGCCGGGCAAAAGCCGGGAAGGATCGAGCGATGAAGCTGCGAACCATCCAAACCGCCGACCCGCTGCCGGCAAGCCGCATCCGGCTGGAGTGGGACGACGGCTCCGAATCGGTCGTCGATCTCGCCCCGGTACTGGCCAAGGGCGGCGTCTTCGCCTTCCTTTCCGACGCCGCCGCTTTCAACGCCGTCACCGTCGGCGAGCGCGGCCGCACTCTGGTCTGGCGCGACCCCGAGGGCGACGAGATCGACCTCTGCGCCGACGCCCTCTGGCGCCTGGCGCATGAGGGCGACGACCGAAGCGGTCTGAGCCCGCGGCGGCCGGTTCCGCCAGCGCCACCCCCCGCCTTTGCAGCTAGACTGCCGCTTGCTTTCCCTTGGCCACGGCGCGCCGCGCGACGGTGGTCACCACCAGCTCGACCCGCCGGTCGAGACGGTTCAGGATGCGCACCAGCCGGTCGATGGTGAAGCGGTCGATGTCGACCTTGCAGATGCGCGAGATGTCCGCGCGCTGCACCTCGGCGCGCTCGGCCGCGGCGGCGTGAGTGAGCCCCTGCTCGCGCATCGCCTTGAGGATCTCGGCAGCCAACGCCGATTTCATCTGCTCGGTGTCGGCATCGGCCAGGCCCAGGTCGCGGAACACGTTGCCGCTGCCTCGTACGACCTCGAGATCGTCGCCTTCGCTCATGACCGTTCCTCCTGCAACCGGCGCAACCGCTGCCGGATCAGCTCGATGTCCTGCTTGGGCGTCTTGATCCCGGCCTTCGATTTCTTCTGGAAGGCATGAACCACCCAGACCGCCGCACCCAGTCTCACCGCATACACGGCGCGGTAGGCGTCCGTGCGATGGGCGAGAGCGATCTCGAACACGCCGCTTCCGAGCCCGCGCAACGGCTTGGCGATCTCCGCCATTTCGCCCCGGGCGGCAGCGTCGAGCGCACGGGCCATCCGCCGCTGCACGGTCGTCGGAAACCGCTCGAATGCCCTGCGCGCAGCCTTGACCCAGGCAATCTCGCGATCCATCGCCGCATGGTGTCATATCTGACACATATGCGTCAACGACGGCTCTATGGCCAGTGGCGCGCGCTCACACTCGCCGCTTGGCATGCGCCTCAGGATACCGCAGAATGCTGCACGGAGCTGATTGAAACCTATCGTGACGCGATGGCAGCGACCCAGACCCTGCGGATCTTTCTGTCCTCGCCGGGCGACGTCGACGAGGAGCGGCAATGCGCTCGCGAGGCGGTCGCCGAGCTGCAGCGCGAGCCCCAGTTCGAGGCGGTCAAGCTCGAAGCCATCAGCTGGGACGATCCCCAGGCCCGCACGCCGCTTCCAGCACAACTCGGACCCCAGACCGCGATCGCGCGCGGCTTGCCGAAGCCATCGGAGTGCGACGTTGTCGTCGGCATTTTCTGGAGGCGAATTGGGTCACCGCTGCCCGTCGACACATACAGGAAACCCGACGGTAGCTCGTACATCTCAGGCACCGAGTACGAGTTGGAGGATGCTTTCAACGCCTCGCCAAGCCCCGACGTACTGCTCTACCGTCGGAGCGAGCAGCTGCGTTGGCCCGCCAGCGATCCTGCGCTGGGAGAAAAGCAGGAAACAGCTTGCGCGCCTGGACGCCTATCTCGAGTCCCTCGAGGCGACGCGGCGGTGCATCGACGCCTATCTGGCGCCCACCGAGCTGAAGGAGCGCCTGAAGCGCGATCTGCGCCAGCTTCTCGCCCGCAGGAGCTCCAAGCCTACTCCCCACGCCAGCGGCGAAAATCAGTTCGACGTTTTTCTGAGTTATTCTCACGACGACGCCAGTTGTGTTGAGCAGTTGGCATGCGTTTTAGAGGATATTCATAAATTCCGTGTCTGGTTGGATAAGTGGATCCTGCCACCAGGAAAATTATGGCAGCAAGAAATCTTCAGAGCTCTGACCCAGACCGCTGCATGCGTTATATGTATTGGATCTTCTACGCCAAAGGGTTGGTTCTTGCAGGAAATCCACCGGGCTCTTAACATCCAGAGCAAAGATGAGAACTTCAGTGTTATACCTGTGATACTGCCAGGCGGCCACGAGAATATGATAGATGATTTCCTAGAGCTTCACACATGGGTTGATTTATCAAGCGGCCTTAAGTCCGAGGAAGCAATGCATTTACTGATATGCGGAATTAAAAAAATTGCGCCAGGCCGGTTTGTGTCTGCACGAGCCGAGTCTGCAAAAATGACGGTAACTCCAGTGATCACGAGGCTAAAAGAACTGGCAGAGTTACGTGAACAAAAGATTATTGATGAGGACGTCCATAAGAGATTCCAAATAAATATGCTTGAGGACTATCTTCAAATCGAAGGAGTCGGCGATGTCAAACTGTGAATACGACATCTTCCTAAGTTACCGGCACACTCGACTCCGCTCTAGTGGGAGAACTGGCACATCTTTTGACAATCAGTAAGATAAATGTTTGGCTAGATCAATGGGAAATTGCACCGGGTGCTAGTTTCGTTGCTCAAATTAACGAGAGCATGGCAAAGGCTGCAACGATTGGTTTGTGCATAGGAGAGCGAGCGGGATCGACCCGTCAAGCGGATGGGATACACGACGTACTCGAACTGCGGGCAACTCGGCCTCATGTTACGGTCATCCCCATTTTACTTCCTAATGCTGATACTACCAATCTGCCGGTTGAGTTCAAAAAAAATAGTCAGTTCGTGGACTTAAGTCGCGGATTTGGAGACGAGCGTGGATTGAGAAGGCTGGTGACGACCCTGACGAGCGCTCTTAATGATCTCGGTATGCTGTTGCGGGAGGAGGGGAACTTGGTGGGCTCTAGAGCCTGCTTTGAGCGAGCGCTGCGGATCGACAAGTCTAGTTTTGGCTCCGACCACCCAAATGTTGCGATCGACGTCAATAACCTGGGCGGTGTCCTGAAGGACCTGGGGGATCTGGTGGGTGCCAAAGCGGCATTCGGGCGGGCGCTTGAGATCGACGAAAGGACGCTCGGCCCCGACCACCCCAACGTCGCCGTACGGGTCAACAACCTCGGCTCGGTGCTGAAGGAGCTGGGCGATTTGGCAGGTGCTAGCGCTGCCTTCGAAAAAGCGCTTAGGATCGACGAGGCGAGTTTCGGCGATGACCACCCCGAAGTCGCCACCGACCTCAACAACCTGGGCTTAGTCCTGAAGGACATGGGCGATCTGGCGCGCGCCAGGGTGGCCCTTGAGCGGGCGCTGATGATCTTCGAGCGTGTTCTCGGACCAGACCACCCCAAAGTCGCTACGAGCGTAAACAACCTGGGCTCGGTGCTCAGCGCTCTGGGCGATCTGGGCGGCGCTAAAGCAGCGTTCGCGCGGGCGCTTGAGATCGACGAGGCGAGCTTCGGGCCCGAGCACCCAAACATCCGAGTCAACAACCTGGGCTATGCACTGCGCGCCGAAGGCGATTTGGCGGGCGCGAGGGCAGCCTTCGAACGGGCGCTTCGGATCGGAGAAGTGAGCTTCGGCCCCGACCATCCCGAGGTCGCCAGAGACGTCAACAACCTGGGCTTGGTGCTGCGAGCGCAGGGTGATCTGGCGAGCGCCAGAGCGGCGTTCGAGCGGGCGCTCGCGATCGACGAGGCGAGCTTCGGGCCCGACCACCCCAACGTCGCCAGAGACGTCAGCAACCTGGGCTGGGTGCTGAAGGCCCAGGGCGATCTGGCGGGCGCCGGGGCGGCCTTCGAGCGGGCGCTTTCGATCTTCGAGCGCTTCCTCGGGCCGGATCATACGAACACGCGCAAGGCGCGCGGCAACCTGGAGCGCCTCGGCGTCGGTTGAAGCTCCCTGGCATCAGCCGGCCCGAGGAGAGAAAAGGTGTCAGGAGGAGAGAAAAGGTGTCAGGAACCTTTCTTACAAGCGCGAGAGAAAAGGTGACAGGAACCTTTCTTACAAGCGCGGCAGAAAGGGAGGTGGCCGCTTGTGGAGAGAAAAGGTGTCAGGAACCTTTCTTACAAGCGCGGGAGAGAAAAGGTGTCAGGAACCTTTCTTACAAGCGCGGCAGAAAAGGGGGCGGCCGCTTGTGGCGAGGGATCTACGTCGCCTGGGTCACAGGCGTCTTGGGGGAAAATCCTGGATTCGAGCCTTGCAGCCAATGGGCCCCCCGGCACCGGGCCGGAGGGCACCAGGGCTCACGGCCACCAGTCGGTGGTGATCTGGTCGAAGGCATAGGGACAGGCGAGGGGCAGGGCGTCGGCGGCGGCCTGCTCGCCATGGTCGCTGAGCGTGCCCAGAGCGTTGCGCCGGGCGATCGCATAGACGCGCGTCAGCTCGTCCCCCAGGGCTTGGCGCAGCCGCGGCGTGAGCCCGAGCTCGAGCCGGGCGCGGTGCTCGCGCACCGTCGCGCGCCAGCCGTTCCGCGGGTCCTGGGCCGGGCTGTGGGCGAGCTTCAGGAGATGCTCGATCACGACCCGCGCGTTGCTGAGCACCGCCTCGCGCTGCACGTCGCCAGCCTCCAGGGTGGCCTCGATCAGATGGTCCAGATCGAGCGCGTTGAAGCGCCGGGACCGCAGGAGCGCCGCCTGCTGCCGGGTCCAGGCGTAGAAGTCCTGCTCGTAGAGTTGCTGAGGCGCGGGTTCGACCTTGGTCGCCATCACTAAGCTCCGGCTTTGACAGCTTGGGACAAGCTATCACAACCCGCGCCAAGCGTGGAGGATGCGGCCGCGCCCGTCCCCCGGCGCAACTCTGCTCTGGCGCCGAGCCGCGCCCTTTGCGTTAACGCGCTCTGGCGGCGCCCGGGCGTCCTACGAGCGCGCGTTGGCGATCTGGGAGCACGTGCTCGGGGAGCATCATCCGAACACGCGCACCGTGCGCGCCAACCTGGACAGCCTCGGTGGCGGTTGAAGCTTCCGGCGACCACCGGTGCAGCGCACTTCTGTGTCAGATGTGGCGCCTGTGGCGCATGGAGGCGTGCCGCAACCGGGCGCCAGCCGCCTTCCCCGAATTCTACCAACCTTGCCGCCCGAAGGCCATGGTCATTGAGCAGATATTTGGTCACTCCTGAAGCTTATTTCACGATGACTGTGTATATGTTCTCGTAACGAGATTGATCCTCGGATCAAGCGGATCAATGGTCGGTTGATGCTCCGTTTGACTTGCCCCAGGAGTTCCTCACTTTGAATAAATCATGCGTCACCGATGCGCCACTCATGCGCCACTCAACAATCAAAGAGTCCTCACCCGCAAGCTCTTCGGTAGAACACAGGCCTACGATCTCAGACGGTCGGCCATCGCACAGCTTTCCACCGCCGAAGAGAAACTGGTTGGTAGCCATGGCTACACTACGCCAGTGATCGGATCATCGACAAACCATTGACGCCGGCAGAGACTTCAGCGGAGGCGCCAGCGTTGGGTGCGGGCGAGGACGCCGCGGGTGGCGAGCATGTGGATCAGCCGCGCGGCGACGTTGGTGTAGAAGATCATCATGCCCATCGCCGCGGCCGGCGCGATGTCGCCGGCGTCGTCCATGTTGAGGACCGCGACCGAGGCCAGCGTCGTGTCCGGGCCATAGAGAAAAACGACCGCGGAAACCGTGGTCATGGCGTTGACGAACAGATAGATCGAGATGTCGAGGATCGGCACCAGGCAGACCGGCACCGTCACCCGCCAGAAGGTCTTGTAGAAGGGCTGCTTCAACGACGCCGAGACCGCCTCGAACTCGGGGTCGAGCTGCTTGAGCGCGGTGACCGCGGTCAGGTGGGCGACCGTGTAGAAGTGGGTGATGGTCGCGATCACCAGGATTGGCCATCGTGTGATAGATCACGTTCAAGGGATTATGTCGGTGCGTTGAAGAAGAAGATATAGGCGAGCCCGAGCACCAGGCCCGGGACCGCCATCGGCAACATGGCGAACAGTTGGAAGAGGGTGCGCGCCGGCGCGGAAACCTTGCGCCTTCTCGACCAGATAGGCGCCGAGGAAGACGACGATGGTGCCGAACAGGGCGGTCCAGAGGCCGAGCTGGATCGAGTTGTAGTAGGACGACCAGCCGCCGCCGTCCATCAGGTCGAACCGGTAGTTCTTGAGGCCGAGCTCGAGGTTGTAGGGATAGAACTTGACCAGCGCAGCGTACTGGCAGGTGCCGAGGATGCCGAGGATGAACAGGCTGACCAGCAGAAGGTAGCCCAGCATCAGGAGGTCGAAGCGGCGGCTGGGCAGGGGTGTGAGCGGCACCGCGCGGGCGGAAAGCAGCGCCACCTGGCGCTTTTGGACCAGCCGGTCGACCAGGAAGGCGAACGCCGCCGGGATCAGGAGCACCACGCTGACGACCGCGCCCATCTCGAAGTTCTGCTGGCCGATCACCTGCTTGTAGACGTCGGTTGCGAGCACGTCGTAACCGCCGCCGATCACCTTGGGCGCGCCGAAGTCGGTGAAGGCCAGGGTGAACACCACGAAGGCGGCGCTGATCAGGCCGTAGCGCACGCCCGGCAGCGGTGACCGAGAGGAAGATCCGGGGCTTGCTCGCGCGCAGCGCCAGCGCCGCCTCGTAGAGCCTGGCGTCGGCGACCGAGAGCGCGGTCAGGACGATAATCAGCGCGTGCGGCAGCGTGAAGAAGACCTCGGCGATCACGATGCCGATCGGGCCGTAGATGTCGTGGCCGAACATCAGCCCATTTGATCAGGCCCTGGTTGCCGAACAGGTAGACCAGCGCGATGCCCGGGCAGGAGCGAGGGCACCAGGATCGGCACCATCGCAATGGTCTTGAACAGGCCCTTGGCCGGGACGCAGCTGCGGGTCAGCGCGTAGGCGAACACGAACGCCAGCGGCACGGTGATGCCGGTCGTGATCAGCGCGACGTGCAGGCTGTTGCAGATCGAATAGGACAGCGCCGGGGTCGCGAAGTAACGGGCGTAGTTGGCAAGGCCGATGAAGCTGCCGTCGTGGGCCCGGAAGCTCTTCGAGAGCATGGCGTAGAGCGGCAGCACCAGGGTGATCACCAGGTAGAGCCCGATCACCGCCATCAGAAGGCGCATCAGCAGAGCGTCGCGCCCGAGCCGCGGCCGTATTACTGTTCCAAGCGCCGCCGGTACTATGGTCGCGGACCTAGCCATCGGGGTCACCCTCGAACACCCGCAGGCGCTCGGCGGGCAAGGTCACGGCCAGCGTCTGGCCGACCTCGATGCTCTGGCGGCGGACCAGGTTGATCGAGAAGTCGGCGCAGCAGCGCTGGTCGGCGAAGCCGCCGAGCGCAAGATCGGCGCGCACGAACGAGCCCAGGAACTCGAGCCCCTCGACCCGGGCCGCGAAGGTGTTGGGCGCGTCGCTCGCGCCGTCCTGGACCAACAGGTCCTCCGGTCGGACGGCGAGGGTCACCGGCGTGCCCGGCGCCAAAGCATCGAGCCGCCCGGGCAGCCCGATCTCGATCTCGGCAAGATGCACCCGGTCCGGGCCCGCGACCGTGCCCGGCAGGAAGTTCATGGTGCCGATGAAGTCGGCGACGAAGCGGGTTACCGGCTCGCGGTAGATCTCGAGCGGCGTGCCGACCTGGTCGATCACGCCCTGATTCATGACCACGATCCGATCGGCCATGGTCAGCGCCTCCTCCTGGTCGTGGGTGACCATGATCGTGGTCACCCCGAGCCGGCGCTGGAGGGTCCGGACCTCCTGGCGGAGCCGGGCGCGGACCTTGGCATCGAGCGCCGAGAGCGGCTCGTCGAGCAACAGGAGGCCGGGCGAGGGCGCCAGCGCCCGGGCGAGCGCCACCCGCTGCTGCTGCCCGCCCGAGAGCTGGGCCGGATATTTGTCGCCCTGGTCGGCGAGCCCGACCAGATCGAGCAATTCGTCGACCCGGGCCTCGATCGCGGCCCGCCGCGCCCGTCGGCTCTCGAGCCCGTAGGCGATGTTTCTGGCGACCGTGAGGTTGGGGAACAGGGCGTAGGACTGGAACACGATGCCGAAGTCGCGCTCGGCGGGCGGCAGGGCCGAGATCTCGCGGCCGGCCTGCTCGATCCGGCCGCTCGACTGGACGTCGAGCCCGGCGATCGCGCGCAAAAGCGTGGTCTTGCCGCAGCCCGACGGCCCGAGGAAGCAGACGAACTCGCGCTCGAAGATCTCGAGCGAGATGTCGTCGAGCGCGGTGAAGCCGCCGAACCGCTTGGTCAGGCCCTCGATCCGCAGATAAGGGGCGCCTGCCTCGGTTGCCGCCACCACGTCTGGCACCTCCCTGCCCATCGCCGGCTACCTGCAGGGCGCGGCGGACGGCCCACCCCGATCGTTGGCGCGTCGCGCCAAGAGCGATGCCGCAACCGGCGGACGCACTACATGATTGAGCGCCACGACGCAGCCCGCGTCGTTCATGGAGGCACCAAGATGCCGCTCGGGGGGGAAAGCCTGGCCACGGTCCGGCACGGGATCGGCCAGATCTTGTTGGATGTGTACATCGCCCAGGCGATCGTCAACGTCGAGGTCGAGCGCGGCGCGACCGCGGCGCGGTTCCGCTTCGAGACCGTGTGGCCGAGCTTCGCCACGGTCGAGATCTTCCGCATGGTCCATGGCGAGCTGGCGCTCGACATGGAGAAGGAGAACCTGGTGCGGACCGAGATCGAGCTGTTCGGCGATGCCCGGTCCCTGCACGAGGTGCTGGTCGGCGGTCTCGAGCAGGAGCACCGCTTCTGGTACCGGATCTCGGTGCCGCGGCGCTCGCCGCCCGAGCCCGCCGCGACCGGCAAGCTGCGCGCCCGCGGCGAGTTCGCGACCAAGCGGCGCGACACGATCGGCAACATCGAGACCATCCACATCATCGACGACAGCGACACCTCGGGCGCCGGCGAGCTCCGCTTCAGCGCCGCGGTCTACGACGCCACCATCGCGCAGGGCCCGCGCCTCGGCCCGCCGCAGGTCACCGGCGAGCGCGACATCGACAGCGGCGGCGACTTCGACGCGCCGTTCGACAACCTGGTGACGATCAGCCGCGCGCCGGATCGGATCGGCATCCTGGTCGCTGGTCAGGACGACGACGTCGACGTCGAAGACTTTCTCACGTTCCAAGGCTTCGCCGGGATCGGCCTGCTGCCACCCGACCGGATGCCCGCGCAGGCCGGGACGTTCAGCAACAGCGCGGTCGACGCCAGCGACGCGCTTGGGTTCGTCGACCTGCCCAATTTCGGCGAACGATCGGTGCAGCCGTTCAGCTTCAAGAGCGCCCGCGGCGCGCTGTGGTATTCGTGCAGCGGTCATATCATCACCAACCTGCTCGACACCCTGGGCCAGCGCCCGCTGTCGCCCTGGAAGGCGCTCCAGCGGAGCAAGATGAAGCTCGTGCGCGACGAGCGGGCGGCCGGCGTCGTCGGCCTGCGCACGGGCCGGGTCGCGCTCGCGATTTCGGCCGAGGGCGGGCTCGGCCGGCAGGTGTCCGGCGGCGGCGGCAGGTGGCAGGAGCTGGCCGGGCCGCCGCTCGAGCAACTGCTCGTGCAGATGCTGAGCGACGGCAGCCAGCTGCTCGCGGGCCTCGACGAGGGCGGGCGGCTGCACCTCGCGCGGCTCGCCGACCTGCGCAGCGAGACGCCGCGCTGGCACAGGCTCGATCTGATCACCGACACGCTGCCGGTGACCGTCGAAGGCGGGCAAGGCGAGGTCCATCTGCTCGCGGGCAATCCGCGCAGTGGCCTCTGGCACGCACGGCTCGACGCCGCCGGAACGCTCGCCCGGGCCCCTGAACGTCTCGCCGAGCGGACCCGCGGGGGCGCCGTCGCCGCCGTCGACGGCGATGGGCGTCTGGTGGTCGCGCTGAGCGATGGCGAGGGGATGCTGCATCTTTTGACCCTGCACCGCGAGGGCAAGATGGCCGTCGGCGAGCGCCTCGACGGGGACTTCACGACGCCGCTCGCAATCGTCGCCGACCCGGCGGCGGGCCTGCTGCTCGCAGCCCTCGATCGCGCGGGTCGCGTGGCGGTCCGGAGCCTGCGCGATCTGGCGGCCGGGTGGCAGCTGTTGGGGCCGCTGGACGAGGTGCTGGAGGGCCCGATCAACCGAGTGGTGCTGACCCCGCCGGACGCCTGCAAGGCGCCCGCGACTGCGAGCTGAGGCTCGGGAGGGAGCAGCAACGGGCGCAGCGGGCGGCGCCTGCCGGCCCTCGTCGGGACCTAGCTCTTCGGCTCGGACTTGGAATCGTAGCGCTGCTGCCACTCGGCCAGGATGCGCTCGCGATTCGAGGCCGCCCAGTCGAAGTCGTTGTCGATCATCTTGGCCTGGATGCTCTCGGGGAAGAACTTGACCGGCTGCGCCAGCTCGGGGATGGCGACGACCGCGTAGCCCTCGTTGTACATCTGGTTGGCCTTCTCGGAGACCGACCAGTCGACCAGGGTCTTGGCGGCGTCGAGCTTGTCGGTGCCCTTGACGATCGCGGTCGCCTCCATGTCCCAGCCGATGCCCTCCTCGGGGATGATCACCTCGATCGGCGCGCCCTCCTCCTTGAGCCGCGCGGCGCGGAAGGCGAACGAGACCCCGATCGGCACCTCGCCCTGCGCCGCCTGCTTGCACGGCTTGGAGCCGGAATGGGTATAGGCGCCGATGTTCTCGTGCAGCGCGTCCATGTACGCCCAGCCCTCCTCCTCGCCGAACAGCTGCAGCCAGCTGGAGACGTCGAGGAAGCCCGTGCCCGAGGAGTTCGGGTTGGGCATCGCGATGTGGCCCTTGTAGACCGGGTCGAGCAGGTCCTGCCACGAGGCCGGCTTGGGCAGGCCGAGCCGCTCGGCCTCCACGGTGTTGAAGCACAGCGCCGCGACCCAGGCGTCCATGCCGACCCAGGACGGCGGCTCCGCGGTGTCGCGGAAGCGCGGATCGAGCCGGTCGAGCCCCTTGGGCGCATAGGGCTCGAGCATGCCCTCGTTCTTGAGCAGCATCAGCGAGGTCGCGGCCAGGCCCCAGACCACGTCGGCCTGCGGATTGTCCTTCTCGGCCAGCAGCTTGGCGGTGACGATGCCGGTCGAATCGCGGACCCACTTGATCTCGATGTCGGGATAGTCCTCGTTGAACCGCTCGGCGTATTTCTTGAGATCCTCCGCCTCGACCGCGGTATAGACGGTCAGCTCCTCGGCGCTCGCCGGCGCCGCTCCGGCAGACCAGCCGACCACCACGACCGCCGCCAGGTTGAGCGCGGCTGCCCGCGCCAGAGCGCTACTCATGCTTGGCCTCCCTCGAGCCCTCGTTGATCGGAGCGCCGCCGCCATCGGGCAGGGACCGGAACTCCATAGGCAGGGACATGATACGACAGTTTGATGATCGTAAGAAGGCACTGTCCGGCGGCGCTCAGCGTACCCGGTGCGCGCCGCGCACCAGACGGACGCGGCTCGCCTGCGGGCCCATCGGGCCCTCGTCGTCGGCGAGCGAGTACATCACCTCGCTGCCGACCTGGCACTGATCGAAGGCGTCATTCTCGAACACCGCGCGATGGAAGTAGACGGTCGGCCCGCCGGGGGTCTCGAGGAAGCCGTAGTTCTGCTCGGGATAGAGCCTGACCACGCGCGCGTAGCTCGGGCCGTCATGGCTCTTCACCTCGCGGCGCAGCAGCCGGGCGTGCTGCTCGAGCTGGCGCTCGGCCGCATCGAACGCGACCCCGATCACCTGGTAGGCGTCGTCGCGCGACTCGTGGTGGCGTTGCTCGCGCTTGATCACGATCTCCTTGCCGGCGACCCCGATGTCGATGCGGATGCCGACGGTGCTGCGGTGCGGCTGCTTGTGGGGGGCCTCGATGGTCACCCGGCAGGAGATGATGGCATCGAAGAAGCGCTCGAGCCGCGCCGCCCGCTCGCGCACCCGGGCTTCGATCGCCGCCGAGCTGGCCATGTTGTGAAAGCTGATCTGCAATGGCACCTGCATGCTCAACCTCGGGCCTCGGTTTGACACGCGCGGCCAGCGTCGCGCTTGACAACGCGCGGATGAGAATCGCCGCGTGCGCTCGAGGCGATCCGGACCGGCCAGCCATGGACCAACGCTGGACGACCGTTGTAGGGTCCATGGCGGGCGGACAGCCAGGGCCGACGGTCGGTCGGCGGGATCCAGGCATTCGTACAGCCGGGACCGGGCTTTTCCGGAGTTAGCCGAGCGATGCCGAACGCCACCTGGGTACTCATTGCCGATGGTGCCAGGGGCCGGCCTCCTGGCGCAGGCCAAGCCCTTCGAGCCCCTCGAGCGCCGCCCTCGAGCAGGAGGAGTTCACGGGCGGCATCGCCCAGAGCAAGGAGATCGGGAGCGACCGACCGGGGCGCAGCTACGACAGCGCCCGCGGCCAGGGACGCCGCGCCATGGCGCCGCCGACCGATCCCCAGCGCTACGCCAAGTTCGCCTTCGCGCGCGGACTCGCCGAGCGCCTCGAGGAGGCGGCGGCCGCAGGCGGCCGCTTCGCCCGGCTGATCCTGGTGGCGGCGCCCAGGACCCTGGGCGACCTGCGCGAGCTGTCCCCGGCCCGGTCAAGGCCAAGATCGTGGCCGAGATCGACAAGGACCTGACCCACGTGCCGCTGCACGACCTGCCCAGAGCACCTGGCCTCGGTGCTCGAGCTCTGGTGCCGCGTGGGCCGGGCGCAGTGCCGCCCGCC
>CAVSRN010000049.1:0-72848 GCA_963730195.1 uncultured Alphaproteobacteria bacterium
CCGACTTCGTGGTCGACCTCGAGGGAGTCGAGGGGCCGATCGATCTGCTGCTGGCGCTCGCCCGCGAGCAGAAGGTCGACCTCGCCAGGATCTCGATCCTGGCGCTCGCCGACCAGTACCTCGCCTATGTCCAAGAGGCGCGCGACCTGAAGCTCGAGATCGCCGCCGACTATCTGGTGACCGCGGCCTGGCTCACCTACCTCAAGTCGCGCCTGCTCCTGCCCCAGCCGCCCGCCGACGCCGAGCCGAGCGCTGCCGAGCTCGCCGAGGGCCTGGCCTGGCGGCTGCAGCGGCTGGACGCGATCCGGCGCGCCGCCGAGGAGCTGCTCGGCCGCCCGCGGCTCGGCGTCCTGCGCTTCGGCCCCGGCCATCCGAGCGGTCTGCGGGTGCGGCGCAGAGCCGCTTTCGCCTGGCGCTGCACGAGCTGCTCCAGGCCTACGTCGACCAGCGCCTGCGCACCCGCGAGCAGCGGCTGACCCTGAAGGCGCCGGCGGTGTTTCGGTCGAGGACGCGCTCAAGCGCCTGACCCGGGCGCTCGGCGGCCCCGACTGGCGTAACCTGCTCGCCTATCTGCCCCCGGACCTGATCGACGAGCACCTGCGCCGCTCGGCGCTCGCGGCCCATCTCGCCGCCAGCCTCGAACTCGCCCGCGACGGCGTGATCGAGCTCAGCCAGGCGAGCCCGTTCGGGCCGATCTTCCTGCGCCGCCGGCGCTGAGCGCCGACCATGAGCCGGGATCTGGGCAAACGGATCGTCGAGGCGCTGCTGTTCGCGGCCGAGGCGCCGCTCGATGCCGCGACCATCCAGGCGCATCTGCCGGGCGGCCTGCACGCCGGCGAGCTGCTCGACGAGCTGGTCCAGGACTACGCCCCCCGCGGCGTACGCGTGGAGAACCGCGGCGGCCGCTTCGCGCTCCGGACCGCGCCCGACCTCGCGCCCTATCTCGAGCGCGAGCAGGTGCAGAGCCGGCGCCTGTCGCGGGCCGCCCTCGAGACGCTGGCGATCATCGCCTACCGTCAGCCGATCACCCGCGCCGAACTCGAGGAGCTGCGGAGCGTCAGCGTCAGCAAGGGCACCCTCGATCTTCTGCTCGAGACCGGCTGGGTCCAGCCCAAAGGCCGGCGCGAGAGCCCGGGCCGGCCGGTGACCTGGGTGACCACGGCCGCCTTTCTCGACCATTTCGATCTCGGCTCGCTCGACGATCTGCCGCGGATCGAGGAGCTGCTCCAGCTGGGCCTGCTCGGCGCCGCCGATCCCTGGGCCGGCCGCCGTTCGCCCGGTCCGACGACCTGCCGGACGAGCCCGTGGGCGACGAGGACGCCGACGCCGATGACGCCCTGGACGATCCGGACGGCTGATGAGCCCGGCGCGGGGCGCCGGCTTGACCTCGGGGCGGCGGGACCGTACCTGCTCTGGGCACGCATCGACGATCCTGGAGCCCGAACCGCCGCCATGGCCCACGCCCGCGCCGATCTGCGACCCGCCGCCGGCCTCGAGGTCGAAGGGCTGGGCCATGCCTACGGCGCGCGGACGGTCCTGCGCGAGGTCGGCCTCAGCCTCGACCAGGGCGAGGTCCATTGCCTGGTCGGCCCTTCGGGCTGCGGCAAGACCACGATCCTGCGCCTGATCGCGGGCCTCGAGCCAGTCCAGCGCGGCCGGATCGCGATCGAGGGCGAGGTGGTCGCGGAGCCGGCCTACGCCTGCGCCCCCGAGACGCGGCGGGTCGGGCTGATGTTCCAGGATTTCGCTTTGTTCCCGCATCTGCGCGTGCTCGACAACGTCGCCTTCGGCCTGCGCGGCCTCGACAGCCGGGCGCGCCGGCGGCGCGCGTCCGAGCTGCTCACCCAGGTCGACCTCGACGGCCACGCCGACAGCTACCCGCACATGCTCTCGGGCGGCGAGCAGCAGCGGGTCGCGCTGGCCCGGGCGCTCGCCCCGAAGCCCCGCCTGATGCTGCTCGACGAGCCCTTCTCGAGTCTCGATGCGACGCTCCGCAGCCATGTCCGCGAGGATGCGATCGCGATCCTGCGGGCCGCCGGCACGCCGGTCCTGATGGTCACCCACGATGCCGACGAGGCGGTCCTGGTCGCCGATCGGATCCACGTCATGCAGGACGGCCGGATCCTGCAGCACGGCACGCCGGCCGAGCTCTATGCGCACCCCGGCAACCCGTTCGTGGCCGGCTTCTTCGGTCCGCTCAACCGCTACAAAGGCTGGGTGGTCGGCGGCCAGGTCAGCACGCCGGTCGGCCCGGTCGAGGTCGCCGATCTGGTCGACGGCACGCCGGTCGACGTGCTGATCCGGCCGAGGGCCTGCGCCTGCTACGCGACGGCGGTGCTGCGGCCTGCCGCTGCCGGGTGCGGCGAATTCGCGACCTCGGCACCAACCGCGTGTTGGAGCTGGAGCTGCCCGACGGGCCACCGCTGATCGTGCGCATGACCAGCATCGCCGAGTTCGTCGCCGGTGACGTGGTTGCCGTGGCGGTCGATCCGCGCCAAGTCTATGTCTACCCTGCACCGTCGAGGCGCTAGGCCTGCGTTGCGTGGGGTCGGGTTTTCTGCGAGACTTCGCGCAAGCCCGAGATCCTGAAGGCCGGCTTGCCAGGCTTCGTGGCATGGCGGGGCGGGCGCGAGCTGGCGG
Source organism: uncultured Alphaproteobacteria bacterium (assembly GCA_963730195.1). GTDB lineage: Bacteria > Pseudomonadota > Alphaproteobacteria > Geminicoccales > Geminicoccaceae > DATAOG01. Next base: position 2,641 of record CAVSRN010000049.1, read on the forward strand.
GGTGGGCGCGAGAAGGAGTCGTCGATGAGTATCGGTATCTGGCAGGTCGTCCTGATCCTGATGATCGTCCTGATCCTGTTCGGTGCAGGCAAGCTGCCGAAGGTCATGGGCGACGTGGCGAAGGGCGTGAAGAGCTTCAAGGCCGGCATGAAGGACGACGATGAGGACGACAAGCGCGTGCTCACGTCCGATGGCAGCGAGCCGCAGGCGACGGTCGCCGAGCCGGGTCTGAAGCGGGACGAGGCGGCCAAGAGCTGAGCGCGCGGTCGCCAGGCGGAGGGACGCCGGCATGTTCGATGTCGGCTGGTCGGAGATGGCGGTCATCCTGCTGATCGCCCTGGTGGTGATCGGGCCGCGGGATTTGCCGCGGGTCGCGCGCACCATGGGCAAGTGGGTCGCCAAGGGCCGGGCCATGGCGCGCGAGTTCCAGACCGCGATCGAGGACATGGCGCGCGAGGCCGAGCTCGACAAGGTCAAGAGCGAGATCGAGAAGGCGGGCCGGACCAACCTCGGCAAGACGATCGAGAACACCATCGATCCGACCGGCGAGCTCGGCCAGGCGTTCGATCCGACCGCCAAGAGCCGGGCCAAGCCCAAAGACGGCGAGAGCGCCCCGCCGAGCGCGAAGCCGGGCGCCGAGCCGGCCAGGCCCGCTGCCCAGCCGGTCGAAGCGGCGGCGACCGCCGAGCCGGCGCCGGGCGCCGCCCCACCCGTGGAACCCGCCCCGCCGCCGGCGAGTGCCAGGCCGGCCGCCGCCAACCCCGGCAATGGCCAGGCTGCCGATGCCACGCCGGCGCCGCCGGCGGCCGGCAACGGCTCTGGGAGCAAGGCGCCCGAACGCAAGACCGCGCCGGCCGATCCAAGCTAAATGGCGCTCATCAGGGATCTCGATGACCGGCAGATGCCGCTGCTCGACCACTTGGTCGAGCTGCGTAACCGGCTGATGTATGCCACGGCCGCGCTCCTGGTCGGCTTCATGATCTGCTATTTCTTCAAAGAGCAGATCTACGCCTTTCTGGTCAAACCGCTCGCCGACATCTATGCCGGGCAGACCGGCCGGCGGATGATCTACACCGGCCTGACCGAGGCGTTCTTCACCTACGTCAAGGTCGCGTTCTGGGCCGGTACCTTCCTCACCTTCCCGTTCATCGCGGCGCAGCTCTGGCTGTTCATCGCGCCCGGGCTGTACCGCGACGAGAAGCGGGCCTTCCTGCCGTTCCTGGTGGCGACCCCGATCCTGTTCTTCATCGGCGGGGCGATGGCCTATTACGTGGTCTTCCCGCTCGCCTGGCGGTTCTTCGTGAGCTTCGAGACCCACGGCGGCCCGGGCACCCTGCCGATCGAGCTCGAGGCCCGGGTCGGCGAATATCTGTCGCTGGTGATGAAGCTGATCTTCGCCTTCGGCCTCGCCTTCCAGCTGCCGGTGGCACTCACCCTGATGGGCCGGGTCGGCCTGGTCACCGCCGAGCAGCTGTCCAAGAACCGAAGGTTCGCGATCGTCGGCGTGTTCGTGGCGGCGGCGGTCATCACCCCGCCCGACATCATCAGCCAGGTCACGCTCGCGATCCCGATCCTCGTTCTTTACGAAATCTCAATCATCATGGTGCAAATCGTCGAGCGCCGGCGGGCCGAGGCCGAGGCGGCCGAGGAGGCCGCCGACAAGACCGCCCGGAGCGACCTCGACCCCGGGCCCTGAACGGGCTAGGTTCCCTCGCAAGCCGATGCCATCGCCACGCGTGACATGACGTGCTCGACCTGAAGTGGTTGCGTGATCAGCCCGACGCGTTCGACCGGGCACTCGTGCGCCGGGGCCTCGCGCCCATGGCGGCGCTGCTGCTCGAGCAGGATGTCGCGATCCGGGCGCTCCAGACCGGGCTGCAGGAGAGCCAGGCGCGCCGCAACGCGCTCTCGCGTGAGGTCGGCCGGCTGCGCGCCCGCGGCGGTGAGGCCGATGCGGCGATCGCCGAGGTCGCAGCCCTCAAGCGCCAGATCCAGGCCGACGAGGACCTGGTGCGCGCGCGGATCGCCGCGCTCGACGCCGAGCTCGCCGGGATCCCTAACGTCCTCGCCGACGACGTGCCCGACGGCACCGACGAGAGCGCCAATGTCGAGCTGCGGCGTTGGGGTGCGCCGCGCGCCTTCGACTTCGCGCCCAAGGAGCATGACGAGCTCGGCGCGCGGCTGGGCATGGACTTCGGCTCGCGCCGCCAAGCTCGCCGGCGCCCGCTTCGTCGCCCTGTTCGGCCAGCTGGCCAGGCTCGAGCGGGCGCTCGCCGCCTTCATGCTCGATCTGCAGACCAAGGAGCACGGTTACACCGAGGTCAACCCGCCGCTCCTGGTGCGCGACCACGTCCTGTTCGGCACCGGCCAGCTGCCGAAGTTCGCCGAGGACCAGTTCCGGACCACGAGCGGCCACTGGCTGATCCCGACCGCCGAGGTGGCGCTCACCAACCTGGTCGCCGACGAGATCCTGGACGCCGAGCAGCTGCCGCTCCGCTACACCGCCTGGACGCCCTGCTTCCGCTCCGAGGCCGGCGCCGCCGGCAAGGACACCAAGGGCATGATCCGCCAGCACCAGTTCAGCAAGGTCGAGCTGGTCAGCATCACCCGGCCCGAGGCGTCCGAGGCCGAGCACGAGCGCATGACCGCCTGCGCCGAGGCGGTCCTGCAGCGGCTCGAGCTGCCCTATCGGGTGGTCACCCTGTGCAGCGGCGATACCGGCTTCGCCGCCCGCAAGACCTACGACCTCGAGGTCTGGCTGCCGGGGCAGGGGCGCTATCGCGAGATTTCGAGCTGCTCCAACTGCGGCGATTTCCAGGCGCGCCGGATGCGCGCCCGCTTCCGGCCGAAGGGCGAGCGGCGGACCGAGTTGGTCCATACCCTCAACGGCTCCGGGCTCGCGGTCGGCCGCACCTTGATCGCGCTGCTCGAGAACTATCAGGAGGCCGACGGCAGCGTGCGTCTGCCCGGGGCGCTGCGGCCGTACATGGATGGCCGGGAGCGGCTCGACGCCGATGGCTGATGCCGCCCGGCGCCCGAGCGGGCGGCCGGCCGGGGGGCCGCGCATCCTGGTGACCAACGACGACGGGATCAACGCGCCGGGTCTCAAGGTCCTGGAGCGGATCGCCCGGCAGCTGAGCAGCGACGTCTGGGTGGTGGCGCCGGAGACCAACCAGAGCGGCGCCTCGCACTCGCTGACCATGCGGCGGCCGCTGCGGATCCGGAAGCTGTCCCGGCGCCGCTTCGCGGTCGATGGCACGCCGACCGACTGCGTGCTGCTGGCGCTCCAGATCGTGATCAAGGGCCGGCGCGCCGACCTGGCGCTGTCCGGGGTCAACCACGGCAGCAATCTCGGCGAGGACGTGACCTACTCGGGCACGATCGCCGCGGCCATGGAAGCGACCCTGTTCAACGTCCCGGCGTTCGCGCTCAGCCAATGCAGCCGCAACGGCCAGCCGGTCAAGTGGGGGACCGCGGAGCAGCATGCCCCCGAGCTCATCGCGCGCTTGTTCACAAAGGATTGGCCGCAGGATCTCTTGATCAACATCAATTTCCCGGACTGCCCGGCCGGCGCGGTCGCCGGCTGTCGGGTCACCAGCCAGGGCAAGCGCAAGCTCGGCGACGAGCTGCTCGAGCGGATCGACCCGCGCGGCCAACCCTACGTCTGGATTGGCGGTTTGCGCTCCGACGATGTCCAGCAGGCGGGCACCGACCTGCAGGCGGTGGCGCAGAACCACATCTCGGTGACGCCGGTCCACATGGACATGACCCATCGGCCGAGCTTCGAGCGCCTCCGTCTCGCGCTGAAGTAGAATCTGGCGCGTCTCAGCCGCGCCCGGCAACTTGATGTAAATCACCTGGCAATCCGGGCGCGCTCAGGTTTTACTCTTAATTCGCAACTTTAACAGTCCCGTGATTGGCCGTGCCATAAATCGTGAGGGCGTACTAAAGGACGCAACATTGCCCGGAAAATTCCTTGATTTGTCGCCTGTAAGTTTATTAACCTTTGAGGCATGCAAGGGATTATTCACGATAACGGTCGGTGGCGACTGGCCCTGGTGATGCTGGCGGCGGGGTTGACCGCCGCCTGCTCGACCTACCATCCGCTGAGCGGCGGTGCCGACGTGCCTTGGGCCAAGGCGGGGCGGATGGCGTCCGCGGCCAGCACGCCGCCCGCCGCCGTCGTGCCGGCGGCGGCGGAGCTGCCGGCAGAGCGCTACGTCGTCCGGCGGGGCGATCGGCTCGCGAGCATCGCCGCGAACTACGGCCTGGACGTCGAGGCGCTCGCCGAGGCCAACCGGCTCAAGTCGCCCGACCGCATCCACGTCGGTCAGGTCCTGCGCATTCCCAAGAACGGGCAGGCCGCGCAAGCCCAGGTCGTGCAGGTCGCCGCGCTCGGGGATGGGCGGCTGATCGAGCCCGCCGCTGGGCCGGTGGCCGATGAGCCGCCTGCGCCCGCGCCGGTCGCGGCGCCGGCGCGAGCCCGCGGCGATCGCTATGTGGTGCGCCGCGGCGAGAGCCTCTGGTCGATCTCGAGACGGCTCGACGTGCCCCAGGTCGAGCTCGCGGCCGCCAATCGGATCGCGGCGCCCTACGGCGTGTCGGCCGGCCAGAGGCTGCGGATCCCCGGCCCGGGCGGCAGCTCGGCCGGGACCGAGGCACCCAAGAAGGTAGCCGTCCACCGGCACGCGACCGGCGCGCCGCCGGCGCTCAGCGGTCACGGCTTCCTCTGGCCGGTCAACGGCAAGGTGATCGGCGACTTCGGGCGCACCCGGCAGGGGCAGCGGCGCGACGGGATCGACATCGCGGCCCGCGAGGGCGCCCCGGTCCTGGCCGCCGAGGACGGCGTCGTCGCCTACGCCGGCGACGGCGTCCACGGCTATGGCCGCCTGATCCTCGTGCGCCACGGCGACGGCTACATCACCACCTACGCCCACAACGCCGCCCTGCTGGTCGAGGCCGGCGAGCTGGTCGAGCGCGGCCAGGTGATCGCCCGGGTCGGCTCGACCGGCGACGTGACCCGCAGCCTGCTGCACTTCGAGCTGCGCAAGGGCCGCAAGCCGATCGATCCGGAGGCCGTGCTGGTGCACGAGGGGACCACGGTCGCCAGCACCGAATAGCCGGCGCGTCGTCCCGCCGCTGGACGGAACCGGTCGAAGCCCGGAATTGCTAACCGCCCGCCTCGCGGCCGAGCAGGTCCTGGACGAACTGCCAGGCGACCCGGCCGGAGCGGGCGCCCCGGGTCTGGGCCCATTCCAAGGCCTCGCGCCGCAGCCGGGCGGCTTCGATCCCGATCCCGAAATGAAGGACGTAGCCCTGGACCATGGCCAGATAGTCGTCCTGGGAGCAGGGGTGGAAGCCGAGCCAGAGGCCGAAGCGGTCGGACAGCGAAACCTTCTCCTCGACCGCCTCGCCGGGGTGGATCGCGCTCGAGCGCTCGTTCTCGATCATGTCGCGGGGCATCATGTGGCGGCGGTTCGAGGTCGCGTAGAACAGCACATTGTCCGGCCGGCCCTCGATCCCGCCCTCGAGCACCGCCTTGAGCGACTTGTAGGTGGTATCGCCGCTGTCGAAGCTCAGATCGTCGCAGAACAGCAGGCAACGGCGCGGGCTCAGGGCCACGCGCTGGAGCAGCCGCGGCAGGCTGTCGACGTCCTCGCGGTGGATCTCGATCAGGGCCAGCGCGCGCGGCCGCTCGGCATCGATCTGGCCATGGATCGCCTTGATCAGCGAGCTCTTGCCCATGCCGCGGGCGCCCCACAGGAGCGCGTTGTTGGCCGGCCGGCCGGCGGCGAAGCGCCGGGTGTTGGCGAGCAGGATGTCGCGCACGCGGTCGATGCCGACCAGGAGCGGCAGCGGCACATGGGCGACCGTGGCGACCGGGCGCAGCTGCTGCGCGAGCGCCTCCCAGACGAAGGCGTCGGCGGCATCGAGGTCGACCTCCGGCAGGGTCGGCGGCGCCAGGCGCTCGACCGCGGTCACGAGGCGAAGCAGCAGCCCGGTCAGGTCGGATGTCATGCAGATCTCACGCGGTTGTCGAACAGCGCGGGCAGGCTAGGGGTTGGGTCGCGGTCGATCAAGCCGCGCGCCCGGCGGCCTCGGCCTGGTGCTCGGCCTCGGCCAGGAGCCAGGCCCGGAACAGGCTGACCTTCGGCTGCCCGGCGGTCGGCTCGGGGCTGACCAGGTAGTAAGCGAGGTCGTAGGGCACGCTGACCTCGAATGGCCGGACCAGACGGCCGGCGGCGAGATCGCCGGCCGCGAGCACGCTCCGGGCCAAGGCCACCCCCTGACCCTCGGCCGCCGCCTGCACGACCATCGCCGAATCGGTGAAGATCGGACCGCGCCCCGCATCGACCCCCTCGACCCCCGCGAGCTCGAGCCAGAGCTGCCAGCCGCTGTGGTCATCGTCGTGCAGCAGCAGGTGATGGCGAAGGTCCTCCGGCCGGCGCAGCGGCTGCGGGCCGCGCAGGAGCTCCGGGCTGCAGACCGGCACCAAGCTCTCGCCGAACAGCCGGTCGACCCTCAGGCCCGGATAGCTGCCGCGCCCCATCCGGATGCCGACATCGACGTCGTCGCGCGCAAAGTCAATCAGTTGCGAGGACGCGCTGATCCGAAGATCGAGGTCCGGGTGGGCGGCCCGGAAGCGACCGAGCCTGGGCACCAGCCATTTGGCGGCGAACGACGGCAGGACGCTGACCGTCAGGCTGCCGCTCGAGCCTGTCGCAGCGAGCTGCGCGGTCGCGACCGCGATCCGATCGAAGGCATCGCGGACCGGCGGCAGATAGCGCTGGGCCGCCTCGGTCAGCAGCAGCCCGCGCGGCCGGCGCCAGAACAGGCGCACCCTCAGGCGCTCCTCGAGACTTTTGATCTGATGGCTGATCGCGGTCTGGGTCACGTGCAGCTCGTCGGCCGCGCGGGTGAAGCTCAGATGACGCGCCGCGGCCTCGAAAGCGCGCAGCGCGTTGAGCGGCGGCAGGCGCCGGCTCATCGGCCGACTGGATGAGGATCTCTCATGCACGATATGAGAAAGCATCGTTGGTCAGAAGGCAAGGGGGCGCGTATCTCCAGGACAGGGACGTTTCCAGACATGAGGGAGACTCATATGTCGACCGTCAGCCTTCGATCCTCCCCCGCCACCCTCGCGGGGGTCCGGTCGGCCCGGCCGGGCGGCCGGTCGACCTGGCAGGCCTGGCTGACCGAGGCGCTCGATCTCGTGCTGACCTGGCACGAGCGGACGCGCCAGCGGCGGCAGCTCCAGAGCCTGAGCGATGCCATGCTGCACGACATCGGGCTCGGCCGCGCCGACGTCGAGGCCGAGACCTCGAAGCCGTTCTGGCTGCCCTGAGCCAGGACGGGCGGCGGCCGCCCGGCCCAAGGGACGGCCTGCGGGACCACGACGGGCGGGGCAGGGCGTTTTTCGCCACCTGTCGGCCGCGCTCGCGCCCTCCTGCGACGTGATCTTCCTCCTCGAGGCGATCGGGCATGCTTGCGGCGATCCGCCGCCGGCGCTGCGCCCGGAGCGAGCGCGACGCCCGTGCCGGTCGAGGCTTGAACGGCGCAACCGGCGGAACTACTTCCAGCGCAGACGCTTCGCCGGCCGCGTGCTGTTGGCTTTTCGTCGGGGCGCGGCTATAGTCCGCGACCAATTCGGCGCCCGATCTCGACGAGGAACGTGATGCTCTTCTCCCCGGCCTACGCCCAGGCGGCAGGCGGTACCCCGGCAGGTTTCGACTTCATCTCGCTGATGCCGTTGGTGCTGATCTTCGTCGTGTTCTACTTCCTGCTGATCCGGCCCCAGCAGAAGAAGATGAAGAGCCACCGCGACATGATCGGCTCGGTCAAGCGCGGCGACAAGGTGCTGACCGGCGGCGGCATCATCGCGACCGTGGTCAAGGTCGAGGACGGCGACGACGTCCTCCTGGTCGAGATCGCCAAGGACATCCGGGTCCGGGTCGCGCGCAGCACGGTCTCCGACGTCCTCAACAAGCCGCAGGCCGCCCGGGGCCAGGCGAAGGCCGAAGGCGGCGCCGAGCCGGCCCCCAAGGCCGGCCTGATGGCGCAGTTGTTCGGCAAGAAATAGCCGCCGCCGATGCTCCGCTTTCCCGCCTGGAAAGTCGCCGTGATCCTCGGGATCTGCGTGATCGGCGGCCTGCTGAGCGTGCCCAACCTGTTCAGCCGCGACCAGCTGCAGCGGCTGCCCGACTGGCTGCCCCACGAGCAGATCAACCTCGGCCTGGATCTCCAGGGCGGCTCGCATCTGCTGCTCGAGGTCGATCTGCACGCGGTCGTCGAGGAGCGGCTCAACACCCTGGTCGACGACATCCGCGGGATCCTGCGGCCGGCCCGGATCGGCTATCGCGGCCTCGGGGTGCATGGTGACGCCGCGACCCTGACGCTCACCGACCCGGCGGACAGCGCCCGCGCGCTCGAGCTCCTGAAGGGCCTGAACCCCAATCCGCTCTCCAAGGAGGTCGAGCTGGTCGCCGGCGACGGCGGCCGGATCGACGTCCGCCCGAGCGCGAAGACGATCCGTGATCTCCAGGATGCCGCGGTCCGCCAGTCGCTCGAGATCGTGCGCCGGCGGATCGACGCGATCGGCACCCGGGAGCCCACCATCCAGCGCCAGGGCGACGACCGGATCCTGGTCCAGGTGCCGGGCGAGAAGGACCCGGAAAGCATCAAGCGCCTGCTCGGCCAGACCGCCAAGCTGACCTTTCATCTGGTCGATCTGGACACGCCCTTGCAGCAGGCGCTGGCCGGCAACCTGCCGCCCGGGTCCGAGGTGCTGCCGAGCACCGAGCGCGGCGGCGGCAGCCAGGTCGTGGTCCGCAAGCGGATCGAGGTCAGCGGCGAGAACCTGACCGACGCCCAGCCGACCTACCAGCAGAACCAGCCCGTGGTGAGCTTCCGCTTCGATTCGGCCGGCGCCCGCAAGTTCGGCGCCGTGACCCGCGACCACGTCGGCGAGCTGCTGGCGATCGTGCTCGACGGCAAGGTGATCAGCTCGCCGCGCATCCGGGAGCCGATCCTGGGCGGCAGCGGGGTCATCTCGGGCAGCTTCACCGCTCAGTCGGCCAACGAGCTCGCGATCCTGCTGCGCGCCGGCGCCCTGCCGGCGCCGCTCCAGATCGTCGAGGAGCGCTCGGTCGGGCCCGACCTCGGCGCCGATTCGATCCGCGAGGGCGAGATCGCGGGCATCGTGGCCCTGATCCTCGTGATGGCGCTGATGGTGGTTTACTATGGCCTGTTCGGCGTCGCCGCCTGCATTGCGCTCCTGGTCAACCTGGTGCTGATCGTCGGCGTGCTCTCGGCGCTGCAGGCGACGCTGACGCTCCCGGGCATCGCCGGCATCGTGCTCACGATCGGCATGGCGGTCGACGCCAACGTCCTGATCTTCGAGCGCATCCGCGAGGAGGTGCGCGGCGGCCGCTCGCCGATCAGCGCGATCGACAGCGGCTATCGCGAAGCGATGCGCACGATCATCGACGCCAATCTGACCACCCTGATCGCCGCCGTGCTGCTCTACGCCTTCGGCTCCGGGCCGGTGCGCGGCTTTGCGGTGACGCTCGGGATCGGCATCGTCACCTCGATGTTCACCGCGATCAGCCTGACCCGGCTGATGGTGGTGAGCTGGCTCCGCCGTACCCGTCCCGCCGCGCTGCCGGTGTGAGGATCAGAGCATGCGCAGCTTCCGCCTGATCCCCGACGACACCAAGATCGGCTTCATGCGCTACCAGTACTGGGCGTATGCCTTCTCGGGCACGCTGGTGCTGCTGAGCCTGCTTCTGCTGCCGCTCAAGGGGCTGAACCTCGGCATCGATTTCCGCGGCGGCATCCTGATGGAGGTCCGGGTCCCGGGCCAGGTCGCCGACCTCGCGGCGATGCGCTCGACCCTCGGCGGGCTCGGCCTCGGCGAGGTCGCTCTGCAGACGTTCGGCGAGCCGAACGACGTGCTGATCCGGGTCGAGCGCCAGGAGGGCGGCGAGCAGGCGCAGCAGCTGGCGGTCACCAAGGTCAAAGGCGCGCTCGGCGACAGCTTCGGCAAGGACATCTCTTACCGGCGGGTCGAGTTCGTCGGCCCGAAGGTCAGCGCGGAGCTGTTCAGGGCCGGTGCCGAGGCGCTCGGCTACTCCCTGATCGCGATCCTCGCCTACATCTGGTTCCGGTTCGAGTGGCAGTACGGGATCGGCGCGATCGTCGCGCTCGCTCATGACGCGCTCACCACGATCGGCGTGTTCGCGCTGTTCGGGCTCGAGTTCAATCTCGCCTCGGTCGCGGCCCTGCTGACGATCGTCGGCTACTCGCTCAACGACACCGTGGTCATCTATGACCGGGTGCGCGAGAACCTGCGCAAATACAAGGCGATGCCGCTCGGCGCGCTGCTCGACCGCTCGATCAACGAGACGCTCGCGCGCACGGTCATGACCTCGGGGACGACGCTGCTCGCCCTGCTGGCGCTGGTGATCTTCGGCGGCCCGGTGATCCGCGGCTTCACGATCGCGATGATCTGGGGGGTGCTGATCGGCACCTACTCCTCGGTCTACGTCGCGAGCCCGATCCTGGAGCACTTCAATCTGCGCCGGACGGGCGAGCCGGTGCCGGCGGCCCAGACCCCCTGACGCTTGGACGCGGCCATGGACGTGACGCCGATCGTCCCGGCCGGCCGGCAGCTGATCCAGGGTTACGATGCCGGCGGCTTCCGGATCGCGGGCATCCGGCATGGGGGCTCGGTGCTGGTGCTGCCGGAGCGGACCCTGGCCTGGCCGATCGCCGCCCCGGAGCAGATCACGGCCGAAAGCCTGGCGCCGGTCCGGGCCGCCGAGCCGACGGTCGAGATCCTGGTGCTCGGCTGCGGCGCCCGCTTCGTGATGATCCCGGCCGACCTGCGCGCCGCCTTGAGGGCGGAGCGCATCGTCGTCGAGGCCATGACGACCGGTGCCGCCTGCCGGACCTTCAACCTGCTCCTGGCCGAGGATCGCCGGGTCGCCGCCGCCCTGATCGCGCTCTGATCTAGTGATAGCCCTCCCCGGGGCGGACCTTGCCGCGGAAGACGTGGTAGGAAAACGCCGTATAGGCGAGGATGACCGGCAGCAGGCCGCCGACGCCGACGATCAGGAAGCCTTGGGTGGCGGGCGGTGCCGCGGCGTCCCAGATCGTGATGTCGGGCGGCACGATGTGCGGCCAGAGGCTGATGCCGAGGCCGAGGAACGAGAGCAGGAACAGGCTCATCGCGAGCAGGAAGGGCAGCCGCTCGCGCCGGCGCCCGATCGCGCGCCAGAGGCCGAAGGCGGCCAGAGCGGTCACCACCGGCACCGGTGCCAGATAGAGAAGATTCGGCCAGCTGAACCAGCGCGCGGCGATCGCGGGCTCGGAAAGCGGCGTCCAGATGCTGACCAGGCCCACGAAGCCGAGCACCGCGAGCAGAAGCGGTCGCGCGCTCCGGAAGGCCCAGTCCTGCAGGCCATGCTCGGTCTTCCAGATCAGCCAGCAGCAGCCGAGCAGCGCGTAGCCCGCGACCAGTGCCACGCCGGTCATGACCGCGAACGGCGTCAGCCACTCGAGCATGCCGCCCGCGTAAGCCCGGCCCTCGACCCGGAAACCCTGGATGAAGCTGCCGAGCACCAGGCCCTGGGCCACGGTCGCGAGCAGCGAGCCGTAGTGGAACGCCTTGTCCCAGAGATGACGGCTGGTGCGCGCCTTGAAGCGGAACTCGAAGGCGACGCCGCGCAGGATGAGCGCGATCAGCATGATCAGGAGCGGCAGGTAGGTGCCCGAGAGGATCACCGCATAGGCGAGCGGGAAGGCGCCGAACAGGGCCGCCCCGCCGAGCACCAGCCAGGTCTCGTTGCCGTCCCAGATCGGCGCCACCGAGGTCATCATCAAATCGCGGTCCTGATCGCTCGGGGCGTAGCGGAAGAGGATGCCGACCCCGAGGTCGAAGCCGTCGAGCAGCACGTACATCATCACGGCGAGCGCGATGATCCCGGCCCAGGCCAAGGGCAGATCGATGCCGAAATCGCTCATCGCCGTCACCCCGTCGGGCCGGCCGCGGACAGCGGTCGGGCCGCGCGGCCGTGGACCTCCGCCGCCGGCGCCAGAGGTTGCGGCCCGCGCTGCACCAGCCGGATCATGTAGTAGACGCCGGCCGGGAAGATCAGCGCGTAGACGATCACGAAGGCGGCGAGCGAGGTCAGGGCGGCGGCGCCGGTGAGCGCCGGCGTGACCGCGTCCGCGGTCCGCATCAGGCCGTAGACGACCCAGGGCTGGCGCCCGGACTTGGTGGTCACCCAGCCAGCCAGGAGGGCGATGAAGCCGATCGGGCTGCAGACGACGGCGACCTTGAGGAACCAGCGGGCCTCATACAGCCGGCCGCGCAGGCGCAGCCAGAGGCCGGCGGCCGCGACCCCCAGCATCAAAAAGCCGAGGCCGACCATGAGCCGGAAGGCGAAGAACACCAGCGGCACGTAGGGGCGGTCCGCGGGCGGCCATTGAGAGAGACCGGGCACCTGGCCGTCGAGGCTGTGGGTCAGGATCAGGCTCCCGAGCTTCGGGATCTTGACTTCGTAGTGGTTGGTCGCGGCGGCCTGGTCGGGGAGGGCGAACAGGAGCAACGGCGCACCCCGCTCCGGCTGCCAGTGGCCCTCGATGGCGGCGACCTTGGCCGGCTGATGCTCGAGCGTGTTCAGGCCGTGCAGGTCGCCGAGCAGGATCTGCACCGGCGCCAGCACCGTGATCAGGCCCATCGCCATCGAGAAGCCGATCCGCGCGTGGGGCACGATCCGGCCCTCGAGCAGGTGCCAGGCGCTGACGCCCGCGACCACGAAGGACGTGGTCAGGAACGCCGCGGTCACCATATGCGCGAAGCGATAGGGGAAGGACGGGTTGAACACCACGTCCCACCAGCTGGTCACGAAGAAGGTCCCGTCCCGCAGCTCGAAACCCGCGGGCGTCTGCATCCAGCTGTTGGCGGCGAGGATCCAGAAGGCCGAGAGCAGGGTCCCGAGCGCCACCATGCAGGCGGCGGCGAAATGGACCGCCGGCGCCACCCGCCGCCGGCCGAACAGGAGCACGCCCAAGAAGGTCGCCTCCAGGAAGAAGGCGCTCGCCACCTCGTAGTTCAGGAGCGGCCCCAGGACATTGCCGGCGCTCGCCGACAGCCGGCTCCAGTTGGTGCCGAACTGGAACGACATGACCACCCCCGAGACCACGCCCATGCCGAAGGAGATGGCGAAGATCCGGGTCCAGAACTCCGAGAGCTCCAGATACAGCGCGCGCCCGGTCGCGAGCCAGCGCGCTTCCAGCACCACCAGCCAGGCGGCCAGCCCGATCGTGAACGCCGGAAACAGGATGTGGAACGAGATCGCGACCGCGAACTGCACCCGGGACAAGAGGAGCGGGTCGAGGTCCAAGGTCGATCCTCGGTTGCTGGCGCGCAACCCCACTGGGACCGGGGGTCGGACGGGAATGCAACCTAGATAGCACAACCGCGAGGTCAGCCCGCCCGTGCCCTTCTGTCGCACGCGCGGTGGTCGTGCTAGGCTGCCGCTGCGCCCGGGATCGACTTGCCTCGGAGGGTTCGATGCGCGTCTGCGTGCTGCATGCGACCAAGGATCTGCGGCTCGAGGAGCGGCCGGAGACGGCGCTCGGGCCGGATCAGGTGCGGGTCCGGTTCGGGGCCGGCGGGATCTGCGGCTCGGACCTGCACTACTACTACGAGGGCCGGGTCGGCGACTTCGCGCTCCGCGAGCCCCTGATCCTCGGCCACGAGATCGCGGGCGAGGTGATCGAGACCGGGCGCGCGGTCGCCCGCGTCCGGCCCGGCGACCGGGTCGCGGTCAACCCGAGCCAGCCCTGCTGGCAATGCCGCGCCTGTCAGGCCGGGCGGACCAACCTCTGCCGGCGCATGACCTTCTACGGCAGCGCCGCGGTCTTTCCCCACATTCAAGGCGCGTTCCAGGAGCAGCTGGTGTGCTTCGAGAGCCAGTGCCACGTGGTCCCCGCAAGCCTTCCCTACGGGATCGCGGCGCTCGCCGAGCCGCTCGCGGTCTGCCTGCACGCGGTCCGGCGCGCGGGCGCCCTGCTCGGCCAGAACCTGCTGATCACCGGCTGTGGCCCGATCGGCGCGCTCACCTGCATGGCCGCGAGGCTGGCGGGCGCCGCCAGGATCACGGTCACCGACATCGCCTCGGAGCCGCTCGCGGTCGCAAGGGCGATCGGCGCCGACGAGACCATCGACGTCACGGCGGAGCCCGACCGGATCGAGGCCTATTCCGCCGACAAGGGCTGGTTCGACGTCGCCATCGAGGCCTCCGGGAGTCCGAAGGCGCTGTTCACCTGCCTCGACTGCGTGCATCCGGGCGGCCGGATCGTGCAGCTCGGCATGTTGCCGGGCGGCGATCTCGGCCTGCCGCTGACCAGGCTCACGCCCAAGGAGATCGATCTGCTCGGCACCTTCCGCTTCCACGAGGAGTTCGGACAGGCGGTCGAAGCCCTGACCAGCGGCCGGCTCGACGTCGCGCCGCTCCTGACCGGCACCTTCAGCGCCCGCGAGCGCGATGCCGCCTTCGCCGCCGCCCTCGATCGCCGCCGGCACATGAAGGTCCAGCTGGTGTTCGACGCCGCCTAGGAAAGCCGCGACCCACGGGGCGTCGTCCCCGCGGGCGCGCGCGGGGGACTGCGCCTGGCGCTCTGATCGCCAACCGGGCCGCGTTGCAGAGCTCGAGCGACGCTTCGGTGACGATCGCCCGCTGCAGGCCCGATCGGGTTTGCGCGGCTCCGGTCCGAGGCGTTAGTCTCCGGCGATGCCGTCGGGACGGGACGCTGGCATGGAGGATCTGTTCGACGTCGGCAGCGAGCCCCGGGTAGCCGCAACCTTGCCGCTCGCGACCAGCGCCGCCGACATCCAGGTGTTCGACATCAGGATCACGGGCACGCGCGAGGTCGCGTGGCGCACGCTGTTCGAAGGCTTCCAGTGCCTCAAGGTGATCACCTTCTCGGCGAGCGTGCCGGCGATCCTCGACCTCGCGCAGATGTTCGACGATGTGGAGATCACCTTCGGCTCGGAGCGGGTCCTCTCGCGTGAGCTCGCCGCCCTCGAGCAGGCGAGCAGCGCCGCCGGCTACCGGTTCACCGATGCGCTCGCCGACCAGAAGGCCTTCATCGAGCGCCTCGTACGTCCGGCGCTGTCGGCGCGCGGCGCGCGGCTGCTCGAGCGCGTGCACGATGGCACGCTCCGGTTCCGTCTGCTGCGGCAGGTGCCGAGCCACGCCAAGCTCTACCTCATGGCGGGCGAGGGCCGCTTTCGCGTGGTCACGGGTTCCGCCAACCTCAGCTTCGCCGCGCTCACCGGCCGCCAGCGGGAGACCTTCCTGGTCTCCGATGCGGAGGCGGACCACCTGCGGTTCATGGCGTACTACACCCAGAGCGAGGAGCGATCCGATCCGCTCGCCGCCGACCTTCTGGTCGTCCCATCGGGCCAGCCGGATCGTCCGACCCTCGCCGTGCCCGACGATCCGGTCGACGTCCAGAAGGTCCCCTGCTTTCGGTTCCTGCGCGCCCAGGGCGCCATCGTCGAGAGCCCGAGGCCACCGGCCATGCCGGAACTCTCCGCGGCCGCCATGCGGCAGGCGAGCGAGCTTGGCGCCGAGCTCCGCCAGCTCTCGCTCGATCGCAACCGGACCGGCGCGACGGTCGTCACCGCGCAGGGCTTTGCCCGGGCCTATCGGGCCCACGCCTCGCGGCCGCTCACCGACCGGTCTGATCGGGTGCAGGCGGCCCGGATCGACCTGGAGGCGGGCCTGATCACGCTCGATGACCGATCGTGGCACCGGATCGGCGCGCCGGTGCCCTGGCCCGAGGTGCAGGGGGACGCCAACCTTCTCGCGCCCTACTTCGGGGGCTTCGCTCAATTCTATGGTGATGCGGCCGCGGTCTCGCGCAGCTATTGGGCGCTGACCTGCTGGCTGTACTCGGCGCCGTTCGCGCCGTTGCTGCGCTCGGCCGCGCTCCGCCACGACGGCTCGCCGCTCGCCTTCCCGGTGCATGCCGTGCTCTATGGCCGTTCCGACGGCGGCAAGACGATCTTCTCGCGCGTGATCAGCCGCTCGATGTTCGGCATCGAGCAGATGATCCGTGGGCAGCATTTCACGACCGCGCGGGCGCTCGGTCTGCGGGAGCAGCTGGGCGCGGTCCCGCTCCTGATCGACGACGTCAATCGCGACCGCTTTGCTCAATACGTGCCGGATCTCGTGAAGTTCGACCATGAGAGCGGCGAGGGCTATGCGCCGATTCTGATCAGCACCAACCGCGACGTCACCGCCGTGACGCCGGACCTCAGGAAGCGCATGATCGTCTGCCACATCGACGGGGCAAGGCCACGCAGCATGCCCGAGGCGCCGGCGCGGGCGGCGCTGTCCAGGATCGGCACGGCGCTCTATCGAACCTATCTGGACCGACTCGCGCCGCAGGTCCCGCCTCTGATCGAGGCGCTGGCCGCGGAGCCGCACAGCCCTCCGGATCTCCTGCTGCTGTCCTCCGAGATCCTGGGTGATCTACTGGGCGAGGCGCTGGACGGATTGCCGCAGTGGGCGACGCCGATCAGCCTCGACGAGATCGAGCGGCTGAAGGACAAGCCGCTGCTCGACCTGCTGGGCGAGCTCGTCGAGCAGGACAGCGAGCGGGTGAGCGTCAACCGGGGCGCCGGCGAGCTGGTGGTCCACTTCGGCGGCGATCACCATCAGGCGGCGCGCTTCGAGAAGCTGGTGCCCTCGCAGGCGCTCAAGGGGCGGCTTGCGGATGCGGTCAAGCTGGACCTCGCCGCCCTCGAGCAGGAATACGGCTTCGACCTCGCGCCACGGCGGCCGCGCTCGTGGCTCGCGCGCCTGTTGCGCCGTTGACCTTTGCGGGATGGTGGCGGAGCGGCGAATGACGATGCCGATGCCCCAAGAGGTCGAGGACGCGCAGCTCGATCTCTTCGCCGACGGCGGTCTCCAGCCGGCACCCCCGCCACCGGCGGCCAGGCAGCGTCGGGCGATGCCGCCGGAGCTGCTCGACGACGCCACCCTGATCGCCGCGATCCCGTGGGCTGGAGCCGCCGACGGCCCGGCCCTGGCGCTCGAAGCGGGACGCCGCGGCCTGGTCCTGGCGGTCCCTGCCCTGGCAGACCTGTGTCGGCGCTTCACCGGCTTCGGCCTCGAGCGCGCGGTCCCGGAGCAGATCGCGGCGCTCGAGGCCCTTTGCATGATCGGGGGGCGCGAGGCGGCGCGCGCGGTGGCGTCGTTGGTCGCCAGGGATGCGGTCCAGGGACCGGCGCTGGAGGTCGCCGTCGCGGCCGCCGCCCAGCTGAGGTCGGAGCTGCCGGCCGATGTCGTGCTGGGATTCCTGCGCCACCCGCATCCAGGCGTGCGTGCCGACGCCTGCCGATGCGTCCGGGTGTGGCCGCTGGCGGTCCCGATCCTTCTCGATCTTCATGGCGACCCTGAGGGCGAGGTGAGTGTGGCCGCCACCTGTGCGCTCGGGCGGCTGGGCCGGCGTGAGGTGCTGCCCGCGCTCGCGGGCCTGCTCCAGCGTGCCCCCTCGCCCGAGGTGATCGACGCAATCACGCCGATCGCCGACGAGGACTGCATCGTCCTGCTGGCCAGGCTCGCCCGGACCATGCCCGGTCTCGCCGATGCGGCGCTCGACGCGCTCGAGGCGATCGATCATCCGCGCGCCCGGCAGCTGCTTGCCAGTCTTGCCGAGCATCGGCGGCAGTAGTGCCGCTGGCGCTGCGCCAGCCGAGCGGGCGCGGGGCGCGGCCAGTCTGACAGAGGCGCGCGAGAAGGCAGCAGGTTGTCGGCGCGCTCAGTCGAGTTCGAACCGGTCCTTGTAGTCTTTCTTGAGCGCCGGGTCCTGGCGCTCCTTGGCGAGCACGCAGTTGCCGGCGACCAGGACCTCGATCTCGGTGCCCATGAAGCAGTGGAAGGCGTCCTCGGGCGTGCAGACGATCGGCTCGCCACGGACGTTGAAGCTGGTGTTGACCAGCACCGGGCAGCCGGTCCGCTCGTTGAAGGCGCTGAGCAGGCGGTGATAGCGGGGATTGGTGTCGGCGTGCACGGTCTGGATCCGGGCCGAGTAGTCGACGTGGGTGACCGCCGGGATCTGCGAGCGCGGCACGTTCAGCTTCTCGATCCCGAACAGCGCCGCCTCGTCCTCGTTCATCAGCCGGCGGCGCGCCGCCACCACGTCGGCGACCAGCAGCATATACGGGCTGTCGTCGTCGAGCTCGAACCAGTCGGCGACCTGCTCGCGTAGCACCGAGGGCGCGAAGGGGCGGAAGGATTCCCGGTACTTGACTTTGAGGTTCAGGAGCTTCTGCATGGTCGGCGAGCGTGCGTCGCCGAGGATCGAGCGGGCACCGAGCGCGCGCGGGCCGAACTCCATGCGGCCCTGGAACCAGCCGACCGCTTTGCCGTCGACCAGCGCATCGGCGGTGCCGGCGATCATCTGGTCCTCGCCGATCACCTCGAACACGGCGCCGAGTGCGCTAAGACGCCGCTCGATCTCGTCCTGCGCGAAGGCGGGCCCGAGATAGGCGCCGCTCATGCCGTCCCGGACGCCGTTCAGCTTGCGCGGCTGGGCCTTGAACAGGTGGTGGGCGGCGAGGGCGGCGCCGAGCGAGCCGCCGGCATCGCCCGCCGCCGGCTGGATCCAGATCCGCTCGAAGCTGCCATCGCGCAAAATCTTGCCGTTGGCGACGCAATTGAGCGCGACGCCGCCGGCCAGGCACAGGTTCTTCTGGCCGGTCTCCCGCGCGAGCGCGCGGGTCAGACGCAGCATCACCTCTTCGGTCACCGCCTGGATCGAGGCCGCGAGGTCCATCTCGCGCTGGCTCACCCGGTCCTCCGGCTGACGCGCCGGGCCGCCGAACAGCCGGTCGAACCGGGCGTTGGTCATGGTCAGGCCGGTGCCATAGTCGAAATATTCCTGATTGAGGCGGAACGAGCCGTCCTCCTTCAGATCGATCAGGTGGTCGAACATCAGCTGGGCGTATCGGGGCTCGCCGTACGGCGCCAGGCCCATGACCTTGTATTCGCCGGAGTTGACCTTGAAGCCGGTGTAATAGGTCAAGGCCGAGTAGAGCAGGCCGAGGGAATGCGGGAAGTGCAGCTCCTTCAGCATCTTGAGGTCGTGGCCGCGGCCGATGCCGACGCTGGTGGTCGCCCACTCGCCGACCCCGTCGATGGTCAGGACCGCGGCCTCCTCGAACGGCGACGGGAAGAACGCGCTGGCGGCGTGGCTCTGGTGGTGCTCGGCGAACAGCAGCCGCTGCTCGACGTCGCGCTCGCCGCCGAGCTCCTTGAGCTTGTCGGCCAGCAGGCGCTTTTGGAACAGCTTTTCCTTCAGCCAGACCGGCATCGCCATGCGAAAGGAGGTGAAGCCCTTGGGCGCGAAGGCGAGATAGGTCTCCAGCAGGCGCTCGAACTTGAGGAAGGGCTTGTCGTAGAAGGCGATGTGATCGACCTCGTCGAGCCCGATCCCGCCCGCGCTCAGACAGTACTCGACCGCGTGCCTCGGAAACCCGGAATCGTGCTTCTTGCGGGTGAAGCGCTCCTCCTGGGCGGCGGCGACGATCCTGCCGTCGTCGAGCAGCGCGGCGGCGCTGTCGTGATAGAACGCGGACAGACCGAGAATGTGCATCAGCGGCTCACTCAGAATATGGTGTAGATGAACGGCGCCACCGCACTGCCCTGGGTCAGCACGATGAGGCCGCCGAACAGCGCCATCATCAGGACCACCGGCAGCAGCCAGTATTTCTTGCGGACGCGCATGAACCGCCAGAGCTCGGCGAGGAATGACATCGCGGCACCTCTGCGCTGATCGGGAGGGTCAGAACTGATGGGGCATGGAGTCGGGAGCCGGACCGGGCGGCTCGCGCAGGATCCAATAGCTGTCGGCCCCGGGATCGAACTTTAGGCGGAGCGGATCGTGGCCGGTGGCCCGCATCAGCAGGCCGACCGGCACGATCACCACGGCGTAGATCAGGGCGAGCACGACCGGATTGACGACCCGGAACATGAGCAGCCCGAGCTTGACCCAGGCGTGATGGAGCCCGCTCAGGCGGGTCGGCGCGACCAGGCCGAGCAGGACCAGGACCAGGCCGATCCCGGCCATTCCGTAGGACACCCAGCCGATACCGTGGAAGTAGGTGCGGGCGGCGGCGATCAGCAAAAGAATGCCGCCGACCGTCAGGCCGAAGCCCCGGTCGGTGCCGCTCTTGACGTCGTCGCCGCGGCTGAAGTCCTCGTGAAACGATGGTTTCATCCCGTTCGATCCCCGCGGTCAGGCTCGTTGCGATCGTATCAGGTCGCGCCCAGGCAAGCCACCGCTTTTGACCCTCGGACCAACCTCGCCAACGAGGACGACCGGGCCGCGCCGCCCCGGGTCATAGCACGCGAGGTATCAACAAGTCGTTGTCCTGCCCCGCTGTGCGTGGAGGCACTACCCGGGCCCGGACCGGCCTCGATGCGGGATCCGCCTCGAGCGGCGGCAGCGCGGCGAGCGGGCTGTCTTCGCTCTGCAAGAGATAGAACTCCCAGCGCGGCGTGGTGTCGGTGATCACGATGCTGACCGCCACGGTCTCGCCGGGCTCGACCACGCCGCCGAAGAACTGGACGCCGTCGAAGGGCTCGGCGGTCTCGAGGATCTCGGTGAAGCGATTGGAGCGAAACGGCCGGCCGGCCTCGCTCGCCTGGCCGAACGACAGGCCGTCGCCGAACGGGCTCGCCCGATTGAGGAACTCGCGCAGCTCCAGATTGAACAGGGACCAGGTCCGCTTGGTGCGGTTGCGCACGATCTTGGTCAGCGCGAAGCCGACGTCATGGTGCGAGCGGATGCGATTGCCGAAGCGGTGGCTCATGCCGCGGATCACCAGGATCGCCGGGCCCTCGCCGGTGAAATCCTCGGTCAGCACGAACGGGTCCTCGAGCGAGCCGCTGCCCGAGGCGTTGACGATGTCGAACCCGCCCAGCTCGTCGCTGAAGATGAGGCCGTCCAGGCTGACCTGGGCGGCCAGGGCGGGCGGGCCGCAGCCGACGCTGAGCGCGAGCGCCAAAGCGCATCGCCAAACGCTCACGACCGCTCTGCCCGATGCCTCATGGCCCGGTGATGACTGGCGATGTCCACGAGGTCAAGATACGCCGGCCGAGCGGGCGGCAGCGGAGACGGAAGAGCGACCGCGATGGCAACCATCGCCGGCTACGAGCCGATCAACACCCTGAAGCCGGTCGCCGACGAGGTCTGGATCGTCGACGGGCCGATCATCGGCTTTCGCTACCTGGGCATGCGCCTGCCGTTCCCGACCCGGATGACGATCGTCCGGCTGTCGGGCGGCGAGCTCTGGGTGCATTCGCCGACCGAGCTGACGCCGGCGTTGCGCGCGGCCGTCGAGCAGCTCGGCCCGGTCCGTCACCTGATCGCGCCGAACCGGATTTACTACTGGTGGCTCGGGGACTGGCAGCGCGCTTTTCCGGGCGCGCTCGCCCATGGCGCGCCGGGCGTTCGCGAGCGGGCGGCCGGCCGCGCCATCGTCTTCGACCGTGACCTCGGCGGCGCGCCCGCGCCCGAGTGGGCGGGCCAGATCGACCAGCTGCTGGTGCCGGGCGGCTATCTGACCGAGGCGGTGTTCTTGCACCGGGCGTCGGGCACCCTGATCCTCACCGACCTGATCGAGAGCTTCGAGGCCGGCAAGATCAAGAGCTTCTGGCTGCGCCTGGTGATGCGCCTGACCGGCTGCCTGCATCCCGACGGCAAGATGCCGATCGACCTCCGGACGACCTTCCTCGGCCATCGCTCCGAGTTCCGCAGGGCCGTCGCGACCATGATCGGCTGGCGCCCCGAGCGGGTGATCATCGCCCACGGCCACTGGTATCCCGACCACGCGGTCGCCGAGCTCAAGCGCGCCTTTCGCTGGCTCGGCCCGCTCGAGTGAGCCCTTCAGGTCGCCTCCAGGACCGCCGAGAGGAACTGGCGCGTGCGCTCGTTCTGGGGCTCTGCGAATAGCCGGTCGGGCGCCCCCTGCTCGGCGATCTTGCCCTGATAGAAGAAGCAGACGCGGTCGGCGAACTCCTTGGCGAAGCCCATCTGGTGGGTGACCATCAGCATGGTCAGGTTGTGCTCGGAGGCGAGCGCCCGGATCACGTTCAGAACCTCGCCGACCAGCTCCGGATCGAGTGCTGACGTGACCTCGTCGAACAGCATGACCTTGGGCCGCATCGCCAGCGCCCGGGCGATCGCGACCCGCTGTTGCTGGCCGCCCGACAGCTGGCTCGGGTAGTGGCCGGTCTTGTCGCCGAGGCCGACCATGGCAAGCAGCTCGAGCGCGCGCTCGCGGGCCGCCTTCTTCGACAGGCCGAGCACGTAGACCGGCGCCTCCATGCAGTTCTCGAGCGCGCTCATGTGCGGGAACAGGTTGAAGTGCTGGAACACCATGCCGATCTTGGCGCGCACCCGGCGCAGATGGCGCTCGTCCGCCTCCACCAGCTCGCCGTTCTTCTGCACGTGGGTGAGCGGCTCGCCGTCGACCTCGATCACCCCGCCGTCGATCCGCTCGAGCGTCATCAGCATGCGCAGGACCGTGGTCTTGCCCGAGCCCGAGGGGCCGATGATCGCGACCTTCTCGTTGACGGCGACGTCGAGGTCGAGCTGATCGAGCACCACGAGGTCGCCGTAGCGCTTGGTCACCTCCCTGAAGCGGACGATCGGCGGTTCTGCGGATGCCTGCATGCTCAGCCCCTCCGGGTCTTCAACCTCGCCGCGATTTCAACCACGCCTCGAACCGGCGCACGCCGGCCGCCGAGATCAGGCTCATGATCAGGAAGAAGACGCCGACCATGGTGATCGGCTCGAGGTAGCGGAAGGTCTCGGAGCCGATGATCTTGGCGGTCTGCATCAGCTCGACGACCGCGATCGCCGAGAGCAGCGGCGTCTCCTTGAACATGCCGATCAGATAGTTGCCGAGGGCGGGCACGACCGGCGGGATCGCCTGCGGGATGATGACGTCCCAATAGGTGCGCGCCGGGCTGAGGTTGAGCGCGGTCGCGGCCTCCCACTGGCCGCGCGGAATCCCGTCCAGGCCGGCCCGGTAAACCTCGGAGCAGTAGCAGGCGTAGTGCACGCCCGAGCGCCAGCACGCCCGCGGTCAAGGCCGGGATCACGATCCCGAAGCGCGGGAAGACGAAATACAAGAAGAAGATCTGGATCAGCACCGGGGTCGAGCGGATGAACTCGATGAAGCTGCCGGTCGCGGCGCTGGTCCAGGGGTTGCGGGAGCGGCGCAGCAGCGCGAGGGCGAGCCCGAGCACGGCCGCGACGATGAAGCCCAAAAAGGTCGCCTCGATGGTCACCACGGCCGCGCGCGCCAGCTGCGGCAGGATCTCGAGCGCGAACTTCCAGTCGAACAGCATCAGCGTCGGCCCACGCCGAAGCTCTTGCGGGTGTAACGCTCGAGCGCGCGCATGCAAAAGGTGATGACCAGCGCGATGCCGAGGTACATCACCAGCACCAAAAGGAAGATCGTGACCGTGCGCAAGGTCGCCTGGTTGAGCTGGTAGGCCTTGAAGGTGAGGTCCGAGACCGTGATCAGCGACACGATCGCGGTCGCCTTGAGCAGCTCGATGAACAGATTGCCCCAGGGCGGGATCATCGCGACCATGGCCTGGGGCAGGATGATCCGGCGCATGCGCACAAACGGCGTCATGTTGAGCGCGATCGCGGCCTCGTACTGGCCACGCGGCACCGCCAGCACGGCCCCGCGCACGACCTCGGCTCCGTAAGCGCCGACGTTGAGCCCGAGCGCCAGGATCGCGACCGGGATCGGGTCGAGGGTGACGCCGAAATTGGGCAGCACGTAGAACAGCCAGAACAGCTGGACCAGGGCCGAGGTGCCGCGGAACAGCTCGATATAGGAGATCGCGAACCAGCGCAGCGGCCGGAGCGGCGACAGCTTGGCGAGGCCGGCGAGCAGGCCGCAGACCACGGCCAGCACGCAGGCCGCGACCGTGATCTGGATGGTGACCCAGGCACCCGCCAGAAGCCCCGGCAGGAAGTCACGAAAACCCGCGTAGCTGGCCACCACGAGCCCGGCCGCGAAGCTGAGCAGGGCGCAGATGAACAGGTGGCGGTAACTCAGCCACCCCAGCCTGGTCAGCCCGGCTGCCTCGGCCATGATCCTCCCGCGACGGCTTCAGGGTAGAGCGCCGGCCGCGCCTCCGACCGGACCGACCGGCGCATCGGACCTACTTGCCGGCGCAGAGCTCCTCGGTGGTCTTCTGGGGCAGCTCGTCCTTGGTGAAGCCGAACGGCTCGACCAGGGCCAGATGCTCGGGCGTGCCGATGAACGCCGCGAGCTTCTCGTTGAACGCATCGAGGAACGCCTTGTCCTCCGGGCGGAAGGCGAACGCGCCATGGCCGACCACGCTCTGGCCGGCGACCTCGCCGAACGGCTCGGCGATCTCGACGCCCTGCGCCTCGCCGGCGAGCCGGCGGATCGACAGGCTGGTGAGCGCGAAGGCATCGGCCCGTCCGGCCTGCACGGCCGCGGTCCCGGCGGCGGTGTCGGGGACCACCATGACCTGGTCGTCGGGGACCCCGGCGTCGCGCGCATAGGTTCGCTCGATCGCCCCGGCCATGACCGCCACGCTCGCGTCCGGATTGTCCTTTACGTCGGTGTAGTCGTTCAGGCCCTTGGGGTTGCCCTCCTTGACCAGAAACGCCTGGCCGATGCCGTAGGTCGGCTCGGAGAACGCGACCTGCTCGCAGCGCGGCGGGGTCACGAACATGCCGGCGGCGACCATGTCGAAGCGGCCGGCCTTGAGCCCCGGGATCAGCGAGCCGAACTCGGTGATCACCGCCTCGACGTCCTTGATGCCCATCTCGCCCAGGATGTATTTGGCGATCTCGGGCGCCTCGCCGGTCAGCTTGCCGTCCGGCGTCTGATAGCCATAGGGCGCTTCGTTGGCGATGCCGACCGTGATCTTGCCGGACGCCTTGGCGTCGTCCAGGAGATCGGCCCGAGCCCCGGTGCTGGCGAACGCGAGCACGGCGAGGCCGAGAAGCCAGCCAGAGGTAGGTCGCATGATGCTCTCCCTGATTCGTTGACCCAACGGGCGCCAGTGGCCCCGCGTTGCCGCCAGCGTAAAGCCGCAGGCCGCCCGGATCAAGGCAAGGGCCATGAATTGCTGCCGCCGCTCATGGTCGTCGCCGCTGCCGCCCACGAAAAATCCTCGACCGATTCAATTGCGCATGGAATAGACAAGCCCCTCGCCACGTTGGCGGAATGATCTCGAATTCCCCCCGTCCGGAAAGGATCTCCTGTGACTTCCATCCTGCGGCGCGCCAGCGGCGCCATGATTCTGGCCTTATCGCTCGTTTTGCTGCCGACCGGCGCGCCACGGGCCGAGGGGCAGTACGACCAGGCGAAGCTGGAGTTGTTCGTGACCGCCGCTCTGGCGGTCAACCAGCTGGTCGAGCAGTGGACGCCGCGCATCCAGGGCGCGCAGAACGAGACCGAGGCCGCCCAGCTGCGCGAGCAGGCCAACGGCGAGCTGGTCGCCGCGATCGAGCATTCCAACGGCATCTCGGTCGACGAGTACCGCCAGATCAGCGAGGCGGCGCAGAGCGATCCCACCCTGATGACCCGGATCACGCAGATCTTCGACAACATGCAGCCGCAGACGGCCCCGGCGGCGCCGGGGCAGGCGCAGCAACCCGCCCAGGTAGCGGCGTTGCCGTCAGTTGGCGATCATGGTCCCGAAACCGGCGGCGATCGCCTTGCGATAAGCGAGCAGCGCGATCGCGGTGTCCTGGACGCCGGTGCCGGTGAGGTCGCAGACCGTGACCTGGTCGGCGCTCTGGCGGCCGGGCTGGCGGCCGGCGGTGAGCTCGCCGAGCTCGGTCACCTCGAGGTCGGGGTGCGCGGTCAGCGCGTGGTGTAGCTCGCCCTGGCGGGCGCACTGGGCGCGGCTGTCGCAGACCAGGCGGTCGGCGCGCGCCAGGACCCCGGGGTGGAGCTCGTTCTTGTCCGGCGCATCGGCGCCGATCGCGGTGATGTGCAGACCGGGATGCAGCCAGTCGGCGACCACCAGGGGTGAGCGCGAAGGGGTCGCGGTGACCACGACGTCCGCCTCCAGCACCAGCCGCTCGGGACTCGCGACCGGCAGCACGTCGAGGCCGAGCCGGTCGGCCATGTCATCGGCATAGGCCTCGGCCCTGGCGCCATCGCGCGCGAACACCAGCACCCGCTCGATCGGCCGGACCAGGGTCAGCGCCTCGATCTGGAAGCGCGCCTGGGTGCCGGCGCCGAGCACACCCGCGACCCTGGCATCGGCGGGCGCCAGATGCCGGGCGGCGACCGCACCGGCCGCCGCAGTTCTGAGGTCGGTGAGCCAGCCGTTGTCCAGGTGCAGCGCCTCGAGCCGGCCGGTCTCGGCCGACAGCAGCATCATCATGCCGGACAGGCTCGGTAGGCCGCGCTTGGGGTTGTCGAAGAAGCCCGGGCTGACCTTGAGCGCGAAACTCGGCAGCCCCGGCAGCCAGGCGGTCTTGACGTCGACCTCGCCGTTCGCCTCGGGCAGCGCCATGTGCAGGACCGGGGGCATCACCACGCGACCGGAGGCAAGCGCGGTGAACGCGGCCGCGATCGCATCGATCAGCTCGAGATCGAGCCGCAGGCACTGGCGAAGCTCGGCCTCGGTCAGGACCCTGATCGCCACCCGCGCTGCCCTCAGTCCGGAGCGGTCACGATCTCGGTGAAGCGCTGCATGTCGACGTTGCCGCCGCTCAGGAGCACCACGAGATGGTCCCCGGGCGGCGCGGTCTTGCCGGCGAGCAGGGCCGCGACCCCGACCGCGGCACCACCCTCGACGATCTGGCGCTCCTGCCAGTAGCAGTGGCGCATCGCGGCCGCGATCTCGGCCTCGCTGACCAGGACGGTCTCGTCGACCAGATCACGCACCAGCGCGAAGGTGTAGCGGTTGTCGAGACCGATGCCGCCGCCCAGGGAATCGGCGAGGCTCGCCTCCTCCTCGACCGCGACCGGGCGGCCGGCAGCGAGGCTCAGGGCCATCGCCGGCCCGCGCTCCATCGAGACGCCGATCACCCGGATCTTAGGATCGGCGCTCTTGAGCGCGAGCGCGATGCCGCCGATCAGGCCGCCGCCCGAGAGCGGCACCAGCACACAGTCGAGCGCCGGCAGGTCCTCGAGCAGCTCGAGCCCGATCGTGCCCTGGCCGGCGATCACGAGCGGGTCATCGAACGGCGAGACGAAGGTCAGGCCGCGCTCGGCCGCGAGCTGCTTGGCGACCACCTCGGCCTCGTCCTGGTTGCGCCCGACGATCTGGACCTCGGCGCCGAGCGCCTGCACCGCCTCGACCTTGTTCTGCGGCACCAGCGGCGACATGCAGACGACCGCGGGAATGGCCTGGGCGCGCGCCGCATGGGCGACCGCGCGGGCGTGGTTGCCGGTCGAGACCGCGACCACACCGCGCTCGCGCTCGACCTCATCCAGCTGGAGCATCCGGTTGGTGGCGCCACGCAGCTTGAAGGCACCGGTCTGCTGCTGGGTCTCGAGCTTGAGATGGACGTTCTGGCCAAGGCGCCCGCTGAGCGTCTCGGAGCGAACCAGCGGCGTCCTTCGGATGAAGGGTGCGATCGCTTGGCGCGCCTGCCAGATCGTCCTCTGGGTGATCTCCGCCATCAGCCGCGTCCATAGTCGGTCGCGAGCACGGCGAGACAATCGCCGGGCTTGATCAGGCCGGGCGCATGGCGACCGATCAGCATACCGCTCTGACCCGCGGCGTAGACCGCAGGCGCCCGCGCCGGCTGCTCGACATTGTGGATCTGGGCAACCGGCTGACCGGCTTCGACCCTGGCGCCGAGATCGACCAGGAACTCGAGGATGCCGCGATCGTCGGCGATCACGAACCAGGACGAATCCGGGCTGTGCATCAGACGGGTCGGCCCGGGCTCGACCGAGCCTTCGATCAGGCCGAAATGGCGGAGCAGGTTCGAGATGCCGCGCTCGGCGATCGCCACGGTCGCCGCGGTCGCGGTGCCGCCGCCGCCGAGCTCGGTGAACAGGAAGGGCTTGCCCAGCTCCTCGACCGCGGTGTCCAGCATGCCGGCCACGTCGAACTCCTGGATCACGAGGCTCAGCGGGGCGGCGAACGCCAGCAGCGCCGCCCTGGTCGCCGCCATCTGCGCCGGCTCGGGCAGGACGTGCATGCCGCAGAACGGCACGAAGTTGAGCGTCTTGCCGCCGGAATGCAGGTCGATCACGGCATCGCAGATCGGCAGCAGCCGCCTGCGGACGTAGTCCGCGATCATCAGGGTCGGGGTGCCGCGCGGGTCGCCCGGGAAAGCGCGGTTCATGTTGACCTGGTCGATCGGCGAGACCCGGGTCCCGGCCAGCACGGCCGCCAGGTTGAGCGCCGGCAGCAGGATCAGGCGGCCCTGGATCGCCTGGGGCTCGAGCGCGCGGGCGAGCTTCATGAGCGCGATCGGCCCTTCGTACTCGTCGCCGTGATTGCCGCCGGTGAAGAGCAGGGTCGGGCCGCGGCCGTGCCTGATCACGATCATCGGCACGCGCAGGGCGCCCCAGGCCGAACTCGTTGGACGAATGCGGCACGTCGAAGCTGCCGAACTGCTTGCCGTCGGCCTCGAGATCGAGCCGGGTCGTGATCCGGAAAGGCTCGCTCAAAGCACTCCTCGCCGATTGGGGATGGACCTCGGGGCATCATCTGGCAAACTGCCCCCCTTGTCGACCGCCGGGTCGACCTCGAGGAGGCATGACGATGGCAACCCCGACCATCGCGATCATGGCGCCGGGCGACATGGGCCACAGCGTCGGCGCCGTGCTCAAGGCCAAGGGGCTGCGGGTGGTCACCTGCCTCGCCGGGCGGAGCGAGCGGACCCGGGCGCTGGCTGCCGAAGCCGGCATCGAGGACCTCGCCGATGACGCGGCGCTGGTGCGCGCGGCCGACGTGCTCCTGTCGATCCTGGTGCCGGCGCAGGCGGAGGCGCTGGCGGCGCGGATCGCGGCCGCGGTCCGCGCGACCGGCAGCCGATCTCCTCTACGTCGATTGCAACGCGATCGCGCCCGAGACCGCGCGCCGGGTCGGCGCCATGGTCGAGGCCGCGGGCGCCCGCTTCGTCGATGCCGGGATCATCGGTCCGCCGCCCAAGCCGGCCGCCGCCGGCACGCGTTTTTACGCCTCGGGGGCCGCGGCCCGCGACTTCGCGGTGCTCCGGGACTACGGCCTGGACGTGCGGGTCATCAGCGAGCGGGCGGGCGACGCGTCCGCGGTCAAGATGTGCTACGCGGCGCTGACCAAGGGCACGACGGCGATCATGACCGAGCTCAGGGTGGCCGCCGAGCGGCTGGGCGTGAGCGAGGCCCTGGAAGCGGAGCTGGCGCTGAGCCAGGCCGCGATGCTCGAGCGGATGCAGCGGAGCATCCCGGCCATGGTGCCGAAGGCGCATCGCTGGGTTGGCGAGATGGACGAGATCGCCAAGACCTTCGCGGCCGCGGGCCTGACGCCCTTGACCTTCGAGGGCGCGGCCGCGCTCTACGCATTCGTCGCCGCGACGCCGCTCGGGCGGACCTCGCTGGAGCAATGGGCGAGCGCCCGCCCGTCGCTCGACCAGGTGATCGCGGACCTCGCCGCGATCGACTAGCCGGCCGCTTTCAGCCGCGCTCGATCGGCAGGTCCGGGTCGCGCGCCCACTCGGCCATCGACGCGTCGTAGAGGGCGAGGTTGGCGTAGCCCAGGCGGTGCAGGAGGAAGAGGCCCATGGTCGCCGAGATGCCGCCGCCGCAATAGCAGACGATCCGCTCGGCCGCGGGCGCGCCGATGGCGTCGATCCGCTGCGCCGCGTCCTCGAGCGCGACGAAGCGGTGGCTCTCGGCGTCGGTCAGGGTGGGCCAGGGCAGGTTGACGCTCCCGGGAATCCGGCCCGGGCGGCCGTAGCGGGACGGCTCCTCGCCCTTGAAGTCCGCCTCGCTCAGCGTGTTGACCAGGCGGACGCCGGGCTCGTGGAGGGCCGCGAGGACCGCGGCTCGGTCGACGAACAGCTCCGGGCGCGGGCGCGGCGTGAAGGTCGCGGGCGGATAGCGGCAGGGCTCGCTGCTGACCGGACGGCCTTCGGCCAGCCATTTGTCGAAGCCGCCATCGAGCACCGCGGCCGCCTCGAAGCCCATGGCATGCAGCATCCACCAGGCGCGGGTCGCCCACATCGCGCGCTCGCGGCTGTAGAGCACGACGCGGGTGCCCTCGCCGATGCCGTGGCGCGACATGACCGCCGCGAACGCCGCCGGCGGCAGCATCATGAAGTTGACCGCCGCGTCCTGGCGCGACAGCTCGCCCGGCAGGTCGAGGAAGCCGGCGCCCGGGATGTGGCCAGCCTCGTAGTCGGCGCGCCCGGCTTCGGGATGGTAGGGCACACCCTCGTCCGGCGCCGCCGGCCGGAGATGGGTCGTGCAGTCGAAGACCCGAAGTTCGGGATCATCGAGATGCGCCGCCAGCCAGTCGGTCTGCACCAGGCAATCGGGATGATGGTCGCGTGCCAAGGCTTGGCCCTCCTGCGATGGCACCGCCGCAACCGCACTGGCCTTGCATGGCCAGGGGTTTGGCTGCGACAATGCTTAAGACGAAGATCGAGGAGTGTACGAGCAAACCCATGGAACTCAACGGCAAGCGGCTGCTGGTCTGCAACTGCGAGGTCAGCATGGCGCTGGACGGCGGGGCGCTGGCCCGGGCCTGCGCGGCCAGGGGCGACGCGCCCGAGGTCCACACCCAGCTCTGCCGGGCGCAGCTCGCACGCTTTCAGGAGGCGGTCGCGACCGGCGCGCCGCTGCTGGTCGGCTGCACCCAGGAGGCGCCGCGGTTCGAGGAGGTGCGCGCCGAGCTCGGGCCTGAGACCGAGGTCGCCTATGTCAACCTCCGCGAGCGCGCGGGCTGGGCCGAGCAGGGGCCACAGGCGCTGCCCAAGATCGCCGCCCTGCTCGCCGAGGCCGCGCTCGACGTGCCGCCGAGCTCGAGCGTGACCCTGAAGTCGGCCGGCGAATGCCTGATCTACGGGCAGGACGAGCAGGCGCTCGAGGCGGCGAAGCAGCTGGCCTCCCGGCTCTCGGTCACCGTGATCCTGACCGGGTCGGCCGAGGTGATCCCACCACGCACGATGGACCTGTCGATCTTCCGGGGCCGGGTGACGCAGGCCGCGGGCCACCTCGGCGCCTTCGAGCTGACCCTCGACGACTTCGGCCAGGCGGTGGTCTCGTCGCGCGCAGCGCTCGCCTTCGAGCGGGCGAGGGATGGGGTCGCGACCCGTTTCGACCTGATCCTCGACCTCAGCGGCGCGGCGCCTCTGTTCCCGGCGCATGCCAGGCGCGATGGCTACTTCCGGCCCGACCCCGGCAATCCCGCGGCGGTCCAGCGGGCGCTGTTCGACCTCACCGATCTGGTCGGCGAGTTCGAGAAGCCCCGCTACGTCCAGTTCGAGGCCGAACTCTGCGCCCATTCCCGGAGCCAGCGCACCGGCTGCACCCGCTGCCTCGAGGTCTGCCCGGCGGCCGCGATCGAGCCGGCCGGCGACGTGGTCAGGGTCGACCCGTTCCTCTGCGGCGGCTGCGGCGCCTGCCACAGCGTCTGCCCGACCGGCGCCGCGGCCTACGCCTTTCCGCCGGCGGGCACGATTCTGGAGCGCCTGCGCACGCTTTTGACCACCTACCGGCAAAGTGGCGGGGAGCGCCCCGCGCTCCTGGTCCACGACGAGGCGCACGGCAGCGAGCTGATCTCGCTCATGAGCCGCTTCGGCCGCGGCCTGCCCGCGAACGTGCTGCCGTTTGCGCTCAACGAGGTGACCCAGCTCGGCCTGGACGCGATCCTCGGCGCGCTCGCCTATGGTGCCGAGCGCCTCCTGGTGCTGGTGCCGCCCAAGCGGCGCGACGAGCTCGCCGGGCTCGAGGCGCAGCTCGGCTATGCCGAGGCGGTGCTCGGCGGGCTCGGCTATGGCCAGGGTCGGCTCGAGCTGGTGCTGGACGACGACCCGGACGCGGTCGAGGCGCGCCTGTTCGAGGCGCCACCGGCGGGCCGGATGCCGGCCGCGAGCTTCCTGCCGATGGGCGGCAAGCGCTCGCTGCTGCGTCTGGCGCTCCAGGAGCTGCATGCGGCGGCGCCGGCACCGGTCGACCAGCTGCCGCTGCCGGCGGGCGCACCGTTCGGCCGGGTCGTGGTCGACACCGATGGCTGCACCTTGTGCCTCGCCTGCGTCGGCGCCTGCCCGACCGGCGCGCTCCAGGACAACCCCGAGCGCCCGGAGCTGCGTTTTCTCGAGGATGCCTGCGTCCAGTGCGGGCTGTGCGCCAACACCTGCCCCGAGCATGTGATCAAGCTCGAGCCGCGCCTCAACTTCACCGACGAAGCGCGCCAGCCGATCCCGATCAAGCAGGAGGCGCCGTTCGAGTGCATCCGCTGCGGCAAGCCGTTCGGAGCCAAGGCCTCAATTGAGAAAATCATCGAGAAACTCGGTGCAAAGAATTGGATGTACATGGATTCCGCGGCCGTCGATCGGATGAGGATGTGCGACGACTGCCGGGTGATCGTGCAGTTCGAGGTGCCCGACAACCCCTTCACCGCCGGCCCGCGCCCCAAGACCCGGACGACCGACGACTACCTCCGCGAGCGCGCCGAGATCGAAGCCGCCCGCGCCAGGCTCGCGGCCGAACGCGGCGGCAACGGCAGCGACGGTCAGCCGTCCTGACGCACCGCCAGCTGCCGGGGCGCGGTGGTCAGGATCTCGGGGCCGGTGTCGCTGAGCAGGACGGTGTCGGAGACGAAGTAGTCGCCCCGGCCGGTGCCCATCAGCCAGGACAGGATGTGGAAGGTCATGCCGGTCTCGATCACGAGGTCGCTGTCGTGGCGGAGGCCCGTGACCTGGTTGCCGCCGGTCCAACTTGGGGGAAAACCGATCCCGACCAGGTAGCCGCAATGGTGGCGGCGGTAGTGGACGAGGCCGGCGGCGTCGACCACCTGTTGCCAGGCGGCGTAGACCTCGCGGGCGAGCGCGCCCCGGGCGGAGCGCCTCGAGCACGGCGTCGAACGCCTCGAGGCAGATCTTGGCCATGCGTTCCGTGGCGGGCGGCGCCGAGCCGAGAAAGACCAGGCGCCCGAGCGGCGCGTGGTAGCGCCGGATGCAGCCGGACAGTTCGAGCAGGACGCAATCGCCGGCGGCGAGCACCGTGTCGCCCCAGGTCGTGTGCTCCTCGCCGAGCCGTGCGCTGCCGCGGATGAACGGCCCGAAGCCCGGGTAGGTGCCGCCCGCTTCGATCATCGCGCGCTGGCATTCGGCCGCGACCGAGCGCTCGCTGGCACCACCCCGGATCGCCTCGATC
Organism: uncultured Alphaproteobacteria bacterium; assembly: GCA_963730195.1. GTDB lineage: Bacteria > Pseudomonadota > Alphaproteobacteria > Geminicoccales > Geminicoccaceae > DATAOG01. The sequence goes on from CAVSRN010000049.1 coordinate 36,065, forward strand.
GCGCCGGTCATCGCGGCATCCGAGACCCGGGCGGCCGCGCGCATGCAGGCCTGCTCGGCCGGGCTCTTGATCAGCCGGAGGCCGTCGACCAGGCCGGTCACGTCATGCCAGCTCGCGTCCGGCAGGCGCTGCATCAGGCTCTCGGCGAGCCCGAACGGCAGGCCAGCCGACCAGGTCTCGATGCCGATCCGGGCGCGGCGCTGCCCGCTCAGCAGCTGAACCGCCACATCGGCCGCGGTCTCGTGGTCGGCGTGGCCCTCGAAGCGGGCGTTGCGCACCTGGCGCGCGATGGTCACCCGCTCCATCGCCCGGGTCACGAGCACCAGCTCGCCTGCGGCCGGGACCAGGAGGACGTGGGGCGCGAAATAGCCCCAGTGATCGAGCCCGGTCAGATAGAAGATGTTCTCGGGCGTCGAGATCAGGCAGACCTCGAGCTCCTGCCCGGCCATGCGTGCGCGGACCGCGGCGAGACGGCTCTGGTATTCGGCCGCCTCGAAGCTCAGAGCGTCCGGCATCGGGGTCCGCGTGGCATCGCTCAGGCGTCCTCGGTGGCGAGCCCGCGCAGGCCGTCGCCATCGAGCCGGTAGGGCAGCCAGTCCTGAGCATGCGCGAAGCCCAGGCGCCGGTAAAAGTCGCGCGCCGGGTTCCAGTGCAGCACCGAGAGCGCCAGATGCGGGCAGCCGCGCTCGAGTGCCTGCGCCGCGAGCCGCGCCATGAGCTGGCGGCCGACCCCCTGGCCGCGCGCCGCCTCGACCACGAAGAAATCCTCGACCCAGAGCTCGGGCCGGCCCGCGAAGGTCGAGTAGGTGGGATAGAAGAGCGCGAAGCCGACCGCCTGATCGCCCTGTTCGGCGATCAGGCACTCGAAGCAGGGCCGCTCGCCGAAGCCGTCGCGCAGCACGTCGGCCTCCCTGATCCGGACCTCGCCGCTCAGGTTCTCGTAGTCGGCGAGCGCCCGGATCAGCCGGACGATGGTCGCGGCATCGGCCGCGGTCGCGGTGCGGATCCCGACCTCGAGCATCGAGCGCAGCTCAGCCCGGTGGCTTGGGCGCGGGCGCGCCGGCGGTCCCGCACAGCTCGCGGACCCGGGCCTTGAACAGCTCGGCCTGCCCGGACTGGATCCGGCCGTTCGCCACCAGGTCGTCGATCTGCGCCGAGCGCTCGGCGATGCAGAGCGCGACCGGGTCGTTGGCCGCGACCTCCGGCGGGAACAGCCGCGCGCGCTCCAGCCAGACGAGCGCGCCGGCGCAGCCGAGGAAGACCAGCAACGCCAGGCCGCGCGCGACCGGCCGGTCGAGGAAGGCTGCGGGCGCGGATGCCATGGACGCGGGGCTCGGGTCGCGGGGCTGGGGTCTGGCGACGCTAGCCGAGCGCGGGCTTGGTCTTGGCGACGCTCGGCCGGGTCCGCACCCGATCCCACCAGCCCCGAAGGTTGGGGGTCGCCTCGAGCAGCTTCTGGCCCTCGGGGATCTGCGTGATGTAATCGTAGATCGGGATCAGCAGCAAATCGGCGAGGCTCAACCGGTCGCCCGCGAGATAGGGGTTGCCGTCGATCAGCTGCTCGAGCGCCTTGAGCGGCGGTCTCGGCCTTGGGCAGCGCTGCGGCGATCGCGCCCTCGTCGGTGGGGTTGCCGATCATCGGCATGATCGCGCGCTGCATGAAGATCTGCATGATCAGGCAGGGGTAGGCGTAGCCGCCGATGATGTTGATCGCCTGGGCCATCCGGGCGCGGCTCTTGATGTCCGCCGGCACCAGGTCGGCGCCCGGGAAGGCTTCGTTGACGTAGCGGGTGATCGCGTCGGTCTCGTAGAGCGCGAAGCCGTCGTGCTCGAACGCCGGCACCTTGCCGAACGGCTGCCGGGCGAGATGCTCGGGCGTCTGCGACGCCCCGGCCAGAAGGTCGACCTCGACCAGGTCGTAGTCGACGCCTTTCTCCTCGAGCGCGAGGCGAACGGTGCGGGCATAGGTGCTGTACGCGGGTCCGTAGACCACGGGCTTGGCCATGGCAGTATCTCCCTTTCGATGCCTGACTACGCGAGCTCGATCCGGCCGTCGATGGTCTCGGTGAGCTGGATGCCGCCGATCTTGATCGTGACCTGGGCATCCAGGGTCTCGTCGCCCTTGAGGTCGCCCTTGTCGAGTCGCCTCGCGGACCGCCTTCTCGATCTCGCGCTGCGAGGTCACGCCGACCTTCTTCAGGAACTTGCGCAGGCTCATGTTGAACACGTCCTCGTTCATCGTGATCGCCTCCATCGCGCTCAGCCGGTGCCGGCGAGCGGCAGGTTGACCAAGAGGTTCTGCGGCTTGAGCTTGAGCCGCCGGGCGCCGGTCATGGCGAGGCCGAGATAGACCGGGCGGCCGCGCACTCTCGGCAACATGTCGTCGGGATCGCGGAATTCCAGCCGGAACAGCGACAACAGCTGCGCCCGCCTGGCGTCCTCGACCGTCTGGCCCGCCCAGAGATCGTTCAGAAGGGCGCTCGCCTCGGCGTCCAGCCCGACGTGCCAGACCCAGCGCTCGTCCCGGATCTGCTGGACCGGCTGGATCGCGACGGCGGCGCCCGTGAAATGCCGGACCCAGGCCTCGAGCACCCGGCAGAGCGCGTCCAGCCCCGGCCGGGTGAAGCCGAGGTCGAGCACGCATGTCGAAGCGGTCGGAGCGGTCCCAGTAGAGCCCGGCATTGGCCTCGTCGAGCACGTCCAGCTCGACGCTCCGGACCGGCGCCTCGCCGGGCTCCAGCAGGCGCGCGAGCGAGGCCTCGGGGGCGAGCCCGAGGCGGCCCGCGGCCGCCGCCCGCAGCTCGACGGTCTCGTCGTCGGCCAGCATGACGGCGCCATCCCGGATCGTGACCTTCTGCTCGCGAAACAAAAGCTCGGCCGCGCGCAGCCGGAGCGGATCGGGGCAATCGCCGAGCCGAGTGGCGGAGAATGACGTGGACCAGCTGATCGAGGAACAGGCCCGGGATGCCGGCGGTATCGTGGCGCACCAGATCGAGATAGGCGGCCTCGAGGCTCGGACGGGCGAGCAGGCGATCGCGAAAGGCGAGCAGGGTCCGGTAGTTGTCGCGCGCGTCCGGGTCGGCCAGCGCCGCCAGGCGCGCCGCGGCGACCGGCAGGCGCGGATCGGCGAGCAGCGCCTCGTGCAGGGCCAATTCCGCCGGGCAGGAGTCCGCGACCGGCAGGATCTCCGGCCGGAGCAGGAACGCGCGCAGAAAATCGTCGCCCGGCCGCAGCCGACCGTCAGCGTCGACCTCGACCAGGCGATAGCCCGAGGAACGCCAGAAGTCAGGCACGGCTTGCGGGGCCTCCGGCGTCCTCGCCGCCAGGGTCGTCGGGGGCGATCGACCAGATCCTGGCATGGCGGCCGCCGGCGAGCGGCTCGAGGGTCCGGAAGCGCTCGACGATCCCGTCCGGCCCGAGCGCCCGCTCGACGGCGATCAGGGTATTGACCGGCGGTTCGCAGAGGCTCCGGGCGAAGGCCGTCTCGGCGCCGGCCGCCGGCCGCGCGGCTTCGATCGAGGGCGCGCCGTAGCACTCGACGAAGTGACGCGCCAGCGCCTCGGTCACCGCCTCGAGGTCGGCGGGTGTGGCGTTGGCGACCGCCACCAGGGTCGACCAGCCGAAGCTGTCGGTGCCGAGGAAACCATGGGCGAAGGCCTGACCGGTCTTGGCGCGCAGCTCCTCGGGCGGCGTGTGGGCGAACGCGAAGGCGCCCGGCACCGCCCATTCGCCGGCGGCGGCCGCGCGCTCGAACACCTGCTCGTCCGAGGCGTCCAGGCGGATGGTCCTGAGGAAGCGCATCCTGTTCGCATCCCGCGACCGGGGCCGGATCGGCGGCCGCGCGCGTCGCCGCCCTAGACCGACCAGCTCGGCACGCGCATCGCCTCCTCGAGCGAGATGGTCTGGGTCACGCCCTCCTTGACCAGGCGCATGGCGCCGCTCTCGGTCAGGCCGGCGAAGGTCCCCTGGCGCTTGTGGCCGCCGACCTCGACCTCGATCGGCTTGCCGAGGCCGGTCGCGCGGCTCATCCAGGCCTGCTGGACCGGGCCGACGCCATCTTCCTGCCAACGGTTGATCCAGGCCAGGAAATGGCGCGCGAAAGCCTCCAAAAGGTCGATCGTCTCGACCTCGCCGCAGCCCTCGTCGGCGAGCGTGGTCCGGTGCACGTCGTCGCCGGGCTCGCCTTCGCCCCAGGGACCGCGCAGCGCCACCCCGAAGCCGATCACCAGCCAGTCCGGCGCCGCGCTCGAGGCCTCGGTCGGCGCGCTCGCCATGCGCACGCCGCCGACCACGCCGCCGTTGACCTCCAGCCGGTCCGGCCAGCCGAAGGTCACCGCGACCAGCGGCGGCACCAGGCTGCCGAGCGCGTCGCCGAGCGCCAGCATGGCGACCATCACGACCGGCAGCGACGCTTCGAGCGATTGCTCCGGCGCCAGCACCACGGCGCATTCGCAGGCCTCCTGGCCGATGCTCCAGAGCAGCGTGCCGGCTTCGGCGCCGTCGCCGGCGACGTTGATGCAGCGCTCGAAGGGGTCCAGCTCGGGCGTGACCGCGAACGGCCGATAGAGCGACGGGAAGTCCGGTCGCTCGTTCATGATGGTCCAGCCTGGCGCGGACCGGCGCTCCCCGGGCCCGGCGTCCCCGACCTCACCCCTCGTTGCATGGCCTTCGGATGCTCATACCGTCTCATTGCGGTCGTAACTTGCCGTAAGCGCGGGCGAAGCGGAAGGGATTAACCGTCGACGCGACGTGAGAATCGGGTCAAGGCCCGCGGATCAGGCCCGCCGCCTGCGGCGCTGCGGGCGATCACCGGGCGGCAGCGGGCTGGCCGAGCCGACCTCGGGCAGGTCGACGACCGCGGCCAGGTGAGGGAAGGGCGCGCGGCCATGCGGGATCGCCATGGCGTCGACGAAATGCTCCTGAAAGCGCGGCTCGACCGCGGTCTCGATCTTCTCGATCCGCTTGACCAGGCGCTCGATCCCGGTCCGCGCCGCCCGGTTGAGCAGGGCGATCCGGGCGCCGGTGCCGGCGGCGTTGCCCGCCGAGCCGACCTTGGCGAGATCGCAGTCCGGGATCAGGCCGAGCACCATGGCGTATTTGACGTCGATGTGGCTGCCGAAGGCGCCGGCGAGCGTGATCCGCTCGACCCGCTCGATGCCCAGATGGTCCATCAGCAGCCGGGCGCCGGCGTAGAGCGCGGCCTTGGCGAGCTGGATCGCGCGCACGTCGGTCTGCAGGATGCGCAGCTCCGGCTCGCCGGCGCGCAGCAGATAGGAGAAAGTCCGGCCGTCGGCCTGGATCCTGGGGCTGCGGACGGCGAGCGTGCCATCGATGATGCCGTCGCGGCGCAGGATGCCGGCGAGGAACATCTCGGCCAGAGCCTCGATGATCCCGGAGCCGCAGATGCCGGTGACGCCGATCGTGCGGGTCGCCGCGGCGAAGCCCGGATCGTCGGACCAGAGGTCGGAGCCGATCACCTTGAACCGCGGCTCGAGGGTCAGGGGATCGATCCGGACCCGCTCGATCGCGCCGGGTGCCGCCCGCTGGCCGCAGGAGATCTGGGCGCCCTCGAACGCCGGCCCGGTCGGCGAGGAGGCGGCGAGCAGCCGCTCGCGGTTGCCGAGCACGATCTCGGCGTTGGTGCCGACGTCGACGATCAGCGTCATCTCGTCGGCCAGATGCGGCGTCTCGGACAGCAGCACGCCCGCGGTATCGGCGCCGACGTGGCCGGCGATGCAGGGCAGAACGTAAACCCGCGCGTTGGGGTGCACGCCGAGCAGATCGAGCTCGGTCGCCCACAGCGTGATCGCCTCGTTGGTCGCCAGCGCGAACGGCGCGCCACCGAGCTCGGTCGGGTCGATCCCGAGCAGCAGGTGATGCATGATCGGGTTGCCGACGAAGGTCAGCTCCAGGATCTCGCGCGGGTCGATCTTGGCCTCGACCGCAACCTGGCCGACCAGGCTCGCGATCGCCTCCCGGACTGCCCGGGTCATCTCGCGCTCGCCGCCCGGGTTCATCATCACGTAGGAGACCCGGCTCATCAGATCCTCGCCGAACCGGATCTGCGGGTTCATGAGCCCGGCCGAGGCGACCACCTCGCCGCTCGCGAGATCGCAGAGGTGGCCCGCGATCGTGGTCGAGCCGACGTCGACCGCGAGGCCGTAGGCGCGATTGCGAAAGCCCGACCAGACCGCGATGATCCGGTTGCCCGAATGAATCGCCGCGGTGACCTTCCAGGCGCCCTGGCGAAGCGCCTTCTGCAGGCTTTGCAGCATGCGCAGATCGCAGGTCAGCTCGCCCAGCTGCCACTGCTCGCGCGAGCGCCTCCTGCAGACGCTGGAGATCGCCGCTCGGATGCTCCATGTCGGGCTCGGCGACCTCGACGTAGTGCAGCCGGACCACGGGGTCGATCTCGATCGCCCGGACCTCGGCGCGCTTTCTCACGACCTGCTTGTGGACCTGGCTCTCGGCCGGGACGTCGACCACGACGTCGCCGAGCAGCTTCGCCTGGCAGCTGAGCCGGCCCTCGGCCCCGAGCCGGCGCCGCCCGCGGTAGCTCCGCTCGACCTCGCCGAATGGCGAGACGTGGTCGCGCGCCGAGCGGATGCCATGCTTGGCGAACTCGCCCTCGGCGATCGTCACCTGGCAGCGCCCGCACAAGCCCCGCCCGCCACACACCAAATCGACGTCGACCCCGAGCGCGCGCGCGACCTCGAGCAGCGGCGTGCCGAGCGCGAAGCGGCCGCGCTTGCCCGACGGCGTGAAGACCACGAGCGCGGTCTCGGTCAATTGCGGGACATGCTCAGGCATTGGTGATCGCGCTGCCGGGCGTCGGGTCCGGCGCCCAGCCGATGGTCACGGCTTCGAACGTCTGCCGTCGATCGCGTCGAGGCGGCCCTCGACGCCGCCCAGGCGACTTTCGACGCCGGTCAGCCGACTCTCGACATTGCCGAGGCGACTCTCAACTCCCGCGATCTGTCCTTGGAACCCGGTGAATCTTTCATCAAGCCGGGTCGACTGTGCTTGAAGGTTGGTCAGGTTGGCCTGCATGCCGCTGAGCCCACCCTGAAGATCGCCCAGCCGAGCGATCGTCTGCCACTGCATCCAGAAAACTCCCAGAACGATGGCAATGAGCACGCCGACCATCCACTTCAGGAGGTAGGGGTCGCTCTTGAGTTGTTCATAGGTCGCGACTTCCTCGGCCGCCTCACGCGCTTTGTCCTCCGGCACATTGGCCAAGCGCAAGGCGTCGTACAGCCGGCTCAGCATCAGGGCCATGGCGGTCTCGTTCCGTTCTGCCTGGCCGTAGTTGGCACTTTGCTAGCCTCTTCGCAAGTTCGGGCGCGCTCACCCCCGGCGGCGGCGGCGCTCGCGGCCGCTGCCTTCGCCCTCGGCCTGGGGCTCGCGGAATGCCTTGAGCCAGCGCCGGCAGTCGCGGTCGTGGCCCATCAGCACGTCGGCGCCGAGGATCGCCGCGGTCTCCTCGGCGTGCAAGGGGTTCAAGATCGCCGAGGTCATGCCGGCGCCGATCGCCATCGCCAGGAAATTCGCGTTCAGGCCGTGCCGGTTGGGCAGGCCGAAGGCGATGTTGGAGGCGCCGCAGGTGGTGTTGACCTTGAGCTCCTCGCGCAGGCGCCGGATCAGGTGGAACACCGAGCGGCCGGCCTGACCGAGCGCGCCGACCGGCATGACCAGGGGATCGACCACGATGTCGCTGTGCTTGATGCCGTGATCGGCGGCGCGCTCGACGATCCGTTTGGCGACCTCGAAGCGGACGTCCGGATCTTCGGAAATACCGGTCTCGTCGTTGGAGATCGCGACCACCGCGGCGCCGTATTTCTTGATCAGCGGCAGCACCGCCTCCAGGCGCTCGTCCTCGCCGGTCACCGAGTTGACCAGCGGCTTGCCCTGGTAGGCCGCGAGCCCGGCCTCGAGGGCGGCGACGATCGAAGAGTCGATCGAGAGCGGCAGATCGGTCAGCGACTGCACCAGCTTGATCGTCGCGGCCAGGATCTTCGGCTCGTCGGCGAGCGGGATGCCGGCGTTGACGTCCAGCATGTGGGCGCCGGCCGCGACCTGGGCGAGCGTATCCGCCTCGACCGTGGAATAATCGCCGGCCGCCATCTCGGCCGCGAGCTTCTTGCGCCCGGTCGGGTTGATCCGCTCGCCGATGATGCAGAACGGCCGCTCGAAGCCGATCACCACCTCGCGCGTGGCCGAGCTGACGACGGTATCGGTCATGCGGAGCTTCCTTCGGCTGCCGGCTCGAGGCCGCCATTGGCGACCAGCGCGCGCAGACGCTCGGGTGGGTAGTCGGCATCGATGCGGGCGGCCGCGGCGTCGGCCCCGGCCTCGAGCTCGTCGCCCACGGCAGGCGCGACGGTGCGCCGCCATTCGCCGAGATAGGCGTCGGTTTCGCGCAGGCCCGCGCGCATCGCCGCCCGGTCGATCGCCTCCTGGAAGCGCTCGCCCAGCACCCGCTTGGCGCTCCGGCGGCCGGCCTTGACGATCACCTGGGCAGGGATGTCGCGCCAGCAGACGAGGATCAGCTCGGCCATGGCCGGGGTCAGCTGGCCCGGCCGAGGAAGCTGGCGAGCCCGCCGTAGCCGGTCGTGCGCTGCTCGTAGGCGAGGCCGAGCCGGAGCGCCGCCGCCTTGGCCTTGCGCTCGAGGCCGGGATCGGCGGTCTGGGCGAGATAGATCAGCCTGGTGTAGTTGCCGAAATAGAGCGGCAGCAGCTCGGGATGGCGGTCGAGCCCGAGGCCCTTGATCACCAGGGTCTGGAAATGGCGGGCGAGATAGTCCGTGAGGTAGAAGCAGCCGGGCTCGGCGTCATGCTCGGCCAGGAACTGGTCGAGCCCGCGGTAGAAGGCGTAGCAATGCGGGCCCGGGATGCGCTCGATCCCCTCCTCGGCGAGGACGCGATCGAGCAGGCCGCCGGTGCCGCAGTCGCCGTACAGCACCAGGATCCGCTCGTACTGCTGGCGCCCGGCCCGGATCTTGGCGCGCACCGCGGCAGGAATCTGCTCGGGCCGGTTGTGCAGCTTGGCCGGCAGGCAGGTCAGCTCCATGTGCTGCCAGCCATTGATCTCGATCAGCGCCAACACCTCGCGGGCGAGCGCCCCGCAGGCGATCAGCAGCGTCTTCGGCGGTGTCTGGGGCGGTGTCTGGGGCGCCATGGCCTGCGGCCGCTCAGGCGCTCGCCGCGGCCGGCGGGCGGTTGTGCCGTCTCGCCACGAAGGCCTTGGCGGTCTCGACCGCGACCGAGGCGTCGCGGCAATAGGCATCGGCGCCGACGGCCTGGGCGAAGGCCTCATTCAGCGGCGCGCCGCCGACCAGCACGATGTAGTCGTCGCGCAGGCCCTTTTCCTTCAGCGTGTCGATCACGACCTTCATGTAGGGCATGGTCGTGGTCAGCAGCGCCGACATGCCGAGGATGTCCGGCTTATGCTGCTCGAGCGCGTCCAGGTATTTCTCGACCGCGCAGTTGATGCCGAGGTCGATGACCTCGAAGCCCGCACCCTCGAGCATCATCGAGACCAGGTTCTTGCCGATGTCGTGGATGTCGCCCTTGACCGTGCCGATCACCATCTTGCCGACCGAGGGCGCCCCGGTCTCGGCGAGCAGCGGGCGCAGAATCGCCATGCCGCCCTTCATGGCGTTGGCGGCGAGCAGGACCTCGGGCACGAACAGGATGCCGTCCCGGAAGTCGATGCCGACGATCGTCATGCCGGCGACCAGCGCCTTGGTCAGGACGTCGTAGGGCTGCCAGCCGCGCTCGAGCAGGATGTTGACGCCCTCCATGACCTCCTCCCTGAGGCCGTCGTAGAGGTCGTCCTGCATCTGCTTGACGAGCTCGGCGTCGTCGAGCGAGCGGAGGTCGAGATCGTCATTGTCGGACATGGTGGCTTCCTACCAAACCCCTGATCGCCTGCTTAAGCAAACGCCTGACGGCCCGCTGGGCGTCAAGTAGTTTTCGCACGCTCGGCGAGCTTGTGCCCCGACGACCAGCACTAGCGCAAATACGACACCCTGCCAATCCGTCACAGGCCTTGCGGTTCAGGTGATTAGGCGGCGGCTCTCGCGCAGCGGTGGAGGCCGGCCGGCGATCAGTCGAGCCGGCGCATCAGATGCGCCACCGCCAGGCCGCCCGGCTCGCCGCTCGTCTCGAGCGCCCGGATCACGCCGGCGCGGTCCGCGGCCGTGCGGTTCTGGTTGAGCTTGCGCTTGCCCTCGAGGCGTTCGATCTCGATCTCGAAGGCGACGATGCCGCGCTTGAGCGCCCTCAGGCTCGGCGCCGCGATCTCGGCCAGGGTCCAGGGCGGCTTGGGCGCCAGCCCCTCTTCCATGGTCCGGGTCAGGCGGGCCAGCGCCTCGGTCACCGCCGCCTCGCTCTCGAGGATGCGCGCCACGCCATAGGCGTGGACCGCCAGATAGTTCCAGGTCGGCACCAGACCGCGCGCGGCGTACCAGTCGGGCGAGACGTAGACGTGGGGCCCCTGGAACAGGGCCAGGACCTCCTGCTCCGGCGCGAACCTCTGCCAGATCGGGTTGGGGCGTGCGACGTGGGCGATCAGCGTGCCGAGCGGACCGCGCGCGCGGTCGAGGACGAACGGCAGATGGACCGCCTCGAGCGGTCCGCCGGCGGCGACCAGGATGCCGAAGTTGTAGGTCTCGATCAGGTCCTGCAGCTCGGCCGTGGCGCCCTCGGGGAACGCGTAATGCTTCGGGACGTACATGACTGCGTCTCGACCGCGATCCGGCCCGGGGCCGGCTGGCTCAGACGTCGGGCGCCTGCCAGCCGACCGCGGCGAGCTCGCTCTCCAACGCCTCGGCCTCGACGTCCGGCAGCGGCAGGAACGGCGGCCGGACCCGGCGCCAGGCCGGATCGCCTCGCCGATCCGCGAGCAGATGCTTCATCACCGGGATCAGCGGCCGCAGCTGCAGGACCTTGCGGACCGTGGTCAGCTCCTCCTGCTGCGCCTCGAGTCCGGCCGCGCCGGCATGGAAGTCGTCGTAGAGCTTGCGGATGGCGCTCGGGTTGACGTTGCAGGACGCGCTGATGCAGCCGCTGCCGCCCGCCTTGAGCCCGGGCAGGAGCAGGGTCTCGGCGCCCGGGAAGATCGCGAGCGCGGGGAAGCGCTCGATCAGCATCTTGGTGTTGTGCCAGTCGCCCGAGCTGTCCTTGACGCCCTTGAGCGTGCCCGGATGCCGGTCGACCAGGAGCTCGATCAGGCCGGGCGTGATCGGGACCCCCGAGAGGCGCGGGAAGTGGTAGAGGTAAAGGTTCAGCCGGTCGGTCCCAAGCCGTTGAATGAGCTGATCGAAGCTCGCGAACAGGGCCTCGTCCGACAGGTCCTTGTAGTAGAACGGCGGCAACATCAGCACGCCCGCGACCCCGAGCGCCAGGGCGTGGCGGGTCAGGCGGACGCTGTCGGAGAGCGCGCAGCAGCCGGTGCCGACCAGGATGCGATCGCGCGGCAGACCAGCGCCCAGAGCGGCTTCCAGCAGTTCGCTCCGCTCCTCGACCGAGAACGAGTTGGCCTCGCCCGTGGTCCCGAACAGGACCAGGCCGTGGCAGCCAGCGCGCAGCAGCCAGCGCGCATGGGCGACCAGGCGCCCGGCATCCGGTCTGAGATCGGCGTCGACCGGGGTCAGCGCCGGGCACCAGACCCCGCTGAGCTCGCCCGCCGCGGTTTCGGTCCGCTCCGCCAGGCTGGTCGCCGTCATCGCCGCCTCCCCCCCGTCCAGATCCATCCGATTCCCAGATCCATCCGATTTCCAGGTCCATCCGTCCGTTGCCTGTCGCACGCCCGGGCGCCGGGCGCAAGCTCGGCGGGGGGACGCATTAACGCATTGCTATCGGCCGTCGTGCTAGCGCTAGGGCCGCGCCCATGGCGGCGCGACGGCGAACAGCACACGCGCCGACACCACGCCTCGCGCACCGTCGGAGTGGCCGGTTCATGGACCTCGCGACCTTGATCGGCTTGGGCAGCGGGACGGCGGTCGTCCTGCTGGCGATCTTCATGGGCGGGGACTTCATGACGTTCGTGAACGTCCCGAGCCTGCTGCTCGTGGTCGGCGGCGCCGCCGCGGCGACGGTGCTGCGCTTCACCCTCACCGACGTCGTGATCGCGCTCAGGACCGGGATCTCGGCGGCCCTGGCGCAGGTCAAGACCACCCCGCGCCTCTTGATCGACGAGATCGCCGAGCTCGCCCGTAAGGCGCGCAAGGAAGGCCTGATCGGTCTCGATGGATCCGCGCAATCGCCGGATCAGCATCACCCTCCTGCGCGAGGCACCGCCGCCGGCGACCCCGGCCGCCGCTGGGTGATGGCCGTCGGGCGTGCTCTGCGCTAAGCCATGGCCCCATGGCAGCCGACCACGAGACCACCCCGGGCGACCGGCTCCGGGCCCGCTATCGGGCCGCGCGCGCCGAGGGCGGGCTGCACCCCGATCCGGCGCAGCGGCAGGTGGTCGAGCGCCTGGCAGCACTCGCCGACGCGCTGCAGGGCTACGTGCCGGCCGCGCCGCGCCGGGGCTGGCTCGAACGCCTGCGTGCCCGGAGCGACCAGCAGCCCGAGCCGCCTCGAGGGCGATACATCCACGGGCCGGTCGGGCGCGGCAAATCGATGCTGATGGACCTGTTCTTCGCGGTGGCGCCGGTTCCGGCCAAGCGCCGGGTCCACTTCCACGCCTTCATGCTCGAGGTCCACGCGCGGCTCAATGACGAGCGCCGCCAGGCCGGTCCCCGCGAGGAGCCGCTGGCGCGGCTGGCCGATGCTCTGGTCGAGCGTGCCTGGCTGCTCTGCTTCGACGAGTTCCACGTCCAGAACATCGCCGACGCGATGATCCTCGGCCGGCTGTTCGAGGCGCTCCTCGAGCGCGGCACGGTGGTCGTCCTGACCTCGAATTTCGCCCCGGACCGGCTCTACCAGGGCGGCCTCAACCGCGACCGGTTCCTGCCCTTCATCGCGCTGCTCGAGGAGCGGCTCGAGGTGATCGGCCTCGATGGCGCCAGGGACTACCGCCTCGACGGGCCGCACGATGCGGTCGGCTATCATCATCCGCTCGGCCCGGCGACCGATGCCAGGCTCGCGCAGGCGTTCGCCCGCTTGACCGACGGTGCCGCGGCCGGGGCCGAGGTGATCGAGGTCGGCAGCCGCCGGCTCGAGGTCCCGAAGGCGGCCGCCGGCGTCGCCTGGTTCGACTTCGAAGCGCTCTGCGAGCAGCCGCTCGGCGCCGCCGATTACCTCGCGCTGACCGAGCGCTATCACACGGTGCTGCTATCCGGCGTGCCCCGACTCACGCCCGACAAGCGTAACCAGGCGCGGCGCTTCGTCACCCTGGTCGACGCCCTCTATGATCGCCGGGTCAACCTGGTCATCGGTGCCGAGGCGGCGCCCGCCGAGCTCTACCCTGCGGGCGACGGCGCCTTCGAGTTCCAGCGCACCGTCAGCCGGCTCGCCGAGATGCAGAGCCGGGCCTATGTCGAGAGCCCGCCGCTGACCGGCGAGCACGCGGCCTTCACGCCCTTCGCCCTGACCACGGACATCATCTGAGCCCGCACGGCCGCCACGCTTGATCCGGGCCGAGGGGCGGCGCTCAGCAGGCCAGCTGGTCGGCCAGATCGAGAAAGTCGGTGGCGACCAGGTCGAACGCGTGCTCGGCCCGCAGATCGCCGGTCTGGCCCGGGCCGTGCTCGGTCGGTCGGGCGACGAAGGCGGTCCGGAAGCCGCAGGCGCGCGCCGCCAGCAGATCGCCGTTGTGGGCCGCGACCATCAGGCAGCGGGCGGGCGCCAGCCCGAGGGCGGCGGCGCTGCCCAGATAGGCCTCGGGCATGGGCTTATAAGCCCGCGCGACCTCGGCGCCCAGGATCGCGTCCCAGGGTAGGCCCGCGCGCCTGGCCATGTTGACCATCAGCGCGACGTTGCCGTTGGAGAGCGTGGCGAGGATGAAGCGGCGCTTCAGCCGGGCCAGTCCCGCGACCACGTCCGGCCAGGGGTCGAGCCGGTGCCAGGCCCGGTTGAGACGCTCGATCTCGGCTTCCGGGCGCCCGGCCAGGCCGAGCTCGTCGAGCACGGTCAAGAGGTTCTCGCGGTGCAGATCGTCGAGCCTGAGCCAGGGCCGGCGGCCGCTGCGCACCGCCTCCATGGCCGGCTGGTAGAGCGCGCGCCAGCGGTCCGCGAGCGCCTCCCAGTCCCGCCCGGCCCCGTGCTGGCCGAGGATCGCCCGCGCCTCGCGCGCGATCCCGGTGCGCCAGTCGACCACCGTGCCGAACACATCGAAGGTCAGGGCCTCGACCTCGTCCGGTGCCATCTGCCGATCTCCGCTTCAGACCTTCCAGCCGTCGGTCGGTGCGTGCCCGGGCAGGGCCCTCGGCCCGGGCTCTCAGTCCGGCTCGGGACGGCGCCGGAACATCACGTTGCCGATGAAGCTCAGAACCTCTTCCTGGTGTTGATTGACCATGACCGAGCGGAGCCGGACGATGCCCCGGTCCGGCTTGGAGCGCGACGGCCGGACCTCCAGGACCTCGAGGCGGGCCTCGAGGGTGTCGCCCGGGCGCACCGGCTTCAGCCAGCGCAGCTCGTCGATCCCGGGCGAGCCCAGGGCCGCGGCGCGCCCGAGCAGGCCGTCGACGAACAGGCGCATGAAGACGCACACCGTGTGCCAGCCGCTCGCGATCAGGCCGCCATAGATCGAGGCGCCGGCGGCCGCCTCGTCGAGGTGGAACGGCTGCGGGTCCCAGTCGCGGGCGAAGGCGACGATCTCGTCGCGCCCGAGCGTGCGCCGTCCCAGATGGTGGATCTGGCCCGGTGCCAGATCGTCGAGATGGATCTCGGCCATGACGTGATCGTCCAAAACAAAGGTTGGCGGTCGCGGACGCCCGAGACGCGCGCTCCTCGCATAGCGGCTGCGCCGGCCGACGGCAAGGGCCGGCCCGCGCCCGCTGCCGACCCGGGCCGACGGTCGCCGCCGACGTCAGGCAGTAATTATCGAAATCATCACTGAATCTGTCCGCGATTACTGCAGATTGACTTTAAGGTTAAGAGGTGATCGATTGCAAATTCATTTCCTGTTAATTTAGGCATGGCAGTTTGACTGATGGTTTGGCGCCGATCGTCGGACGGAAACGGGGCCAGCATGCGTTTTGGGGCCGCGCGCGAGCGGCCTCGCCACGGAGGGTGTGCCAGGATGAGCAGGCAATCAGGCAGCTGGCGTGCCAGGCTGCGGCAGTTGGTCGAGGACCAGCGCGGCGGGGTGATGATGATCGTCGGCCTGGCGATCATTCCTCTGTTCGCGATCATCGGTCTCGCGATCGACGGCGGCCGCGGCTACATGCTCAAATCCAAGCTTTCCTACGCCATCGACGCGGCCGGTCTGGCCGGCGGTCGGGCCTTCGATACCGACCTGCGCACCCAAGACATCATGATGTATTTCAACGCCAACTTTCCGTCCGGCTACATGGGCGCCCAGCTCGCGGCCGGCAACCCGTTGATCACCTTCGATGACGACGCGAAGACGATCACGATCGTGGCCACGGCGACCATCCCGACCCGGTTCATGCGGGTCGCCGGCATCCAGGACATGACGGTCTCGGCGCGTACCGTGATCAAGCGCGAGCTCCAGGGCCTGGAGCTGGTCATGGTCATGGACAACACCGGCTCGATGCGCGGCAACGGCGGCATGGCGGCGATGAAGCCGGCCGCGACCACGCTGATCAACGTCCTCTACGGTAGTCGCGAGGAGGTGCCGAACCTCTGGGTCGGCCTGGTGCCGTTCGTCGCCTCGGTCAACGTCGGACCCCAGCACACGGACTGGCTGACCGGCTACAATTCGACCGCCTATCTGCCGACCGAGTGGAAGGGCTGCGTCGAGGCGCGCGCGACCCCGAACGACAGCAATGACGCCCCCCCCGATGACGAGCTCTTCGTACCGTACCTGTGGGAGACGACCCTCAATCACTACGCCAATCCCTACTATGCTGCCGGCGCTGGCTCGTACAACCAGAACACGCCGAGCACCTGGGGACAGTATCTCGTCGGCGACAACGAATGGAACCCGGCCGGGCCGAAGTCGGCCCTCAAGCTGAACAACGACCTCTACCAGAACGAAGGCACGGGGCCCAACCTCGGCTGCGGTCCGGCGATCACGCCGCTGCTCGCCAGCAAGACCACGATCCTCGACGCGATCGACGAGATGGCGCCCTGGCACCGTGGCGGCACCATGTCCAATCTCGGTCTCGCCTGGGGCTGGCGGGTTCTGTCGCCGCGGTGGCGCGGCCTGTGGGGCGGTGACACCCCGGACGAGCTGCCGCTCGACTACCACACCGTCAACATGCACAAAGTCGTGATCCTGCTGACCGACGGCAACAACGAATGGTACGACTGGCCGGGGATCACCTGGACCGTCAGCAGCCAGCAGCGTCGCTCTGGCATTCCCGGCGCCAACCAGTACCCG
This sequence comes from uncultured Alphaproteobacteria bacterium, assembly GCA_963730195.1. Lineage (GTDB taxonomy): Bacteria > Pseudomonadota > Alphaproteobacteria > Geminicoccales > Geminicoccaceae > DATAOG01. Next base: position 52,524 of record CAVSRN010000049.1, read on the forward strand.
ACCAGCTTGGGCGGCTTCAACTATCAGAACTACTTCAAGAACACCTTGTACTCAGGCGCTGACTACACGGCGTACAGACGTCTCAGCGAGGGCCGGCTCGGCACGACCAGCCAAAGCGCCGCCAACTCGATCCTCGATGATCGCATGCTCAGGATGTGCCAGGCGATGAAGGCCCAGGACATCATCATCTACACGATGACCTTCGGAACATCGCCGAACTCGGGCACCCAGTCGTTGTTCAGCAACTGCGCGACCAAGCCCGACATGTACTTCAATGCGCCGACCGGCAGCCAGCTGCAGGAGGCGTTCGAGGTGATCGCCGACCAGCTGAGCACTCTGCGGATCGCCGAATAGGCGGCTGGCCGCGAGCGCCGGAGATCAGACCATGAGCGGATATCGCCCGACCCGCCCTCTGCCACCTGCGCCGGTCCGACCCCGGCGCTGGCGCCGGGCGCTCGGCGAGCGCGGCACCGCGGCGCTGGAGTTCGCCTTCATCGCCCCGATCCTGCTCGCCATGATCGGCGCGATCATGGAGTTCTCCGGGATCATGTTCGTCCAGACCCTGCTCGAAGGCAGCGCCCGCGAGGCGTCGCGCTACGGGATCACCGGCTCCACCACGCCCGGCATCTCGCGCGCGGAGCAGATCATGGACATCGTCAGGAAGAACACCTACGGCATCATCGATCTGGACCAGCTCGACATGGAGACGCTGGTCTACCAGAACTTCGCCGACGTCGGCCAGCCGGAGCCCTTCACCGACACCAACGCCAATGGGATCTACGATGCCGGCGAGCCGTTCAACGACGTCAACGGCAACGGCACCTGGGACCCGGACATGGGGGCGGCCGGGCTCGGTGGCCCGGGGGACGTCGTGGTCTACCGGATGAGTTACGACTGGCACATCATCATCCCGCTCTTCCGGCCGTTCTTCGGCAATTCGATCAGGCTGCAGGCCAACATCGCCGTGCGCAACGAGCCGTTCAATTAGGCCGGAGGCAGCGGAGTGATCGGGATGCGCATCAATTTCGGAATCTCTGCGGCCGCAGCCCGGGTCCGGCGAGCGCGCCGCAGCGCCGGGGGCGACATCGGTCGCTTGGCGCGGTCCGCGCTGGGGCGCTGCGCGGCCGGCAACGTCGCGGTCGAGTTCGCCCTGGCCGTGCCGGTGCTGCTGTTCCTGATGATGGGCAGCGCGGAGATGGCCCGCTACGTGCTCCTGCACCAGAAGTTGGACCGGGTGGCGACCACGGTCTCCGATCTGGTCTCGCGGGCGGAGACCATCAGCGAGAGCCAGGTCGTCGACATCTTCACCGCCGTCGACCAGGTCGCCGAGCCTTTCGACTTCGCCGATCTCGGCCTTGTGATCGTGTCCTCGGTGACCAACCCCGACGGCACCGGGCCGGTCATTGCCTGGCAACGCAGCGGCGGCGGTGCCTATTCGGCCACGAGCGCGCTCGGGGTCCAGGGCGCCACGCCGGTGCTGCCGACCGGTTTCGTGGTCCGCGAGGGCGAGACCGCGATCATCTCCGAGGTCTACTACGATTTCACGCCGTTCCTGAGCGCGCTGATCGTCGCGCCGCAGGTGATCTATCGGACCGCCCGCAATCGCCCGCGCCTCGGCTCCCTCGACACCATCGAGCCCGGTTGAGCCGACCCGCCGCCGGAAGTCTTGCCAGGACCGGCCGTCGGCTATCGAGCCCTACGGCTCACCGTCCGGGTCAACAGCGCTGGCGAGCGGCGTCCTGAGCGTCCGGGGGGCGGGCGAGCGGGGCGCTTCCGGCAGCGGCCAGGGGCGGGCGGCCTCGAAAGCCCGCGCCGCCCGCAGCACCAGGTGATCGGCGTGCATCGGACCGACGATCTGCAGGCCGACCGGCAGGCCGGCGGCGGTCAGGCCGCACGGCACCGAGGCCGCCGGCTGCTGGCTGAGATTGAACGGATTGCTGAACGGCGCCCAGTTGATCCAGCGCGGCTGCCGGTCCGGATCCGGCCGCTCCGCGCCCGCCGCGAAGGCGGCAAGCGGCAGGGTCGGGGTCAGCAGCAGGTCGAAGCGCTCGTGGAACCGCCGCATCCGGGCGCCGAGCTCACCCCGCTCCTGGACCGCGCTCAGATAGTCCATCAGCGACACGGCTTCGCCTTGGCCGGCGATCTCCTGGAGCCCCGGATCCATCCGCGCCCGTTGCTCGGCGGTGAAGCTGCGCAGCAGATTGGCGGCGCCGACCTGCCAGTGGCACGAGAACACCTCGATCGTATCGGCAAAGCCCGGGTCGACCAGCTCGACCCTGGCGCCGAGCTCCTCGAACGCCGGCACCGCGCGGGCCACCAGCTCGGCGACCTCGGGCTCGACCTCGGCGAAGCCGAGCGTCGGGCTGAACGCGATCCTGAGGCCCTCCACCCCGTCCTCGAGCCCGATCCGGTAGTCCCGGCGGTCGTCGGGCAGCGCGAACCAGTCCCGGCTGTCCGGCCGGGCGAGCACATCGAGCATCAGCGCCGCATCGGCCACGCAGCGGGTCATCGGCCCGAGATGGGCGACCGTGCCGAACGGGCTGAGCGGCCAGGCCGGCACCCGGCCGAAGCTCGGCTTGAGCCCGAAGATGCCGGTGAAGCCGGCCGGGATCCGGATCGAGCCGCCGCCGTCGGTGCCGATGTGCAACGCCCCCATGCCGAGCGCGCAGGCGGCCGCCGCGCCGCCGCTCGAGCCGCCGGGGGTGGTGTCGGTATTCCAGGGATTGCGGGTGATGCCGGTGAGCGCGCTGTCGGTGACCGCCTTCCAGCCGAACTCCGGCGTGGTCGTCTTGCCGATCAGCACCGCACCCTGCTCGCGCAGCCGCGCGGTCGCCGGCGCGTCCTCCTCCCAGGGTTGCTCGCGCCGGGTCGTCAGGCTGCCGCGCAGGGTCGGCCAGCCCCGGGTCAGGATCAGGTCCTTGATCGTGGCCGGGACGCCGTCGACCAGGCCGCCGGGCTCGTTTCGCTGCCAGCGCGCCTCGGACGCCCGCGCCGCCTGCAGCGCCTGGTCCGGATCGACCAGGCAGAACGCGTTCACGGCCGGATCGAAGCGCTCGATCCGAGCGAGCACGGCGCCCGTCGCCTCGACCGGCGACAGCTGCCGCGTGCGGTAGAGGTGGAGCAGCCGGGTCGCGCTGAACGCGGCGGGATCGGTCGTCACGGCGCGCCTAGCGGCGGCGCGCGCGCATCTGCGGTCTCTCTGCCCCCGGGCGGCTGCGCCAAAGGACGATCGCCAGACCGAGTGCCAGGCCAGCGAGACCGACCAGGGCGGTGACGTGGTCGGGATTGGTCAGGACGTGGCGCAGCTGGCTCGAGAGGTCGCCCGGGACGCCCGGATGGGCCAGCGCCGGTGACGACAGGACCAGAAGCGAAGCGAGCGTGAGTGGCAAGCCGGAGGGCAGGGACATCGACAACCTCCATGGTCTGGGTGCGATGTCCCGGCATAGCGGGGCGCTCCGCGCACATCAAGCCTCGGCGAGCCCGGCTCGCCTTCCGGACGGTTTCGGCAGCGCGCAATCGCGCACGACCGGCAGCGCTCCTCGCGGTCATCTCGCTGACCGGCCAGAAGTTTCGGCAGCGCGCGAGCGCGCACGACCGACAGGACGGCGCCGCGGCGCGTCGTGCCGCCCCGAGCCGCCATGGCAGGGACATGGCGGCGGGCCAAGCCGACCGGCACTCCGGCGCGACAGCCGATCGAAGCCTTCGACGGTCCGATGGGTCCCTCGGCCATCGCTCCGATGCGGACGCCCAACCAGTCCTCGAGCCACCCGGCGGGCCCATAGGCCATCATTCCGATGCGAACGGCCAACCAGTGCCTCGAGCCGCCCGGCGGTTCCCTCGGCCATCATTCCGACCCGGATGGCCAACCAGCGCCTTGACCCCCGGGCGGGTCGCATTGGCCATCACTCCGATGCGAACGGCCAACCAGCGCCTCGAGCCGCCCGGCGGGGCGCATTGGCACGGGCGCCGATGCCGCAGCGCCTGGTCGGTCCGATCGCGGGGGTCTGCCAGAGCCATGCAGGCAGACCGGCGGCGCTGCCGGCCCGGACAAGCGTTTCGAGCGAACTCCCATACCGGATCGCGGGAGCGATCCCCGGGGGAGCCGGAGCGCGGAGCGGTGGCGTCCGGCGATCGCGCCGCTTGCCCGGCGAAAGGCCAAGCCTGCCCGGCGCGCGGCGGCGCGGGCACCGTGGAAGGCCGTAGCGGCTCGGCCGGCGAACCGACGCCAACGCGATCGGAGCCGCGTCGGGTCGCCGGCGGGGCACGCTCGAAGGCATCATCGGATCGGTCGGGCATCACGGCTGCGCCTGCCAAGCGGCCACGGTTGCCATCGAACCGATGTGGTCGCTCGACGCAACTCCCGAGCCAACTGCCAGTCCGGCTGCACGAACCGCCGCCTGGGGTAGCTGTAGGCGCCGCTGGCGCAACCGGGCGGGCGTATCTTGCGGTCTCTGTGCGCGCGGACGTCCGGTAACGCGGCGCGGGTGGCCGGCCCGCGATCCGATTTGCCGCCTTCCGCTAGGCCATCGGGTCGGTCTTGATCAGGGGCAGGCTCTCCCAGCTCTTGCCGGCCGCGACGATGCAGCTCAGGCCGTTGGGTGTGGTGCTGACGACCGTCCAGGTTTGCTTCTCCTCGGAGGCGTAGACCTGGAGCAGATTGCCGTTCGACTGCAGGCCGAAGGCAACCGGCGCCTCGTCGTACTTGCTGCTCAGCTGCTTGGCGATCTCGTTCGCATTGTGGCAAGGCATGCGCATGCCGGCCGGCCGCATCTGCTGCGCGGTGATCGGTGTGGTGAGCGCGCCGGTCGCGAACACCAGGCCGGTTAGGAAGAGGCGCAGACGACGCATCACACAGTCTCCTCTGAATGAGCACGGCCAGGCTGGCCCGCATCGCCATTGGGCGCCTCAAATGGTTACCTTTTGGTTAATGACTCTACAATTATGATACCAGAGGTGGAACGAGGCGATGCCCGAGCAGCCGATCCCGAGTGCTGACGCGTGGCGGCCCTCCCGGTGCCCCTCAGGTCAGGCCGAGCCGGCCGACGAACGGCAGCTTGAGGGCGAGGCCGAGCGGATCGATGCCGAAGGTCAGGCCGAGCAGATTGACCTCCAGGCCCTCGGCGCGCCCGATCGACAGGCCGAGCAGGCCGAGCAGGGACAGCTGAAAGCCGCTGCCGCTCGGGGTCCGGGCCAGCAGGCCGCCGTTGTCCAGATAGTCCTTGCCGATCGCGGTCGGCGGCATGGTCAGGCCGAGCTCGGGCACCCGCCGGCCGAGGTCGGCGATGAAGGTGTTCGAGTTGGGCCCGGGCCAGGTGCGGTACTCGTCCTGGTAGGGATAGCTCGCGATCGCGGCCTCGAGCCGGTCGATCATGCCCTCGACCTCCGGCCCGCGCCGGTCGACCAGGACCCACGGCCGGCTGCCGGCCCAGTAGCCGTCGATCGTGCGCATGTCCTTGCGGACCGCAGGGGCGCCGCGGCCGACGCCCCAGCCGACCACCTCGTAGCGCTCGAAGGCCGGCGCGTTGGCCCGCTTCATGATGATCCAGCTGTGGGTGGCGAAGATCCCCTTCCAGCCCCAGGCGCGCGCGGCGTAGACCTGGACCACGGGCTCGGGCGTGGTCGCCGGGTCGGGCGCCAGCCCGGCGCTGTCCCAGCGCGCCTCGCTCCAGTGCCGGGGCGCGCCGCCCTGGACCACGCCCGCGCTCCAGACCAGCGGCACGACCACCAGAATCACCAAGCTGCCGAGCCAGAGCATCCTTCCCGACCTCATGTCACCTCCAGGCGATGGTCGCCGCCGCGCGCCAGGGCGCTGTCAAAGTTCAGTATTTTCCGTGCCAAGGCAAGCCCGGCGGGTCAGGTCAGTCGGGTCAGACGTCCTCGCTGACCAGGCCCAGGCGCTCGTGCCACGCGCTGATCGCCTCGTCGGGATAGCCCTCGAACTGCCGGTCCCGGGGTCCGATCGCCGGCACCACCCAGGGCGCCTTGGCGCCGAGCATCAGATGGGTGCGCTCGGGCGGGATCGGCAGCGCCGTGTCGATCGCCGAGGCGAACGGGTGGATCAGCTCCGGCCAGCGCGGGTCGAACAGCCACAGGCAGCTCGCGCAGAGGCCGCAGAAGTGGCGCCCGGCCGGGCTTTCGTAGGGCTCCCCGCCCGGCTCGTCCCGGAGCTTGGCATGATAGATGCGGACGTGCTCGCGGCCCTCGACCTCGAGGCTCGCGGCGTCGCCGCCGAGGTTGATGGCGTAGCCGCCGCCGCCTGCGGTCTTGCGGCAGATCGAGCAATAGCAGAGGTTGAACGGATAGGGATGGCGCGAGCGCAGCCGGAACCGGACCGCGCCGCAGTGGCATGAGCCCTCGAGCCGCATCGATGATCTCCCTTCGGCGCCGACCACCGCCGGGATGGGTGGTCCCGGCCGGGATGTTAAGATGAACAACGCCCCGGCGCATCCGCGTGCTTGATCTGCGGCAGATGGCGGCGGAGATTACTCGGAGCGCGCGCCCGACCGGCGCCGCGCGGAGCGGGGAGCCGAACCAGCGATGACCGAGCCAGCCCGACCGCCGGGGACCGACCCCAGCCCGCCCGGGGCCAAGGTGCCGGCCGGCGCCTGCGACACCCATGCCCATGTGTTCGCCGCCGCCGGCGTCTATCCCTACGCGCCGCGCCGACCCTACACCCCGGCCCCGAACACCGGGCTCGAGGCTTATCGGCGGATGCTGGCGGCGATCGGCTTCGGCCGTGGCGTGCTGGTCCACTCCAACATCTACGGGCCCGACAACCGCGCCACCACCGACGCGCTTGCCGCCATGGCCGGCGAGTTTCGGGGGATCGCGCTGGTCCGGCCGGAGATCGACGACCGCGCGCTGGCGGCGCTGGCCGCGGTCGGCATGCGCGGCATCCGGATCAACCTCGAGTTCCCGGGCGAGACCAGCCTCGACGACCTGGAAGCCCTGGCGCCCCGGCTGGCCGGGCTCGGCTGGCACGTCCAGATGCTGACCAGCGCCGCCCGGCTGCCGGCGATCGCGGCGCGGCTGCAGGCGCTGCCGATCGACGTCGTGGTCGACCACATGGGCCTGCCGCGCAACGATGACGATCTCGCGGGCCCGGGCTTTCGGGCGTTGCTCGAGCTGCTCGAGACCGGCAAGGTCTGGGTCAAGCTCTCCGCGCCCTACTACGCCGACCGGGACGAGCCCGCCTGGCCCTTCGCCAGCCGGGCGGCGCGCCGGCTCTGGCAGGCGCGCCCGGAGCGCATGCTGTTCGGCACCAACTGGCCGCATCCGCACGCCGACCCGGTGCCGGACGAGGGCGCGCTGGTCGACTGGATCGCCGCCGTCGTCGGCAGCGAGGCCGGGCTCCGGCAGATCCTGGTCGACAACCCGGGCCGCCTGTACGGTTTTGCCGCGGCCTGACCCGAAGCCGTTCGCGACCTATGCGCCGCACCCGGATCAAGATCTGCTGCATCCAGTCCGCGGCCGAGGCGCGCCTCGCGATCGACCAGGGCGCCGATGCCCTCGGCCTGGTCGGCGCCATGCCGAGCGGGCCCGGCCCGATCGCCGATGCCGAGATCGCGGCGATCGCCGCCACCGTGCCGCCGCCGCTCGCGACCTTCCTTCTGACCAGCGAGACCGCGGCCGGGGCGATCGTCGCCCACGCCAGGCGCTGCCGGACCAATACCCTGCAGCTGGTCGACCGGGTGGCGCCCGCGGACTATGCCGAGCTGCGGGCGGCGCTGCCGGGGATCAAGCTGGTCCAGGTGATCCACGTCGACGGCGAGGAGGCGATCGCGGAGGCCCGTGCGTTCGGCCCCCTGGCCGACGCGCTCCTGCTCGATTCCGGCCGCCCGCACGCAGCGGTCAGGGTGCTGGGCGGCACCGGCCGGACCCACGACTGGGCGATCAGCCGACGGATCGTCGAGGCTGCCTCCTGCCCGGTCTTCCTCGCGGGCGGGCTGCGCCCGGACAACGTCGGCGCCGCGATCCGGGCGGTGCGCCCGTTCGGGGTCGACCTCTGCACCGGCGTGCGCACCGACTACCGCTTGGACGCGGCCAAGCTCGAAGCCTTCGTCGCCGCGGTCGAGGCCAGTTAGAGGGCGACGATCTTGCCGGGGTTCATGAGGTTGTGCGGGTCGAGCGCCTGCTTGATCGCGCGCATCACGCTCATCGCGCCGGCGCCGTGCTCGGCCTCGAGGTAGCCGATCTTGCCGTGGCCGACGCCGTGCTCGCCGGTGCAGGTGCCGCCCAGCGCCAGCGCGTGCTCGACCATCCGCCGGTTGACCGCCTTGGCGCGCGCCACCTCGTCGGCATCCGCGAGGTCGACCAGGAAGATCAGATGGAAATTGCCGTCGCCGGCATGGCCGACCAGCGGCGCCAGGAGGCCCGCCGCGGCGATCTCCGCCTTGACCCGGGTGATGCATTCGGCGAGCCGCGAGATCGGCACGCAGACGTCGGCGACGATGCCCTTGGCACCGGGGCGCAGCGCCAGGGTCGCGTAGAAGGCGTCGTGGCGCGCCTGCCAGAGCCGGTTGCGCTCCTCGGCCGCGGTCGCCCACTGGAAATCGGCGCCGCCGAAGTCGCGGGCGATCGCCTGCACGGTCTCGGCCTGCTCGGCGACCCCGGCCTTGGAGCCGTGGAACTCGAAGAACAGGGCCGGCGCGATCCGGTAGCCCTCGAGCTTGGAGTAGCGGATGCAGGCCTCCATGGTCAGCTCGTCCAGGAGCTCGATCCGCGCCACCGGCACGCCCGACTGGATGGTCAGGATCACGGTGTTGACCGCATCCTCGATGGTCTCGAAGCTGCAGACCGCCGACGAGATCGCCTCGGGGATGCCATGCAGGCGCAGCCGGATCTCGGTGATCACGCCGAGCGTGCCCTCGGAGCCGACGAACAGCCGGGTGAGGTCGTAGCCGGCCGACGACTTGCGCGCCCGGCCGCCGGTCCGGATCACCCGGCCGTCGGCGAGCACGACCGTGAGCCCCAGCACGTTCTCGCGCATCGTGCCGTAGCGGACCGCATTGGTGCCCGAGGCCCGGGTCGCGGCCATGCCGCCGAGGCTGGCGTCGGCGCCCGGATCGATCGGGAAGAACAGCCCGGTGTCGCGCAGATGCAGGTTCAGCTGCTTCCTGGTCACGCCCGGCTGGACCAGGCAGTCGAGGTCCTCGGCATTGACCTCGAGCACCTGGTTCATCTCCGACAGGTCGATCGTGACCCCGCCGCGCAGGGCCGCGATGTGGCCCTCGAGCGAGGTGCCGGTGCCGAACGGGATGATCGGCAGCCGGTGCGCGGCGCAGATCTCGACGATCCGGCCGACCTCGGCGGTCGAGCGGGCGAAGGCGACCGCATCGGGCGGCGCGCCCGGGTGATAGGTCTCGTCCTGGCCATGGCGTTCGCGCACCGCCTGGGCGGTCGTCAGCCGCTCACCGAGCAGGCTGCGGAGCTGGTCGAGGGCGGTCGTGAGCAGGGTCGGGGCAAGATCGTTCATGGCTCTGACGTCCAGGTGGCGCCGCGGGGCGATGCCGCCAGTCATAACAGCTGGCGGCGGCGACGGCATAGCCCGTTGGCCGGCTCGAGGCGGCCGGCCGCGGACAACCAAACCTTAAGCATCCGGGGCTACCGTGGCAGTTGCCGCCCTCTGCCGCGGCCCTCGATGCGCGGCCAGCAGGCAACGACCAGCAGAGGAATCCGTGATGGCGTCATTGCCGCCGCTCAAGCAGGATCACCAGAACACGTTCCGTCGCCGGGCCGCGATGCTGGCCTCGACGGCCATGGCACGCGTGGGCTTCGGGCTCTCGGAGCGTGCCGGCGGCGGTGATCAGCCGAGCGTGGCCGACGCGCCCGCGATCTCGCTGACCAACGCCTGGCTCAGGATCGAGGACGACCTGTTGATGGCCTTCGGACCGGAAGGCGATCCGATCCCGCCCGGAAGCTTCGTGGCGATGGCGGCCGAGCAGCCCGATGCCGAGGTCGCGCTCGCCGACGGCACCACGGCGCCGGCGCAGCGGGTCGCGGCGGTGCTCGACGCCCAGGCCAAGGGGCCGCTCGCCGGGCAGTCGGGAGATCGGGCCGGCGGCGAGGCCTGGATCAAGGCGATGCTCGGCCTCGGGCCGGAGCCGGTTCTCGCGGCCGAGGCCGAGCTGCGTGGTGAGGAGCGGACCTGCGAGCTCACCGTCTTCGGCCGGGAGCTGATGCTCGCCATGCCTGGCGGCCAGAGCTTTCTGATCGCCGACGCCGCCCCCGCCGAGCAGGCGGCGGCGAGCGCCGGTCTGGTGCTGGCGGATGGCCAGGCGTTGTCGGTCAAGAATCTGGTCGAGCGCCTGCGGGCCGGGGTCGGCCAGCGGCCGCCCGCGGAGGCCGAAGCCGGCGCCGCGCATCCGTTCGCCGAGGTCGTGCTGCCCGGCTGTGCGATCGAGCGCACCGCGGACGGCCTCCTGCTGGAGCTGCCGGCGGTCGGCGCCGTGCGGCTGACCAGTCTCGGCCAGGATGCCGAGGCCGGGCCGAGGGTCAGCATCGTCCTGCGCGATGGCCAGGCGGCCGACCTCGCGGCGGTGACCGCGGCGCTCGGAAGGATGCCCGGGGTGGATCACCCGGAGGCGCCGTCGGCGGGCGCGGCCGAGCCGTCGACCAAGGGGCCTGCCGCCGCCCCGCGCCCGGGCATGCAGCACCCGGCCGCCCCGGCGCGCGCGCTGCCGGTCAGCTTCGGCGTCCCCCGCGTCGACGGGGTCGATACGGATCGGGTCGTGGTCGTGATCGTCCGTGGGATGCCGCCAGGTGGCGCCCTCTCGGCCGGGATCGACGACGGCGATGGCCGCTGGCTGTTGAGCCCGCGCCAGCTGGGCGGCCTGATGCTGGCCCCGCCGCCCGGCTGGAGCGAGCCCCTGGCGCTCGAGGTGACCGCGGTCGCGGTCGCCAACCGCGCGGGCGACTTCGCGACCGCGACCGGGAGCGTGGTGGTGGCGCTCGATGCGCCGGCCGAGGCGGTCGTCCGGCTGGCGATCGACCCGGCGGTGGTCCGCGGCGGCAGCCCGACGCCGAGCGCGCTGATGATCCGCGGCGTTCCGCCCGGCGCGCGCCTGTCCGCCGGAACCTACGATCCCACGACCGACGGCTGGGTCCTCCGACCCGACCAGCTCGAGGGCCTGACGGTCGCCGCGCCGGCCGGTCAGGGCGACTTCACCCTCACGGTGCTCGGCATCTCGCTGGCCACCGGCGGGCGCGCCGAGGCCCGCGTCCTGACCCGGCTGTCCGTCACCACCCGCTGATCCGAGCCGGACGGCAGCTGGCCGCTGCCCCCGAGGCTGGCGCTGGCAGGCGTCAAGCCGATGGACAGGCGCCCGCGCGAAGGCTAATTCTGATCCCTCATCCGAGCCGCTAACGAGCGGCCGCGACCGCCGGCAGGGCGGGGGTCGCCAACCAGGGGGGCGTCATCGCGCATGAGACCTCGGCATGCGGCACTGCCTGGCCCGGCATCGGTGGCCGGTGGCCAGTCCGGCGACTGGCCGGTTCACGGCGCCGTCGATCTCATGAGCCGCCCCCGGACAGCCAATCACAACTCCATCAGCGGAGGATAAGAGAATGCAAGCCAGGGTTCGGACGCTGAAGTGGGCCGCGGCCAGCGTCGCCGCGCTGTTCGCGCTGGGCGTCACGCCCGCGATGTCGGCCGACGTCCTGATCGGCCTGATCACCAAGACCAACAACAACCCGTTCTTCGTCAAGATGAAGGAAGGCGCCGAGGCCAAGGCCAAAGAGCTCGGCGTCCAGCTGCAGAGCTTCGCCGGCAAGTACGACGGCGACAACGAGACCCAGGTCGCGGCGGTCGAGAGCCTGATCTCGGCGGGCGCCAAGGGCATCCTGATCACGCCGAGCGACACCAAGGCGATCGTGCCGACGATCGAGCGGGCACGCAAGGCGGGCGTCCTGGTGATCGCCCTCGACACGCCGCTCGATCCGATCGACGCGGCCGATGCGACCTTCGCCACCGACAACTTCAAGGCCGGCGAGCTGATCGGCGAGTGGGCCGCGAAGACGCTGGGCGACAAGGCGGCGACTGCCCATGTCGCGTTCCTCGACGCGATCGAGAGCCAGCCGACCGTCGATGCCGCCCGCGACCAGGGCTTCATGAAGGGCTTCGGCATCGACCCCATGGACCCGACCCACTACGGCGAGGAGACCGACCCGCGGATCGCCGGCCACCAGTGGGGCCAGGGCGCCGAGGAAGGCGGCCGCACCGGCATGGAGAATCTGCTCCAGAAGGACCCCGACATCAGCGTCGTCTACACGATCAACGAGCCGACCGCGGCCGGCGCCTACGAGGCGCTCAAGGCGGCGGGCAAGGAGAACGACGTCCTGATGACCTCGGTCGACGGCGGCTGCCCGGGCGTCAAGAACATCCAGGCCGGCGTGATCGGGGCGACCTCGATGCAGTTCCCGCTGCTGATGGCCTCGCTCGGCGTCGCGGCGGTGACCGAGTTCGCCAAGACCGGCAAGAAGCCGGAGCCGAGCCCCGGCCTCGACTTCTACAACACCGGCGTGACGCTGATCACCGACAAGCCGGTCGAGGGCGTCGAGTCGATCACGTCCGAGGAAGGCCTGAAGAAGTGCTGGGGCTGAGCTCGCCCCTGCGGGGCTAGCCGGCGGTTGCGGGGAGCGCGATCGGTGGCGATCGCCCTCCTCGCGGCCCAACGCCCATGAGCAGCTCCAAGGACGCCATCGTCGCCCGCGCGACGCCCGAGGCCGAGCGCGCCGAGCCGACGTTCGAGACCGGGCAAGCCACCTTCGAGGAGCAGGAGGCCGGCCCGCTCAAGCGGCTCCAGCATTTCCTGCACGGCTATCCGACGGTGGTGCCGTTCATCGTGCTGCTGCTCGGCGTGGTGCTGTTCAGCGCGCTGGTCGGCAAGCGGTTCTTCGCACCCTTCAACCTCTCGCTCGTGCTCCAGCAGGTCACGATCATCGGCACGGTCGGGATCGCGCAGACGCTGATCATCCTGACCGCCGGCATCGACCTCTCGGTCGGTGCGATCACGGTGCTCTCATCGGTCGTCATGGGCCGCCTCGCGGTCCTGGCCGGCGTGCCGATCGAGCTCGCCTTCCCGATCGGCCTCCTGACCGGCATGGCCTGCGGCTTCATCAACGGCGCGTTCATCACCTGGCTGAAGCTGCCGCCGTTCATCGTCACGCTCGGCACCTGGAGCATCTTCGGCGCGCTCAACCTTTGGTATTCGCAGAGCCAGACGATCCGCCAGCAGGACGTCGAGGCCGCGGCCCCTTTCCTGCAACTGACCGGCACCGCGATCCAGGTCGGCGGGGCGCGGGTGACGCTCGGCTCGATCCTGATGATCCTGCTCGCGGTGCTGGTCTGGTACGTCCTCAACCGGACCGCGTTCGGGCGCCACGTCTATGCCACGGGTGACGATTCCAACGCCGCGCGCCTCGCCGGCATCAACACCACGCGCACGCTGCTCTCGATCTATACCATCGCGGGCCTGATCTGCTCGCTCGCGGGCTGGGTGCTGATCGGCCGCATCGGTGCGATCAGCGCGCTGTCGGGCGGCACCGCCAACCTCGACTCGATCACGGCCGTGGTGATCGGCGGCACCAGCCTGTTCGGCGGCCGCGGCTCGATCGTGGGCACGCTGTTCGGCGCGCTGATCGTCGGCGTGTTCCGGAACGGCCTGGCGCTCGCCGGCGCCGACGCGGTGTGGCAGGAATTCACGGTCGGTCTCCTGATCATCCTCGCGGTCTCGATCGACCAGTGGATCCGGCGGGTCTCGTCATGAGCGCCAGCGGGGTCGAGCCGATCCTGAGCGCGCGCGGCCTGGTCAAGCGCTACGGCCGGGTCACCGCCCTCGACCACGCCGACTTCGACCTCCTGCCGAACGAGATCCTGGGCGTCATCGGCGACAATGGTGCTGGCAAGTCGACCCTCATCAAGGTCCTCGCCGGCGCCGTCATCCCGGACCAGGGCGAGATCCGGCTCGACGGCAAACCTGTGCACTTCCGCTCGCCGCTGGAAGCCCGCGCCGCCGGCATCGAGACCGTCTATCAGGACCTCGCGCTGGCGCCAGCGCTCTCGATCGCCGACAACCTCTTTCTCGGCCGCGAGCGGCGCAAACCGGGCGTCGTCGGCGCGCTGTTCCGCCTGCTCGATCGCGCCGGCATGCAGAAGGAAGCCCGGGAACACCTGAACGCGCTCGGCCTGCTCACGATCCAGAACATCCGCCAGAAGGTCGAGACGCTCTCGGGCGGCCAGCGCCAGGGGGTGGCCGTGGTCCGCGCCACCGCCTTCGGCAGCCGGGTGGTGATCATGGACGAGCCGACCGCAGCACTCGGCGTCAAGGAATCGCGCAAGGTCCTCGAGCTGATGCTCGATGTGAAGAAGCGCGGCCTCCCCATCGTCCTGATCAGCCACAACATGCCGCACGTCTTCGAGGTCGCCGACCGCATCCACATCCACCGCCTCGGCCGCCGCATCGCGGTCATCAACCCCGCCGAATACTCGATGTCCGACGCGGTCGCGATCATGACCGGCGCCATGCAGCCCCGGGCGGCGGCGTGACGGGGGGCCGTGCTCGGGGCTGACGGCTGCTTGCGTCGCCCGAGCTGGTCGCGCGGACCATCACCGCGGTGCGCCAGGAGAACAGCGCAGCTGAGGACGCCGCGCTTGAGGAGGGTGATGTCATCGAAGCCCTCGGGGCGCTCGAGCCAGTCTGGGACGAGCTCTACCCGGCCGAGCAGGCGCGCATCCTCCGGCTGCTAAAGTAACACGAGCTGCTCAGGGCTGAGATCGGCGGCGATCATGCGCTGTCGCGCTTTCGACTCGTCGGGTTCTCAGCATCTGCACGATCTTGCGGCGCATGTTGTCCTCAGCCCGGAATTCGAGGGTCGCATCGATGCAGTCCGGGTGAGCTGGCGCAGTGGCCAGACAGAAACTCGTCAAGACCGGCGTCAGGATCGGGCGCCACGTCGTATTCCGGCTGGCTGAAGTCGCCGTGCCGGATCGATCGCCTGCGGCCAGGGCCGCCGCCCCGGGATGAGCACAAGAGCGCAACGATCGACGGCAGCGCAGCAGGCGAGGTGCGTCCATGATCGACGGAGACCCGCCCCAAGGCGCGCCCCAAATGTCGCTCACGAGCAGGAACGGTTCTCTCGGATGTGGCGCCCGATTCGATGTTGACTCTCGATGCTGCGGGCCTTGCTTTGTCCGTCGAAGAAGCCCAAGCTTTTTGTTCAGCTACCGGCATATGGGAGTGTCGGATGACATGAATTGTTTGGTTGGATCGGGGCGGCGCAGCAGCCAGCGGAGGTCTTGGCCAACTCCGTGACTGCCGAGTGCCTTGTCCACCAGACGCGATCTGGCCGCTGCACTGGACCCTCAAATTTCAAACGCGCGCTCGGGTGATCTGGAGCGCGACCCACGCCGCCGGACCGCCCGTCCCGACAAGACCCAGGCCCGGCCGACCG
This sequence comes from uncultured Alphaproteobacteria bacterium, assembly GCA_963730195.1. Taxonomy (GTDB): domain Bacteria; phylum Pseudomonadota; class Alphaproteobacteria; order Geminicoccales; family Geminicoccaceae; genus DATAOG01. Next base: position 67,974 of record CAVSRN010000049.1, read on the forward strand.
GCAGGTGACGGGGCGCAAAGCTTGGACCGTAGATGACGGGCGAGTACATCATCGAGACGCGGGGGCTGACCAAGGAGTTCAAGGGCTTCGTCGCGGTCGGCGGGGTCGACCTCAAGGTCCGCCACGGCGCGATCCACGCCCTGATCGGGCCCAACGGCGCCGGCAAGACCACCGTCTTCAACCTGCTCACCAAGTTCCTCGAGCCGACCCGCGGCCAGATTTTCTACGCCGGCCGCGACGTCACGCGCGGCCAGCCCGCCGCCCTGGCGCGCCAGGGCATGGTGCGCTCGTTCCAGATCTCGGCGATCTTCCCTCACCTCTCGGTGCTCGAGAACGTGCGCGTAGCCCTGCAGCGCAAGCTCGGCACCTCGTTCTGCTTCTGGCGCTCGGAGGCGACGCTGGCGACGCTCGACGAGCGCGCGCTGGCCCTGCTCGAGGCGGTCGGGCTCGGCGGTCTTGCGACCAGCGCCGCGGGCGAGCTGCCCTATGGCCGCAAGCGCGCCCTCGAGATCGCCACCACGCTCGCGCTCGAGCCCAAGCTGATGCTGCTCGACGAGCCGACCGCCGGCATGGGCCACGAGGACGTCGGCCGGGTCGCGGCCCTGATCAGGCAGGTGTCCGCCAACCGCACCGTGCTCATGGTCGAGCACAATCTCTCGGTGGTCGCCGATCTGTCCGATGTGATCACCGTGCTGCAGCGCGGCCAAATCCTGGCCGAGGGCAGCTACGATGAGGTGTCTAGCAACCCGGAGGTGCGCGAGGCTTACATGGGGACCGGCAATGCGTGAGCTCGGGCCTGAGGCGGGGGGACCGGCAGTGCCTGAGCTGGGGCCTGAGGCGGGCGCCGGCGCCAAGGAGGTGCTGCGCCTCGAGGACGTGCACGCCTTCTACGGCGAATCGCACATCCTGCACGGCGTCGACATCAGCGTGCGCGAGGGCGACGTGGTGACCCTGCTCGGCCGCAACGGCGCCGGCAAGACCACGACCTTGAAATCGATCATGGGCATCCTCGAGCAGCGCACCGGATCGATCCGCTTCGCCGGCGCGGAGCTGATCGGCCTGCCGTCCAACCAGGTGGCCAAGCTCGGCCTCGCCTACTGCCCGGAGGAGCGCGGCATCTTCGCGAGCCTGGATGTCGAGGAGAACCTGATGCTGCCGCCGGTGGTCCGGCCGGGCGGCATGTCGGTCGACGAGATCTACCGGCTGTTTCCCAATCTGGAGGAGCGCCGGAAGAGCCAGGGCACGCAGCTCTCGGGCGGCGAGCAGCAGATGCTGGCGATCGCCCGCATCCTGCGCACCGGCGCCACCTTGCTGTTGCTCGACGAGCCGACCGAGGGCCTGGCGCCGGTCGTCGTCCAACAGATCGGCAGCGTCATCCGGCAGTTGAAGCAGCGTGGGTTCACGGTGCTGCTGGTCGAGCAGAACTTTTATTTCGCATCGACCGTCGCCGACCGCCACTACCTGATGGAGCACGGCCGGATCATTGACATGATCGACAACGACAAGCTTAGTGAGAGCATGGACAAGCTGCACGAGTACCTCGGCGTCTAGTGATTGCGCCGCAAGGTTGGAAGAGAGAGGGAGTGACATGAGAATCGGAATTTTGGGCGCTTGGGTGGGCTCGCTGGCGTTGCTGAGTGGCGCCGCACATGCGGAGATCTCGGGCAATGTGGTCAAGATTGGCGTGCTGAACGACCAGTCGGGCCTGTACGCCGATCTCGCCGGCAAGGGCTCGGTCGAGGCCGCCCGCATGGCGGTCGAGGACTTCGGCGCGCTCGAGGGCGCGACCATCGAGGTCCTGTCCGCCGACCATCAGAACAAGCCCGACATCGGCGCCAACATCGTCCGCCAGTGGATCGACGAGGACGGTGTCGACGTGATCGTCGACGTGCCGACCTCTTCGGTCGCCCTCGCGGTGAGCGAGATCGTCAAGGAGAAGGACCGCGTGTTCCTGGTCTCGGGCGCCGCGACCACGCAACTGACCGGCGAGGCCTGCTCGCCCAACACGATCCACTACACCTACGACACCTACGCGCTCGCGGTCGGCACCGGCCGCGCCATGGTCCAGGAGGGCGGCGACAGCTGGTTCTTCATCACCGCCGACTACGCCTTCGGCCATCAGCTCGAGGCCGACACCACCGCGGTGGTCAAGGCGGAGGGCGGCAAGGTGCTGGGCTCGGTGAGCCATCCCTTGAGCTCGTCCGACTTCTCGTCCTACCTGCTGCAGGCCCAGGCCTCGGGCGCCAAGGTGATCGGGCTCGCCAACGCCGGCAGCGACACCACCAACGCGATCAAGCAGGCCCACGAGTTCGGCATCACCCAGGGCGGCCAGCAGCTCGCCTCGCTGCTGCTGTTCCTCACCGACGTCAACGCGCTCGGCCTCGACGTCGCCCAGGGCCTGGTGCTGACCACCGGCTTCTACTGGGACCTGAACGACGAGACCCGGGCCTGGGCGGAGCGCTTCAACGAGCGCGTCGGCCAGATGCCGACCATGGTCCAGGCCGGGGTCTATTCCGAGGTCGCGCATTACCTCGAGGCGATCAAGGCCACCGGCAGCGACCAGGCCGAGACGGTGATCGCGCAGATGAAGGCGACGCCCATCAACGACTTCTTCGCCAAGAACGGCATCATCCGCGACGATGGCCGCATGGTCCACGACATGTACCTCGCGCGGGTCAAGAAGCCGGAGGAATCGAAGGGACCCTGGGACTACTACGAGATCCTGCGCACCATCCCGGGCGACCAGGCCTACCTGCCGCTGTCGCAGAGCAAGTGCCCGCTGGTCAAGCAGTAGGCGTCGCGCATGGCTGCACTCGCTGCCGCCTCTGGTGACGATGCCCGGACCTGATCCGGGCCTCCAGGTCCTCTGGACCGTCGGGTGTAGCCCGGCGGGAACCAGGGGGCTCGTCCGCTGGGTTCGGATTACCGTCGGAGGGCCGGCGGGAGGGCGGCCGTGGTCCATCTGATCGGGGTGCCGCCGCAGGTGCTGTTCGGTCAACTCCTGCTGGGCCTGATCAACGGCTCGTTCTATGCGCTGCTGAGCCTCGGGCTCGCGGTCATCTTCGGCATGCTCAACGTGATCAACTTCGCCCATGGCGCGCTCTATATGACGGGCGCGTTCGTGGCCTATTTCCTGATGCAGTATCTCGGCATCGGCTATTGGCCGGCCTTGCTGCTGGTGCCGCTGATCGTGGGCGCCCTCGGCATCCTGATCGAGAGGACTATGCTCGCCCGGCTCTACCGGCTCGATCATCTCTATGGCCTCCTGCTGACCTTCGGGCTCGCGCTGATCATCGAGGGGCTGTTCCGCAACTACTACGGCTCCTCTGGCCAGCCCTATCCGATCCCACCGGCGCTGGCGGGCGGCTACAACCTTGGCTTCATGTTCCTGCCGACCTATCGGGGCTGGGTGGTGGTCGCGTCCCTGATCGTGTGCTTCGGCACCTGGTTCCTGATCGAGCGCACCCGGCTCGGCGCGTATCTGCGGGCCGGCACCGAAAACCCGATCCTGGTGCGCGCCTTCGGTATCAACGTGCCGCTCATGATGACGCTCACCTACGGCTTCGGCGTGGCGCTTGCCGGCTTTGCCGGCGTGCTCGCGGCGCCGATCTACCAGGTCAACCCGCTGATGGGCTCGGACCTGATCATCGTGGTGTTCGCGATCGTGGTGATCGGCGGCATGGGCTCGATCCTCGGCTCGATCGTGACCGGGCTCGGGCTCGGCATCATCGAGGGCCTGACCAAGGTATTCTACGCCGAGGCCTCGAGCACGGTGATCTTCGTGATCATGGCGATCGTGCTGCTGATCCGGCCTGCCGGCCTGTTCGGGCGGACCACCTGATGCGCATCGCGGCACCGGCTTCCGCGGGCACGGCGCAACCGCGCACGGACCTCCTCGTGGCACTCGGGCTGCTGGCGCTCGGCCTCGCGGCACCCTTCGTCGTCTATCCGATCTTCCTGATGAAGGCGCTGTGCCTCGCGCTGTTCGCCTGCGCCTTCAACCTGCTGCTCGGTTACGCCGGCCTGCTCTCGTTCGGCCATGCCGCGTTCCTCGGCTGGGCGGCCTACGTCACCGGCTACGGCGCCAAGGTCTGGGGCCTGCCGCCGGAACTCGCGATCCTCGCCGGCACCGCGGCCGCGGCGCTGCTCGGCCTGGTCTTCGGCTGGATCGCGATCCGGCGCACCGGCATCTACTTCGCGATGATCACCCTGGCCCTCGCCCAGATGACCTACTTCTTTGCCCTGCAGGTGCCGTTCACCGGCGGCGAGGACGGCATCCAGGCGATCCCGCGCGGCCATCTGCTCGGGCTCGTCGACCTCGGCCAGATGCTCAACATGTACTACTTCACGCTCGCGATGTTCGTGTTCGGCTTCCTTCTGATCTGGCGGACCGTGCACTCGCCCTTCGGCCAGGTGCTCAAGGCGATCCGCGACAACGAGGCGCGCGCGATCTCGCTCGGCTACCAGGTCGATCGTTACAAGCTCGTGGCCTTCGTCCTCTCGGCGGCGCTCTCCGGCCTTGCGGGTGCGACCAAGGCGATCGTGTTCCAGTTCGCGACCTTGAGCGACGCCCACTGGCACACCTCGGGCGAGGTGGTGCTGATGACCCTTCTGGGCGGCATGGGCACGATCTTCGGCCCGGTCGCGGGCGCCTTCATCGTGGTCAGCCTGCAGAACTATCTCGCCCAGTTCGGCGGCTGGGTGACGGTGATCACGGGTGCGATCTTCGTCGCCTGCGTGCTGCTGTTCCGCCGCGGCCTCGTCGGCGAGCTCGCGCGCCTGCTCGACAAGCCCAGGGCGAGCTGAGCCGCCTAACCTCGGCCCGGTCGCGTGCGGGAGCAACGCGGTCGGGGCGGCGCGTGTCTGGCAGATCGC
>CAVSRN010000050.1:0-19578 GCA_963730195.1 uncultured Alphaproteobacteria bacterium
CGATCCGCCACGACCGCCCGATCGCCGTGAGCCGAGCACGATCAGCGGCGGCTTGGTGCCCCTGGGACGGACAAATCATGCCGAAGAGTGAGCCAGGTCACAAGCCGGACGGGCCGGATCGGGCACGTGGTTCGGCGGATGTTGACCATGATGGCGTTCAAGCAACCGACCGGTGCCATGTTGTCCCGTCCGCGGCGGGGGCCGCGGCTCGAGGGGAGCGAGCGCGATGATGACCTGGATCGTGGTCTGGCTGCTGATCGCCCTGCTGACGTCGGCCATGGCGGCCGGGCAGGCGGCACCGGCGCCGGCGCCGCCGGACCCCTGCCAGATCGCGCCCAACCTGCCCTATTGCCCCTAGCGAGTCGCAGATGGGAATTCCTACAGTCGTCGCTATCCGCGCCTGGCTCTGCCGGCGCTGCCGCGGCTCGATGTCGCCGCGCTCTGGCGGCAGCAGCGCCCGGCCGTGCTCGCCGCCCTCGGGCCGGTGCTCGGCGTGCTGCTGCTGCTCGCAGGCGGGCTGTTTGCGGTCGATCAGTACGCGGGCTCCAAGGCCGAGCTGCGGCGCGCCGAGACCGGGCGCTATCTCGCCGAGTTCCGCGAGGCGCCGGTGGCCGACGCCTGGCAGCGTCTGAGCGCCGCCTGGCAGGCCGAGCAGGACCGCCAGCGCCGGCTGCTGGAGCGGGTCGTGGCGGCGTCCGGCGAGCGGTTCGAGGTGGCGGTGCGCAACTACCGGGACTTCGTCCTCGACACCGTCAAGGAGCACCGGTTGGCCGACGACATCGCGACCGTGCACGGCTTCTTCCTGCGCCTCGGGACCTGCATCAAGATCGGCAGCTGCGATCCGACGGCCGCGGCGGCGCAGCTCGGGCCCGCGGTCTGGCAGTTCCGCAACCAGCACTACTATTATTTCGCGCTCGAGGGCCTGGCCCCGGAGGTCGACCGGTCGGCGCTCGTGATCGCGCCGCCGGCGCGCCGGGCGCCCGCCGCCTGACTCAGGTCCGACCGGCCGCCGGGGTCGCCTGGCCCTTGTAGGGGTGGTGCTGGCGCCAGTGCCGGGCGATCTCGGCCCGGGTCGTGATCCAGACGTGGTCGTGGCTGCGTGCGTAGTCGAGAAAGCGGGTGAGCGCGGCGCTCCGTGCCGGGCGCCCGACCAGCCGGCAGTGCAGCCCGACCGACATCATCTTCGGCTGGCGCGCCCCTTCCTCGTACAGGACGTCGAACGCGTCGCGTAAATATTGGAAAAACTCGTCGCCGTGGCTGAAGCCGTTGTTGATCGCGAATTTCATGTCGTTGTTGTCGAGCGTGTAGGGGATCACCAGATGCGGCCGGCCGGCGACCTCGAGCCAGTAGGGCAGGTCGTCGGCGTAGAAGTCGAAATCGTAGAGAAAACCGCCCTCCTCGACCACCAGGCGGCGGGTCTGGGGGCTGTTGCGGCCGGTGTACCAGCCGACGGGCCGGGTGCCGGTGGTACGCTCGATCGCCTCGATCGCGCGCTTGAGATGGGCGCGCTCCTCGGCTTCCGGCATGTCCTGATAGTCGATCCAGCGCCAGCCGTGGCTGGCGACCTCGAAGCCGGCATCGACCATCGCCCTGGCGGCGGCCGGGTTGCGCTCGAGCGCCATGCCGACGGCGTAGACGGTGAGCGTCAGGCCGCGCTCCTGGAACAGCCGCAGGATCCGCCAGAAGCCGGCGCGCGCGCCGTACTCGTAGATCAATTCGACGCTCAGGTTGCGCTCGCCGACCAGCGCCGGCTGGCCCGGGATCTCGTGCAGATAGGCCTCGGACGCCGGGTCGCCGTGGAGCACGCAGGCCTCGCCCCCCTCCTCGTAGTTGAGCACCATGCTGAGCGCCAGCCGGGCGCCGTTCGGCCAGTTGGGATGCGGCGGATGGCCGCCGTAGCCGACCAGATCGCGCGGATAGGGCTCGGTCATTGTCGGATCCTCCCGGGCACGGGGGGTTGCGCGCCCGATCGCAGACACCGGTTTAGATTTCTCTCCTAACTTGATCTATAATAAAGCATCTGTTGCCAGGCAAGCGCCAATCGCGGCGGATCGCCGCGCCCCGACGACATGCTCGGAACTGCGGGCCGGAACCGGGGGACCGGAGCGAGCTGGCGGCCGACGTCGCGCGCGACCGCTTGCCAGACCACGCGATTAACCTATCTTGCGTCCCCGTCGTGGCAGACTCCCGGTCTCGTCCGCACGCCTGAAGGGGGCCCATGGATCGACTGTTTCAACCCAGCACCCGTCGGGTGCTGGCCGCGTTCTGGGCGCTCGCCTGGGTCGTGGTCGCCGCCTTGCTGCTGCTGCCGATTCCGGGCGGCGTCCCGGACGGCGCCGACAAGGTGGTTCATTTCCTGCTGTTCGGCACCCTGGCGTTCGGCGCCGTCGGCTTCAGCCACCGCCCCGGCCGGCTGGCCGGGCTGGCGCTGGTGACGATCGCCGGCGGGACCGCGCTCGAGTTCGCGCAGCGGCTGACCACCTGGCGCACCTTCGATCTGAACGATGCCGCCGCCAACACGCTGGGCGCGACCTTCGGCTTCGCGCTCGCGCTGCTGGTCCTGTTCCTTTGGATCCGCCCGGCCGACCCGACCCAGCGGGCGCGCCGTCCGGCCTAGCTCGGGCGCGCTTCGATCTTCCTGAGCATCCGCCCGAGCGGCGCGCCGCCGAAGATGTGGACGTGGAAGTGCGCCACCTCCTGATGGCCGTCGGCGCCGGTGTTGGCGAGGAAACGATAGCCGCTGTCGGCCAAGCCGAGCTGCCTGGCGATCTCGCCGACCGCACGGAAGAAGCCGGCGATCGCCGCCGGCGGCGCGGTCGCGCTGAAGTCGTCCATCGACACGTACTCGCCCTTGGGCACTACCAGCACGTGCACCGGCGCCAGTGGGTTGATGTCGCGGAAAGCGAGCGCGTGCTCGTCCTCGTAGACCCGCTGGCAGGGGATCTCGCCGCGCAGGATCCTGGCGAAGACGTTGTCGCGGTCGTAAGCCATGGCGCCGGCTCCTCCGGGTTGCATCGCGTGGCTGTTGGATGGACAAAGCGTGGCGCGCCCGGCAGTGTCAAGGCTCCGGCCGAGACCGCGTGGGCGCAGGGCGAGACCAGGGAGAGATGGCGATGAGCCTGGCCGTGGCGATCCAGATGGATCCGATCGAGGGGATCGACATCGACGCCGACAGCACCTTCGTGCTGGCGCTCGAGGCGCAGCGCCGCGGCCACGGGCTGTACCACTACCTGCCGACCGACCTGAGCTACGATCACGGCCGGGTCAAGGCGCTGGCGCGGCCGCTCGAAGTGCGCCGCGAGCGCGGCCGACACTTCACGCTCGGGGCGCCGGAGATGCTCGATCTGCGCACCCTCGACATCGTCCTGATGCGCCAGGATCCGCCGTTCGATCTCAACTACGTCGCGACCACCCACCTGCTCGAGCGGGTCCACCCCAACACGCTGGTGGTCAACGACCCGGTCGCCGTGCGCAACGCGCCCGAGAAGCTGTTCGTGACCCAGTTCGCCGAGCTGATGCCGCCGACCCTGATCACCTACAGCCACGCCGAGATCAAGGCGTTCCGGGCCGAGCACAAGGACATCATCGTCAAGCCGATCTACGGCAACGGGGGTGCCGGCGTGTTCCACATCGTTCCGGACGACGAGAACCTGAACAGCCTGCTCGACCTGTTCGCCCAGACCGTGCGCGAGCCGTTGATGGTGCAGCGCTACCTGCCGGAGATCAAGCAGGGCGACAAGCGGATCGTGCTGATCGACGGGGAGGCCGCGGGCGCGGTCAACCGGCTGCCGCCGCCGGGCGACGCCCGCGCCAACCTGCACGTCGGCGGCAAGGCCGAGAAGTCGACGCTGTCCAAGCGCGACCTCGAGATCTGCGAGGCGCTCGGCCCGGCGCTCAAGGCCCAGGGCCTGGTGTTCGTCGGCATCGACGTGATCGGTGGCTGGCTGACCGAGATCAACGTGACCTCGCCGACCGGGCTGCAGGAGATCAACCGCTTCGATGGCGTCGCGCTCGAGCGCGGGATCTGGGATGCGATCGAGGCCCGCCACGCGGCGCGCCACCACGAGCTGCCGACCTGATCGCAGACGGCGCAAGTTGGCACGCGGGACCGCGCGCCCAGCAAAAAGGGGTCCGCAGACCCCCTCTTGCCGGCCGCAGGGGTCGATTCAGGCGGCTTGGCCGAGCACCTGCTGCAGCTTGGCGGTCGCCATCTGCTCGTCGATCCGCTCGATCGCGGCGACCTCGCGCGCCAGGCGCTCGAGCGCGGCCCGGTACATCTGGCGCTCGCTGTAGGACTGCTCGGCGTCCTCGGCGCGATGCAGCTCGCGCACCACCTCGGCGATCGAGACCGGGTCGCCGGAGTTGATCTTGGCCTCGTATTCCTGGGCGCGCCGGCTCCACATCACGGCGCGCTTCGGCCGCGGCCGCGCCTTGAGCGCGTTCATCGCGGTCTGGATCTTGTCCCGGCTGGAGAGCTTGCGCATGCCGGATTTCGGCGCCTTGGCGACCGGCACCCGCAGGATCAGCCGGTCCTGCTCGAACGAGACGACGTACATCTCGAGCAGGTCGCCGACGATCTCCTGGGTCTCGATCGCGGTGATGCGGCCGACGCCATGGGACGGATAGACGACGTAGTCATCCGGGGCGAAGGCCAGGTTCTTGCCCATCGAAGTCGTTCTCCCACCTACCTCAGCACGCTCGCGCGACCACCCTCAGGCCGCCCGACGCCGAACGCCCGCACCCGGCCGCCGAGCCGCCGGATCCTCGCACCGAAAGCTTTCCGTAACGTTAACGGAAATTAATGCCAAACATTCATAGCATAGTCAGACAGAAATGGACAGCCCCTTCGTACTCCCGGCCGCCGACCGGCCCCATCGCCCCTCCGCGGGGCAAGACCCGCGGGAGGGCGCCGCGGTCAACGGCTGGCGCCGGGCTTCTGGCTGAAGTACTTGTCGTACTTGCCCTCCAGATCTTTGAAGTCGTCGGCATCGGGCGGCGGCTCGCCCTTCCGCGTGATATTGGGCCATGGCCCGATCGAGTATTCACGATTGAGCTCGAGCCAGCGCTCGGCCTGCTCTTCGGTGTCGGGCAGAATCGCCTCGACCGGGCATTCCGGCTCGCAGACCCCGCAGTCAATGCATTCGTCGGGATTGATCACCAGCATGTTGTCACCCTCGTAGAAGCAGTCCACGGGGCAAACTTCGACACAATCCATGTACTTGCACTTGATGCATGCTTCGGTGACGACGTATGTCATCAATCACTCCAGAGGGTCGAGGGCGGTCAGACTACGCGCCAATTGGCGGCGTCCGGCATATGTGGCGTGCCGGGCGGAGCTTGTCCAGGGCCGGCGGGCCCGGTCCGGACAGCGGCAATTGGCCGCGCGGCCGGCCACGACCGTCATCGTCGCGGTTCGGCCGGGTCAGCGGCGGCCAAACAGCCGCTCGATGTCGGCCCGCGACAGGCTGACGTAGGTCGGCCGGCCATGGTTGCACTGGCCGCTGTGCGGGGTCGCTTCCATCTGGCGCAGCAGCGCGTTCATCTCGGCCAGGCTGAGACGGCGGCCGGCGCGCACGCTGCCGTGGCAGGCGAGCGACGCGCAGACCCGCTCGAGCGCCGTGCGCAGGCTCACCGCCTGCTCGATCGAGCCCAGATCGTCGGCCAGGTCGCGAACCAGGCGACCGACGTCGGGGGTGCCGAGCAGGGCGGGCACCTCACGCACCAGGACCGCCTCGGCGCCGAACCGCTCGAGCACCAGGCCGAGCTCGGCGAGCTCGACGCGGCGCTCGTCCAGGCGCTCGAGCGCCGCCGGGTCGAGCTCGACCACCGCCGGCAGCAAGAGGCCCTGCCGGGCGACGCCCTGGGCCGCCAGCTCGGCCTTCATGCGCTCGTAGACCAGGCGCTCATGGGCGGCGTGCTGGTCGACCAGGACCAGGCCGTCGGTGGTCTGGGCGAGGATGTAGGCGTCGTGCAGCTGAGCCCGGGCGGCACCGAGCGGATGCTGCTCGAGCGCACGGTCGGCCGGCCCGAGCGCACCGTCGTCGCGCGCTGCGGGCGGCCCGAGCTCGAGCCGGTCGTCGGGCGCCTGATAACGGGTCGCCGCTTCGGCGAGCCCCGGCCCCGGGGGGCCGCCCCCATAGCCCGCCCGAGGGCCCGCCCGGGCGCGCGCCCAGGGCAGGTCGCTCGCCGGCCGGAAGGCGCCGAGCGCCGCCTGCCCCAGCGTGGTCGAGGTCCGGCCGCCGGCCGCCAGCAGAGCTTGCCGGAGCGCGCCGATCACCAGGCCCCGGACCACGCCCGGCTCGCGGAACCGGACCTCGGCCTTGGCCGGATGGACGTTGACGTCGACCCGCTCGGGTGCCAGCTCGAGGAACAGCACCGCCATCGGCTGCCGGTCGTGGAACAGGAGGTCGCCGTAGGCGGCGCGCAGCGCGCTCTTGAGCAGGCGGTCCTGGACCGGCCGCCGGTTGACGAACAGATGCTGGAAGCGCGCGCTCCGGTGGCTCGCGGTCGGCAGGCCGGCGAAGCCGAGCAGGCGGACGCCGTCGCGCTCGGCGCTTACGGTGAGCGCGTTGGCGGCGAACTCCTGGCCCATGATCTGGCCGAGCCGGGTTTCGGGATCGCCGGGCGCCGCCGCCAGCTGCAGCGTCCGCCGGCCGTCGACCACGAGGATCACCTCGACGTCCGGGCAGGCCATCGCCAGGCGCTCGACGACCTCGCGCGCGGCCTGGGCCTCGGCGCGCTCGGACTTGAGGAACTTGAGCCGGGCCGGGGTCGCGAAGAACAGGTCGCGGACCTCGACCCGGGTGCCGAAGGCGCCGGCCGCGGGCATCGGCGGGCCGCTCGCGCCGGCCTCGGCGGCGAGGGTGAAGGCGCTGTCCTGGCCGGGGGGCCGGCTGGTGATCGCGAGCCGGCTGACGCCGGCGAGCGCCGCCAGCGCTTCGCCGCGGAAGCCGAGCGTCCGGATCCGGACCAGGTCGTCGCCCTCGAGCTTGGAGGTGGCGTGGCGCTCGATCGCGAGGGTGAGCTCCTCGGGCGCCATGCCCTGGCCGTCGTCGGTGACCGCGATCAGGGCGGCGCCACCGCCGGCGAGCTCGACGCTCACCCGCCTTGCGCCGGCGTCGAGGGCGTTCTCGATCAGCTCCTTGAGAGCGGCGGCCGGGCGCTCGACCACCTCGCCGGCGGCGATCCGGTTGACCAGCTGCGGCGGCAGGCGACGGATCGGCGCCACGCTCCCAACCCTCCCTCGAGCCGCATCCCCGGCGCAGCCCGGCCCGGCCGGGCGCGGCTCAGCCTTCGACCCCTTGCGGCTCGCCGACCACGACCACCAGCAGGTGGTCCGGATGATAGAGCCGGGCCGCGACCCGCTGCACGTCCTTGAGCGTCACCGCCTCGATGTAGCGGTTGCGCTGCTCGAGATAGTCGATGCCGAGATGGTCGACCTGCATCGCGACCAGTATGGCGGCGATGCCGTCGTTGCTGGTCAGGCGGAGCGGGAACGAGCCGGTCAGATAGGTCTTGGCATCGTCGAGCGCGGCCTGGCCGATGTCGCCCGCGGCCATCTCGGCGATCTGGGTCCGCACCAGCTTGAGCGCCTCGCCGACCGCGGCGTTGGCCGTGCCGAGCCCGCCCAGCCAGAGCGGCGCGAAGTCCATCGGATAGAGATAGCTGTAGACCGAATAGGCGAGCCCGCGCTTCTCCCGCACCGCCTCGGTCAGGCGCGAGGTGAAGCCGCCGCCGCCGAGCAGATGGTTGGCGACATAGGCGGCGTAGAAGTCGGGATCGTCGCGGGCGAGGCCCGCCTCGCCGAACAGCACCTGGCTCTGGGGCACGTCCTTGCGCACGACCACCGTGCCGCCGTCGGCGGGCTTGGCGGGGCTGAGCTCGAACGGCGCGCTGGTCGCCGGCAGCTGGCCGAAGGCGACATCGAGCAGCGGCGCCAGCTCGGCCGCGGTGATGTCGCCCGCGACCCCGATCACCAGGTTGTCCCTGGCCAGACGGCGGCCGACGAAGGCGCGCAGATCGTCGGCCGTGATCGTCGCCACGCTCGCGACCGTGCCCTGGCTCGGGCGACCGTAGGGGTGGCCCGGGAAGGCATGGGCGAACCAGGTCAGAGCCGCGAGATAGTCGGGATCCTCGGCCCGCCGGCGCAGGCCGGCCTGGATCTGGTTGCGGATCCGCTCGACCGGCTCGGCATCGAAGCGCGGCGCGCTCAGCGCCAGCCCGAGCAGCTCGAACGCGCGCTCGCGGTGCAAGGTCAGCGTCTTGAGCTGGCCCGAGAGCTCGTCCCGGCCGGCATCGAACGACAGCCGGATCGCGAGGTCCTCGAGCTCGGTCCGGAACGCCTGGCTGTCGAGGTCGCCGGCGCCCTCGTCCAACAGGCCGGAGACCATGTAAGCCAGGCCCTCCTTGCCGGCCGGATCGAGGGCGGCGCCGCCCCGGAACTGGAGCGACAAGGACAGGAACGGGATCGAGGGCTCGCTCAACAGATAGGCCTCGACGCCGTGCGGGCTGACCACCCGCTCGACCTTGGCCGCGGCCTCGGCAACCACCGTCGGGCCCAACATGCCAACCACCATCGAGACGCTCAAAAGGCCGGCCCCGCGCGTCCTAGCCATGGGTATCCTTCCGGCCGGCGTCGATCTCCTGGTCGCCGAGCGGTGGCGGCGCGCCCGCGGCGGGCGCGACCGTGGCGGTCGCGACCGGTGCCGGCCGCAGCCGGCCGGTGACCGAGCGCCCGGGATCGAGCACATAGGCCGCGGCGGCGTTGACCTCGGCGGGCGTCACGGCACCAATCCGCTCGGGCCAGGCCTCGACGTCGGCGACCGTGCGCCCGGTCGCGAGCGCGGCGCCGAAGCTGCGGACCGCGGTCGACAGGCTGTCGCGCGCATAGACCGCCTCGGCGATCATCCGGCTGGTCGCGCGCTCGACCTCGTCGGCGGTGATCGGCGCGCTCGTGAGGCGCGCGAGCTCGGCGTCGACCGCGGCCTCCAGATCGTCCAGGCTGACCCCCGGGCGTGGGCTGGCGTAGACCCGAAAGGTGGTCTGATCGAGCGCGGTGCCGCGATAATAGGCGCCGGCCGAGGTCGCGAGCTTCTGCTCGATCACCAGCGAGCGATAGAGCCGGGACGTGCTGGTGCCGCCCAGGATCTCGGCCAGGACCTCGAGCGGGTAGGCGTGCTTGGTCGCGCCGGCGGTGAAGCTCGGGGCCAGGTAGGAGCGGACCAGGGACGGCTGCTGGACCCGGGGGTCGGCGAGGTCGACCTCGCGCGGCGCGTCCTGGGGCGGCTCGGTCAGCCGGTGGCGCGCGGGCACCGGCCGCGCCGGGATCACGCCATAGTATTTCTCGGCCAGCGGCTTGAGCTCGGCGGCATCGATGTCGCCGGCGACGATCAGGACCGCGTTGTTGGGCGCGTACCAGGTCCGGTAGAACGCGAGCGCGTCCTCGCGGCTGTAGCTCGCCATCTCGTGGCGCCAGCCGATCACCGGCAGGCGATAGGGATTGTTGAGGTACTGGGTGGCGTTGACCAGCTCGCCGAGGCGGGCGCCGGGATCGTTGTCGACCCGCATCGAGCGCTCCTCGAGGACCACGTCGCGCTCGGTGCGGACCGCCTCGGGGTCGAGCTTGAGATGGGTCATGCGGTCGGCTTCCATGCGCATGACCGTCTCGAGGCGGTCCCGGGCGATGGTCTGGAAATAGCCGGTGTAGTCCTGGCCGGTGAAGGCGTTCTCGTTGCCGCCGTTGCGCGCCACGATCTTCGAGAACTCGCCGGGCGCCAGCGTGTCGGTGCCCTTGAACATCAGATGCTCGAGGAAATGCGCGAGCCCGGACTTGCCGACCGGACTGTCGGCCGAGCCGACCTTGTACCAGACGTGATGGCTGACCACCGGCGCCCGGCGGTTGGTCACCACCACCACCTGCATGCCGTTGGAAAGGGTGAAGGTCTCCGGATTGAACACCGCTGCCTCGCTGCTCGCCGCCCCGACCGACAGCATCAGGACCAGCCCGAGGCCGGCGCCGCCCGCCCTTAAGATCGCGATCCCCGCCATCAGAACACCTTCTGTATGAGCGCGCCGAGCGGGCTCTGGCGCCGCTCGACCACGGTCGGCGTGTCGCCCGCGGTCGGCGGCTCGCCCTTGGCCCGGTTGGCCCGCAGGCGCTCGGCTTCGGCCGGCGCATCGACGGTCGCCCCGAGCGTGCTCGGCTGGCGCCATTCCATGACCCGGGTGAACAACGCCTGCTCGACTTGGACGAACGACTGGTTCTCGGCGGCGATCTGCTGTCGGATCTGCGGATCGGCGGTGCCGCCGCCGGCCTCGGCCACCAGCGCCTGCTGGCCGGCACTGGTCGCCGCTCCCGCCGGCTGCCCGCCGGCCGCCAGACCGTTCGCGGCCGGCCCCGGGGTCTGACCGACCAGGGCCGCCCGCGCCTGGTCGGCGGTGGTGCCGGTCTGCGGCCGGGCCTCGCCCGGCCGTGGCGGGCGGAGTTCGAAGTCGGGCGGGACGACCAGCGGCGCGCGCGCCACCACCGAGAACTCGTCGGGCGGCCGTTTGCCCATGCCCAGCGCCTTCTGGACCGAGCCGCCGGCACAGCCTCCGAGCGCGAGCAGGCCCAGTCCCAGCACGCCCAGTCCCAGCAGGCCCAGTCCCGGCCGGTCCAGTCCCGGCAAACCCGGCCCCCGGGGCGCGCTTGCGGGCCGCGCCGCGTCGATCGTTGTCGTCACGCTGCCGATCACCCCCAGCTGGTCACGGCGCCTCCCGAGCGCTTATGTAGGCGGGTGGCGCCGCGCGAACAAGCCGTCCGCGAGCATCAGGACCGCGCCGACGCAGATCCCGGCATCGGCCAGGTTGAACGCCGGCCAATGGTAGCTGGCCAGGTGGAAGTCGAGAAAGTCGACCACCGCGCCGAACCGGATGCGGTCGATCACGTTGCCGAGCGCGCCGCCGATCACCAGGCCGAGCCCGAGCCCGGTCAGCAGCTGGTCGCTGCGCTTGAGCCAGATCACGAGGCCGACGACCACGGCGAGCGCCAGGCCGGACAGGAGCCAGGGCGCAAACGCGCCGCCCGAGTTGAACATGCCGAAGCTGACCCCGCGGTTCCAGACCAGCACCAGATTGAAGAAGGGGGTCACGCGCAGCGGCGGGTTGCCCGGATCGAGCGCGGTCAGCGCCGCCCATTTGCCGAGCTGATCGAGCACCAGGGTGGCGAGCGCGACCGCGAGGCCCTGACGCAGCATGCGCGCCGCCCCGGGCGCGCTCAAGCCGTGGCCAGAGCGGCGACCGCGTCCTGGCAGCGCCGGCAGAGGTCGGGCGCGGCGGGGTCGGCCCCGACCTCGGGCAGCACCTGCCAGCAGCGGGCGCATTTGGCGCCGGCGGCGCGCTTCGGCACGACCCCGACGCCCGGCACGTCGGCCAGGGTGAAGGCGTTCGCCGGTGGCGCGCCGACGATCAGCTCGAGATCGCTGGTGATCGCGAGCTCGGCGAGGTCGAGGCCCGCCAGCGCCTCGGCGTCCGCGGCGCCGAGGTGGACCTCGGGCGCCGCTTCGAGCGACGAGCCGATCCGCTTCTCCTGACGCTCGACCTCGAGCGCGCCGGTGATCACGCGCCGGACCCGGCGGATCCGCTCCCATCGGGCGCCGAGCGCGGGGTCGTGCCAGGCCGCCGGCAAGGCCGGAAACTGGCGCAGATGGACGCTGCCGTCCGCCGACGGATGACGGGTCAGCCAGGCCTCCTCGGTGGTGAACACCAGGACCGGGGCGAGCCAGGCGGTGAGGCCGTCGAACAGCTGGTCGAGCACGGTGCGCACGGCGCGCCGGCGGCGGCTGTCCGGCCGGTCGCAGTAGAGCGCGTCCTTGCGGACGTCGAAATAGAAGGCGGACAGATCGGTCGCGCAGAAATTATGGAGCGCCGAATACAGCCGCGGGAAGTCGAACTCGTCGTTGGCCGCGCGCACCAGTCGATCCAGCTCGGCCAGGCGGTGCAGCACCCAGCGCTCGAGCTCCGGCAGCTCGGTGTCGGGCAGGCGCTCGGACGGGGAAAAGCCCGCGAGGGAGCCCAGCAGGTAGCGGAGCGTGTTGCGCAGGCGCCGGTAGGCGTCCGCCTGGCCGGCCAGGATCTCCTCGCCGATCCGGACGTCCTCGGCGTAGTCGGCGCCGACCGTCCACAGCCGGAGGATGTCGGCGCCCCGGGTCTTCATCAGATCGAGCGGCGAGACCACGTTGCCGAGCGACTTCGACATCTTGCGGCCGTGCTCGTCGACCACGAAGCCGTGGGTCAGGACCGCGTCGTAGGGGGCGCGGCCGCGGGTGCCGCAGCTCTCGAGCAGCGAGGAGTGGAACCAGCCGCGGTGCTGGTCCGAGCCCTCGAGATAGAGCGTCGCCGGCCAGGCGAGCTCGGGCCGCTGCTCGAGCACGGTCGCATGGGTGCAGCCGGACTCGAACCAGACGTCGACGATGTCGGTCACCTGCTCGTAGTCGGCGGGGTCGCGGTCCGGCCCGAGGAAGCGCTCGGGCGGGCTGGTGAACCAGGCATCGGCACCCTCCTGCTCGAACGCCTGCGCGATCCGCTCGTTGACCAGGGGGTCGCGCAGCGGCAGATCGTCCGCCTTGCGCACGAACACCGCGATCGGCACGCCCCAGGCGCGCTGGCGCGAGATGCACCAGTCGGGCCGGCTCTCGATCATGCCGCGGATCCGGTTCTTGCCGGCCGCGGGCACCCAGCGGGTGTCCTCGATCGCCGCCAGCGCCCGGGCGCGCAGCTGGCCCGCGCCCGCCATCGGGATGAACCACTGGGGCGTCGCGCGGAAGATCAGGGGCGCTTTGGAGCGCCAGGAGTGCGGGTAGCTGTGGGTGAGCTTGCCACGGGCGAGCAGCGCGCCGGCCTCGACCAGGGCCGCGATCACGGGCTCGGCCGCCTTGAAGACGTGCAGGCCCGCGAACAGCGGCACCATCTCGGTGTAGACGCCGTCCTCGGCGACCGTGTCCGGCACCTCGAGGCCGTGCGCGGCGCCGAGCTCGAAGTCGTCGGCGCCGTGCGAGGGGGCGATGTGGACGAGGCCGGTGCCGTCCTCGGCGCTGACGAAACCCGCGGCCAGCAGCGGCACCTCGAAGTCGTAGCCCTGACCCCGCAACGGGTGGCGGCAGACCGTGCCGGCGAGCGCCGCGCCGGGCAGGTCGGCCAGCGTCCGGTGGCCGGTGATCTTCGCCGCCGCGGTCACGCTCTCGACCAGCCGGGTCGCGAGCAGCAGCGTCTCGCCGACCACTGCCCGCGAGCCCTCGCCGACCTCCTGAACCTCGATCACCCGGTAGTCGACCTCGGCCCCGTAGGCGACCGCGCGGTTACCGGGCATCGTCCAGGGCGTGGTCGTCCAGATCAGGACGGCGGCGCCGTCGAGTTCGGGTAAGGGTGATTTCACGACCGGGAAGCGGACGAAGATCGTGGTCGAGGTGTGGTCGTGGTACTCGACCTCGGCCTCGGCGAGCGCGGTCTTCTCGACGACCGACCAGAGCACCGACTTGAGGCCGCGATAGAGCTCGCCGGCCTGCAGGAACTTCGCCAGCTCGCGGAAGATCCCCGCCTCCGCCTGGTATTCCATGGTGGTGTAGGGATGCTGCCAGTCGCCGACCACGCCCAGGCGCATGAACTCTTCGCGCTGGACCTCGATCCAGTGCTCGGCGAACTCGCGGCACTCGCGCCGGAACTCGGCTGCCGGCACCGCGTCCTTGTCCTGGCCCGCCTGCCGGTAGCGCTGCTCGATCTGCCACTCGATCGGCAGGCCGTGGCAGTCCCAGCCCGGAACGTAGACCGCGTTCTTGCCCAGCATCTGCTGGCTGCGGTTGACCACGTCCTTGAGGATCTTGTTGAGCGCCGTGCCCATGTGCAAATGCCCGTTGGCATAGGGCGGGCCGTCGTGAAGGATGAATTTTTCCCGGTTCTTGGCCTGCTCGCGCAGGCGCTCGTAGAGCCCGAGCTCGGCCCAGCGCGCCAAAATCTCGGGCTCGCGCACAGCCAGGTTGGCCTTCATCGGGAAGGCGGTCTTGGGCAGGAACACGGTCGCGCGATAGTCGGTGGTCATGGGCGGGCTCTTGCGGTTCCGGAGGCGTTTCCGGCTGGGCGATGATCAGGCGTCCTGGGCGGCGGGCGCGGATGCCATGTGGGGCTCGGCGGCGGGCTCCGAAAGGGCGGCGCGCGCCTGGGCGCAGTCGAGCGCCATCTGGTGCTTGAGCGCCTCGACGTCCTCGAACCGCGCCTCGGCGCGCAGGCGGGCGACGAAGGCGCAGCAGATCCGCCGGCCGTAGAGGTCGACCTCGCGGTCGAACAGATGGAGCTCGAGGCGGAGGTCCCGGCCGCCGAAGGTCGGGCGCACGCCTAGGCTCGCGACCGCGTCCTGCCAGCCGCTCAGGGGGCCGTCCGGGCAGCGGGCGCGGACCGCGTAGATGCCGGTCGCGGGCCACAGCGCGGTTCGCCGCGGCGGGCAGAGATTGGCGGTCGGATAGCCGAGCGCGCGGCCGCGCCGGTCGCCCGCGACCACCCGGCCCTCGACCATGAACGGATGCGCCAGGAGAGCGCGCGCCAGCGCCACGTCGCCGGCCGCGATCGCGGCGCGGGCCCGGCTCGACGAGCAGACCTCGCCCTGCCAGGCGACCGGCTCGACCCGGCTGACCCCGAAGCCGTAGTCCTTGCCGAGGGTGGCGAGGGCATCGACGTCGCCCGCGCGCCGGTTGCCGAAGCGAAAGTCCTGGCCGACCACGACCTGGCGGACGCCGAGGCCGCCCGCGAGCACGTCGTGGACGAACTGGACCGGCGTCTTCTGGCGCAGGTGCTCGGTGAAGGCGAGCGCGAACAGGTGGTCGACCCCGAGCTCGGCGAGCAGCCGCGCCTTGACCCGGAACGGGGTCAGCCGGGGCGGCGCCTGGTCGGGGGTCAGGACCTCGCGCGGGTGCGGCTCGAAGGTGATCACCCCGAGCGGCGCGCCCAGCGCCTGGGCCAGGGCGTGCGCGCGGGCGATCAGGGCGCGATGGCCCCGATGGACGCCGTCGAAGTTGCCGATCGCGACCACCCCGTGCAGCGCAGCCTTCGGCAAATCCCAGTAGCCCCGGTGGATCTGCATCGCCGCCTTATGCCCGCCGCCGCCCGGCGCTGTAAAGGCCCGAGCCGCGGAGCTTCCGGGGCGTGCGGCGGCTGTGGTAGGATACCGCTGACCCAGAAGGCGTTTCGCGATGGCAACCCAGCTCGACGAGCTCTACGAGCAGGACTTCTACCTTTGGACCCAGCAGCAGGCGGCGGTGCTGAAGCGCCTGGCCGAGACGCGCTCGAACGCAGAGCTCGACTTTGCGCACCTGGTCGAGGAGCTGGAGGATCTCGGCATGGCCCGGCGCGCCGCGGTTCGCAGCCAGCTCCGGCGCATCATCGAGCACTGCCTCAAGCTGGAATATTCGGCCGCCCGCTATCCCCGGGCGCGGCTGGCGCGATTCGATCATCGACGCCCGCGCCGCCATTGAGGACGAGATCACGCCGACTTTCCGCCGCGACCTCGAGGAGCAGCTGCCGCGGCTCTGGAGGCAAGCCCGGGCCAAGGCCGACAATGGCCTGCGCGGCCACCGCGAGGCCGACGCCGCCGACCTGCTGCCGGCGGACTGCCCCTATGCGCTCGACCATCTGCTCACCGACGACTGGTATCCCACCAACCGCCGCGGCTCGCCCGACGACCGATAAGCCGACGGCGCGCAACCATCAAGGGACCGGCCAGCCGAGCGCGAGCGCGAGGCTCAGCGCCCAGCCCATACCGTCGAGCGCGGCGCCGAGCAGCAGGTCGCCGACCGGCCGCCAGAGCACCCCGACAGCGAGACCAAGGCCCAGAGCACAGAAGCGGCGCCGATAATGCCGATCAGCCGAGGTCCAGGCCAGTGCCAGGCGGCGCCCCGGATTGCTGCCGGCGGCGGCGGCCGGTTTCCGGAACCAGAGCGACGGCTATCCGCTGGCGGAACTCCGTCCTGCCCAGCCAGACCATGAGCGGGCTCGCGACCAGCGCCATGGCGTGCAGCAGCGTCGGCACCAGCGTGCTGAAGCAGCATCGCCAGCACCCAGAGCCCGTCCGGCCAGGGATGATGCACGGCTTGGTTCAGAAACGGGCGCAGGGCCAGGGGTTTGGGGTTGCCATGGGCCGCGGACCAGAAATTGAAGAGTTCGATCACGAACGGCAGCGCCATGGCCAAAAGGTAGAGGAACACAACCGCAAGGCCGAAGTCGATGGCGCCTTGTGCGAGTATGACGAGACCTCTCCTTAACAACTCGGTAATGTTAGACTAACCAAGAACACCAATCGGCTACTGCATTGATAATCGGTAAGAAGACTAAGGAATAGAACAAACACAAGAAGATATGCATTTGCGCTATCATGCGTCCACGTATCGTATACATCAACGCATACTCCGATGAATGTAAAATACGCTCCTCCCACAAACCGCGCTGCCTTTCCCTTGAGCAATACAGTTGTAACGATTATAGCTACGACGCCGATTAGAACCATGGCCACTATTTCCAGTGATAATGCTCATTTCAGATCTGGCCATCACAGCCATCACCTCATTACCAATGGCAACCGCAGCGATAGCCCCGGCGATCGCCCCAACCGATCTTCGACAGTGCGCGGCTGAATTGGAGCGATTTTGGCGGTTAAGTGAGTGATTTTGCTGAGGTGAGCTTCGGGCCGCAGATCTGGGGTGATGCTAAATAATTTCGCTAGAAGTCGCTGCTGGATTGATATTCGCCGATCTTTCGTAATGCTTGGCGGATGTTGGTGCGCGAGAAGCAGATCGGCCCCTACCACTACGTCTACCTGGTCGAGAGCGTGCGCGAGGGCGGCCGCACCAAGCAGCGCATGATCAAGAACCTGGGCCGCAAGGAGCAGGTCGCGACCAACGGCGATCTCGACCGCCTGGCCCGTTCGGCCGCCCGGCTGGCGCAGCGCTCGATGATCCTGTCGCTGGTCGACCAAGGCAGCGTGCCGACCCTGGCCGCCCGGCGGATCGGGCCCGCGCTCGCGTTCGAGCGCCTGTGGCGCGAGACCGGCTGTCGGTCGGTGATCGAGGATCTGACCGCCGAGCGGGGCTTCCGCTTCGCGCTGGAGCGGGCGTGCTTCCTGACCGTGCTGCAGCGGATCATGGTCTCGGGCTCCGACCGGGCCGCCGAGGCCTGGCGCGAGAACTACCGCATCGAGGGCACCGAGGAGCTGGCGCTCCATCACCTCTACCGAACCATGGGGGGCTCGGCGAGGCGTTGCCGGCGGCCGAGCAAGCCGGCCGCACGCCGTTCCGTCCGCGCTGCATGAAGGATCTGGTGGAGGAACGTCGGTTCGAGCGACGGCGCGACCTGTTCAGCGAGCTGTCGTTGGTGTTCATGGACACGACGAGCTTATACTTCGAGGGCGCGCCGCTCCGCGCCGACCACCGAGGTCGGCGCTGGGAGCCAGGCGCGGGAGGAGAGACCCTGGGCCAGCGCGGCCATTCCAAGGACCATCGCCCCGACCTGATGCCGATGATCGTCGCCGTGGTGATGGACCAGCAGGGTCGGCCATTGTGCTGCGAGATGGGGCCCGGCAACACCACCGACGTCGCGGCTCTGATCCCCGTGGTGGACCGCCTCGGCCAACGCTTCGGCATCAGCCGGGTGTGCGTGGTGGCCGAGCGCGGCATGATCAGCACGACCACCATCGCCACCCTGGAGGCGCGCGGCCTCGAGTTCATCCTGGGCGGGCGCGAACGGAGCACCAAGGAGGTCCGCACCCTGGTCCTCGGTGACGACGCCTGGTTCGTGCCGCTGGTCATTGCGCGCCAAGGTCGTCCCGACACCGAGTTGGAAGCCAACCGGCAAGCGCCGGCTGTGGCGGACCTGGAGAGAAGGTGTCACCTTTCCAACTGACTGACTCCGCCGTGCGCCCCGGAGCAGCCCGAAGCTGGCAATTGGTTCCTGACACCTTTTCCCCCCGAAGCTGGCAATTGGTTCCTGACACCTTTTCCCCCCCGATGGTCTCGTAGTCGAGGTCGACGCCGATCACCGCGTTGGCCCCGAGCTGCCGGGTCTGCGCGCTCATCTCGTCGAGCGCGATCTGCTTGGCGCGCCGCAGCTCCCTCTCGTAGGCCGCCGAGCGGCCGCCGACGATGTCGCGGACCTCGGCGAAGAAGTCGCGAAAGACGTTCGCGCCCAGGATCGCCTCGCCGCTCACCAGGCCAAAGTACCGCCGGATCTGGCGCTCCTGCAGGGTCGCGGTCGTGGTGATGAGCATCACGTGCTCCCAGCGGTTGCTCGGGCGGCCTTCAGGGTCCGACCCGCGCGGCCCGGGCTTGCTTCCGATCGTGACCCTGGCGCCACACCTCCCCGAGGAATTCGCTGCCGGGCGATGCCATAAATCGCGAATTGCGAGAGGGCGACGCAGGACCTCGCGAACTGCGGGAACCATGGGTGCTCCCCGCCGTTCACCTGCCTAAGCACGGACGCCTCGACTCCCAGCCCCTGGAGGGACAACCCATGATCGCGCTGCGCTGGAACACCAAGCAAGGCATTTGCGGTGGCGGGCTTAGAACCACAGCACTCCTGGCCGGCGCTTCGCTGCTGGTCCTGGCGGTGCCGGTTGCACAGGCGCAGTCCACCGGCGCTCAGTCTATCGCCGAGCCTCGCGTCGAGAGTCCCGGCCAGTACCTCGTGACCTTCGGCCTGGATCAGACGGCTTTGACCGAGCAGAACCGCCGGGTTATCGAGCAGGCGGCTGAGGACTACCGCCGAGGCGGCACGGCACAGGTCACCGTCACCGGCTATACCGATACCTAGGGTTCCGCAGCTTACAATCAGCAGCTTTCGCAGCGACGCGCCGAGGCGGTGGCCGCGGAGCTCGAACGGGACGGCGTGCCCGCGACCAACATCACGACGATCGGCCGGGGCGAGGACAACCTGCTGGTGCCCACCGCGGAGGGGGTGCGCGAGCCCCGCAACCGGCGGGTCGAGATCGTGGTCCCGCAGCCACCGCCGCCGGTGGTCGCCGCGCCGGCGCCCGCACCCACGCCGCTACCGCCCGAGCCGGCCGCCTGGCCGACCGAGCAGGCGCAGGAGACGCCCAAGAACTGGTTCACCATCGGTCCGATCTACGGCCATAACTACGGTGAGACCGGCCACACGAAATCCGATCTGGCCGGCGCCGAGATCACCTACAGCGCTCTTCCGGGTTTTCTCGGCGGCCTGTCGCTCAAGCAGGACCTCCTGCACAGCTTCAACGCCGAAGATGACGGCTGGGCCGGACGCTCCGTCCTGAGCCTCGATTTCGCGCCCAAGCTCGGGCCGTTCCGCCCCCTCCTGGCCATCAACGGCGGCGGCGTTTACGGCAAGGGAGTTCAGGACGGGTTCGTGGCCGGTCCTGAGATCGGCTTCGGCCTCAACCTGTTCAAGAACGTGGCTATGACCGCCAAGGTCGCCTACGACTACCAGTTCCGCAATCCGGGTGACTTCGACAAGGGCATCCTGTGGGGCGGGCTGGGCTTCGGCGTCGGGTTCTGAGGCACGGCAGACGGGCGGCGCCGGCGACTTGGGGTC
>CAVSRN010000051.1:0-25620 GCA_963730195.1 uncultured Alphaproteobacteria bacterium
TGGCTGGGGCGGCAGGATTCGAACCTGCGAATGCCGGATCCAAAGTCCGGTGCCTTACCGCTTGGCGACGCCCCAACGTGCGCCGGAAGATAGGCCGGGTGGCCCGGCCAGGCAACTCTCGGGCCGGCGCTCTCTCAGGTCGGCGCGTGGACCCGGACCGGGCTGCCGGGCGCGAGCCCGAAGCGTGCCGCCGCGCTGCCGCCGTTGACGCCGATCTCGGCGAGGCCGTTGGCATTCGCGTACCAGAGCGCCTCGCCCGCCGGCACGTCCGAGAAGGTGCGACCCTGGCGCAGGCGCCGGCCCGCGACCTCGAGCTCGGTCCCGGTCGCGAGGCTTGCGGCGCGCAGGCCGGTCATGGCGTTGCCGAAGCGGTCGACGTAGACGATCAGGGCGAGCTCGTCCGGCCAGTCCGGGTAGCGCGTCGGCGGCGCCTCGCTCCCGGGCGGCGGCTCGCCCAGCGCGAGCTTGGCCGCGACCGGCGCGAACAGGTCGCGGCCATGGAAGGTCGCCGACAGCACCGCCGGCCGCCAGGTGACGCGGAAGCAGCGGGCCTGCCGGGCGCGCCGCAGCACGAGCTCGAACAGGCCGTTGTCGGGCCCGACGAAGCGCTTGCCGTCGGCCTCGACCACGAGGGCCTCGCGCGCCCCGCCGACGCCGGGATCGACCACCGCCAGGATCACGTCGCCGGCCTCGAACCAGTCGGCGTAGGCGGCGATGAGATAGGCCGAGAGGCGGGGCGCGCAGGCCGGCAGATCGGCGAACAGGTCGATCACCGGCACCGCCGGCGCGCTGCGCGCGAGCACCGCCTTGACCTGGCCGACGTAGGGGCCCTCGAGGCCGAAGTCGGTGCACAGCAGGATCATGCCGGCGTCACCAGGCTGCAGGCGACCCACCACCCCGGCTGCGCCCGCCGGAGCGCCGCCGCCGCGACCTCGAGCGCTGCCTGGGCCGCGAACAGGCCAAAGCAGGTGGCGCCGCTCCCGGACATGCGCGCGAGCTCGCAGCCGGGCTGGGCCGCGAGCGCCTGGAGGACCACGCCGATCGCCGGCTCCAGTCGCCGCGCCGGCGCCTCCAGATGATTTTCTCGCGCGCGCAGCCAGGCGAGCAGGAGCGCCCGGTCGGAAGGTGGCGGGCCCTGCGCCGGGACCGGCGGCGGCAACCGGCCGAGCCCCTTGAACACCGGCGCGGTCGCGACCGGCCGGTTCGGGTTGACCAGGAGCAGGGCCAGCTCCGGCAGCCCGTCCAGCCACTCGAGCCGCTCGCCGATGCCGCGCATGCGCGCCGGGCGCGCGGCCACGCAGACCGGCACGTCGGCCCCGAGATCCCGTGCCAGCGGCAGCAGATCGCCTTCCGCGAGGCCGAGCCGCCAGAGGCGGTTCAGGCCGCGTAACGTGGCGGCGGCGTCGCCCGAGCCGCCGCCCAGACCCGCGGCCACCGGCAGGTTCTTGGTCAACGCGATGCGCGCGGTCGCCTCACGCCCGGCATGATCGGCGAGCCGGCGCGCCGCCCGCAGGACCAGATTGTCGGGCTCGCCCGCGAGCGCCGCGGCGAACGGCCCCCCGAGCTCCAGGGTCAGACGGTCGGCCGGCGCGAAAGTCAGCCGGTCCGCGGGCGGCCCGAACACCACCAGGCTGTCGAGCTCGTGATAGCCGTCGGGCCGCCGGCCGGTGATGCAGAGATCGAGGTTGATCTTGGCCGGCGCCGCCTCTTCGATCGGCTCCATCGGTGGTCGCGGGTGGGTCCTCGCTACGACCGGTTGCGCTCGCGCTCGGGCAGGCCGGAGCGCAGCTTCTGCTCGATCTCGGCGACCGCGTCCTGGTCGGGGTTGAGGCTCAGCGCCCGGCGCCACTGAAAGCGCGCCTCGCGCTCGCGGCCGACCCGCCAGTAGGCATCGCCCAGATGATCGTTGATCGTCGGATCACCGGGCTCGAGCTCGACCGCGCGCTCCAGCCGCTCGACCGCATTGTTGAACTCGCCGAGCCGGAAATACACCCAGCCCAGGCTGTCGACGATGTAGCCGTCGTTGGGTCGGAGCTCGACCGCGCGGTTCAGCATGCCCTTGGCGCGGTCGAGGTTCATGCCCTTGTCGACCCAGCTGTAGCCCAGATAGTTGAGCACGTAGGGCTGCTCGGGCGAGAGCTCGAGGGCGTGCAGGAAATCGGCCTCGGCCTGCGGCCAGCGATTGGTCCGCTCGTAGGTGATGCCGCGGGCGTAGAACAGGGACCAGTTCTCGGGCTCGGGCGTCTTGATGCGGGCGATCGCGCGGCTGTAGGCGGTCTCGGCGCGGGCATACTGCTCGTCGCGGCGCGCCAGATCGGCGAGCTCGACCAGCGCCTCGGTGCGCTCCGGGTGGGCCTGCGCGAGCTGCTCGAGCAGCTGATAGCACTCGTCCTTGCGGTCGAGGGTGTACAGGGTGCGCGCCATTCTGAGCCGGGCCGTGTAGGCGAGCGGCGACGTATCCTTGATCGCCTGATAGGCGGCGATCGCGCCGTCGAGATTGTCCTGCTCGGCCAGGATGTCGGCGATCAGGAGCGCGGCCTCGGCCAGATCGGGCCGCAGGTACATCGCGAGCCGCGCGTAGACGATGGCGCGTGAGTTGCCGCGCTCCTGATGCAGGGCCTCGGCGATCCCGAGCAGGGCGTCCGCCATGCCGCCGGCGGCATCGGTGAACGGCGGCGCCGGCGAGCCGCCGGCCTCGAGGGTCGCCAGCAGGTCGACCAGGACCGGCAGCTCGCGCCCGTCGGCCATCTGCTCGCGCACGGCGTCGATCGCCTTGGCGCGCTCGCCGTGGCGGCTGAAGATGCTGGCATAGGCCTCGACGATCCGGACCGGGGCCGGGCCGTTGCCCGGCATCGCCTCGCCGAGCGCGGTTGCGGCGGCATCGAGCCGGCCGCCGAGATCGAGCATCATGGCCTTGTGGTAGCCGTTCAAGGGGCCCAGCGACTCGCCTTGCTCGAGCCGTGCCAGGGCATCGTCGGTGGCGCTCGGCCCCCCCTCGCCGAAGACCGCCCAGGCGTCGAGGAACGGCGCCGTGAGGCCGGCGATGCCCTTGGCGCCAAGGCCCTTCAGCGGCACCCGCGCGGCCGCGAACTTGCCCGCCCGCACCTGCTCCATGGCCTGCAGCAGACGCGCCTCGTCGGCCTCGGGGTCGCGCGCCACCAGCTGCCTGGCCTGCGCGATCGCGGCATCGTAGCGGCCACTCGCCAGGCTCAGCAGGAAGACCTGGCGCAGCAGATCGAGATTGTCCGGCTCGGCGGCCAGCGCCCGCCCGAAGTAATCCGCCGCTTCGGCGAGGCGGCCGCTGTCGACCGCGAAGGTGCCGGCCAGATAGTCCCCGGGCGCGGTGTTGAAGTCGGACTCCGGCATCACCGCGACCCCGGTGTCGGCGAGGCCGGCGAGCCCGGGATGGGTCGGTGAGCTCTGCGCCCCGCAGGCGACCACGGCGAGCGCGAGCAGCGCCCCGCCCAGCCGGGCACGGTGGAGCAGGCGACGGGTCGAGGACAACAGATCGGTCATGAACGCTTCCTGCGGCCGCCTGCCTCATGCCGACCTGGACGGCTCACCGGGCTTGACGGACGGCGCGTCGGCCGGCATGGAACACGCGGCCGCGCGACCCTGCCGGGGCCATCGATGATCTCAGGAGCAGAGCGATGCTGCGTACCAAGAGCAAGAACGACCCCAGCGCCCGCGGGACCGCCGATGAAGGCAAGACCTTCGACGGCAAGAAGGTCAAGCCGGTGTTGTACGTCGGCACGGCGGTTGGCCATGGCCGTTACATAGCGGCGCAGGATGAGGGCGGCAAGCTGATCATGGACCGGGACGGCAAGCCGATCGCGTTCCGCAACGTCTGAGGCCCCGGGCGGCCGCCTCAACCCGGGGTGCGTGACAGCCGCCAGGCGGCCGCCACCCCAAGCCCGGCCACGGGCAGGAACGCGGCGAACACCCAGAAGGCGGCCATCTCGACGCCCCCCGGCGCCGTTCCGGCGAGACCCGAGAGATTGGCGACGACCCCGCTCGCGGCGGCGCCGAGCGCATAGCCCAGCATCTGGATGGTCGGCAGCGAGGACGCGGCGCGCTCGCGCTCGCCCGCCGGCACGCTCTCGACGATCCGCCGCATGATGAACGCCCAGCCCATTCCGAAGCCCGCCCCCTGGAGGATCGACCAGGGCACCAGGGCCGCGACCGGACCCTGGGGCATGACCCAGGCGAAGCCCGCGATGCCAAGCGCGATGGCGACCGCGCCGGCGCGGATCAGGGTCGGCTCGAGCCGGGCCCCGGCGCCCGCGAGCAGAATCGCCGCGAGCGTCCAGGAGATCGACTTGAGCGCGATCATCGAGCCGGCGACCAGGGGCGTGGCGCCCAGCAGGGTCTCCATCAGGTAGGGGCCGTAGACGGTGCCCGAGATGGTCGCGACCGCGAGACAGAGCACCATGACGTAGCCGGCACCCCAGGGCGTGCCGGGATCGAGCGGGCGCGGCGGGAACAGGCGGTGCTCGGCCTTGGCCTCGAGACGGAGCGCGCCGGCGAGCAGCGCGAGCCCGAGGGCCACCAGCGCCAGCGCCGCGCCAGGCGCCGCCTGCACCCCGGCGGCGAGGATCGCCAGGACACCCATGCCGAGCATGGCGATCGGACGCCACGGCAGCGCCGGCGCCGCGGCCCTGACGGTCGGGCGCGGACGCTCGAGGATCGCCGGCAGCACGGCGGCCAGCGCCACCGCCTGAGCGCCGAACGCCCAGAAGGCGCCGCGCCACAGGCCGGCGGTCGCGAAGCCGCCACCGACCAGGGGGCCGACCAGCGCCGAGATGCCCCAGACGCCCGAGATCACCGCGAGCAGCCGCGGCCAGGCGGCTGCCGGCGCCAGCTGGGTGACGCCGACATAGGACAGCGCCACCATCCAGCCGCCGCCCAGGCCCTGGAGCAGACGGCCGAGCAGCAGGGTCGCGATCTCGGGCGCGAGCGCGCTGATCGCGCAGCCGGCGGCGTAGACCAGCGCGGCCAGGGTCATCGCGGTCCTGAGGCCGAGGCGGGGCTCGAGCACGCCGGTCGCGGCGCCGGCCACGATCGAGCCGAGCTGGTAGAGCGCCAGCGCCCAGTAGATGAAGTCGAGGCCGCCGATCTCGGCGACCGCGCTCGGCATGACGGTCGCGGTCAGCAGCGAATCCGCGGCATGCAGCCAGACGCCGAGCGCGAGCACCGCGACCCGGCCCCAGCCGACCGCGGCCAGGGACCGGGCCAGACCGGCGTCGCCATCGTTGCCTGACACGGGGCCTGGTGCCGCCGTCGAGGTTCCGCGTTGGGCGCCGTTCTGAGGGGCCGCGCGCGGCTTCGGTATCTTAAGATACCAAATCGTCGAGGCCGACGCCGAGCGCCTCGGCCAGGCGTCGCACCTGGTCGAGCGTGCCCTTGCGGCGGCCGTTCTCGAGCATCGAGATCGTCTGCTGGGGCAGCTTGGCCCGGGCGGCCAGCGCGGCCTGCGACAGGCCGCGATGCTCCCGCCACACCCGGATCGGGTTCTGCCCTTCGACCAGTCGTTCGACGACCTCGCCCGGGACCCATTCGGTCTTCGGATCCTCCAGGATCCGCTTGGCGACCGCCGCATCGACGGCATCGTCGAAATCCTCGAGCGTCGCCTTCATCCGCTGCCACTCGGCGTACGACAGCACGACGTGCGTGGGCTGGCCGTCATGCTCGATGATGATGGGTTCAGTCATAGGCATCCTCACGCTTGCGCACGTAGACCACGGACAACGCCCGCCGATCATCATCGAGGGCATAGAAGACCCGCCAAGCCCCGACGCGCAGCCGAAACAGGCCTTTGAACTCGCCCTTGAGGGCTTTGACCTGCGGCTGGCGGTCATGCGGAGCTGCCGCCACCGACCTGATCTTTTCGGCGATCAACCGGCGGAGATTGCCCGGGAGCCTGCTGATGGCCTTCGTCGCCTCGGAGCTGTAACGGATGTCATACATCCATGGTCTACAACGAAACGCGATTTACGCCAACAACCAAATGATGTGGAAAGCGCTGCCGCATTACATGTCGACGTAGTTCGGGCCGTCGCCGCCCTGGGGCACCACCCAGTCGATGTTCTGGGACGGGTCCTTGATGTCGCAGGTCTTGCAGTGGACGCAGTTCTGGTAGTTGATCTGCAGCCGCGGCGCGCCGTCCTCGCCGTCGCGCACGATCTCGTAGACCCCGGCCGGGCAGTAGCGCTGCTCGGGCGCATCGTATTGGGCGAGGTTGAGCTCGATCGGGACCCGCGGGTCCTTCAGCTGCAGATGGCAGGGCTGGTTCTCGCCGTGGTTGGTGTTCGAGATGTAGACCGAGGACAGCCGGTCGAAGGTGAGCTTGCCGTCGGGCTTCGGATAGTCGATCGGGGCGAAGCTCCGGGCCGGCTTGAGCTGGCTGTGGTCGGGATGGTGATGGAGCGTCCAGGGCGCCTTGCCGCGCAGCAGATAGGCGTCGAGCGCCGCGTGGACGAGGCCGCCGAACAGGCCGAGGCGAAAGCCGGGCCGGACGTTGCGGGCCTGATGCAGCTCGTCGCGCACCCAGGAGGCCTCGAGCGCGGCCGGATAGGCCTCGAGCGCACCGCCGCCGGCGCTCAGCGCCTCGAAGGTCGCCTCGGCGGCCAGCATGCCGGACTTCATCGCGGTATGATTGCCCTTGATCTTGGGCACGTTGAGGAAGCCGGCACTGCAGCCGATCAAGGCACCGCCCGGGAACACCAGCTTCGGGATCGCCTGCAGCCCGCCCTCGTTCAGCGCGCGCGCGCCATAGCAGATCCGCCGCCCGCCCTCGAAGGTGGCGCGGATCGAGGGATGGGTCTTGAAGCGCTGGAACTCCTCGAACGGCGCCAGATAGGGGTTCTGGTAGTCGAGCCCGATCACGAAGCCGGCCGCGACCTGGTTCTCGGCCAGGTGATAGAGGAACGAGCCGCCGTAGGTCCGCCGGTCGAGCGGCCAGCCGATCGTATGCACCACCAGGCCCGGCCGGTGCTGCGCCGGGTCGACCTCCCAGAGCTCCTTGATGCCGATCGCATAGGTCTGCGGGTCGCAGCCCGCGCGCAGGCCGAAACGCGCCTCGAGCTGCTTGGTCAGCGAGCCGCGGCAGCCCTCGGCGAACAGCGTGTATCTGGCGTGCAGCTCGATCCCGGGCTCGAAGTTGGCCTTGGGCTCGCCGTCGCGATCCAGGCCCATGGCGCCGGTCGCCACCCCCTTGACGCTGCCGTCCTCGTGATAGAGGACCTCGGCGGCGGCAAACCCCGGATAGATCTCGGCACCCGCCTGCTCGGCCTGCTCGCCCAGCCACTTCACCACCTTGCCCATGCCGACGATGAAATTGCCGCGGTTGTGCATAGCAGGCGGGGTCGGCAGGGTGATGGCGCGGGTCCGGGTCAGGAACTGGAAGCGATCGGCGGTCACGGGGGTGTCGAGGGGCGCCCCCGGGCCTGCCAGTCCGGGATCAGCTCCGAGAGCGCACGCGGCTCGAGGACGGCGCCGGAGAGCGTGTGGGCGCCGAGCTCAGACGCCTTCTCGAGCACGCATACGGAGATCTCGCGGTCGCGCTCGACGCTCAGCTGGCGAAGCCGGATGGCGGCCGCGAGGCCCGCCGGCCCGGCGCCGACGATGACCACGTCGAACTGCATGCTCTCACGTTCCATGTCGCCTCGGCTCGCTGTGAAGATGACGGCGCGACCCGCGCCACCTTTGACCTCGGCGCGATCGCCTGAGAAGATGTGCGTCACCTTTGGGCGAATGTCACCCTCGGAGCGCGCGATCGAGGCCCAAGCGACGCCATGACCCCTGCCGCCGATCTTTTGGCCTGGCTCGACTGGTACCGCGCGATGGGGGCCACCGACCTGCTCGGCGGGCGGCCGGTCGACCGCTGCGCGGCCGGCGCGCCGGCGGCCGGCGCCGACCAACGCCCCGAGATATGGTCGCCCGCGCCAACCGCATCAACGCCGGCATCGCCCCCGACCCCGACGCCGGCGACCCCGCCGGCGGCCCGGGTCCGGCCGGCGCCGCGGCTGCTGCCGTCGGCCGGCAGCATCGCGGCGAGCGCCCGCGAGACCGCCGCTGCCTGCTCGAGCCTCGCCGAGCTCGAGGCCGCGCTCCGGACCTTCGACGGCTGCGCGCTCAAGGAGACGGCGCTCAATCTCTGCGTCGCCGACGGCAACCCGCAGGCCGAGCTGATGCTGATCGGCGAGGCCCCGGGCGCCGAGGAGGACCGCCAGGGCAAGCCGTTCGTCGGCCCGAGCGGCCAGCTGCTCGACAAGATGCTGGCGACCATCGGGCTCGACCGGACCCGCGTCTACATCACCAACTCGATCTACTGGCGGCCGCCCGGCAACCGGACCCCGACCGCGGCCGAGATCGCCGCCTGCCAGCCGTTCCTGGAGCGTCAGATCGAGCTGATCCGGCCCCAGCTGATCGTGTTCGTGGGTGGCATCGCGGCGCGCGGCCTGCTCGGGGTCAAGGAGGGCGTGACCAAGCTCCGTGGCCGCCGCCTGGTCTATCGCCTGGCCGACGGCACGGCGATCCCGGCCATGGTCATGTTCCATCCGGCCTATCTGCTGCGCCAGCCGGGGCACAAGCGCCTCGCCTGGCGTGACTTGCTCGCCATACGATCTATTTTGGAGTCGACTTAACCATATCAATTAATCATAGTATTAGTGAATAGACGTTAACTTCAAGTTTTAGGGAAATTTGTATTATTGTTTGCGCATGATTTCACAATCCTGCGCGAGGACGCATTTGGGCCGGCTGCTGGTGGCGAGCCTGTGCGCCAGCTTCATGGTCTGCTCATCGCCGGTCGAAGCGGCGACCGAGGCCCTCCAGGTGGCGCTGCGCTTGCCGGACGCCGGCCCGAGCCGGCCCGACCAGGTTCTGCAGGCGCCCCTCAAGGCCCGCGATGCCGACCTGTACCGGCGGATCTTCCGTCTGCAGGCGAACGCCGATTTCGGCGCCGCGGATGCGCTGATCGCCAAGCTCGGCGACCGGATCCTGCTCGGCCACGTCCTCTGGCAGCGCTACATGCACGAGCGCTACCGCTCGAGCTACGCCGAGCTCAGGGCCTGGCTCCAGCAGTACGCCGATCATCCCGGCGCGGACCGGATCTACCGGCTGGCGCAGCACCGGCGCCCGGCCGGCGCGCCGCCGCCGCCGCGGGCCGTGCGCGGCTATCTCGGCGGCAACGGCCAGGAAGGCTCGGAGCTGGTGCGGGTCGACTATCGCACGACCCTCGAGCGTTCGCCGGCCCAGGAGGCCGCGGTGCGCGCCTGGTCCAAACGGATCGACCAGCTGGTCGGTGCTCGCCGGCCGGAGGCGGCCGAGGCGGAGCTGCAACGGCCCGAGGTCGCGGTCCTGATCGACCGCATCGAGGCCGACCTCGCCCGCTGGACCGTGGCCCGCGGCTATCTCGGCACCGGCGACGACGAGCGCGCCCTGGCGCTCGCCGGCCGGGCCGCGACCCGGTCGGGCGACGTGGTGCCGGAGATGCATTGGATCGCCGGGCTCAGCGCCTGGCGGGTCGGCCAGATCCGGGTCGCGGCCTGGCATTTCTCGGCCCTCGCCGATGCCGCCTCGGCGCTCCCCGGCGAGCGCTCGCGGGCCGCCTTCTGGGCGGCGCGGGCCTATCTGGTCGATTTCCAGCCACAGCAGGTGCAGCACTATCTGGATCTCGCCGCCCAGGGGCGCGACTTCTATGGCCTGCTGGCCCGCGCCGTGCTCGGCCGCCCGATCGCCTACGACTGGCACCAGGTCGGCCTCGATGACAGCATGGCGCAGGTCCTGCTGCGCTTTCCCGGCGCCCGGCGCGCCCAGGCGCTCGGCCAGGTCGGCGAGTTCGATCGCGCCGATCAGGAGCTGCGCAAGCTCGCGGCGCGGGCTCCGGCCGACGTCATGGTCGGCCTGATCGGGCTCGCCCAGTCGCTCGACCTGCCGGCACTGCAAATGCGGCTCGCCCAGAGCCTCGAGACCAGCGAGGGCAGCTGCCAGTTCGGCGCCCTCTACCCGGTGCCGACCTGGCAGCCGGCCAACGGCTATACCGTCGACCGGGCGCTGGTCTATTCGATCATGCGCGCCGAATCCGCCTTCGACCCCTCGGCCGAGAGCCAGGCCGGCGCCCAGGGCCTGATGCAGGTCATGCCGGAGACCGCCCGCGATCTCGCCGCCCGCGGCGTCCTCGAGGTGTCGGATCAGAACGACCTGTTCGAGCCCGAGACCTCGATCCGCTTCGGCCAAGCCTACCTCGAGTACCTCTTGCAGCGGTCGCCGATCGGCGGCAATCTGATCTATGTGGCCGCCGCCTATAACGCCGGGCCGGGCCGGATTGCCCAGTGGCGGGACCAGCTCGGGATCGACAACGACCCGCTGCTGTTCCTGGAGTCGATCCCGATGCGCGAGCCCCGGATCTACGTCAAGAAGGTGCTGACCAACCTTTGGACCTATCGCGCCCGGCTCGGCCAGCCCCAGCCCTCGCTCGGGGCCCTGGCGCACAACCGGTGGCCGAGCTATCGCTCCCTGGACGCCGATCAGCAGACGGTCCATGCCTCGAATTGATCCGAGCCGGCCGTTTCAGGCGCTCAAGATCGCCGTGCTCACGGTCTCCGACAGCCGCACGCCGGCCGACGACCGCTCGGGCGATCTGCTGGTCGAGCGCCTGACCGGCGCCGGCCACCAGCTCGCGGCCCGGGCGCTGGTGACCGACGATGCCGACCGGATCGCGGCGAAGCTCCAGGCCTGGATCGACGACCCGGCGGTCGAGGTCGTGATCAGCACCGGCGGTACCGGGGTCACGGGCCGCGACGTCACGCCGGAGGCGCTGGAGCGGGTCGCCGAGAAGCTGATCCCGGGCTTCGGCGAGCTGTTCCGGATGATCAGCTGGCAGAAGATCGGCTCCTCGGCGCTGCAGTCGCGCGCGACCGCAGGCGTCGCCAAGGGCACCTATCTGTTCGCGCTGCCGGGCTCGCCCGGCGCCTGCCGGGACGGCTGGGACGAGATCCTTGAGCGCCCAGCTCGACATCCGCCACCGGCCCTGCAACTTCGCCGAGCTGCTACCCCGCCTGCGCGAGCACGAGGCGGGCTGAGGGCGCGCGCGCCAGGGCGGCTTCGAGCCTCGCCTGCGCCGAAGCCACGGCGGCGAGCACCTGGGCGCGGCTCTCCAGGGCCGTCGGCTGACCGATCAGATAGCCCTGAATCTCGTCGCAGTGCTCGCGCCGCAGCAGGTCCATCTGCTCCGCCGTCTCCACGCCCTCCGCAATCACCGGGATGTTGAGACTGCGCCCGAGGCCGCTCACGGCGCGTACGATCGCCACCGATTCGGGGGTGTTCCCCATGGCGGCGATGAACGACCGGTCGAGCTTGATCTTGTCGAACGGGAAGCGCTGCAGGTAGCTGAGGCTCGAATAGCCGGTGCCGAAGTCGTCCATCGCGAAGCGGACCCCGAGCGCCTTGATCTCGTGCAAGGTGGCGAGCGCCTGCTCGATGTCCTTGACCAGGACGCCCTCGGTGATCTCGAGCTCGAGCCGCTCGGGCGCCAGCCGGTGGGTGTCGAGCACCTCCCTGACCAGCCCGGGCAGATCGCAGCGGGCGAACTGCACCGGCGACAGGTTGACGCTGACACGCAGCCTCTCCGGCCAGTCGGTCGCCGCCGCGCAGGCGGTGCGCATGACCCACTCGCCGAGCGGCACGATCAGGCCGGTGTCCTCGGCGAGCGGGATGAAATCCTCCGGCGAGACCATGCCGAGCTCCGGGTGCGGCCAGCGGACCAGGGCCTCAAAGCCGGTGATCAGGCGGCGGTCGAGATCCGCCTGCGGCTGATAGTGGACCTCGAGCCGGCCCTGCTCGATCGCCTGGCGGAGGTCGGCTTCCAGCGCTCGGCGGGCGTGCAGCCTGGCATTCATCTCCGACTCGAACATCCGGAAGGTGCCGCGGCCGTCAGCCTTGGCGCGATAGAGCGCGGTATCGGCGTTCTTGAGCAAACTCTCGGCATCGCCGCCGTCGGCGGGAAACAAAGCGATGCCGACGCTGAGGCCGACCTGCATCGCTTCGCCCTCGAAGGCGAACGGCTCGGCGACCACCGCCACCAGCCGCTCGGCGAAGCTTGCGGCGTCATAGGGTTTGGGCAGGGCCGTCTGGACGATCGCGAACTCGTCGCCGCCGAGCCGGGCCACGGTGTCGGTCCCGCGCACGGCGGCGGTGATCCGTGCCGCGGCCTGCTTGAGCAGCGCGTCGCCGGCGGCGTGGCCCCGCAAGTCGTTGATCTCCTTGAAGCGATCGAGGTCGAGACAGAGCACCGCGACCTCGCTGCCGTCCTGCCGGGCCCGAGCCAACGCCTGCTCGAGGCGGTCGCGGAACAGCACGCGGTTGGGCAAGCCGGTCAACGCATCGTGGTTGGCCATGAACCGGATCTGGGCCTCGGCCGCCTTGCGCTCGGTGATGTCCCGGATCGCCGCGACACGTGCGCGGCGCCCCTTGTAATCGATCGCACGGGCCAGGATCTCGACGGGGACCAGGCCGCCGTCGGAGCGCTGCAGCCGGGTCTCGTAGGTGCCCTCCACCCCGTCCGTGACACGGCCGCCAACCTCGGCGCGATCCTCGACGGCGACCAGGCTCAGGACGTCGCGGCCGATCATCTGCTCCAGTCGGTAGCCGGTAAGCTCGGCGAGCGCGTGATTGCCGTCGACCAGACGGCCGCCGGCGTGGATCGCGATGGCCTCGAAGGTGGCGTTGACCAGCTCCTGCAGCCGGAGCGTCTCCTGGACGCTCCGCTTGGCGAGGTGCTGGTCGACGATCGAGCCGGCGAGGCTGATCCCGAGCAGCAGGACGGCGACCGCGGCGATCGCGAAGGCGAGCATGCCGGGCGACACCACCGCTGCGTCCGGGAGCGGTACGAGCGGGCTCGGGGTCAGCTCGAGCGCGCCCATCGCCGTGAAGTGCATGGCGCAGATCCCGAGGGTCAGCGCCAGGGCGCCGAGGCTGCGCGAGCGCAGGGTGTCGTCGGCCAGCGCGGTGCGCAGGGCGAGCGCGCCGAGCGCGATCCCGAAGATCAGGGACAGGACCACCAGGAACGGATCGTAGGCGACCAGGGCGGGCACCCTGACCGCCGCCATGCCGGTGTAGTGCATGGCGCCGATGCCCATGCCGGCGAGCCCGCCGCCGAGCCAGTAGAGGCTCGGCAGCTGGGCGCTGATGGCGACCGCGAAGCCGAACGCGGTGATGACCACGGCGACCATGATCGAGAGCGCGGTGAGGCCGAGATCGTAGCCGATCGGCATCCCGGGCTGGTAGGAGAGCATGGCGACGAAATGGGTCGCCCAGATGCCGCCGCCGGCGGCGCCGCCGGCGGTCGCGAGCCAGCGCAGCCGGGCGCGACCCGCCGTGGCCCGCGCACGCCGGATCACCGACAACCCGGTGTAGGTCGCGAACAGGCAGATCAGCGCAGCCAGCAAGACCAGTCGCAGATCGTGCTGCTGGGTCAGGCAAAGATAGACGCGCACGGCAACGCCCCTCCCGGAGGGCGACCACTTTCGGCCGATCGGGTTAAGAGTGCTTTGTTGCGGCTTGATGTCGTGGCCGGGCGCGGCGCGCCGGCAGGCGGTTGGTGGCAATGCCGGGCGGGCTAGGTTAGAAAGAGGGCTGCAGACGCTCGGGGCGAGGCCGCTGCGGCGCCCGGGAGCCCCACAAGGCGCAGGCTGGTTTTGAGGTTACCGTCGTCATGACCGATGCCATCAAGTTCACTCTCGACGGCCGGCCGGTCGAGGCCGCGCCGGGCGAAACCATCTGGCAGGTCGCCAGGCGCGCGGGCACCCTGATCCCGCATCTGTGCTGGCTGCCCGAGCCCGGCTACCGGGCCGACGGCAACTGCCGCGCCTGCATGGTCGAGATCGAGGGCGAGCGGGTGCTGGCGGCGTCCTGCATCCGCAAGCCGACGAACAACATGAAGGTGGTCACGGCCTCGGACCGGGCGAAGACCGCGCGCAGGATGGTCATGGAGCTGCTGCTCGCCGACCAGCCCGCGCGCGAGGTCGCCCACCACCCCGATTCCCGGCTCTGGCAATGGGCCGAGCGCATGGGTGTGCCTGAGAGCCGCTTCCCGAAGCGCGGGCCGTCGATCCCCGACTTGAGCCATCCGGCGATGGCGGTCAATCTGGATGCCTGCATCCACTGCAACCTCTGCGTGCGCGCCTGCCGCGAGGTCCAGGTCAACGACGTGATCGGCATGGCCTATCGCAACGCCCGGGCCAAGATCGTGTTCGACCAGGACGACCCGATGGGCGCTTCGACCTGCGTCGCCTGCGGCGAGTGCGTCCAGGCTTGTCCGACCGGTGCTTTGATGCCGGCCGCGATCGTCGACCAGCAGGGCGTCGGCCATCCCGAGGTCGACCGCGAGGTCGAGAGCGTCTGCCCTTACTGCGGGGTCGGCTGCCAGATCACCTACCACGTCAAGGACGACAAGATCCGCTACGTCACCGGCCGCAACGGTCCGGCCAATCTGAACCGGCTGTGCGTCAAGGGTCGCTTCGGCTTCGACTACGTCGCCCACCCACACCGCCTGATGCGGCCGATGATCCGCAAGCCGGGCATGCCC
Organism: uncultured Alphaproteobacteria bacterium; assembly: GCA_963730195.1. Taxonomy (GTDB): domain Bacteria; phylum Pseudomonadota; class Alphaproteobacteria; order Geminicoccales; family Geminicoccaceae; genus DATAOG01. The sequence continues at coordinate 14,588 of CAVSRN010000051.1, forward strand.
AAGGGCCCCGACCCCGACCTCGACCCTGCCAACCCCTGGACCCATTTCCGGGAGGCCAGCTGGGAGGAGGCGCTGGACGCCGCCGCCGCCGGGCTCCGTAGACTGCGCGACCGCGACGGGCCCAAGGCGCTCGCGGGCTTCGGCTCGGCCAAGGGCTCCAACGAGGAGGCCTATCTGGTCCAGAAGCTGGTCCGGGCGGGCTTCGGCACCAACAACGTCGACCACTGCACGCGGCTCTGCCACGCGAGCTCGGTCGCGGCCCTGCTCGAGAACATCGGCTCGGGCGCGGTCACCGCACCGTTCACCGCCGCCATGGATGCCGATGTGATCGTCGTGATCGGCGCCAACCCGACCGAGAACCACCCGGTCGCCGCGACCTTCTTCAAGCAGGCGGCCAAGCGCGGCAAGACGCTCATCGTCATGGACCCGCGCGGCCAGGCGCTGAAGCGCCACGCCACCCACATGCTCCAGTTCAAGCCCGGCAGCGACGTCGCCCTCTTGAACGCGCTGATGCACGTGATCGTCGAGGAGGGCCTCTACGACCGCCAATACATCCAGGCGCACACCGAGGGCTTCGAGCAGCTGAAGGAGCATTTGCGCCAATTCCGGCCCGAGGCCATGGCCGCGGTCTGCGGCATCGACGCCCTGACCTTGCGCACGGTCGCGCGAGCCTTCGCGACCGCGCAGCGGGCGATCGTGTTCTGGGGCATGGGGATCAGCCAGCACGTCCACGGCACCGACAACGCCCGCTGCCTGATTTCCTTGGTTTTGATGTGCGGCCAGGTCGGCCGGCCCGGCACCGGCCTGCACCCGCTGCGCGGCCAGAACAACGTCCAGGGCGCCTCGGACGCCGGCCTGATCCCGATGATGTTTCCCGACTACGGCCGGGTCGGCCAGGACGCGGTCCGCGCCCGTTTCGAGGACTTGTGGGGAAAAAAGCTCGACCCCGAGCCGGGCCTGACCGTGGTCGAGATCGTGCACGCGATCCACGATGGCGTGATCAAGGGCATGTACATCATGGGCGAGAACCCGGCGATGTCCGACCCGGACGTCCGGCACGCAAGGGAAGCGCTCGCCAAGCTCGAGCATCTGGTGGTCCAGGATCTGTTCCTGACCGAGACCGCGATGTACGCCGACGTCGTGCTGCCGGCCTCGGCCTGGCCCGAGAAGGCGGGCACGGTCACCAACACCAACCGCCAGGTCCAGATGGGCCGCGCGCGCCCTGCCGCTGCCGGGCGATGCCCGCCAGGACTGGTGGATCGTCCAGGAGATCGCGCGCCGGATCGGGCTCGACTGGCACTACGAGCATCCGCGCGACGTCTACGCCGAGATGATGCAGGCGATGCCCTCGCTCGCCAACATCACCTGGGACCGCCTCGCCGCCGAGAGTTCTGTCACTTATCCCTGCGACGGGCCGGACCAGCCTGGCCACGACATCGTGTTCGGCGACCGTTTTCCCACCAGCGACGGCCGCGGAAAATTCACGCCCGCGGACGTGCTGCCGCCGGCCGAGCTGCCCGACGTCCACTACCCGATGGTGCTGACCACCGGCCGCCAGCTCGAGCACTGGCACACCGGTGCCATGACGCGGCGCGCGAGCACGCTCGACCAGCTCGAGCCCGAGGCGGTCGCAAGCCTGCACCCGCGCGACCTACGCACGCTCGGCGTCGCGCCCGGGCGAGCCGATCCGGGTGACCACGCGGCGGGGTGCGATCGAGCTGATGGCGCGCGCCGACCGCGCGGTCGCCGAAGGCATGGTCTTTATCCCATTTTGCTACGTCGAGGCGGCCGCCAACATCCTGACCAACCCCCAGCTCGACCCGTTCGGCAAAATCCCGGAATACAAGTTCTGCGCCGCCCGGGTCGAGAAGGCCGGCACGGTCGCCCAGGCGGCGGAGTAAGTGGACAGTTGTTGATTGCAAGCGACAGCATCACCCAAACCTCCATCACTGGAGGGCGGGAGCAGAGGCCCTCGAGAGCCTCTGCGGCAAGAGGCTCTACGTTTGCCCGCTTTGCCTTCGTGAATTTCGCGAAGATCAAGCCGTTGAGGAATTGTCGCGCGAACATGTACCGCCAGGGCAACTCGACGGCAGGCGGATGTTCCTAACTCGTAAATAAGAATGCAACTCAGGAAGCTGGTTTCCAGTTGGATCACCATGCAATAACTGAGGAACGCGCACGCCGATTTGCAGCGAACCAAAACTATGACCGCTTGCCTGTGAATTTGTCGTTCTCTGGCCTGGAGATAGCCGTAGAGGTTCGCGAAAGAGAACAATATAAACATTATCAGTGTTCCTTCGCCGAGTAATCGAGAGGATAATCGATGGACAAAGATTGGAAGGCTGGCCGCCGCGGCCCAAACGTGGGGAGTTGGTTCGGGTTCCAGATACGTTTTCGCAAGAGGCATATCCCGAGGCGAAGCGAGATCTCATGGCCTCAGAAGTGCATATTTGCTCGCCTTCGCCTGGTTGGGATACCGGTATGTCTGCCGCGAAGTTCTGGAACTTGTGCGTGCGCAAATTCAAGATCCAGCTACGCGACACCTCCGGACCTTCTGTGTGCTATAATCGGGCAGCGTGATGAACGACAAATGATTGGGATCCAGGAGCTCACAGTGCTGAAAGGCATCGGTGCGTTTGCCGGCGGCCGTCCTTCGGAATTACCGCGGCATTTGATAAGGATCATGGATTTTATGAGCTGCTTGCAGTCGTGGAGATGAGCTTCACATCCGAGGGCGCACCCTCGGCTGGCCAGAAACGACATGTGCTACCTTGATAATATGAAGCCGGCCGAACTGCGGTCGCTTCAGCTCGTTTCGGAGTCGTCGGGAGTAAGGCTCATGACACTTGCTCAGCTCAAGATGAAGCGGACCGAGTTTTGACAATCGCTCGACAGTACGGTGCTCGCGATGTTCGAAGTCTTCGGCTCGGTCGTCCGCGGCGAAGCCGATACGCGAAGCGACATCGATTTCCTCGTGGAGCTGGAGCCGGGGCGGAGCCTGCTGGACCTCGGCGGCCTGTTGATGGACCTCCAGGAGCATCTCCGCTGCAAGGTCGACGTGATGACGCCGGCGATGATGAAGCCGCGCGTTCGCGAGCGGGCTCTGCGCGAGGCGGCGGCTCTCTGACGGGAGAGGCGCGATGCGAAGCCGAGCCCTGGCGAACGAGACGGCGGTAGCCGAGGAGGCGCGCTCGCTCTACGACCGGGACTTCGCGCTGTGGGTCGAGGCCCAGGTGGCGGCGATCCGAGCAGGGGACTCCGAAGGGCTCGATGTCGGGAACCTGGTCGAGGAGCTCGAGGGGTTGACCAAGCGCGATGTGCGGGCTTTGGGATCGCAGCTCAAACGCGTCATGACGAATCTGCTCAAGCAGCGGTACCAGCCCGAGCGGGCGACGCCGCAGTTGGGCGGATTCGATCGCGAATGGCCGTGAGGAGATCGTCGACATCCTCGACCAGAGCCCGAGCCTGCGGCGGACCTTGCCGGCGCAGATGACCAAGAAGTATCCGAGCGCGGTTGCTCAGGCGGCGCGACGAGACGCGGTTGGCGGTCGGCAGGTTTCCCGACCAGCCGCCGTTCACGTTGGCCGAGGTCCTGGGTGAGGCCGAAGGCGGCGGATGACGGCGGCTCAGAGGCGGTCGCGCAGGCTGTAGTAGAGCATGCCGAGGACCAGGGCCGGGAAGCGGAGCAGCGTGCCGCCGGGGAAGCGCGGGACGGGCAGGCTGGCCATGACGTCGAAGCGCTCGGCGGTGCCGGCCACCGCCTCGGCGATCAGCTGACCGGCCAGCGTCGCGAGCGCCACGCCCTGGCCGGAATAGCCATGGGCGACGAGCACGTCCGGCGCCAGGCGGGCGAAATGCGGCAGCCGGGTGCGGGTGATCGCGAGCGTGCCGCCCCAGGCGTAGTCGATCGGTATTTCTGCCAGTTGCGGGAACACCCGGAGCATGTAGCGCCGGACGAAGCCCGCGAGGTCGGAGGGCAAGCGGCGCGTGTACGTCTCGCCGCCGCCGAACAGCAGCCGGCGGTCGGCCGAGAGCCGAAAATAGTCGATCACATGCTTGGTGTCGGCGACCGCGACGTCGTCCCGGATCAGCGCGCGCGAAAAAGCCTCGCCGAGCGGGGCGGTCGCGAGCATGAAGTTGTTGATCGGCATGATCCGGCCGGCGAGCGGCGGCACCAGGCGGCCCAGATGGCCGTTCATCGCCAGCACCAGATGGCGCGCCCGCACCTCGCCCTGGCCGGTGGCGACCGAGGGCCCGCCGGCGATCCGGACCACCCGGCTGTGCTCGAAGATCCGGCCGCCCGCCGCAAGCGCCGCCCGCGCGAGGCCGAGCGCGTAGTTCAAGGGATGCAGATGGCCGCCGTCACGATCGAGCAGGCCGCCGAAGTAGCGCGTCGTGCCCAGCATCTCGGCCATCTCGGCACGGGCCACGTAGCGGACGTGCGGGTAGCGGTAGCGGGCTCGGAGATGCTCCGCCTCGCGCTCCAGCGCCACGGCGTGGGCGGGCTTGTGGGCGGCATCGAGGATGCCCGGTTTCAGATCACAGGCGATCCCGTGGCGGGCGATCCGCTCCTTGACCAGGGCTTTGGCGGCCTCGGCGAGCTGCCAGAGCGCCTGCGCCCGCTGGTCGCCGACCAGCCGCTCGAGCGCCGCCTGATCCACCCGCTGGCCGGAGCTCAGCTGGCCGCCGTTGCGGCCCGAGGCGCCGGCACCGATCCGCGCCGCCTCCAGCAGCACCGCGTCGTAGCCGCGCTCGGCCAGATGCAACAGCGCCGAGAGCCCGGTGTAGCCGCCGCCGACGATCGCGATGTCGGCCCGGATGCCGCCCTCGAGCCGCGGATGGGCGGGCATCGCGTCGGCGGTCGCGACGTAGTAGGAAGCAGGATGGCCGGATGGCGGCAAGGCTTTTTGTCACGCTGGCGTCAGTCGGGTTCTTGCCGCTGCGCGCGGCCGATGTCGAGCGCCAACGCGATCGACGCCCATCCCCGATGATCGGCCCCGAGGACCTGCTGGCGCGGCTGCTCTACCGCGACGGCCTGATGCTGATCCTCGACAAGCCGGCGGGGCTGCCGGTGCACCCGGGCCCGAAGGGCGGCGCCCATCTCGGGGATCTGCTGGACGGCCTCCGCTTCGGCCTGCCAAAGGCGCCGGCGCTCGCGCACAAACTCGATCGCGAGACCTCGGGCTGCCTGGTGCTCGGCCGCCACCGCCAGGCCCTCCAGCGCCTCGGCCGCCTGTTCGCGGCCGGCCGGGTCGACAAGACCTACTGGGCGGTCGCCCAGGGTGCCCCGCCCGCGGCCGAGGGCCGGATCGAGCTCGCGCTCGGCCGCCGCTCCAACGATCCCCGCAGCTGGTGGATGACCGTCGACCCGGCGGGCCAGCCGGCGGTCACCGACTACCGGCTGCTCGGCCGCACGGGCGAGCTCTCCTGGCTGGAGCTACGGCCGCGGACCGGGCGCACCCATCAGCTCCGGGTCCACCTCGCCGCCCTCGGCTGCCCGATCCTCGGCGATCGGATCTACGGCCGCGCCGGTTCCGCATCACCGCTGCATCTGCATGCGCGCGCCATCGCCCTGCCGCTCTACCCGAAGCGGCCGCCGGTCGGCGCGAGCGCGCCGCCGCCCGCGCACATGCTGCCGGCGCTCCAGGCCTGCGGCCTCGGGAGCCATCCCGCACCGGCCGGCGCCTGACGATCCTTCCCTCGAGCGCGCGCTTGCGGCAGTTTCTCCCGATGCCAAGCCATCCACAGCCACGGGCGGTCGCCGGCCCGATCTTAACCCGCGCGCACCCGGTTCATCTCGAGGCGCTCGGCGGCGACCTGGTTGATGCGCTGATGAATCGAGCCATCGGTCGCCAGCAGGGTGCGAAAATCGGTGTCCTCGAGCACCAGCAGCTGGCAATAGCCGAGCGCGGTCACGTCGGCCCGGCGCGCGCGGCCGCCGAGCAGCGCCATCTCGCCGAAGAAGTCGCCGGGGCCGAGCTGGATCTTCTCGCTGCCGAGCCCGACCTCGACCGCACCCGAGGAGATGAAATACATCGCCGTGCCGCGTTTGCCGCGCCGGATCAGCCGCTCGCCCGGGACCGCGAAGCGCGGCTTAAGGAGCGCGCTGATCTTGTCCCGCTGGGCCGGATCGAGGCCCGCGAACAGCGGGAAATCGGCGACCAGCTCGCGGGTCTCGAGGCCGAGATCGAGGCGCGGCCGGCGGGCGGCGGCGGCCTCGCGCGCCTGCACCTCGCGCCGGAGATCGTTGTACAGCTCCTGGCCGATCAGGCCCTCGGCATAGAGCGTCCGATATTGGGCCGCCTCCATCCGGAGCGCCGACTGGCGCAGGAAGCGCCGCTCCAGGGCATCGGCATAGGCCGGATACTGCAGGCGCAGCGCGTCCAGCGCCGAGACGGTCGCGGCGAGGCGCTGGCCGATGATCTCGCCGAGCAGCTCGCTGACCCGCTGCCCAAGCACCAGCGTCATCTTGCTGGCGACGAAACGGACCAGCTCCTCGAGCACCATCCGGCTGACCAGGAGCAGCTCGAAGCGGTCGGCGAGGCGCGCGACCAGGGACCGCTCGATCCGCGCGTGCCGGTGCAGATAATGCGCCAGCCGGAAGCTCCAGCCGAACGCCAGCTGGTGCCGGGCCGCGCGGACGTAGCCAAGGCGGCCGCCGGCGCGAGCGCCGTCGATGATCGCCTCGACGTCGGCCAGCAGGCGCTCGAGGATCGGGCGCGAGACCGAGCGTTGCCGGAAATGCTCGAGGATCAGCTCGCGCTCCTGGTTGGCGAGCGCGAACAGGCCGAGCGTGATCCGGTCGCGATCGGCGATCTCGGCATCGAAGGTGTTGTGGCCGGTGGCCTCGGCGATCCGCTCCTGATAGGGGCCGAGCACGTCGCCCGTCGGCACCGGGCCGATCCGATAGCCGCCGGCGGTGGTGCCGATCGCGTCGCGCACGCCGCTCAGCGCCAGGGTCAGGACCTGCTGGCGCAGCGCCTGGTCGATCGGCGACAGCCGGTCGAGCTTGAGGACGCGCATGACCGGGCGCAGCGTCGTGCCGTTGACCAGCAGCGTGACCAGCACGAAGCCGGTCGCCACGATCGCGACGAAGCGCTGGATCTCGGGGTCGATCAGACGGTTCTCGGTGACGCCGAGCGCCAGCGCCAGAGTCACCGCGCCGCGCATGGCGCCCCACATGATCACGAACTTGTAGCGGTGGCCGATCCGCTGGCCGAGGCGGGCGGCGGTCAGCAGCGGCAGCAGCGCGAACAGCACCAGCGCGCGCGCGCCGAGCGCTGCCAGCGCCACGATCGCGATCAGCAGCACGTCGTAGCGGTCGATCCCGATCATCAGCCGCGGCACCAGCATCGATGCCAGGACGAACACCAGCGAGCCGGCCCAGAACGACAGCTGCTGCCAGACGTCGTGCAGGAAGGCCCGGTTCTCCGGCGCCAGGCGCCGGTGCCCCTGGGCGTTGACCACGAGGCCGGCGACCACCACCCCGATCACCCCCGAGACGTCGAACTGGCGCTCGCACAGCGTGTAGACGAGATAGGGCAGGGCCAGCGTCAGGGTCATCTCGGCGAGTCGCGAATCGCGCAGCCACGGCACCACGGCCATCAGCGCGCGGCCGCCGACCAGGCCGACCAGCGCGCCGCCCAGGAAGGCCTCGAGGAAGGTCAGCGCCGCGCCGCCGAGCTCGACCTTCTGGCCGGTCATCAGGAGGTCGAGCAGGACCGTGAAGATCGCGATCGCGGTCGCGTCGTTGAGCAGGCTCTCGCCTTCGACCAGCCGGGTCAGGCGCGCCGGCGCGCCGAGGTCGCGGAAGATCGCGATCACGGCGGCCGGATCGGTGGTCGCGATGATCGCCGCCAGCAGCAGGCAGGCGGCCAGGGGCACCGGGGCCAGCGGCCAGAGCGCCAGCCCGACCGCGGCGGTGGTCGCGAGCACCGCGATCACCGCCAGGACGAACACCGGCGCCGCGTCCTCCATCAGGCGCCGGACGTCGATGGTGAGCGCGGCCTCGAACAAGAGGATCGGCAGGAACACGAACAAAAAGCCGCTCGAGGTGATCGGGAAGTCCAGGATCAGCGCGGCGATGTCGTCGAAGGCGTTGGTCAAGGGCGTGTGCAGAAGAAAGCCGGCGCCGATGCCGATGACCACGCCGACGACCGCGAGCAGCACGCTGTGCGAGAGGTTGAGCCAGGCGGCGAACGGCTGCAGCAGCCCGATCAGGACCAGCAGCCCGGCCACGATGAACAGGACGTGAGGCAAGCTGACCAAGCGGACGACCTCCGTCTTCGACGCGCGCGCAGGGCTCACGCGGACGGCGCGCGCCGACAGTGCCGGCTGGGGCTTGTAGCATGAGCGCGGCCGCGAGAGCAGCCACCGGCGCGGCCCTGGTCACGGGTGCTGCGAAGCGGATCGGCCGGGCGCTGGCGCTCGATCTGGCGGCTCTGGGCTTCGACGTCGCGGTCCACTACCGGACCTCGGCCGCCGAAGCGGCCGCGGTCGTGGCGGCGATCGAAGCGCTCGGCCGGCGGGCCGTAGCGCTGGCCGCGGATCTCGAGGACGAGCGGGCGACGACCGCGCTGGTCGGGGCGGCCGGCGCCGCGCTCGGGCCGCTCACCCTCCTGGTCAACAATGCCGCGGTCTTCGACTACGACCGGCCGGAGACCGCCGATCAGCGCCGCTGGGCGCGGCACATGGCGATCAATCTTCGAGCCCCTCTGGTCCTGACCCAGGCCCTGCTCGCCCAGCTGCCGGCCGGCGCCGAGGGCAACGTCGTCAACCTGATCGACCAGCGGGTGCTCAACCTGACCCCGCACTATACCTCCTATACGGTCTCCAAGGCCGGGCTCTGGGCGTTGACCCAGCACCTCGCTCGGGCGCTCGCCCCGAGGGTCCGGGTCAATGCGATCGCGCCGGGGCCGACCCTGCCGGACCCCGGCATGAGCGCCGAGCAGTTCGCCGCCTTCTGCCGCGCCAATCCGCTCGAGCGCTGCCCGGGCGTGGACGAGATCTGTCGGACGCTCCGCCTGATCCTCGAGGCGCCGGCGATCACCGGCCAGATGATCGCGGTCGACGGCGGCCGGCATCTGGGCTGGCTGCTGCCCGGCGAGACCGCGCCGCGCTCATGAAGGTCGCGCTGTTCAGCCAGGACATGTCGGGCGGCACCTTCGGCGCGGTCTTCTCGGGCCTCGCCAATGCGCTGGCGGCCAACGGGGTGAGCGCGATCGATCTTTTGACCGTGCAGGGCGACATGGCGGCCGCCGAGCATCCGTTCCCGGCCGGGGCGCGTCCGATCCGCCTCGCGGGCCGCGGCTCGGCGGGCGCGATCTGGCCGCTTCGCCGCCATCTGCTCGACGCCCGCCCGGACGTCCTGATCGCCGGCCCGATCATCCCCAATCTGGCCGCCGTGGTCGCCGGCCGCACCGCGCCCGGCTGGCGCGGCCGGCTGATCCTGAGCCATCACCATCCGGTGGGCCTGGCGCGCGGCCAGAGCTGGAAGAACAGCGTGCCGCTGGTCCGCCTGCTCTACCGCTTCGCCGACGGCTCGTTCGCGGTCAGCCCCGCGGTCCGCGACGAGGTGATCGAGGTCGCCGGGCTCGATCCCGCGCGGGTCGAGGTCATCCCGAACGTCCTGCCGCCGGTGCCGCCGCTCGCCGACGCCTGCCCGCATCCCTGGCTCGCGCCCGGGCGCTCGGGCGGCCCGGTGTTCGTGACCGTCGGCCGGCTCGAGCCGGTCAAGAACCTGCCGCTGCTGCTGGATGCCTTCGCCGCGGTCGCGGTGCCGCTCGATGCCCGGCTGCTGATCGCTGGCAGCGGCTCCGCGGAAGCCGAGCTCAGGGCGCGGATCGCGGCGCAGGGCCTCGAGGACCGGGTCCGGCTGCTGGGCTACGTGAGGACGCCCAGACCCTATCTCGCCGCCGCCGACGCCTTCGTCCTGGCGTCCAACGAGGAGGGCTTCGGGCAGGTGCTCGCGGAGGCGATGCGCGAGGGCCTGCCGGTGATCAGCACCGATGCCCTGGGGGGCGGAGCGCGCTTCGTGCTCGACGACGGTCGCGCCGGCATGCTGGTGCCGCGTGCCGACGCTCGGGCGCTCGCGAGCGCGCTCGCGGCGATGGCCGATGCCGGCCTCCGCCGGCGCTATGCCGGACTCGCCCGGGCGCGCGCGGGCTGCTTCGCACCGGCGCCGGTCGGCGCCGCGCTCCTGCGGTTGATCGAGCGCCTGCCGATGCGCGGCGGGTTGCATTAGGGCGTCCTCAATGCGCGCGCCCTACACCAACGGTGGACGACAAAGTCGAAGGCCACCGCATGCACGTGGACCCGATCGAACAGGCGAGGAGGCTGGCGGACGCCGCGCTGGCGGCGATGGCGCGGCGGCAGATCGCGCCGAGCCCCAACCACTATCTGATCTGGTACAGCCACTGCTCAGGTTGTTACCCCGAATTGAGCGAGCGCCTGCGCTCGATCGAAGCCGAGGGCGAGCCGTTCAGCGAGGCTCGCCTCGCCGAGCTGCACGAGCGGTTCTTCGGCACCGGCCGCCAGGTCCGCCTGCTCGATCAGACCTGCGAGCGGATCGAGAGCACGATGACCCACCTGCTCGCGGTGGTCGGCGGCATGTCCCACGAGGCCACCGCCTACGGCGACCGCCTGGAGAGCTTGAGCACCGAGCTCGACGAGGCCAGGCCCGCGCCCGATCTGCAGGTTTTGGTCGGGGAGATCGTCGACGCGACCCGCGACATGTTGTCCTATGCCCGGCGGATCGAGGCTGAGATGGCGGAGTCGGCGCAGCAGATCGAAGGGCTGCGGGCCGATGTCGCCAACGCTCAGCACGAGGCGAACACCGACAGCCTGACCGGGATCGCCAACGCAAGTACTTCGACTACAAGCTCGGGATCGCAGCGGAAGAGGCGCGCGCGAGCGGCGAGCCGCTCAGCCTGCTGCTCGCCGACATCGATCATTTCAAGCTGTTCAACGACAGCCACGGCCATCAGATCGGCGATCAGGTGCTGCGCCTGATGGCCCAGGTGCTGACCCAGTCG
>CAVSRN010000052.1:0-60431 GCA_963730195.1 uncultured Alphaproteobacteria bacterium
GGCGCGATGCGAAGCCGAGCCCTGGCGAACGAGACGGCGGTACCCGACGGAGGCACACTCTACGATCGGGACTTTGCATTGTGGGTCGAAGCGCAGGTCGTGGCGATCCGGGCAGGGGACTCTCGGCGCACTCGATGTCGAGAACCTGGTCGAGGAGCTCGAGGGGTTGACCAAGCGCGATGTGCGGGCGTTGGGGTCGCAGCTCAAGCGCGTCGTGACGCATCTGCTCAAGCAGCGGTACCAGCGCGAGCGGGCGACCCCGAGCTGGGAGCGTTCGATCAGGAATGGCCGCGAGCAGATTGTCGACATCCTCGACCAGAGCCCGAGCCTCCGCCGGACCTTGCCGGGATTGATGGCGAAAAATTATCCGAGGGCGGTTGCCCAGGCCGCCGACGAGACGCGACTCGCGATTGGTGGCTTCCCCGACCAGCCGCCGTTCTCGCTGGCCGAGGTCCTGGGCGAGGCCGAAGGCGGCGGATGACGGCGGCTCAGAGGCGGTCGCGCAGGCTGTAGTAGAGCATGCCGAGGACCAGCGCCGGGAAGCGGAGCAGCGTGCCGCCGGGGAAGCGCGGGACGGGCAGGGCGGCCATGACGTCGAAGCGCTCGGCGGTGCCGGCCACCGCCTCGGCGATCAGCTGACCGGCCAGCGTCGCGAGCGCCACGCCCTGGCCGGAATAGCCGTGGGCGACGAACACGTCCGGGGCCAGGCGGGCGAAATGGGGCAGCCGGGTGCGGGTGATCGCGAGCGTGCCGCCCCAGGCGTAGTCGATCGGTATTTCCGCGAGTTGCGGGAACACCCGGAGCATGTAGCGCCGGACGAAGCCCGCGAGGTCGGAGGGCAAGCGGCGGGTATACGTCTCGCCGCCGCCGAACAGCAGCCGGCGGTCGGCCGAGAGCCGAAAATAGTCGATCACATGCTTGGTGTCGGCGACCGCGATGTCGTCCCGGATCAGCGCGCGCGAAAAAGCCTCGCCGAGCGGGGCGGTCGCGAGCATGAAGTTGTTGATCGGCATGATCCGGCCGGCGAGCCGCGGCACCAGGCGGCCCAGATGACCGTTCATCGCCAGCACCAGATGACGCGCCCGCACCTCGCCCTGGCCGGTGGCGGCCGAGGGCCCGCCGGCGATCCGGACCACCCGGCTGTGCTCGAAGATCCGGCCGCCCGCCGCAAGCGCCGCCCGCGCGAGGCCGAGCGCGTAGTTCAAGGGATGCAGATGGCCGCCGTCACGATCGAGCAGGCCGCCGAAGTAGCGCGTCGTGCCCAGCATCTCGGCCATCTCGGCACGGGCCACGTAGCGGACGTGCGGGTAGCGGTAGCGGGTTCGGAGATGCTCCGCCTCGCGCTCCAGCGCCACGGCGTGGGCGGGCTTGTGGGCGGCATCGAGGATGCCCGGTTTCAGATCACAGGCGATCCCGTGGCGGGCGATCCGCTCCTTGACCAGGGCTTTGGCGGCCTCGGCGAGCTGCCAGAGCGCCTGCGCCCGCTGGTCGCCGACCAGCCGCTCGAGCGCCGCCTGATCCACCCGCTGGCCGGAGCTCAGCTGGCCGCCGTTGCGGCCCGAGGCGCCGGCACCGACCCGCGCCGCCTCCAGCAGCACCGCGTCGTAGCCGCGCTCGGCCAGATGCAACAGCGCCGAGAGCCCGGTGTAGCCGCCGCCGACGATCGCGATGTCGGCCCGGATGCCGCCCTCGAGCCGCGGATGGGCGGGCATCGCGTCGGCGGTCGCGACGTAGTAGGAAGCAGGATGGCCGGATGGCGGCAAGGCTTTTTGTCACGCTGGCGTCAGTCGGGTTCTTGCCGCTGCGCGCGGCCGATGTCGAGCGCCAACGCGATGGACGCCCATCCCCGATGATCGGCCCCGAGGACCTTCTGGCGCGGCTGCTCTACCGCGACGGCCTGATGCTGATCCTCGACAAGCCGGCGGGGCTGCCGGTGCACCCGGGCCCGAAGGGCGGCGCCCATCTCGGGGATCTGCTGGACGGCCTCCGCTTCGGCCTGCCAAAGGCGCCGGCGCTCGCGCACAGACTCGATCGCGAGACCTCGGGCTGCCTGGTGCTCGGCCGCCACCGCCAGGCCCTCCAGCGCCTCGGCCGCCTGTTCGCGGCCGGCCGGGTCGACAAGACCTACTGGGCGGTCGCCCAGGGTGCCCCGCCCGCGGCCGAGGGCCGGATCGAGCTGGCGCTCGGCCGCCGCTCCGACGATCCCCGCAGCTGGTGGATGACCGTCGACCCGGCGGGCCAGCCGGCGGTCACCGACTACCGGCTGCTCGGCCGCACGGGCGAGCTCTCCTGGCTGGAGCTACGGCCGCGGACCGGGCGCACCCATCAGCTCCGGGTCCACCTCGCCGCCCTCGGCTGCCCGATCCTCGGCGATCGGATCTACGGCCGCGCCGGTTCCGCATCACCGCTGCATCTGCATGCGCGCGCCATCGCCCTGCCGCTCTACCCGAAGCGGCCGCCGGTCGGCGCGAGCGCGCCGCCGCCCGCGCACATGCTGCCGGCGCTCCAGGCCTGCGGCCTCGGGAGCGATCCCGCACCGGCCGGCGCCTGACGATCCTTCCCTCGAGCGCGCGCTTGCGGCAGTTTCTCCCGATGCCAAGTCATCCACAGCCACGGGCGGTCGCCGGCCCGATCTTAACCCGCGCGCACCCGGTTCATCTCGAGGCGCTCCGCGGCGACCTGGTTGATGCGCTGATGAATTGAGCCATCGGTCGCCAGCAGGGTGCGAAAATCGGTGTCCTCGAGCACCAGCAGCTGGCAGTAGCCGAGCGCGGTCACGTCGGCCCGGCGCGCGCGGCCGCCGAGCAGCGCCATCTCGCCGAAGAAGTCGCCGGGGCCGAGCTGGATCTTCTCGCTGCCGAGCCCGACCTCGACCGCACCCGAGGAGATGAAATACATCGCCGTGCCGCGTTTGCCGCGCCGGATCAGCCGCTCGCCCGGGACCGCGAAGCGCGGCTTAAGGAGCGCGCTGATCTTGTCCCGCTGGGCCGGATCGAGGCCCGCGAACAGCGGGAAATCGGCGACCAGCTCGCGGGTCTCGAGGCCGAGATCGAGGCGCGGCCGGCGGGCGGCGGCGGCCTCGCGCGCCTGCACCTCGCGCCGGAGATCGTTGTACAGCTCCTGGCCGATCAGCCCCTCGACGAAAAGGGTCCGATACTGGGCGGCCTCCATCCGGAGCGCCGACCGGCGCAGGAAGCGCCGCTCCAGGGCATCGGCATAGGCCGGATACTGCAGGCGCAGCGCGTCCAGCGCCGAGACGGTCGCGGCGAGGCGCTGGCCGATGATCTCGCCGAGCAGCTCGCTGACCCGCTGCCCGAGCACCAGCGTCATCTTGCTGGCGACGAAACGGACCAGCTCCTCGAGCACCATCCGGCTGACCAGGAGCAGCTCGAAACGGTCGGCGAGGCGCGCGACCAGGGGCCGCTCGATCCGCGCGTGCCGGTGCAGATAATGCGCCAGCCGGAACCTCCAGCCGAACGCCAGCTGGTGCCGGGCCGCGCGGACGTAGCCAAGGCGGCCGCCGGCGCGAGCGCCGTCGATGATCGCCTCGACGTCGGCCAGCAGGCGCTCGAGGATCGGGCGCGAGACCGAGCGTTGCCGGAAATGCTCGAGGATCAGCTCGCGCTCCTGGTTGGCGAGCGCGAACAGGCCGAGCGTGATCCGGTCGCGATCGGCGATCTCGGCATCGAAGGTGTTGTGGCCGGTGGCCTCGGCGATCCGCTCCTGATAGGGGCCGAGCACGTCGCCCGTCGGCACCGGGCCGATCCGATAGCCGCCGGCGGTGGTGCCGATCGCGTCGCGCACGCCGCTCAGCGCCAGGGTCAGGACCTGCTGGCGCAGTGCCTGGTCGATCGGCGACAGCCGGTCGAGCTTGAGGACGCGCATGACCGGGCGCAGCGTCGTGCCGTTGACCAGCAGCGTGACCAGCACGAAGCCGGTCGCCACGATCGCGACGAAGCGCTGGATCTCGGGGTCGATCAGACGGTTCTCGGTGACGCCGAGCGCCAGCGCCAGGGTCACGGCGCCGCGCATCGCGCCCCACATGATCACGAACTTGTAGCGGTGGCCGACCCGCTGGCCGAGGTGGGCGGCGGTCAGCAGCGGCAACAGGCCGAACAACACCAGCGCGCGCGCGCCGAGCGCTGCCAGTGCCACGATCGCGATCAGCAGCACGTCGTAGCGGTCGATCCCGATCATCAGCCGCGGCACCAGCATCGATGCCAGGACGAACACCAGCGAGCCGGCCCAGAACGACAGCTGCTGCCAGACGTCGTGCAGGAAGGCCCGGTTCTCCGGCGCCAGGCGCCGGTGCCCCTGGGCGTTGACCACGAGGCCGGCGACCACCACCCCGATCACCCCCGAGACGTCGAACTGGCGCTCGCACAGCGTGTAGACGAGGTAGGGCAGCGCCAGCGTCAGGGTCATCTCGGCGAGTTGCGAATTGCGCAGCCACGGCACCACGGCCATCAGCGCGCGGCCGCCGACCAGGCCGACCAGCGCGCCGCCCAGGAAGGCCTCGAGGAAGGTCAGCGCCGCGCCGCCGAGCTCGACCTTCTGGCCGGTCATCAGGAGGTCGAGCAGGACCGTGAAGATCGCGATCGCGGTCGCGTCGTTGAGCAGGCTCTCGCCTTCGACCAGCCGGGTCAGGCGCGCCGGCGCGCCCAAGTCGCGGAAGATCGCGATCACGGCGGCCGGATCGGTGGTCGCGATGATCGCCGCCAGCAGCAGGCAGGCGGCCAGGGGCACCGGGGCCAGCGGCCAGAGCGCCAGCCCGACCGCGGCGGTGGTCGCGAGCACCGCGATCACCGCCAGGACGAACACCGGCGCCGCGTCCTCCATCAGGCGCCGGACGTCGATGGTGAGCGCGGCCTCGAACAAGAGGATCGGCAGGAACACGAACAAAAAGCCGCTCGAGGTGATCGGGAAGTCCAGGATCAGCGCGGCGATGTCGTCGAAGGCGTTGGTCAAGGGCGTGTGCAGAAGAAAGCCGGCGCCGATGCCGATGACCACGCCGACGACCGCGAGCAGCACGCTGTGCGAGAGGTTGAGCCAGGCGGCGAACGGCTGCAGCAGCCCGATCAGGACCAGCAGCCCGGCCACGATGAACAGGACGTGAGGCAAGCTGACCAAGCGGACGACCTCCGTCTTCGACGCGCGCGCAGGGCTCACGCGGACGGCGCGCGCCGACAGTGCCGGCTGGGGCTTGTAGCATGAGCGCGGCCGCGAGAGCAGCCACCGGCGCGGCCCTGGTCACGGGTGCTGCGAAGCGGATCGGCCGGGCGCTGGCGCTCGATCTGGCGGCCCTGGGCTTCGACGTCGCGGTCCACTACCGGACCTCGGCCGCCGAAGCGGCCGCGGTCGTGGCGGCGATCGAAGCGCTCGGCCGGCGGGCCGTAGCGCTGGCCGCGGATCTCGAGGACGAGCGGGCGACGACCGCGCTGGTCGGGGCGGCCGGCGCCGCGCTCGGGCCGCTCACCCTCCTGGTCAACAATGCCGCGGTCTTCGACTACGACCGGCCGGAGACCGCCGATCAGCGCCGCTGGGCGCGGCACATGGCGATCAATCTTCGAGCCCCTCTGGTCCTGACCCAGGCCCTGCTCGCCCAGCTGCCGGCCGGTGCCGAGGCCAACGTCGTCAATCTGATCGACCAGCGGGTGCTCAATCTCACCCCCCACTACACCTCCTATACCGTCTCCAAGGCCGGGCTCTGGGCGTTGACCCAGCACCTCGCCCGGGCGCTCGCCCCGAGGGTCCGGGTCAATGCGATCGCGCCGGGGCCGACCCTGCCGGACGCCGGCATGAGCGCCGAGCAGTTCGCCGCCTTCTGCCGCGCCAATCCGCTCGAGCGCTGCCCGGGCGTGGACGAGATCTGTCGGACGCTCCGCCTGATCCTCGAGGCGCCGGCGATCACCGGCCAGATGATCGCGGTCGACGGCGGCCGGCATCTGGGCTGGCTGCTGCCCGGCGAGACCGCGCCGCGCTCATGAAGGTCGCGCTGTTCAGCCAGGACATGTCGGGCGGCACCTTCGGCGCGGTCTTCTCGGGCCTCGCCAATGCGCTGGCGGCCAACGGGGTGAGCGCGATCGATCTTTTGACCGTGCAGGGCGACATGGCGGCCGCCGAGCATCCGTTCCCGGCCGGGGCGCGTCCGATCCGCCTCGCGGGCCGCGGCTCGGCGGGCGCGATCTGGCCGCTTCGCCGCCATCTGCTCGACGCCCGCCCGGACGTCCTGATCGCCGGCCCGATCATCCCCAATCTGGCCGCCGTGGTCGCCGGCCGCACCGCGCCCGGCTGGCGCGGCCGGCTGATCCTGAGCCATCACCATCCGGTGGGCCTGGCGCGCGGCCAGAGCTGGAAGAACAGCGTGCCGCTGGTCCGCCTGCTCTACCGCTTCGCCGACGGCTCGTTCGCGGTCAGCCCCGCGGTCCGCGACGAGGTGATCGAGGTCGCCGGGCTCGATCCCGCGCGGGTCGAGGTCATCCCGAACGTCCTGCCGCCGGTGCCGCCGCTCGCCGACGCCTGCCCGCATCCCTGGCTCGCGCCCGGGCGCTCGGGCGGCCCGGTGTTCGTGACCGTCGGCCGGCTCGAGCCGGTCAAGAACCTGCCGCTGCTGCTGGATGCCTTCGCCGCGGTCGCGGTGCCGCTCGATGCCCGGCTGCTGATCGCCGGCAGCGGCTCCGCGGAAGCCGAGCTCAGGGCGCGGATCGCGGCTCACGGCCTCGAGGACCGGGTCCGGCTGCTGGGCTACGTGAGGACGCCCAGACCCTATCTCGCCGCCGCCGACGCCTTCGTCCTGGCGTCCAACGAGGAAGGCTTCGGGCAGGTGCTCGCGGAGGCGATGCGCGAGGGCCTGCCGGTGATCAGCACCGATGCCCTGGGGGGCGGGGCGCGCTTCGTGCTCGACGACGGTCGCGCCGGCATGCTGGTGCCGCGTGCCGACGCTCGGGCGCTCGCGAGCGCGCTCGCGGCGATGGCCGATGCCGGCCTCCGCCGGCGCTATGCCAAACTCGCCCGGGCGCGCGCCGGCTGCTTCGCACCGGCGCCGGTCGGCGCCGCGCTCCTGCGGTTGATCGAGCGCCTGCCGACGCGCGGCGGGTCGCGTTAGGGCGTCCTCAATGCGCGCGCCCTACACCAACGGTGGACGACAGAGTTGAAGGCCACCGCATGCACGTGGACCCGATCGAACAGGCGAGGAGGCTGGCGGACGCCGCGCTGGCGGCGATGGCGCGGCGGCAGATCGCGCCGAGCCCCAACCACTATCTGATCTGGTACAGCCACTGCTCAGGTTGTTACCCCGAATTGAGCGAGCGCCTGCGCTCGATCGAAGCCGAGGGCGAGCCGTTCAGCGAGGCTCGCCTCGCCGAGCTGCACGAGCGGTTCTTCGGCACCGGCCGCCAGGTCCGCCTGCTCGATCAGACCTGCGAGCGGATCGAGAGCACGATGACCCACCTGCTCGCGGTGGTCGGCGGCATGTCCCACGAGGCCACCGCCTACGGCGACCGCCTGGAGAGCTTGAGCACCGAGCTCGATGAGGCCAGGCCCGCGCCCGATCTGCAGGTCCTGGTCGGGGAGATCGTCGACGCGACCCGCGACATGTTGTCCTATGCCCGGCGGATCGAGGCCGAGATGGCGGATTCGGCGCAGCAGATCGAAGGGCTGCGGGCCGATCTCGCCAACGCCCAGCACGAGGCGAATACCGACAGCCTGACCGGGATCGCCAACCGCAAGTACTTCGACTACAAGCTCGGGATCGCAGCGGAAGAGGCGCGCGCGAGCGGCGAGCCGCTCAGCCTGCTGCTCGCCGACATCGATCATTTCAAGCTGTTCAACGACAGCCACGGCCATCAGATCGGCGATCAGGTGCTGCGCCTGGTGGCCCAGGTGCTGGCCTAGTCGGAACTTCCTTTTTGGATTGGGCGCAAGGGTTTGATCTGGCGTGAGATTGGCCTGCGGGCGGGGGTTGTTACTGGGTACGGTCGGGGGTGAGGGCGAGGAGGTCGAAGGCCTTCTGCTGGATCGGGGTCGGGCGGGTGGTCAGGGTGAACGGGTGCTCGGGCGCGAGCGCGCTGACCACGCTGTTGCGGCTGAGCGTGGCGAGATCGGCGAGCAGGCTTTGGAAGCTGTGCACCGGCAGGCCGTCGGCGGTACGGCCGGTGGTCTGCTTGGCGAGCGCCGCGGGCGAGCGCCCGGCCCTGGCGACGATGCTGGCGCGGGCCGCGGCGGCCGCCTGCTTGTCGGCGTCGTCGTAGAGCATGGGTGCCAGACGGGCGCGCAGGTGCCATTCGACATGGTAGGCGAGCATGCACAGGAAGACGTGGGCACGCACCCGCGTTGCCCGCCAGTGGTAGATCGGGCGGATCTGGAGATCGACCGTCTTCAGGCAGCGGAACGCGCGTTCGACGACCGCGAGCGACTTGTAGGCGCGCACGGTCGCGACGATCGTCGAGGCGCTCGGCGGGCAGGCTGGTGCGCACCACGTAGAGGCCGTCCAGCGCCGCCTCGGCGGCGATCGCCGCGGTCCTGCGGGCAAAGCTGAAGCGGTCGTCGGTGATGGTCAGCTCGAAGTGCTTGGCCATCTTGTGCCGATCGAGGACCACGCCGACCTCGAGGCCGATCGCGGCAGCACCCCTGAGCGGCCGGCGTGGGCGCGTGACGGCGGCGGCGATCGCCGTCAGATCGCGCTCGGTCGCGGCCAACAGCGCCGCCCGCTTGCGGGTGCGCTCGCGGGCGAGGTCGGGATTGCGGCCGACGATCAGCCGCTCGCCCGGCGCGGCGCTCCAGGGCGACCACCGGAGGTCGCCCTTGGGAGCCAGCCGCGCGGGCGCGGTGATCGCCGCCAGGTCGCGCTCGTCGAACAGCGACAGTTGCAGCGCCCCGCCGTCCACCAGGGCCTTGATCGCCGGGGCCTTGATCGCCGGGGCGCGCAGCGCGCTGATCCAGTCCAGCCCGGCCGGCCTGAGGTCCTCGTCGATCCGGGCCTGGGTGATCAGGCCCCAACTCCCAGGGCTCTTGGCGCCGACCAGCACCACGTGGCTGAGGTCGAAGCGCTGCTTGAGCTTGCCGACCTGCGTGGCGAGCGTCTTCGGGTCGGCGACATCGCCCGCGAACACCTCGATCGCCACCGGGCAGCCATCGGCGGCGCACAGCAGGCCATAGACGATCTGCAGCTTGCCCTTCTTGCCGTCCCGGTGGTCGCCCAGGCGCGCGAGCGCGCAGCAACGGCCTTCGAGATAGCTCGACGACACGTCGTAAAGCACCAGCGTGCCGCCCCGCAGGTGGCGCCGGGCGAGCGCGGTCTCGATCGCCGGCTGGCGGGCGAGCAGCCCGTCGAGCGCCGCATACAGCTCGTCCTCGGCGACCTCCCCCAGCCCGAGCACCGCGCCCAGGCTGGAGGCGGCGGTCGCGGGAGCGAGCGCCTTGGCGGTCGCCAGCTTCGAGGTCGGGGCGAGGATGCGGCTGACGATCAGGGCGATCGCGAGCTCGCGGCCGCGCTCGCCGGCCGGGCCGAGCAGGCGGTCGAGGCCGATCTTGCGCAGCGTGCCGAGCACGGCGGCGACGTGACCATGCGGCAACCAGCGGATGACGCTCAGCGCTGCCTGCCCGGCCGGGATGACGGTGCCGCCCTTGAGCAGGGCACGCAACCCTTCGACCAGCTCGCGCGGCCAGTCGGTCAGATTGAGCAGGGTCCGCTTTCTGACCCGGTTGCCGTCGCGATAGCTCTCGCGCAGCAGGATCGCCGGCGGCGACGAGCGGTTCGGCACAGCCTCGATATACATGGCCGAATGATCGACCTCTGGATCGCGAAAATCAATATGAAAAATGTCAATTACATGGCTACATATCTATCGACCGTGACCGATCTTTATGGCAAGATCAACAGCTTAGATCCTCCGCCCGTCGGAAGTTCGGGCTAACAAGCCCGGGCTCCTGGTGCCTTCAACCGAGGAAACGCCGCCGGATGGCTGCTGCTCTGTTCGCCCCGATCGCGCTCCGTGGCCTGACGCTCGCCAACCGGATCGTGGTGTCGTCGATGTGCCAGTACAATGCCGAGGACGGCTCGGCCAACGACTGGCACCTGATGCATCTCGGCCAGTTCGCGCTCGGCGCGGCCGGCCTGGTGATGACCGAGGCGACCCACGTCTCGGACATCGGTCGGATCACCCACAAGTGCCTCGGCCTCTGGTCCGATGCCAACGAGCAGGCGCTGGCGCGGGTGATCGGGTTCTGCCGGCAGTACGGCGTCGCCGCCCTCGGCATCCAGCTCGCCCACGCCGGCCGCAAGGCCTCGGTCCAGCCGCCGGTCGCGGGCGGCCGGCCGCTCGGGCCGGACGAGCAGCCGTGGACCACGCTTGGCCCCTCGGCGCTGCCTTACGCCGAGGGCTGGCATACCCCGCAGGCGCTCGATGGCGCGGGGCTCGCGGAGGTCAGGCAGCAGTTCGTCGCCGCCGCCCTGCGGGCGGTCCGGATCGGCTTCGACCTGCTCGAGCTGCACGCCGCCCACGGCTATCTGCTGCACCAGTTCCTGTCCCCGATCAGCAACCGGCGGACCGACGGCTATGGCGGCGATCTCGAGCGACGGATGCGCTTCCCGCTCGAGGTGTTCGAGGCGGTCCGCCGGGTCTGGCCCGCCGACCGGCCGCTCGGCGTGCGCGTCTCGGCGACCGATTGGGTCGACGGCGGCTGGACGGTCGAGGAAACGGTCGCCCTTGCGCGGGCGCTGAAAGCCTTGGGCTGCGATTTCGTCGACGTCTCGAGCGGCGGCCTCGACCCGCGCCAGCAGATCCCGCTCGGCCCCGGCTACCAGGTGCCGTTTGCCGAACGGGTGCGGCGGGAGGCGGAGATCCCGACCTGGGCGGTCGGCATGATCACCGAGCCGCAGCAGGCCGAGGCGATCGTCGCCGAGGGCCGGGCCGACCTGGTGGCGCTCGCCCGCGGGATCATGTACGACCCACGCTTTGCCTGGCACGCGGCCGCGGCGCTCGGGGCCGAGACCGCCTATCCGCGCATGTACGCCCGCACGGCCCCCGACCTCTGGCCCGCGCACCCGGCGCGCCTCGCCAAGGGGTGAGGCGATCAACCAGCGACGAGGTCATCGATGACCGAACCCAAGCTCCTGAAGCTCGACACCCTCGCCCTGCATGCCGGCCAACGCCCGGACCCCGCGACCGGGGCGCGCGCGGTGCCGATCTATCAGACCACCTCCTACGTGTTCACTGATGCCGATCAGGCGGCGTCGCTCTTCAATCTCGAGCGCGCCGGACACATCTATTCTCGGATCTCCAATCCGACCACGGCGGTGCTCGAGGAGCGGGTCGCGGCGCTGGAAGGTGGGGTCGGCGCGGTCGCGACCGCGAGCGGCCAGGCAGCGCTCCATCTCGCGATCGTGACCCTGATGGGCGCGGGCGGCCACATCGTCGCCTCCAAGTCGCTCTATGGCGGCTCGACCAACCTGTTGAAGCTGACCCTGCCGCGCTTCGGCATCGAGACCAGCTTCGTCGACCCGCGCGATCCGGATGCTTTCGCCGCGGCGATCCGGCCCGAGACCCGCCTCGTGTTCGGCGAGACGATCGGCAATCCCGGGCTCGAGGTCCTGGACATCGCGCGGGTCGCGGAGGTCGCGCGTGCGGCCGGCCTGCCGCTCCTGATCGACAACACCTTCGCCACGCCCTGCCTCTGCCGGCCGTTCGAGGCGGGCGCCGATCTGGTGCTGCATTCGGCGACCAAGTGGCTGGGCGGCCACGGCATCGCGATCGGCGGCGTGCTGGTCGACGGCGGCCGCTTCGACTGGCAGGCCTCGGACAAATTCCCGACGCTCACCGAGCCCTATCCGGGCTACGACGGCCTGGTCTACGCCGAGACCTTCGGCCCGTCCGCCTTTCACATGCGCGCGCGGACCGAGGGCCTGCGCGATTTCGGCGCCTGCATGAGCCCGCAGAACGCGTTCTACATCCTGCAAGGCGTCGAGACCCTGCCGCTCCGGATCGAGCGCCACATGGCCAACACCCATGAAGTCGTGAAATTCCTGGCGACCCATGAGGCGGTCGCCTGGGTGCTGCATCCCTCGCTCGCGACCCATCCGGACCACCGGTTGGCGAAGCGGGTGCTGCCCAAAGGCGCGGGCTCGATGGTGAGCTTCGGGGTCAAGGGCGGGCGCGCGGCCGGCCGGCGCTTCATCGAGGCCTGCGCGCTCGCCTCGCATCTGGCCAACGTCGGCGACGCCAAGACGCTGGTGATCCACCCGGCCTCGACCACCCATCTGCAGGTCGGCGCCGACGCGCTCGAGGCCGCAGGCGTTGGCGAGGACATGATCCGGCTCTCGGTCGGCCTCGAGGACCCGGGCGACATCGTCGATGACCTCGACCGGGCGCTCAGGCGCGCCCAGAAGGCTTGAGGAGGCGGCCGATGGAGGTGAGCCTCGACGGCGCGCCGGTCTTTCTCGCGGACCACGGCAAAGGCTTCGATCCGGCCCGGCCGACCGTCCTGTTCGTGCATGGCGCCGGCCTCGATCATTCGGTCTGGCCCCTGCAGACCCGGCACTTCGCCTATCGCGGCTGGAACGCGCTGGCGCTCGATCTGCCGGGCCACGGCCGGAGCGGCGGCGAGCTGCGGACCTCGATCGCGGCGCTGGCCGACTGGCTCTGGGACCTGATCAAGCTTCTGGAGGCGCCGGCGGCAAGCCTGGTCGGCCATTCGATGGGCGCTCTGATCGGGCTCGAGCTGGCGGCGCGCCATCGGCGGCGGATCGCGCGGCTGGCCCTGCTCGGCGCGGCCGCCAGGATGCCGGTCCATCCGGCGCTGCTCGAGGCCGCCCGCGGGCCCGGGCCGCGCGCCGCCCTGCTGATCTGTGACTGGGGCTTCGGCCCAGCCGGCCACCTCGGCGGCCACAAGGCGCCCGGCAGCTGGATGATGGGCCACGCCATGCGGCTGCTCGAGCGCTCGGTCGGGCCGGTCCTGGAGACCGACCTCGCCGCCTGCCAGGGCTACGAGGACGGGCTCGCCGCGGCCGCCAAGGTGCGCTGCCCGACCCTGGTCCTGGCCGGCGAGTTCGACCGCATGGCGCCCGCCCGCCAGGGGGCCGGGCTCGCCGAGGCGATCAAGGACGCCCGGTTCGTCGTCCTGCCCGCCGCCGGCCACATGCTGATGGTCGAGCAGCCGGATGCCACCCTGGACGCCCTGGTCGAGTTCGTGCGCCTCGCCGAGGGGCCCGGTCGGGCCGGCTGATCGCCTACGCCCCGCTGCGACTGCGCCATTCCGGCTCTTGCTGCCCGGGTCGGGCTCATGTACGACGTTGCGCCGCGCGGCCCTCCGGAGCCTGGGCGGCGCGCGGATCACCCGGAGTGGAGGAAGCACATGTCCAGGCGTATCAAGGGAATTCTCGGTCTGCTGCTGATGCCGGCGCTGTTCGGTCTGACGACCCTGACGTCCGGCTGCAACACGGTCAAGGGCATGGGCGAGGACGTGTCGGCGGCCGGCGGGGCGATGTCGGAGGGCGCCGAGAAGACCGAGGACAAGATGGAAGATGCGACCCAGTAGGTCTACGCCGGCGCCGCCTGCACGGCCCGGCGCTGCTGGAAGGCGGCCCAGCGGGCGATCACGTTGTGCGGCCGCCGGCCGCGCAGCACGTCCGAGCGTTCGATGATCTCGGCGACCGCCTCCTCCTGGCGGTAGGCCATCAGGTGGATGCCGGCGACGCCTTCGATCTCGCGGATCTGCTGGACCAGCTCGATGCAGAGGCGCTTGCCTTCCGCACGTTGGTCGGCCGCCCGCTCGAGCCGCGTCACGACCGCATCCGGGATGTGCACCCCCGGCACATGGCCGCGGATCCAGCGCGCCGCGCGCGCCGAGGCGAGCGGGCCGAGCCCGACCAGGATGAAGCAGCGCTCGGGCAGGCCGAGGTCGCATACGCGCGTCATGAAACGTTCGAGCATGGCGACGTCGTAGCAGTACTGGGTCTGGATGAACTGGGCGCCCGCGGCGACTTTCTTGGCCAGGCGCAGCGGGCGGAAATCGTAGGGCGGCGCGAACGGGTTCTCGGCGGCGCCGATGAACAGCTCGGGCGGATGCGCGAGCGGGCGCCCGGACAGCAGGCGGCGCTCGTCACGCATGATCTTGATGGTCTCGATCAGGGCGATGCTGTCGAGGTCGAACACCGGCTTGGCCTCGGGCTGGTCGCCGCACTGGATGCCGTCGCCGGTCAGGCACAGGACGTTGCTGACGCCCATGGCGGCGCCGCCGAGCACGTCGCCCTGGATCGCGATCCGGTTCTTGTCGCGACATGAGATCTGCATCACCGGCGCGTAGCCGACCCGGGTCAGGAGCGCGCAGACGCCGACGCTCGACATGTGGCAGTTGGCGCCCGAGCCGTCGGTCGCGTTGATGCCGTCGACCCAGCCGTCGAAGATCGAGGCGCGCTGCGTAGACGTCCTTGGGATCGGCCGAGTCCGGCGGCGACAGCTCGGCGGTGACCGCGAACTCGCCGGCCCGCAGGACCCGCTCCAGGCGGCCGCGCGAGGAGTGGCCGGGCAGCGGGTCGAGGGGGGCGCCGGGGTCGAGCGGTCCCGGGCTGACCATCTCCGGATGCGCGGCGCCCAGGTTCAGGGGGCCGTGCGGGCGGTCGTCCTGACGGTCGGTCATGGCTCAGACGGCCTTGCCTTTGGCCGGCGTGCCGACGGCGCTGAGTTCGGCTGTATGGCGGGCGCGCAGGACGCCGAGCCAGGCCGAGCGGCCCCAGAGTCGGTGATCGATCGGCTTCTGCACCGTGAGGATGGCATCGCCCTCCGGCAGCCGTTGGCTGCCCTCCCAGGCCTCGACCCAGACGCAGCGCATCGTGGGCACGACCTCGCACTGGCCATCCGGGCGGACCCCGCCGCAAGGTCCGTTGCGCAGGCTCTTGGGGCAGTTCATCGGGCATGACGCGCCGGTCGAGCTGAGCGCGCACTGGCCGCACATCCGGCAGTCGAACAGGAGGCCCTTGACGCCACGCTCGACCACGGCGACCGCCGGCTCGAGCCGGTTGTAGCCGATCCAGCGCAACAGCGGATCGCAGGCGATCAGGAGGCGCTCGAAGCCGGCGTAGACGGCGCCGAGCCACCGGGCGCGGCGGACCGACCAGAGACGTACCGCATACATGCCCCATCTCCCTCCAGGGGTCGGCCGGGTCCTAGGCGCTGCCGCCGGCACGCACTATCGCACATGCGGCGCCGACGATCATCTCTGCGCCTTCGCCACCGACCGGTCACCGCTCTACGCGATTTGCCGCCGGTCGACAAAGCTCCGGGTTTGCACGCGTCGACCGAACGCGTTACCCTCCCTCAAAGCTCCGATGCCCAATCGGCACGGAAGCGCGAGCAACGCGGGGGGCGGGATGCTCGGGAGGCGGGTTGCGACGGTCGGCTCGGCCTGGCGTCCGGACGCTGCGGCCGCTTCGCGTTGGTCGGAGCTCCTCAACAATCAGCGGTTCATTGCGCTGCTGTTCCTCACGCCGGCGCTCGCCGTGCTCGCGTTCGTCGTCGTCTACCCGTTCTTCACGGCGATCTGGATCAGCTTCCACAACAAGATGGTCGGCGCACCCGGCCGGTTCATCGGGCTCGGCAACTATTACGAGCTGTTCAGCGATCCCAAATTTTTCCTGGTTGTCCGCAATACCCTCGTCTATACTTTGTCGGCCGTCGCCATCAAGTTCTGTCTCGGCCTCGGGATGGCCCTGGTCCTGGCGCAGGACCGCTCGTTCAACTACATCTGGCGGACGATCCTGTTCGTGCCCTGGGCGGTGCCGACCATCGTCGCGGCGCTCAGCTTTCGCTGGATCTACGACGACTTCAGCGGCCTTTTGAACAACTTCCTGATCGCGGTGTTCCACGTCGACAACGTGGTCTCCTGGCTGGGCGACCCCAAGGTCGCGATGGCCTCGGTGGTCGCGGTCGTGGTCTGGTCGGGCACGCCGTTCTACACCATGAGCTTCCTCGCCGGCCTCAAGGCGATCCCCAAGGAGATGTACGAGGCGGCGCGGATCGATGGCGCCAACGTCTGGCACGAGTTCTGGTACATCACGATCCCGCAGATGCGCCGCGTGTTCACGATCGTGCTCATGCTGTCGACCATCTGGACCTCGACCAACCTCGTGATCGTCCAGATCCTGACCAACGGCGGCCCGGCCAACCGCACCCAGATCCTGCCCAACCTGGCGTACAAATACGCGCTCGCCGCCTCGCGCCTCGGGATCGGCTCGGCGGTCAACATGGTGTTCTTCCCGCTGCTGGCGCTCCTGATCTGGCTGCTCTCGCGCCGCATCCTGGCCGAGCGCGACTGACATGGCCGCCACGATCGCTGGCCGCCGACGCCGGCTCAAGCTGATCGGCTCGGCCTTTCTCCTGGTGTTCGTGATCTGGACGCTGATCCCGTTCTACTGGATGCTGGTGACCTCGCTGAAGGCGCACGACGAGATCTACGGCACGACCGCGACCCTGTGGCCGCAGCAGCCGACGCTCGAGAACTACCGGGTGCTGTTCTTCGAGACCGACTATTTCCTGTTCTTCCGCAACAGCATGTCCGTGGCGCTCGCGACCACGCTGATGACCGTGCTCGCGGCCTCGCTTGCGGCCTATGCGATCGCGCGCCTCGAGTTTCCCGGTCGCCGATGGCTCGCGCGCGGCATGATCTACAGCTACCTGGTGCCGCAGTCGCTGCTGTTCATCCCCTTGTTCGCGATCATGGTCAGCGTCGGCCTGACCAACACCCTGACCGGGCTCACGATCGCCCACATGGGCTTCACGATCCCGTTCTGCACCTGGCTCCTGATCGGCTACTTCATGTCGATCCCGATCGAGCTCGAGGAGGCGGCCCTGGTCGACGGCTGCACCCGGCTCGGGGTCCTGTTCCGGATCGTGTTGCCGATCTCGCTGCCGGCGCTCGCGGTCGTGGCGTTCTTCTCGTTCACGCTGTCCTGGAACGAGTATCTGTACGCCATCGTGTTCAATTCCGACCCGCATGTGCTGACGATCCCGATCGGCCTCAGCAACTTCGTGATCCAGGACGTGTTCTTCTGGGGCCCGATCATGGCCTCGACCGCGCTGACGGTGATCCCGCCGCTCGCGGTCTACTTCTTTTTCCAGCGCTGGCTGATCACCGGCCTGACCATGGGCGCCGTCAAGGCGTGAGTTCAAAAACCTCTGCAGGGAGAGCGAGCCGTGACCCACAGGACCTTCAACCGACGTGACGCGCTCAAGACCGGTGCGGCGGTCAGCGCGTTTGCCGGCGTCACCATCCTGGCATCCAGGAAGACGCTCGCGGCGCGCGACCAGAAGCTGGTCTACTGGCACCTGCCGACCTTCGCGCCGGTCGCCGACGATGCCGTCCGCCAGTACTTCGAGGAGTTCCGCAAGATGGCCGGCCTCAAGGACAACGAGGCCGCCTTCGTGCCGACCGCCGACAGCGAGCTGGTCGCGCGCCTGTCGGCGGCGCTCGAGACCGGGACCCCGCCCGACGTGGTCCGGCTGTACGAATCCTACGTTCAACTGTACCGCTCCCAGGGCCACCTGCTCGACGTCACCGACGTGGTCGAGCGCATGCAGACCAAGAAGGGCGGCCTGTTCGATCCCTGCCTGCGGGCGGTCGGCTATGACGGTCGCCAGTGGGGCGTGCCGTTCGCGATCAACCCCTGGCCGATGCACGCCCGCCTGGATGTGCTCGAGCAGCACAAGCTCGAGTATCCGAGGACCTGGGACGCCTTCGTCGAGACCTGCCTCAAGGTCCAGAAGCCGCCATTCTACGGCTTCGGCATGGACCTCGGCCTGACCGCGGACGCCACCGACAACATCATGCAGGTCTGCTGGTGCTTCGGCGGCCAGACCTACGACGCCGACGGCAACGCCGCCTTCGACAACGAGGGCAACGTCAAGGGCTTCGCCTTCATCAACGACATGTACAACAAGCACAAGATCATCCCCAAGGGCGTGGTCGGCAACGGCGACACCGCCTGGAACAACAAGGCCTACCAGTCGGGCCAGGTCGCGTTCATCAACAACCCGACCAGCGTCTACGCCTATCTGTCGACCGAGGATCCGGAGCTGATGAAGAAGACCGGGCTGTTCGGCGTCCCGGCCGGTCCGGCCGGCGCCGTCAACCAGATCGACACCTGGTCGCTCGGCCTGTTCAAGGGGACACCCTATCCCGAGCTGTCCAAGGGGCTGGCCGAGTACTTCATGGAGCCGACCCGCTACAACGACGTGATCGTCAAGAACAACGGCCGCTTCGTGCCGGTCTATCCCGACCTGTTCAACGATCCCTGGTGGACCGGGCGCCCGGAGTTCAAGGAGTTCATCGAGATCGCCAAGACCGGCGTGCCGATCAGCTACCAGGCGCCGCCGTCGGCCGCCTCGGGCGAGGTCCTGGCGACCAACCTGATCCCGGAGGCCCTGCAGGAGGTGCTGGTCGACGGCGTCGACCCGGCCGAGGCGGTCGCCGGCGCGCACGCCAAGATCGCCGCGATCGCCGAGCGCTTCGCCAAGCAGCAGAAGGGTTGAGCGCCGCTGGCGGGCGCGCGTTCGAGCGGGCCGGCCGGGTGCCGGCCCGCTGCCGGCCGAGGCGATGAGCTCGGCCGCATGGCGCGACGCTCGGGCGTGGCTGCCGGCCTTCTCGGCCTCATCCTCGGCTCGCTGCCGGTGCTGGCCGCGGGGCCGGCGACGAGCGGTCGGGAGCCCGGCCAAGAGATCGACCAGATGGCCAGGATCACGCTGACCCGCGCCGACGACGGCCGGACGGTCGAGGTGCACGCCGGCGACATCATTCGGCTGCGCCTCGAGGAGAACCCGACCACCGGCTATCGATGGTCGCTGGAGCCGGCCGGCGACGACGTCGTGGCGCTTGCGGCGGCCGACTACGTCGCGCCTGGTGGGGCGGTCGGTGGCGGCGGCGAGCGGGTGTTCACGTTCGAGGCGAAGAAGGCTGGCGGCGCCACCATTCGGCTGAAACTCTGGCGCGAATGGGAGGGCGACAAATCCATCACCGAGACATTCATCATCACCTTTCGAGTGCGCGCGTAAGGCGCTTGTACTTTAAGCGAATATCGCGATACTGGCTACCAACCATAGGGCAGCAGCGGGTGGCAGTTAACTCAACGCGCTGTGGACGAGGCTTTCTCGCGGCTTTGGACCTCGTGCTACCGACCCTGCCGGGTTGACCGTCGCCAAAGTGCGCAAGCGTGGCCGCGCCGGCCCGACCTGAAGGAGGAGCTGTCATGGCCGAGACCAATCACACGATGGCAATGGGTTGGTTGCCCGATTTCCCGGACTTTCGTGACTATACGGTCGAGCATGACGACGTCAAAGGTCCCCTCAAGAAGGCCGGAGCGGCCAAGCCGCTCAAATCGACCCCGGCGACCGCGGATCTGAGGCCCTGGTGCTCGCCGATCGAGGACCAGTCGAGTCTGGGTTCCTGCACCGCCCATGCCGGCGTCGGCCTCGTCGAATACTTCGAGCGCCGGGCTTTCGGCAAGCACACCGATGCCTCGCGGCTCTTCCTCTACAAGGTCACGCGCAACCTGATGCGGGCGACCGGCGACACCGGCGCCTTCCTGCGCACGACGATGGGCGCCATGACCCTGTTCGGCGTGCCGCCCGAGGAATACTACCCCTATGCGATCGCCGATTTCGACCAGGAGCCGCCCGCCTTCTGTTACGCTTTTGCCCAAAGCTACCAGGCGATCTCGTACTATCGTCTGGACCCGCCCGGCACCGCGGCGGACTTTCTGCTCAGTCAGATCAAATCGCATCTGGCAGCCGGCCTGCCCGCGATGTTCGGGTTCACGGTCTTCAACTCGATCGAGCAGGCGAGCTCGAGCGGCAAGATCCCCTTCCCGCTGAAGGCCGACCGGGTCGCCGGCGGCCACGCGATCGACGCCGTTGGCTACGACGACGGCCTCAAGATCAAGAACACCGGTCCCGGCGCCGTGGAGACCAAGGGCGCTTTGCTGATTCGCAACTCCTGGGGCACCGGCTGGGGCGCTGCCGGCTACGGCTGGCTGCCCTACGACTACGTGTTGCGGGGCCTGGCGACCGACTGGTGGTGTCTGGTCAAGGGCGAGTGGATCGAGACCGGTCAGTTCAAGGCCTGAGCACGCGCCTCGCGCCGAAGCCGGGTTTTCCGGGATCGTGAGCCACGCCGGGGTGATGGCGTAGCTGCGTGAGGCGCTGATCACGATCTCGGGCCTGGTCGCCCTGATCAGCCCGGTCGTGCTCTGGTCGGCTTGGTCGCCGACGGCGTTCCTGGCGGTCCTGGCCGGCGGCTGCGCGGCGATCCTGATCGCCTGTCTGCTGATCGCGGGGACCCCGGACGACGCCTTCTGAGGCTCCGTCCCTCGGGCCTCGGATCACAGGGTCTTCAGATATTCGATCAGGGCGCGTCGGTCCGGGTCGCTGAAGAGCGGTGCCGTAGCCAGTTGCCAGTCAGGCTGGTGTCGAACTCGAAGGCGCCGGGGAATGGGCAGCCCCATGCGAAACCGAGGCGCTCGGGGCGTGCGGGGTGTCGTCAACCCGAGACGG
Organism: uncultured Alphaproteobacteria bacterium; assembly: GCA_963730195.1. Taxonomy (GTDB): domain Bacteria; phylum Pseudomonadota; class Alphaproteobacteria; order Geminicoccales; family Geminicoccaceae; genus DATAOG01. The sequence continues at coordinate 20,538 of CAVSRN010000052.1, forward strand.
CGCGCGAGACCGACCGCGGCAGATCGGGCAGGCGGCGCTCCTCGACCGCGTGGCAGGCGTGCAGATGGAGCCGTGCCGGCGAACCGGCTGCAGCTTCGGCACCTCGGACCGGCAGCGCTGATCGGCGAACGGGCAGCGCGGGTGGAAGGGGCAGCCGGCCGGCGGATCGAGCGGCGAGGGTAGCTCGCCCCGGATCGCGAGCCGTTTCGAGCGGCGCGTGGGGTCGGTCGACGGGCTGCTCGCCTGCAGCGCCCGGGTGTAGGGATGCAGCGGCCGCTCGAAGATGGCGGCGCGGGGGCCATGCTCGATCGGCCGGCCGAGATACATCACGATCACCTCGTCGGCGACGTGGCGGACCACGGCGAGGTCGTGCGAGATGAACAGATAGGCGAGCTTGAACTCGGCCTGGAGCTCGAGCAGGAGGTTCAGGACCTGGGCCTGGATCGAGACGTCGAGCGCCGAGACCGGCTCGTCGAGCACGACGATCTTCGGCCTGAGCATCAGCGCGCGCGCGACCGCGATCCGCTGGCGCTGGCCGCCCGAGAACATGTGCGGGTAGCGGTCCTGGTGCTCGGGCCGCAGGCCGACCCGGGCCAGCATGTCCTGGACCGCGTGCCGGCGCAGGGCGGCGCTCATGGCGCCGCTCACCTTGAGCGGTTCCTCGACGATGGCGCCGACCTTCTTCCGGGGGTTGAGCGAGCCGTAGGGGTCCTGGAAGACGATCTGGACGGTGTGGCGGAGCTTGCGCCGCTGCTCGGCGGTGGCGGTCGGCGACCTCGATGCCGGTGATCGTGAGCTCGCCCGCGCTCGGCGGCTCGATCAGGGTGACCAGGCGGGCGAGCGTGCTCTTGCCGCAGCCGGATTCGCCGACCACCGCGAGCGTGCGGCCGGCGTGCAGCTCGAAGCTCGCGCCGCGCAGCGCCTGCAAGCTCGCCCAGCCCTTGAACAGCCCCCGCCGGATCGCGTAGTGGCGCTCGAGGTCGCGCGCCTGCAGGACGATTGATTGTCGGCCGCCGCTGGCGCAGCCACCGGCCACCATCCTTGGTCGCAGGGCATCACCAACCTTGACGTCCGCGCGCGCAGCTGCAGATGTGAAAGCGGTGAGACGGCAACGAGCTGCTGCGCAAGCTTCGAAGGCTCGCTCGGCGCCGGAACGTGTGGATTTCGACGTTCGATCCCACCGGCGGCAAAGGCGGGCATGGCCTGATCGTATTCGGCGAGCGGCGAAACGACCTCCGATCTTCGCGCCAAAAGGAAATTCCGAAAGGAACCCTCCGCGGCATGTTATCGGAGCTGGGCATCGACCCGCGAGATCTTGGCTAGATGAGTCGCTCCGATGCGGTACGTCTATCCCGCCGAGCTTGAACCCGAACCCGACGGCTCCGCCATCAATCGTGTCTTTTCCCGATGTTCCGGAGGCATTGACCTGGGGAGACGATGAGGCCGAGGCTTGGACCTTGCCCAGGACTGCCTGGTGACTGCTCTCAACTGCTACGTCAGGGCGGGTACGTCGCTTCCGAAACCGGGGCCTGCCAAGGGGCGGCCGATGATCCCGGTGCCGCCGCTGGTGGCGGCGAAGCTCGCAATGTACAGTGCGATGCGCGAGCAAGGGATCAGCGACGCGGAGCTCGCGCAACGTTTGGGGGTGGCCGAGAAGGTCGTGCAGGCGCTGTTGCAGCTGAAGCGGCGCACGCACCTCCGTCAGCTCGAGCGGGCGCTGGCGGCGCTTGGCGTGCAGCTCGAGGTGCCCGTACGCACCGCGGCCTAGCGCCGACGTCGGGCGGCTCAGTGCGCATAACGGGGATGCCCGGCCGGGCGCTCGTCGGTCAGCGGGTAGTGGCAGCGGACCAGGCCGCGCGGTCCCGTGGCGAAAGGCGGCTCCTCGGCCGCGCAGCGCGTGGTCGCGAACTCGCAGCGCGGATGGAACAGGCAGCCGGTCGGGCGATCGCCGGCGCCGGGCACGAGGCCCGCGATGGTCGGCAGGAGGCGCTCGTGGCAGCGCTCGGGCAGGGCGTGCAGGAGGGCGGCGGTGTAGGGGTGCTGGGGATCGGCGAACAGGCCCAGCACGTCCTGCATCTCGGCCTGCTGGCCGGCGTATTGCACGACCACCCGGCGCGCGGTCTCGGCGACCACGCCCATGTCGTGGGTGATCAGGATCAGCGCCATGCCGCGCTCCCGCTGCAGCTCGAGCAGCAGGTCCAGGATCTGCGCCTGGATCGTGACGTCGAGGGCGGTGGTCGGCTCGTCGGCGATCAGCAGGCGGGGGTTGCAGGCGATCGCCATCGCGATCATGACCCGCTGGCTCATGCCGCCCGAGAGCTGATGCGGAAAGGCGCTGAGACGCTGCGCGGGCGCCGGGATGCCGACCTGATCGAGCAGCTCGAGCGCGCGCCGCCGCCGCTCCGCGCGCGTGCCGCCCTCGTGGACCTTGATCGCCTCGGTCAGCTGGAAGCCGACCGTGAAGCAGGGGTTGAGCGAGGTCATCGGCTCCTGGAAGATCATCGCCATGTCCTTGCCGACGATCCGGCGCCGGTTGCCGGCCGACAGGCCGAGGAGATTCTGCCCGGCGAAGGTCAGTCGCTCGGCACTGACCCGGGCGGTCCAGGGCAAAAGCCCCATGACCGCGAGCATGAGCACGCTCTTGCCCGAACCCGATTCGCCGACGATCGCGACCACGTCGCCCTGGTCGACCGCGAGATCGACCCCGTCGACCGCCTTGAACGGTCCGCTGAAGGTCGGAAACTCGACCGTGAGGCCCTGGATCTCGAGCAGCGCCACGGCTCTTACCCGTGATCGCCGGGCTTGACCGCGATCGAGCGGCCCGACCACGAACGGCAACGCCGGGGCGATGACCAGGCTCGGCGCCAAGGCGGGTCGGCGGCCCGATCATGGCATGACCGATCACCGATCCGATCACAGCAGGCCCGATCTTCCGGACGGTCCTGGCAAGGCGAAGCGCCGGGACGGTAACGAATCGTTAGCGATTGGTCGTTAACGCTTGCTTTGGATGGTCCACGCGACCCTGGGGATCCGTCCGCGCCATGGGGCGGCGCAGGGCGTGGATTGCCAGGGTCGCATAATGGACCATCGGATAGCGGGAAGCTGGGTGCCATGGGTTGACGAATGGTTAACAGGAGGGCGGCCCTCGGCCGAGGCCGGTCGTCGATGCCGACGCTGCTGTCGAGCCTGGTGCCCGGATCAAGTCCGGGGATGACCTCCTCGGGGTGGTCGGCGGCCATCGCCTCAGCTCCGCTTGAGCTTGGGGTCGAGGGCGTCGCGCAGGCCATCGCCCATCAGGTTGAAGGCGAGCACCGTGATCAGGATCGCCAGGCCCGGGAAGGTCACGACCCACCAGGCGCGCAGCACGAACTCGCGCGCATCCGCCAGCATGGTGCCCCATTCGGGCGTCGGCGGTTGGGCGCCAAGTCCCAAAAAGCCGAGCGCCGAGGCGTCGAGGATCGCGTTCGAGAAGCCGAGCGTCGCCTGCACGATCAAGGGCGCCATGCAGTTCGGCAGCACGGTCGCGAACATCAGGCGGAGCATGCCGGCGCCACTGACCCGGCTGGCGGTGACGTAGTCCTTCGACTGCTCGCCGATCACCGAGGCGCGGGTCAGGCGCGTGTAGTGCGGCAGATAGACGATCGCGACCGCGATCATGACGTTGGTCAGGCCGGGCCCGAGGATCGCCACGACCACGATCGCGAGCAGGAGGCTCGGCAGCGCCAGCAGGATGTCCATGAAGCGCATGATCAGGGTCTCGACGACGCCGCGCCAAAAGCCCGCGACCAGCCCGAGGCCAACTCCGGCCGACAGCGAGAGGGTGACCGCGATCAGGCCGATGGTCAGGGAGTAGCGGGCGCCGTGGATGATCCGCGAGAGGATGTCGCGGCCGACCGCATCGGTGCCGAGCAGGAACTCGGTCGACCCGCCGTCCATCCAGACCGGCGGGGCGAGGAAATGCTCGCGATATTGCTCGGCCGGCGGGTGGGGTGCGAGCTGGTCGGCGAACAGAGCCGCCAGGACCACGACGACGATCACCGCGAGACCGCCGACCGCGCCCCGGTTGTCGCTGAAATAGTGCCAGAACTCGCGCAGCGGCCCGGGCGGCACCTGGCCGGTCGCGGCGGCGGCGGACGGGGCGGCGCTCTCGAGCCGGATCGCCATCGCGGCTCAGCGCGCGTGCCGGATGCGGGGGTTGATCAGGCCATAGAGCAGATCGACGATCAGGTTGACGATCATGATCATGGTCGCGACCAGCAGCACCCCGCCCTGGACCGAGGGATAGTCCCGGCGCGCGATCGAATCGATCAGCCATTTGCCGATCCCGGGCCAGGCGAAGATGGTCTCGGTCAGGATCGCGCCCGAGAACAGGAGCCCGACCTGGAGGCCGATCACCGTCACCACCGGGATCAGGGCGTTGCGGAGCGCGTGCAGGCCGACCACCCGCCAGGGCGGCAGGCCCTTGGCGCGCGCCGTGCGCACGTAGTCCTCGTTCAGCACCTCGAGCATCGCCGAGCGGGTCTGGCGCGCGATCACCGCGAGCGGCACCGTGCCGAGGACCACCGCCGGCAGGATCAGGTGGCTGAGCGTCGATCTGAACGCGCCCTCCTGGCCCGAGAGCAGGCTGTCGATCAGCATGAAGCCGGTGACCGGCGGGAAGAAGTACAAGACGTCGATCCGTCCGGAGACCGGCGTCCAGTGGAGCGTGTTGGAGAACAGGATGATCGTCAGCAGGCCCCACCAGAAGATCGGCATCGAGTAGCCGGTCAGCGAGATGCCCATCAGCGTCTGGTCGAAGATCGAGCCGCGGCGGACCCCGGCGACGATCCCGGCCGGCAGGCCGATCAGCACGGCGAGCGTGAGCGCGCACACCGAGAGCTCGACGGTCGCCGGGAACAGGGTCAGAAACTCGGACAGCACCGGCTGGCGGGTGCTGATCGACTTGCCGAGATCGCCGTGGGCGAGACCGTCGAGATAGCCGGCGTACTGTTGCCAGAGCGGCTTATCGAGGCCCAGCTGAGCCATCAGCATGGCGTGACGCTCGGGGGTCAGGCCGCGCTCGCCGACCAAAAGCTCGATCGGATCCCCCGGGATCAGCCGGATCAGCGCGAAGGCGACGATCGTCACCCCGAGGAAGGTCGGGATCAGGACGGCCAGCCTGGCGACCACGAACCGGAGCATGATCGCGACATCAGACTGCGACCATCGCGGCGCGTCAATGCCCGGCGCAAGCCCGACCCCAGACGCAGCGGCGCGTCAGCCATCACGCGCCGCCCTCCGCCCGGCGCCGGCGCGGCGCCGCCGTCGCTACGGCAGCGTCGCCCGGCCGCCGTCGGCGACGTAGCACTGGCCGGTGGTGTAGCTCGAGCGCTCGGACAAGAGGAACAGCGCGAGCTCGGCCATCTCCTCGGCCCGGCCGATCCGCTTGAGCGGCGTGGCGTCGATCATCCGCTGGCGGATCTCGGGGGTCAGCGAGTTGGCCGGCATCTCGGTGTCGATCAGGCCTGGTGCTATGGTGTTGATCCGGATCTGGGGCGCGAACGCCTCCGAGCAGTTGCGCGCGAACGCGACCACGCCCGCCTTGGAGGTCCCGTAGGCGAGCATCGCCGGGCGCGGCCGCAGCCCGGCGATCGAGGCGAAGCACACGATCCGCCCGAAGCCGCGCGCGATCATGCCGTCCTTGAGCGCCATGATCGGCAGGAAGGTGCCATCGAGGTTGACCGCCATGGTCCGCCGCCAGACCTCGAAGGCGACCTCGCCGCGGCTCTCGTCGGGCGCGATGCCGGCGCTGGTCACCAGAAGATCGATCGGCCCCAGCGTTTTTTCCGTCTTCGCCACCATCGCCGCGACCGCATCAGGATCGGAGACGTCCGCCTGCACGGTCATGCATTCCACACCTTCGGCCTTGACCAGGCGCTGTGCCTCCTTGGCGGCGGCCTCATTCTGCGCGTAGTTGATCGCGACTCTGTGCGCCCTCCTGGGCCAGGCGCACGCAGGTCGCGCGTCCGATCCCCCGCGCCCCGCCGGTCACCAGCGCCGTCCTGCCCTCGAGCTCCTTGCCTGCCATCACGTCTTCCTCCCCGGGTGTTCGCTGTCGAGCTCCGCCAGGGATCGGCCATCTCGCAGGCGCCCGTCAAGGCCCGCCACGGCTTGCCATCGCTTGAGCAGTTGTTGCCGTATCCACATATGTGTACCATATTCCGGATGGACGGATTCGAGTGGGACGAGGACAAACGACAGCATCAATCTCGTCGATCGGGGCGTGGATTTTCGCCTCGCTGCTCGGATCTTTCGGGACGACGTGCTCGAAGCGAAGGATCGAACGATCCGATACGAGGAGACGAGATATCGCGCCATCGGCCGCGTAGGCGATGACCATTTTGTCGTGGTCTATACCTGGCGCGGCGGCAATCGGCGTATCATCAGCGCATGGAAGGTCGGGAACGTGGCCGAAGAAGATATCAGACGATACTCTCTGGCCGAGCTTGAGAAGATGGCGGCCCGCGGCGAAACTACACGCCGACGCGCCCGGATGCGCCCGAGTACGAGCTCGACGAGGAGTTCTGGCAGAAGGCGCGGCTCGTGCTGCCGCCCGGGAAGAAGTCGGTGCATCTGCGCCTCGATCGAGGACGTGCTGGACTGGTTCAAGGCGCAGGGCCCGCGCCACCTGACCCGCATGAACGCGGTCCTGCGCGCCTACATGGAGGCGCATCGCAAGTAGGAAAGGGGGCGACCGCGCGCTGGTCGCCCCCCTTGGCACGCTCGGCTGCCGAGCCTCAGCTCTTGACGTCGACGCCATAGAAGATGTGGCTGCCGAACGGGTCGATCTTGTAGTCGACCACCTTCTTGCTCACCGGCACGTAGACCACCGAGTGCGCGATCGTCACCCAGGGCGCCTCCTCCTTGAAGATCACCTGGGCCTCCTTGTAGAGCCGGGTGCGCTCGGCGACGTCGCTGGTCTCCTTGGCCTGGACCAGGAGGTCGTCGAACGGCTTGAAGCACCAGCGCGCCCGGTTGGTGCCGTCCTTGGCCGCGGCGCAGCCCAGCAGGACGTAGAGGAAATTGTCCGGATCGCCGTTGTCGCCGGTCCAGCCCAGCAGGACCGTGTCGTGCTCGCCCTCCTTGGAGCGCTTCAGATACTCGCCCCACTCATAGGTGACGATCTCGGCCTGGACGCCGACCTTGGCCCAGTCGGCCTGGATCAGCTCGGCCATCCGCCTGGCGTTCGGGTTGTAGGGCCGCTGGACCGGCATCGCCCAGATGTTGGTCTTGAAGCCGTCCGGGTAACCCGCTTCCGCGAGCAGCTTCTTGGCGGCGTCGGGATCGTAGGGGTAGTCCTTGACGTCGTCGTTGTACGACCAGATGGTCGGCGGGATCGGGTTCTTGGCGACCTTGCCCGAGCCCTGGAACACCGCGTCCAGGATCGCCTGCTTGTTGATCGCCAGGTTGAGCGCCTGGCGCACCCGCTTGTCGGTGAACGGCTTCTTCTCGGTGTTGAACGCCAGATAGCCGACGTTCAGACCCTCCTGCTGGAGCAGGTTGACGTCCGGATCGGCGCGGATCGCATCCAGATCGGCCGGATTGGGATAGGGGATGACGTCGCACTCGCCGGCCTGCAGCTTCTGCCAGCGGACCGAGGGGTCGGGCGTGATCGCGAACACCAGGTCGTCGATCGCCGCCTTGCCGGCCCAGTAGTCGGGGTTGGCCTTGTAGCGGATCACCGCGTCCTTCTGGTAGGCGACCAGCTGGAAGGGGCCGGTGCCGACCGGGTCCAGATCGACCTTCTCGGGCGTGCCGGCATCGAGCATCTTCTGAGCGTACTCGGCCGAGAAGATCGAGGCGAAGTCCATCCCCATATTGGACAGGAACGGCGCCTCGGGGTGGTTGAGGACGAAGGTCACGGTCAGGTCGTCGACCTTCTTCACCGCCTTGAGCAGCTTCGGCATGTCCATGCCCTGGAAGTACTCGTACTGACCACCCGAGACCAGGTGGTAGGGATGATTGTCGTCGAGCTGACGCTCGAACGACCAGACCACGTCGTCGGCATTGAAGTCGCGGGTGGGCGTGAAGCCCTTGGTGGTCTGGAACTTGACGCCTTTGCGCAGATGGAAGGTGTACTCGAGGCCGTCGTCCGAGATGTCCCAGCTCTCGGCGAGCGCCGGCACGATCTCGGTGGTGCCGCGCTCGAACTCGACCAGCCGGTTGTAGATCGGGTGCGAGGAGGCATCGAAGGTGGTGCCGGCGGTGTAGAGCTGCGGGTTGAAGCCCTCCGGGCTGCCCTCGGAGCAGTAGACCAGGGTCTTGGCCTCGACCTGGGTGGTGAGCGCGGCGGCGAGCGCCAGTCCCAGACTCCCGATGACCCAACGATCGAACATCGATGTCACTCCCTGTCGAATTCTTGGTCCGGCGGGGCCACAGGCGTGGCCGCTTGCCACTACTAGGCAGGGAACCGCCCCGGCTTGTCAATTGCCAAGCCGCTTGCCGCAGGTCGTCCCGCCGGTGCGGCCGCCGAACAGCGGCGCGGCTGACGGTCGCGGGCGGATCGGGTAAGCTCGGCCCATGCACCAGCCGGCCCCACGCCTCGATCTCGACCAGCTGCGGCAGATCAGCGAGCGCACGCTCGCCCACTACCGGCGCTTTGCCGACGCCTACCGCGAGGGCACCCGGGACCACGACGTCAGCCAGAACATCGCCGCCCTGCTCAAGGCGATCGGCGGCGCGCCGCCGCTCCGGCTGCTCGATCTCGGCTGCGGCCCGGGGCGCGATCTGATCGCCTTGCGTGACCTCGGCCACGAGCCGGTCGGGCTCGACGGTTGCAGGGAGTTCGTCGACGATGGCAGCGAAGCCGCCTCCGGCTGTCCGGTCTGGTTGCAGGACCTGCTGGCGCTCGACCTGCCCGCCGGCCGGTTCGATGGCGTGTTCGCCAACGCGGTCCTGTTCCATGTCCCGAGCCAGGCGCTGCCGCGGGTGCTCGCGGACCTGTGGGCGGCCCTCAGGCCGGCGGGCGTGCTGCTCAGCTCCAATCCGCGCGGCGCCAACCAGGAGGGCTTCGTCGACGGCCGTTACGCCTGTTTTTACGATTTTGCCACCTGGCGCCACCTGGTCGAGGCCGCCGGCTTCGAGCTCGTCGACCACTATTTTCGGCCGCCCGGCAGACCCCGCCAGCAGCAGCCCTGGCTGGTCACCGTCTGGCGCAAGGCGCCCGTCGAGCCCGCCGCCGGTTAGGGCCGCCCCGCCGGTCGGGGCTGCCCCGCCGGTCAGGGCTGGATGTGGTCCAGGAGTGCTGAGGGGATGCCGAGGCGGCGCGCGATCGCTCGGCGATCGACCGCGACCGGGTCGAGCAGGACCTCGCCGAGCGGCCGCCGGTCGAGGTGGACGTCGGCCAAAAGCTCGCTCCGGCTGATCAGGCCGTCGCCGTCGCTGTCGTACAGGGCCAGGAGCCGCTCGACACCGATCGAATCGACCAGCAGCAGGCCGAGCACCAGGCTCGAGCGCTCCGGCCGGCTGAGCTCGTCCTGGTGGCGGAGCACCCAGGCCTCGAGCCCCTTGCGGACCGCGGTCAGCTCGGCGACCGAGAGCCCCCGATCGCTGTCCGCGTCGGCGAACCGCCAGGCGAGCGCGACGCAGTCCGCCGCCGGCCGTTGCCGGCAGACCGGCCCGGCGGCGGCCATGAACCGATCGAAGGCGGCCGCAGGGCCATCGATCCCATCGACGCCCTCGGCCGCGGCCGGCGTCACCGCCAGCGCCAGCGCGCCGATCAGGAGCGGCCGGACGCGGGCGCGCGGCTTTTGGTTCACCCCCGTCCGCTTCACCAATGCGTGAGGCCCTCGCGCGTTGTGGCGCCGACAGCCGCGGCGCCGGCCTCGATCGGCGCCGGTCCCGGCCAGCCTGGCCTTAGCCCGCGGGAATAAATCTTGCAACCGAGCCGTCTAGAGGCGCGAGGCTCGATGTGGTTCCCAGAACGCCGGAACTCTGCAACCATGACGTTGCCATGCATGACAGGGAGGATCGATTGATGATGCGCTCTACGGGTCGGATCTTCGCCGCCACGCTCGTGCTCGCGACCGGGCTCGGCGCCGCGGTCGCGCTCGCGGCCGACGAGCCGGTGAACCTGGTCAAGTACCGCAAGCACTTCATGGACGCCAACGGCGCCCATATCGCCATGATCGCTTCGGTGATCAAGGGCGAGGTGAGCTTGACCGGCGACGTGGCCCCGAACGCCAAGGCGCTGGCCGAGCAGGGCAAGCTCCTGACTGCCAACCTCAAGCAGCTGTTCCCCAAAGGCACCGCCAAGGGTGAGACCGCGGAGAAGTCCGCGGCCCTGCCCGTGATCTGGGAGAAGTGGGGCGACTTCGAGGCGGCCGCGCAGAAGTTCCAGGAGGAGAGCGCCAAGCTCGCCGAGGTGGCAGCGGGCGGCGACATGGCCGCGATCGCCCAGCAGCTGGGCGCGCTCGGCAAGCAGGGCTGCGGCGCCTGCCACCAGACCTTCCGCGAGAAGTAAGCAGAGGCGCGCCGCGCCGCGCCCCGGCGGGGCGCGGCCAGCGCCCGCGCGGGCGCCGGTGGCCGCCTGCCGCCGCCGCTGGCGCGGGCTGTGATGCGCGCCATAGTCCCGGAGGGCGCTCGAGACCAGGCTATCCCGAAGAGCCGAGGACCGTCTGCAGCTGCGGGAGGAGCAGAGCGATGAGCCCGGAATTCGGCGACTGGACTGGCGCGGCGCAGCCTGAGCTCCGCGAGCAACGTTCGGGTCTTTCGGGCTTCGGCGGGCGCCCCTGGCTGCATCCGGCCTGGTCCGAGCCCGCCGAGCACGACCATGGGAGCGGGGCCGCTGGCGACAGTGGCTTGGCGAACCGGGCGCGGCTCGCTAAGCCTGGACCGAGCTCGGACAATGGGAGGCTCGCTCCAGGATGGCGGTTCAGACCCGTGGCAGGCAGGCGGCGCTCGGCCCCGAGCGCGGCGCTCTGCTCAACCGGCTGCTCGACCACCTGGTCTGGCTGATCCTGGCGATCATCCTGGTCATCTTCTCGCTGACCATCGAGGGCTTCTTCCAGGTCGGCATCTTCCTCAACATCATGCAGCACGCGACCTTCGTCGGCCTGATCTCGATCGGCCTGTCGTTCTGCATCATCGCCGGCCACATGGACCTGTCGGTCGAATCGGTCATGGCGTTCGCCGCGATGCTCGCCGGCTGGCTCGCCGCCAGCCGCGGCTCGGCCTCCGGGCTCGAGCTCAACACCTGGCTCACGCTCCTGCTCGCGATCGGCTTCGGCGCCGCCGCCGGCCTGTTCAACGGCCTCCTGGTGATCCGCTTCCAGATCAACGCCTTCATCGTCACGCTCGCGACCTACATCTCGATCCGGGGCTTCGGCCTGGTGCTGACCGGCGGCCGCTCGATGTACGGCCTGCCCGACGATTTCCGCGTGGTCGCGACCGCCGATCTGCTCGGCCTGCCGCTCCTGGTGGTGATCCTGATCGTCGCCTATGTGGTCTTCCACGTGATCCTGACCCGGACCCGCTTCGGGCGCTACGTCTATCTGGCCGGCGGCAACGTGACCGCGGTGTTCCGGGCCGGGATCCCGGTCGAGCGCGTGCTCTACATCGTGTTCGTGATGTCCGGCGTGCTGGCCGCGATCGCCGGCTGGCTGCTCGCCGCGCGCAGCAATGGCGCCACCCCGAACCTCGGCTTCGGCATGCTGTTCGAGGCGTTCGCCGCGGTCGTGATCGGCGGCGTCTCCTTGCGCGGCGGGGTCGGGCGGCTGTCCGGGGTGTTCGCGGGCGTGCTGCTCTTGAGCGCGATCGACACCGCGATCAACGTCATGGGCCTTGCCGCCTACTACATGCAGGTGATCCGGGGCGGCCTGATGCTGCTCGCGGTCCTGCTGGACAGCGTCAACACCACGATCCGCCGCCGTTTTCTCTGACCAGGGGCGGCTACGGCGCGCCGATCAGGCGGACCCAGCCGGCGAGCCGGGCGTCCTCGTCGCTGCAGAACAGGCGCTCGCCCCGGCTGGGGTCGATCGCGACCTGCTGGTAGTCGGGATCGGTCGGCACGTAGTAGATCCGGCGGCCGTCGGCGCTGATCGTACCCTTGACGTTGCAGTCGCGGTCCGCGGCGCCGGCCGCCTGGGTCGGCCTTGGCGGCGCGCCAAGACCCAGGGTAGCCGGAAATGGCTGTGCCAGAGGCCGAGGCGGGCGTCCTTCGCGCCCTTCTCGGCCTCGGCGTAGCCCGGAAAGCTGTCCGGCGTCGTGACGCCGTAGCCGTTTTGCAGCATGACCTCGCTCAGGTCCTTGTCGCCGACCTGGCAGACCTCGATCAGGGCGTCGTCGGCGGTGCGCTCCGGGGGCTCGCCGCCCCAGGGCGAGCAATGCAGCTCCCGGTCGCTCACGGTGACGAGCTTGCGCAGCGCCAGCGCCGCGTCGACGCCGCAGGGCGACTGGCTGTCGTCGTTCTTGCAGAGCTGCCCGAGCTCCGGAGCATCGATCCCGTACAGCTGGATGACCTTGCCGTCGACCTCCAGCGTGTCGCCGTCGATCACCTGCGGCGCCCGGCTGCTGCCAGAACTCCTGCGAGGACAGGGCCGCAGCGTAGCCGGCGAGCAGCACGACCGGGATCGCCAGGCCCAGGAACGGCCGCAGAAAACGGCGCAGAAAAGGTCGCATCGTCATGGCCGATCCGGCGGGCGCGGCGGCTCGATCCGTCCCAAGCCTCGCCTCGCCTGTGCCACAGCCACGACCTCCCGGATTTTTTGTCTTCCGTGGCAGAAGATAAATGCGCCGCCAAGGCCGGCAAGGGCAGTGCCGAAGCCAGGCGGAGCACCCGGTCAACCGCCAGCCGAGGGGCGAGGCCCGGCTTGACCGGCGGGCGCGAGCTTCTAGAGTCAGGGTCTGGCGCCTGACCGTTGCCGGGGTGACCCGGCCGGCACGCCGTGGCCCGGTCCAGTCTGGAACACCGACCATGCTCGATCTGATCAAGCCGCTCGTGGTCCGGAACGCGAGCAAGATCGTCCTCGCGGTCGCCGATGGCCTGGGCGGGCTGCCGGTCGAGCGGGGTGGCCCGACCGAGCTCGAGGCGGCCAGGACGCCCAACCTCGATGCCCTGGTCAAGGACCACGTCTGCGGCCTCTCGCTGCCGGTCCGCCCCGGCATCACGCCCGGCAGCGGGCCGGGCCATCTCGGCCTGTTCGGCTATGATCCGGTCGAGCACCAGATCGGCCGCGGGGTGCTCGAGGCGCTCGGCATCGACTTCGATCTGCAGTCGAACGACGTCGCCGCGCGCGGCAATTTCTGCACGGTCGACGCGGAGGGCCGGATCACCGATCGCCGGGCCGGGCGGATCGCGAGCGAGCCGGCGCGCGCGATCGTCGCCAGGCTCAAGCAGATCCGGATTCCGGGGGTCGAGGTCTTCGTCGAGCACGTACGCGAATACCGCTTCGTGGTGGTCCTGCGGGGCGATCACGTCGGCGCCGACGTCGCCGACACCGATCCTGGCCGGGAAGGGGTCCGCCCGGCCGCGCCGAAGGCGGCGAACCCCGAGTCCGAGCCGACCGCGCGCCTGATCGGCGAGTTCATCGCCAAGGCCGGCGCGATCCTCAAGGACGAGCCAGAGGCCAACATGGTGACGCTGCGCGGCATCGCGCGCCGGCCGCCGGTGCCCTCGATGGCCGAGGTCTATGGCCTCCGCGCCGCCGCGCTCGCGGTCTACCCGATGTATCGCGGGCTGGCCCGCCTGGTCGGCATGACGATCCTCGATCCCGGCCGCAACTGGGCCGAGCAGGCCGCGGCGCTACGCCGGCACTGGCAGGAGTATGACTTCTTCTTCCTGCACTACAAATACACCGACGCGGCCGGCGAGGACGGCGACTTCCAGCGCAAGGTCGCGCGGATCGAGGAGTTCGACGCCGAGTTTCCGAAGATCGTCGAGCTCAAGCCCGATGTCCTGATCGTCACCGGCGATCACAGCACGCCCGCCAGGCTCAAGAGCCACAGCTGGCATCCGGTGCCGGTGCTCCTGGCCGCCGACAGCTGCCGGCCGGATCTGGTCCAAAGCTTCGGCGAGCGGCCTTGCCTCGCGGGCGGCCTCGGCCAGCTCGAGGCCAAGCACCTGCTGCCGCTCGCCCTGGCCCACGCCGGCCGGCTGGCCAAGTTCGGCGCGTGAGCCGGCGGCGGTCGGTCTGCCGCACACGGCCGCGGCGTCGGAGCGCCCCGGCGGTCGTGTCCATGGCTGCCACCCGACGCGATCGGTGACACCCGGGCGTTTGGGCGCCGCGGGCGCGCCGCCCCCCTGGAGATGAGCCCGATCGACCTCCACGGACATCGAGGCCCCTTTGCGTTGATCACCTCGGTCAGGGCCTCGCTGCGATCCAGGGCGGCGGATAGGTCGTCGGGTCGGCGAAAAGAACGCCGGTGGGATAGCGACTCATGATCAGCCGCAACGAGGCCGCGGTCCCGATCACCGGGCGGCCCGTGCGCGGGTCGAGGCTGAACTCGGCGCCGCCTCGGATCTCGGACAGGCGGCTTGGATTGACCGCGACGTCATAGTCGCCAAGGTAGACAGAGCCTGCATGTCGTTCGGGGTCAGAACGATCGCGGCCTGCTGCAGCCTGGGCTGAAGCGCAGCTGCCAGAGGTTGCCAGTCGATCGAGGTCTCGTCGGACTGCAAGCTGATGCCGAAGGGTTTCAAGAGGGTCCGCGCCGGCGCCCCGTTCGAAAGATCAGAAAGGGCGCTGGCGGCAATCAATCCCCATCTCGTCGCTCGACCCGGCAGTGCCGGGGCGATCTGCGAAATCGCTCGATCGGTGGTGATGATGACCCAACGCGTGGCCGGCGATGCACACGCCGGTGGCGGCGTCTTGCCAGTCCGCGCCGGCGCCGCGCCAACGCTCAACCGGCGGCAGGTAGTGGGTTCTGGATGGGGGTCAGGCGCCGGTTGCGCTCGACCAGCGCCTGCAGGGGAGCGCACTCCGCCGGCGCCGGGCCCGTCTCGGAACGCTGCCAGTGGAACGCGCGCAGCCCGAATGCCGGCGACAGCTCGATCGGCTGCATGCGCGCCTCGATCACATTCGCGGTCGCGTCGGGGATCGCCTTGGGCGTCCGCCACTTGTAAACGTCGGTCACCAGCGCGCCCGAGGGGAAGCAGGCAAGGATGCGCTGGATCGCCTCCGGCGAGCTGACCACCGGATGGCCGGTGCGCGGGTCGATCGCGAACTGGCGGCCGCCGCGCCCGTCAGGCCCCGGGCGGCCGTCGAACTCGGAGATCAGGTTGGCGCTGACGCCGATGTCGTAGCCGCCGAGATAGTAAAGCGCGAACACGTCGTCCGGGGTCAGGATGACCGCGGCGTTGGCGAGCCAGGGCTCGAGGAGGGGCCGGGCCTTGACCCACTCGACGCTGTTGATGTCGGACTGCAGCGCAATGCCGAAGGGCTTGAGGAGCGTGCGTGCGACGGCGCCATTGGCGAGCGCCAGGAACAGCACGCAGAGGCCGATCATCAGGGAGCGCCACGGACGGCGCGCCAGCGCCGGATGGATACCCGCGAGACCCTCGTTGGCAATGCGGACCGCGGCACCGGCGAGCGCATGCCAGATCCGGGCCAGCGCCAGTCCCCAGAGCACGAACAGGAAGGCCAGGGCGAACTCGATGTACTGGAAGTGCTTCATACCCCCGAAGGACAAGAGCAGGAACGAGATCGCGAACACGATCAGGCAGAAGAGCGCGGGCCTGGGCGCCTGAGCGAGCGCCAGCAGGGCGAGGAAGGGAAAGATCGGCCAGAGACTCGGATAGCGTTCGATCAGGTTGAGGTGATAGAACCAGACGACGTTGCGTAGATCGGCGTCGTGCAGCGGCGTGTACCGATACTGCCGCCAGAACTCGTCGACCATACCGCTCTCGCGCACCACCAGAGCGATCAGCACCAGCGCCACCGCGAGCGCCGCGGTGATCAGCCAGAACCGGCCCGGCGCGCTGCGTCGGCTCCACCAGCGCGGCAGGCCCACCGTCGCCGCCCACCAGGCGCCGAGCCCGGCCACACCCATCAGGGCGATCGGTTGCAGATAAATGGCGACCAGGAGGCAGCCCGCCGCCGCCAGCCCCAGCAGCACGTTGGTGAACCAGACCTCGCGGCGTTCGGTCGCGGCATAGAGCGCGACCGCACCGAGCCAGAACATCAGAGCGAACAGAGCATAGAAGCGGGCGAACTGCGAGATCTGTATGGCGATCGGGGCAAAGCACGAGAACAGGGCGGCGATCCAGGCCGCGACGCCGCCCGCGACCTGCCGTACCCAGAGGAACACGGCGACCACCAGCAGGCTGCCGAAGATCACCGAAGGCAGCCGCGCGGCCACCAGAGTATCGCCGAACCGGTGCAGGAAGCCGGCCACCAGCACGGTGTACAGCTCGGCTCGGTCATAGACCCCCGTGCCGATGGCCGGCGTACCCCCGGCCAGCCAGCCACGCGCCGCGAGCATCGTGTAGAGCTCGTCGGTCCACGGCAACCGGTCGAGCTGGACCGAGCGCACCGCGAGCGCTGCCGCCAAGAGGAGTGCCAAGCCCCCCCAACCGCTCAAGCTCATGCGCAGCGGCATGGCCTCCCGGGCTCGAACTCGACGTGAACGCCATGCACCCAACTCCGTAGGTTTCAGGATTCCGACGACAGTCGCCAAGTCGCTGCCATCGTCGCCGCGTCCCGCTGTGCTGCTCGGGAAAGACCTAGCAGGCCCCGCACCTCTCATGTAGAGCTGGACCGTCCTCGACGGACACGATCAGCCGGACTCCAGGACATGCTCTGGCGGCACACTGCGATTTACCTCATGGCCCAAGGCCTGCCGGGACTGATCAATCTCGGGGCCATCGGCATCTATTCGCGGTTGCTGGTCGCTGACGAATATGGGCGGTACGTGTTCATAATCGCCTCGGTTGGACTTGGCAACAAGCTGCTGTTCGAGTGGCTTCGTCTGTGCCTGCTGCGGTTCCTGCCCGCGTTCAAGGAAAGCAGCGAGGCGCTGCGCGCGACGCTGGCGCTCGCCTTCATCACCGTGATCGCTCTGCTCGCTCTGGCCGGCGGTCTGGGTCTGGTCCTGATCCAGGCGCCGGGGCTGCGGGCACTCTGGGCCGCGGGCTGCGGGCTGCTCGGCGCGCAGGCGCTGTTCGACATGCATCTCAATCTGGCGCGTAGCCGTCTGGCACCGGCCGTGTACGGCATGATGGCGATCAGCAAGTCGGCACTCGCCCTGGTCCTCGGAGCCGGGCTCGCGAGCCTCGGGCTCGGGCCGCTGGGCCTGGTGCTCGGCCTCACGCTCGGGTTGCTGATCGCAGCCCTGCCGGCCTGCTGGAGCGAGCTCGCGGGCCTCCGACTGGGTTTGAGCGACTGGCGGCTGGTGCAAGAGTTCGGCCGCTACGGCTGGCCGCTCGCAGTGACCGCGGCGTCGGGCTACCTGCTCGACGCGTGCGATCGCTTCCTGATCAGCTGGCTGCTGAGCGCCGACGCGCTCGGCCGCTACGGGGCGGCCTACGATCTCGCGAGCTTCTCGATCGGCATGCTGCTCATGGTCGTCAATCTCGCCGGCTATCCGCTGGTGATCCGGGCATTCGAGCGCGGCGGCCTGGAGCCGGCGCGCCCGGAGCTGGCGGGCAACCTGACCGCGCTGCTCGGGATCGGCCTGCCGGCGACTTTGGGGCTCGCCCTGCTCGCGCGGCCGCTTGCCGATCTGGTACTGGGTGAGCCCTTCCGGGCCGACGCGGCGGTGTTGATCCCGCTGATCGCGGTCGGCGCTCTGCTCCGCGACCTCAAGGCCTACTACCTCGATTTCGCCTTCCAGCTCGGGCGGCGGACCGTCGGCCAGGTCTGGGTCACGCTCGCCGCTCTGATCGCCAATCTGCTGCTGAATCTGTGGTGGATCCGATCTTCGGCATCGTCGGCTCGGCCTACGCCACGATCGCCGCCTACGCGCTCGCGCTGGTGCTGAGCGGCGTCCTCGGGCGGCGCATCCTGGCGCTGCCCGGCCCCGGCGTCGACGGTGTCAAGATCGCCATCGCAACCTTGACCATGGGGTGGATCATCTGGCAACAGAGGGCCCCCGGCGGCTCGATCCTGCTGCTGGGCCAGATGCTGCTGAGCGGCGTCGCGAGCTACGGCCTCCTGATCGTTGCCCTGGACGTCGCGGGGGCACGACGCTGTCTGTTCGCCGCCCTCGGCTGGACCGTTGGCAACGAACGAGGCGGATAGCGGACGAGCCATGCGGTCAGGAGACTGGTCCCCGCCCCTGGGCGGTGGTCGCCGATCCGGCGACGGCAGGAGGCTGCCCGCCTCGGTGCCAGATGCACTCGGAGCCATGGTCTCGCGGAACAGGCGCCGCGCCGGGCTTCCAGTGGTCAGGTTCGATGCTCCTTAGCGCCGCTGAAACAACGTCGGAACAGCCGCTCCGGGCGACGGTCTGCGTGGTCGGCTCCGGACCCAGCGGCATGACCCTGACCCGGCGTTTGGTCGAGGCCGGGATCGACGTCGTGGTGCTCGAAGCCGGTCCTTTGAACACGGGGAGACACGTCGGCGACCGGGTGTCGTTGCCGGTCGCCTATGGCGGTCAGCCCAAGAAACTCGAGCCTTCGATCGCGCAGCAGGTCGGCGGCACCAGCGCGCTCTGGCATGGCGTCCTCGGGCAATTGGATGCGATCGACTTTCGGCGTCGATCCTGGATTCCGAATAGCGGGTGGCCGATCTCGGCCGCTGACCTCGAGCCCTTCTACAAGGATGTCGCCGGCGATTTCAACGCGACCAACCCCGAACTGTTCGATCCCCGAGCCCTGCCGCCCGACCTCGAGGCGCTGCTCGCCGAGATGCCGTTCGATCGAGCTTTGCTGGAGAACAAGCTCTTTCTGATGCCGCTGCCCCCCAAGCGATTCCGGGACGATGCTGTCGGATATCTCGCGCGCTCTGCCCAGTCGCGACTGGTTTACGACGCGCGGGCCGTCGAGCTGCTCATGGGCAACGATGCCGCCCGGGTCGCCCGCGTGCAGTACCTTGCGCCCGATGGGTCGCGACGATACGTCGAGGCGGAGTATGTCGTGCTCAGTGGCGGCGCCTATCAGAATCCGCGCCTGCTCTTGAACTCGCGCGCCGACTGGGCCGACGGGATCGGCAACCGGACCGGGCTGGTCGGCCGCTACCTGGCCGATCACCCGCGGGGCATCCTGTTCCAGGTCAGACTGCGCAAGCCCCTGAAGGCTCATATCTACGCCGAGTTCACGTACCGACCCGGCCAGAGGATCAGATCGGCCCTGCGTCTGGTCGACGCGTGGCAGGAAGCGAAGGGGCTGCCAAACCATGCCTTCTACCTGCTGCCATCGTTCGCCGAGGGGATCGACAACCGCACCGAGACCGTCAAGCTCAAGCTCATCAACCTCCGTAGCGGCAGGTTCAGCGCCGCCGATGCCTGGTACGTCGCCAGCAACGCCAACCTGATCGCCCAGATAACCGCGTACAGGCTGGCGCTCAACGTCACCTATCGGTTGGCCGATCTTCTGTTCATCTGCGAGCAGGTGCCGAATCCGGAGAGCCGCGTGTCGCTTACGCACGAGACCGGACCAGATGGCTATCCGACCGTGCGCGCCGACTGGCGGCTGTGCGGCGCCGATTTCGCCTCTGTTGCCGCCATGTACGACATGCTGGTCGACGGCGGCCTCGACTCCCAGGTCTTCGAGGCCGTCCACCGCAGGACCGATCTCGCCTGGTCCGAGACGCTGTCGTCGGCGGCCCATCATCTCGGCACCTGTCGCATGGCGGGCGGCCCCTCGGAGGGCGTCGTCGATCCCGATCTCAAGGTGTTCGGCACCAGGAATCTCTACGTTTGCGACGGTTCCGTCTTCAGCACGACCGGTAACGCCAACCCGACCCTGACGGCCGGGGCGCTGGCGGCACGCCTGGCCGAACACCTTGCCGCACGGATCGGCCGCCCCGCCGCGACCGTGGCGCCGACCCCCGAGCCACCGCCCATCGTCGCCGTCACCGGCGCCACGGGCTTCATCGGCGGGAACTTCGTCGGGCGCTGGGCAGGCCATCTTACCGGGATTCGGGCGCTCGGCCGCGGCGTGCCGCCGGTCTTCGATCACGACCACGTCACCGGCCATGCCTGTCCGCTGGACGACGCCAGAGCGCTGAGAGAGGCGTTGCTAGGCTGCGACGCCGTTGTCCACCTGGCCTACGATCCGGCGAACGCCGTCTGGAACCTCGCGGCCCTGCGCGCGCTCCTCAAAGCGGCACATGACGCGAACGTGCGTCGGGTCGTCCACGTCAGCACGATCTCGGTCTACGAGCAGTCCCACATGGGGCGCCTGATCGAGGAGGACGAACGCGCCCGTAACCATGACGCCTACAGCGTCGTCAAGCGACACCTCGAGACGGAATTCGCCAGCCTTGCGGCCCGATACGGGATCTCCGGGGTGATCATCCAACCGACGATCGTGTATGGCTGGCCCGGCAACTGGACCCTGCACGCCGGCGACGTCGCCAAGTACGAACAAGCGATCCTTCCAGAGGCGGGCGGCGGCATCTGCAACGCGGTCCATGTCGACGACGTTGGCACCGCCATCCAGCGCGCCCTCACGGTTCCCGACACCGTGCTGGCCGAAGCGGGCAAGACGCCGACTTTCCTGGTCTCGGGCCCCAAATCGGTGACCTGGGCGCAGTTCTACACCGCGCACGCGACGATGCTGCGCCGTCTTGGTCTGCCCGAGCGGCTGAGGATTAAGTCGCTCCGTTCCTGGCGGCGGTATCACGACGATCCGAAGAAGGATGTGATCTACCGTGCCCTCTACGAGGGTGTCGCCGGCCAACTCGCTCTGCCCTTGATGCTGCGCGCGCGGCGTTTCCTGCAGCGCAGGACCGGGAGCAGCGCGGCGCGCGGCGCCGCCGCCCTGGAGCGTCTGGCGGCGCCCTGTCGGGACGGCGTGTGGTTACCCACAGGCTTGGGCCGGGCGGGCCTGCAGACGCGCTATCGCGTCGACTGCGGCCGCGCCGCCCGGTTCCTCGGCTACCAGCCTGTGCTCGATCTCGCCGCCGGTATCGCGGTCACGGAGGCAGCGGTGCGCGGCGCCATGGAGCGTGATCGCCCGGATGGGCCGGCGCCGGCAGGCGCCCGAAACGACACCGACGTCGCCATCGAGCCCACCGAGCCCCCAGGCGCCCCATTGTGACGCGCCTCCTGCGGAGCGGCTGATGGTACGGACCCGGCCCAGACCACAGCCGTCGCGCGAGCCAACTCGGGCCGAACCCAGGCGCATACTCCACGTGGTCTCGACCCTCGTGCATGCCGGCATCGAGACGTGGCTTCTGAACGTCATGCGGGCGACCGACCGCACGCGCCACCCGATGGACTTTCTGGTCCTGACTGATCAGCCGGGCGAATGCGAAGACGAGGTCCGGGATTTGGGCGGCCGCGTGATCCCGTGCCCGCATCCACGCCGGCCCTGGGTCGTCGTCCGGCGCTTCAGGGAGGTTCTGCGCACGCAGGGTCCCTACAGCGTCGTGCACAGCCACGTCCACCACTACTCCGGGTTCATCATGCGGCTCGCGGCCGCGCAGGGCGTGCCGATCCGAGTGGTCCACAGCCACAACGACACGCGTATCGTCGAAGCCAATGCTTCCTTGCGACGGCGCCTGTATCTGGCATTGATGAAGCGCTGGATCAGACGGTACGCCACCCATCGGATCGCGGTCAGTCGAAGTGCGGCGGAGGATCTGTTCGGCCCAGACTGGCAAAGCGACCGGCGCAACCAGATCATTCCCTGCGGGCTCGACTTCGGCGAGTTCGGGGCGCCAGCCGACCAATTCGGGGTACGCCGACGCTGGGGACTCGCCGAGGACGCGGTCGTGATCGGCCATGTCGGACGGTTCCATTGGCGAAAGAACCATGACTTCCTGGTCGAGATCGCGGCAGACGCCTTCGACCGGGACCCGCGCGCGCGCCTCCTGCTGGTCGGCGACGGCGAGCTGTTGCCCGAAATCCAGAGCCGCGTGCACAAGCTCGGGATTGCCGGCCGCGTGGCATTCACCGGCGCCCGCACGGATGTTGCGGCTCTGATGAGGGCGATGGACGTGTTCGTCTTCCCGTCCCATCACGAGGGGTTGGGGTTGGTGCTGCTCGAGGCGCAGGCGACCGGCTTGCCATGCGTGCTCGCCGAGGGCCTGCCCGAGGAGACCGAGGTGGTCCGGTCGCTGATGCACAGGTTGCCGCTCGAAGCGCCAGCCGCGCAGTGGGCAGCCCTGCTCTTGAAGCTCGCGGCCGAGCCGCGCATCCCGTCCGAGGAAGCCCTGGCCGCCGTCTGTGAAAGTGACTTCGCGATCGCCAGATCGCTCGACAGGCTGCTTGCGGTCTACGATTCGGTTGCCTGAGGACGGACGAACCCGGCTGGAGCCCGTTCAGCCTCCGCTCGCGGCCAGGTCGAGCACCTTGAGAATGCACTGATTGACCCGGTGAACGTCATAGTTCGCCTCGGCGAGACGCCGGCTCTCACGTCCCATGGCACCGATCAACGCGGGCTGCTCGACGAAGCGGAGCATGGCCTCGGCGAGCGCCGGCACGTCCCGCGCCGGCACCAGATAGCCATTACGACCCGGCGTCACGGTCTCCCGACAGCCGGGGGCATTGGTGGTTATGATCGCCCGGCCGGTGGCCATCGCTTCCATGATCGTTCGTGGCAGGCCCTCGTGGTAGGAAGGGAGCACAAACACGGAAGCATTGGCGAGCGCCGGACGCACGTCGTGGAGCTTGCCGAGGTACTCGATGGTGCCATCGGCGACCCAGGTGCGCAGTTCCTCCTCGCGGATCGCCGCCGGATTGTCGTCGATCCAGCCAACCAGGCGGAATCGTACCTCGGGATGGCGCGCCTTGACCTGGCGCGCCGCGGCGACGAACTCGCGCACGCCCTTGTCGCGCAGCAGCCGGGCGATCAGCAGGAATGAGACGCCCTCGGGGAACGGGGCCGGGGCGAACCGGCTCAGGTCGACCCCGATGCCGTTCAGGAGAACCGCCTGCTCGGGATGCCGGATCGCACCCAGGCGCTCGAACAAGCGCTGGTTGTCGCGGTTCAGGAAGAAGACGCGCCGGTTGTTGGCCAGAGCGAGGCGGAGCATCAGTTTGACCGTGGCGCGCAGCGGAATGCCACGGCTCTCCTGGTCCGAGAAGACGTAGCCGGCGCCTTCGACAATGGAATAGATCGCCGGAACGCCGGCAAATCGGGCGGCGAGCGAGGCGTAGATCACCGGCTTGATCATGTAGGCGAGGACGAGGTCCGGCCGCAGACGCCGGAACAGAAGCGTGAGGCGCGCCACCGCATAGGCATCGGTGAAGGGGTTCAGGCCGGTACGATCGAGGAAAATCAATTCCAGGCGCACACCCAGCGCTCGGACCTGAGCGAGCAGGGGCGAGGCGGGGTCGGGTACCGGCACACACGCGATCACCTCATGGCCCTGCGTCACCATGGCCTCCATCAGGGGGCCGCGAAACCACACCAGAGTCTCAAGCATGTTGCCGACGACGACGATCCGACGCTGGCATTCGCCCACCGTCGGCCTGACCAGGGGACGAGCAGGCGGCAACACTGACATGGTGGGCCCGGTGCTGTATTTGGCCTTCATCGGAGCCGCACGGGGCTGTTTCGCGGGGCGCCGTCGACCGCGGACCGGGCAACGCGGCCCGCCCGCAGCTCGTATTGTCGCAGGCCGATCGGGATCGCGAGAAACAGGTAAAAATGGCGCCAATGCAGACTGTCAATCACCAGGCTGTTGACCAGGATGCCACTGAGGATCGCAAGACAGCAGGCGTAGAGGTCCTGGAACGGGCCCCGGCGCCAGGCGCCGCGCACGCAGGTCCACAGGGTCGCGGCGAGCATCAGCAGGAAACTCAGGCCGGCAAGCAGGCCGTTCTCGGCCACGATCCGCAGGTACAGGCTGTGCGGCGCCAGACGGAAGATCTCCTCGCTCTGCCCTGGCCCGATCCCGAACGGCGCCTTGGCGACGGTGTCGAAGGCCAGCATCTGAGCCGCAAACCGCTTGGTATCGTAGTCTTGCATCTGCAGGCGTTCGACCAGAAAATCGCTCAGTCCCGCGACTTTCAGGAATATGGTAAAGGTGATCGCGAGCGTCAGCGATCCTAGGGCGACCAGGACGACCGAGCGTCCGAGCCAACCCCGTCGCCGGATCACGAACAGCTGCAGGCCGAAGAACACAAACAGTGCGACCACCACGTTGCCGTAGCCGCCACGGGAGAAGGCGGCCAGAATCTCGACGGCGAAGAGGCACAGCATCAAGATCGAGATCACGGAAAAGAGGCGGCGCGTGATCATCTGATTGATCACCAGGAGCAGCGCGGCACAGAGGAACGGCGCATAGACGTTCGGATCCTTGAAGGCGCCCCGCGCGCGCTCGCCATAGGAACTCTGCACGGCAAGGTAGTCCTGTAGGACGGTCGAGAAGTGGCTGACGAAACCGATCAGGGCACCAAGCACGGCCGCGACCAGAAAGGCGCGCTGGATCAGCTCCCACATCGGCGCGCCGTAGTTGGCAAGCAGGGCGATCACCAGGTACCAGGAGATCAGCAGATAGGTCGTCACCGATAGAAAGATGGCGCCGCGTGCGACATCGTGGCTCCAGAGCAGGGAAAACACGCTGGCGCCGTAGAAGACGATCACGCCGGTGCCGAGAATCGGGTTGAGATCGAGTGGCAGCTTGATCCCGCGCCGGAACAGGACGACGCAGAACATCACCAGGAAGAAGATGTCGGTCGGCGCCGGCTCGATCGCGACGTAGAAACTGCTGCCGACCGCCAGCGCCACCAGCCAGTAGAGCGTCGACGGGATCGCCCGTACCGCGACCTGGGGTCGTCCGGTAACGCCTGCAGCCAGCGGAGGATAGCCGGGAATGCTCTGGCTTCGCATGCGGTCGAGACGGTCCCTGTCGGTGGGGCGAAGAGCGCGCAGCAGATACGTGGAAAACGCGGCGGCCGCTCCAGCGTGGGTGGAGGCGGCCACAAGGTCGGCGGGAGTCTGACCGGGTCAGCCATCGGACGCAAGCGCGAAATGGCGCCTGACGGTGGTGTGCCGGGACGTAGGTGACAGGTGACGCCGCGGCCGCGCGGCCACCATTCGCGATCGTCGGGTACGCCGGCGCCGGTCAGACCGAGCAGTCGCTCGCGACACTCGGTCCCATGCCGGCTAACGGTCAGGCGGTGCCGCTTAGAACGGCACCTCGGCCCCGGCATTGGTCCAGGGTTTGGGGTTGCCGGTCCGCTCATGCAGCACGTTGCGGTATCGTACCGTCGTCGCGCCCATGTCGAACGGCAGGTCGGCGAACGCCCCATCGATGACCACGCCGTCGAGCTCGACGCTCTGGGCGGTGGTCATGGTGGTGTGCGCGATGCAGCGCACGTTGGCCGTCGGCGTCCCGCCCGGCAGGTTGTTGGGCCGCCACTCGCAGGCGCGCATGGTCCACAGGCGCGGTCCCTGGTTTGCGCCTCCCGCGTTTTCATAGTAGATCGCGAAAACATCGGTGTTCACCGGGGTCAGCGTGTAGTTGTTGTGATACTGGTACGGCGTGCCGTTGGCCAGAAAGACGCAGTGGTCGAACAGGCATCCATAGCCGTTGTCCCCGCCCGGGAAGCCTTTCCACCAGGCCGGAGGATAATTGAAGAAGTGCTTGTGATAGCTGAAGGTGCAGTAGAGCGCGGTCCAGTCCTGCGTCGGCAGGTTGTTGGCATTGCCGCTCGGGCCGATATAGAGGGCCGCGGCCAGCATGTGGCAGTTGACGTAGTGGCTGAAGCTGTTGTTGCTGGCCGTGCCCTCGTTCTCATCGTCGAAGTCGCTCTCTGCCCAGCCGTCACGGAAGGTCAGCAGGGCCGTGCTGCCCGCGCCGCTGAACGCCTCGATGTCCTGCAGGCCGCAACCGTTGAGCGGGCCGCCGAAGCCGTTGCGGTTGAAGCTCTCGAAGCGCTGCGCGTTCAGGGTCTGCGGGGTGCCGTTGACCACGTGAGAGCCCCGGAAATAGCCGTAGAAGCGATTGCTCGTCGCGGTCGTCACCGTGGTGGTGTCCAGCGAGAGAGCGTCGCCCGTACCATCGTAGAAGGAGCAAGCATCGACCCGGATCGTCATGTTGCCCTGGCCGCCGTTCGAGCGGGCGAAGATCGCGTGCTCCTGCTCGAGGTCGAAGGCATGGTAGGTGTAGCCGGGCTCCCCGGACTTCGGGTGCCAGTTCTGTCCGCGGCCGTTGCCGTCGAAGACGCAGCCCAGGAACTTGTAGCCGCCGTTGGCCACATAGCGGTCGTTATGGCCGCCCATCTGGTTGAGGACGTCCATCATGATGATGCGGGCAAAGCGCTTACCGCTGGTGAACGGCATCCTCAGCCGCAGGCCGAGCAGGCCCTTACAGCCGGGGCGGAACTCGATCATGTTGTCGGAGGCATTCAGGGCCTGGGTGTAGACAGTGGCGTCTCCCTCATCCTGGTAGAGGTAGACCCCGGCGCTGTGGGCAGCATCCATGGCGCCCTGCAGGTTGCCCGGGTAGTCCGCAACGTTGATGTCGGTGCCAGCGCCCACGAAGTCAGCCGGGGCTCTCCAGAGTAGGCTATCGGAGGCCGCCGCCAGGGCCTGAACCGCAGTCAGGTCCAGTTGCCCATCCCAGACAGCGATCTCGTCGAGCCGGCCCCAGAGCGGTGATCGGTCGTTCGCGTGGCCGGTGTTCGAGCTGCTCCCGAGCGTGATGTCGGCGGAGAGCGAGGCCCACCCCTGGGTGACGGACGGCAGGGTCGCGACCTGGCTGTCATCCAGATAGAGCGCCGCACCAGCCGGTCCCTGCGTGAGCACGATCCGCTTGGCGGTGTCGATCGGCAAGGTCGCGCCAGAGACACCGGCGAGCGCGCCGAAGTACTGCTTGCTGCCGCCGCCGTCCCGGACGTAGCCGCCGAGCCGCCACTCGGTCGTCGACACCCAGCGGCGGTAGAGCCGGAAGCTGCCCGGGGTTGACCCGTCGTCGCACTCGGCGATCACCTCGCGCCCGTAGCGCTCGTCGGCGCTGTCCCAGAACTGGACGCCGCGCAGCTCGCCGAGCGGGCAGACATAGACCACGAGGCTCGTGTCGGCGTTCTTGTACCCGGCGGCCATCGAGATCGCCGGCCCGCCGTTGCTGACCTCGAGCGCGTGGTCGGTCCCGACCGCGATCCCGCGGCGATCGTGCTCGTGGGTCGCGACCGTCCAGGCCGGCACCGTCAGCGTGGCGTCGTTGCCGGCAACCGCGTCGGCGAAGCTGTTGCCGCTGGTCTCGGCGAACGACCAGCTTCCCAGCAGCTTGACCCCCGCGTGGTCGATCGTGCGCGCGGCGGGCAGCGCCCGGACCTCCTCCAGCGAGAGCACGCCCCGGTACAGCCGGACCTCATCGATCACGCCATCGAACGGGCTGAACGCCGGCGGATAGGTGCCGATCGAAAAAATGCTGGCGTTGGCCTGCAGCCCCTGGGTGATGTTGGTCGTGCCGACGAGATCGTCGTTCACATACAGCGCCGTGCCGCCACCGCCGACCGTGAGCACCACGCGGTAGCCGGTGTCGAGCTCGAGCGGTTTCACGCCATCCGGGTTGTTGTTGATCCAGAAGAAGCTGCTGGCGTGATCGCGGGTGTAGGCCCGCACGCGCACCACGCCCCCGACGTTACGAGCCTCGATCGAGAAGCCGCCGGGCGGAGTGCCGGCGTCCTTGCAGAGGATGTTGTAGTGCATATCGACCGCGGGGGCGGTGTCGAGCTGGAAATACGCCACCACGCTGTAGTCCAGCAGCCGCCAGTCATCCACATCCGCGGCCTGGATCTTGGACGATATGCCGTTGAGGCCGACACTGCTACCGCCGTCATCCAGGAGCGGATCGACGCCGAGCTCGGCATCCGTCAGGACGCCATTGCTCCGGCCTTCGGCATCGTCACCGGTTCCGTTGAGCGCCCATCGGGAGACGATCTGTGCCACGCTCGCGCCGCTCGCGCCGCTCGCGCCGACGAGGACAACCTGCGCCGCGCCAGCCATCAGGCAAAGTCCTTCCCGGCGGGAAATGCGAACCATGTGACCCTCCCGTCCCGCGTGCCGAAGCCATAGGTATCTACGGGGCTTGCGGCGCTACTGACAATAGGTGCAATACCGCTTGGCCAGCGCAGCATCGTCGGCGAGGTCAGCTTGCCAACCTGAACGTCCTCGATTTTGTACTTGGCAGCCTGTAAATTGGCGTGAAGGGCGTCCCTGATAGCCGGGATGTCGTCGACGGGCTTGGTCGGGTCGATCTGGCTGGCCATGGCGGGTTCCTGGATTGCCGGTGGATTGGGGATATTATCCTAGACATGGCCCGTCGTCAATCTCTGACGGGGTCAGGCTGGCTCATCATGCTTCGCAGTTGTTAGGGCGGCGCCCCTGGCCAAACAGCGTCTTGACCCGGAGCACCAAGCCACGGGTGACGAGCAGCAGCAGGACGTTGCGCGCGAACCCGAGATAGGCGTGCACCGAGAACGGCTCGAAATAGCGCCAGAGTACGTGCAGGCGCATGATTCCGTGGCGGAAGCGCCGTGCCGACAGCGAGGTCGGGCTGACCACATAGCGGAGGTAGACCTCGGGCAGATTGGCGAGCTTGTAGCCGCGGCTAAGGCGGAGGAACAACTCGAAGTCCTCGGCGCCGCTGAAGCCCG
The DNA here is from genome assembly GCA_963730195.1 of uncultured Alphaproteobacteria bacterium. Lineage (GTDB taxonomy): Bacteria > Pseudomonadota > Alphaproteobacteria > Geminicoccales > Geminicoccaceae > DATAOG01. The sequence goes on from CAVSRN010000052.1 coordinate 49,230, forward strand.
GGTCATAGCCCCCGAGCGCGCGCAAGGCGGCGACCCGCAGCATGACCGCGGCGTGCACGAAGCCCACCCGATAGCGCTGAAACCGGCGCAACCCGGTGTCGGTGGTCGGCGGCCGAAAGACGAACAGAGACCGCCCGTCGGGGTCGACCCACTCAGTCGAGCTGCCAACCATGGCGTGATCGGGATGCTGATCGAGGAACGCCATCTGCGCGGCCAAGCGCCCGGGCAGGCTGAGGTCGCCGGCATCGAGCCGGGCGACGTACTCGTAGCCCGCCGCCACAATGTGCTCCAGCCCGGCGTTCAGGGCTCCGGCGATGCCGCGATTAGCATCGAGGCGCAGCAGCCGCAGGTGGAAGGGTAAATGCTCGGGCAACCGCAGCGGCGGTACACTGCCGTCGTCGACCACGACGACATCGAAGGCGGCGCCGTCGGCGCACAGTGACCGCAGCGCGCACCAAAGCGCCTCCTGATCGTTGTGCACAGGGATCAGGACCGCCAGCCGCACCGAGGCCGTGCGCTCCGATCCAGCTGGCACCATAACGGTTGGAGGGGCGCCGGTCACACTACTCGCGGCCATGCCAGATCCTTCAACGCTTTGCCTCGGCTCGAAGCCGGGACCCATGAAGCCGGGACCCATAAGGCCTCTTCGGCGTCGTGTCGACCAGCGACCAGCTGCGCTTCGCCACCGACGCAGATTGTCATGGCATCTCGGCGAGGCCGGCGGGACAACGATGGTTGACGAGAGGGCCGTGCAATGCGGCGTCTACCATGGTGCGGTCGAACTTCCCCTCGAGCCCATCGTTCTCGACATCGCCGGGACCTCAATCGGATTCAACGGCAGCAACGCCTATGGCGAGGCCCCGCACAACCCCGCGCTTGGCCCTCGCCCAGTTCAAGCACCGGCATGGGCGGCGACTGATTGCCACGCCGCATTCCTCATGCGTCGAAAGCGTTGCAAGCCCGACCAAACTCGACGATCCGCCTCCGGCTTCCAAGCGGACGACGGGCAATCACTAAATGAAGCTCCTGCAACAATAGGGGAGCGGTTTGAGCACCCGTACCGTGTCCGGCGTACGATTGCCTCACAATCGCTACGGTGCTATGGAGCGTTGCGGGCAAGGCGCCCAGCGTCAGCTGAAGCCCCGTCCGCCGGTAAAGCCGTACCACATCGTCCCCCCGTCCCGCGTTATGAATGCATAAATGTCTACGGCATTCGCGGCCAGAGTGACGAGCGGCGGCGTGCCGCCGGCCCAGATCACCGAGCTCGGCCAAGCCAGCGTCCGGCCGCCGGTCGCGTCCTGCCTGAGGATCAGGGTGCAGGCGCCGGCGCGCCCGGCGGCGGGGGGATGCGCGAAGGTCAGGGTGGTCACGTCCTCGGTCAGGGTGACCTCGAACACGTTGCCGGTCTCGAGGTCAAGGGTCAAAACGCCGGCGCTGACCGCCGGCGTCGTGCTGGTTTCCGAGACGTCCTTCAGCTGCGGCCGGGTCAGCAGCTGGTCCTGCATGTCGACGGGAATGCCATCGACCGCGCCGGCGGCAATGTCCCCGGCTTCGACGATGTCCTTGGCTGCCAGGGCCCCGGCGTCGGTCAGGTCACCGAGCACGTGTTGATGGGCGAGATCGGCCTTGCCCGCCTGCAGCGCCTCGATCTCGGTCTTGGCCGCCTGGAGATTGTTCCGAAGGTCGAGCTTGACGGAGGGGACCCCATCGGTGGGCTTGGTCGGATCGATCGCGCTGGTCATCTCTTCCCGTTCCTCTGACCGTGGGAACAGGACTATTATCCCATTTCCTCGCGGGCGTCAAGCTCCATGCGAGCTCGAGCCGTCCTTTGTCTCAGCATAGGCCACGACGGTGCCGAGCGAGTGGCTGGCGACGAGCACGCGCTCGTAGCTCGCCACCCCGGCGGTGCGGTCCTCGAGCAGCGCCCGGATCCGGTTCGCGCAGCCGTCCAGAATCTCGGCGCGCACATGGTTCAGCTCGTCTTTGGGATTGTCGGCGCTGTAGGCGGTGACGTCGCCGACGAAGTCGCGATAATAACAATTGTGGAGTGTTTCGCTCCGGGGCCTCACGTTCAAGGTCATCCGCTCGTTGATCGCCCGACGCGCCTCGCACGGCGGTCGGGCGGCCTTGCTCGCCGATCAAATCCGCCGAGCGCCAGAGGCATTTCACAGTAAGACCGTATGCGGACATACGGTCTTATACTTTCCATGGCCGACGAACACGAAGGATGGCATTGAGCGTGGTCAGAAGTTTGCGCATGCAGGCGATGCGCGCGATTTTGGCGGGCCGCCCGGCCTGGATGAGACGTTGGTAGAAACTCGGATGGATCTGGCGCCGGCGGGCGATCAGCTCGGCCAGAGAACCGCATGCACACCATCAAAGCGCTCCTGGTCGCCACCGTGGCGGGCTGAGCATGCGGGTGGTCGCCGCGCTGGGCGGCAACGCGCTCCTGCGCCGTGGAGAGCCGCTGACTGCCGCCGTCCAGCGGCGCAATGTCGCCAAGCAGAAAGTCCTGGCGGTGCAATCGCCGAGGCTCGGGATCATCTCGTGGTGACCCACGGGAATGGGCCACAGGTGGGGCTGCTCGCGTTGCAGTCTGCGGCCTACGATGCCGGCGGGTGCGACCCGCTCGATCTGCTCGGGGCCGAGACCCGAAGGCATAATAGGCTATCTCATCGAGCAACGCGTTGGCGCCGTGCCTGCCGGCGGGCCAGCGGATCGCAATCCTTCTCACTCAGGTCGAGGTTGATCCGACCGATCCGGCCTTTCTCGCGCCCGACAAGTCAATTGGACCCGTCTATGATCGGGCCATGGCGGAGCGACTTGCTAAGATGCGCGGCTGGACTATCGCGCCGGACGGCGATCAATTCCGCCGGGTGGTGGCCTCGCCTCGGCCACAGCGGATTCTCGAAATCGGCGTGATCGAGCTCCTGACTCGGGCAGGCGTGATCGTGATCTGCGCGGGTGGGGGCGGCATTCCGGTGACCCGCGATCCCTACGACCGACTGATCGGCGTCGAGGTGGTGATCGACAAGGATCGGGCGAGCGCCCTGTTGGCCCGCATGCTGGGCGCGGATGCGCTGCTCCTGCTCACGGACGTTGACGCGGTGTTCGCGGAGTGGGGCGCGCCACGACAGAGGGCGATCGCGCGCGCCGAGCCGAGGGCACGGCGAGCCCTCCCTTTCGCGCCGGGCTCGATGGCCCCGAAGGTTGAGGCCGCCTGCGACTTCGTCGAGGCAATCGCGGGTCGGGCCGGATTGGACGCGTTGGCCACGCTCGAGGGGCGCGCCGGCACGATAATGAACGGCGCCGCAAGAGGGAGTCATCTGAAGCCTGGCTGAGTGACAGCGCCCAGGGTGTGGTTCGCTGTGGGAAAGTCTGTTGGGCCGCTTCACGAACCTGGCGCAGACCGGACATGCCGGCTCGCGCGCATGAAGCTCGCGGTCGCCACCGGAGCGCCGAGTTCAACCGGTTTCGCGGGCGCGCGTGTCGGTTGGAGGCGTTCGTGTTGGAGCTGGGTGCCGGGGATCTTTCCCCGGCCGAGCCGCTTCGCGGCCGGAGGACCAGCATGTGAGTGGGGGCCGGCCGCGACGGATCAGACCCCGCATTTCTTGCGGAGATAGGCGATTGCGCCGTTCAGGGTGACCAGCTGGGGGAGTCCGCCTCGGGGATGTCGACGCCGAGCTTCTCGTGCAGCGCGATCACGAAGTTCAGGAAGTCCATCGAGTCGATGTCCAGCTCCTCCCGCAGGTCCTTGTCCGGTGGCAGCGCGGCGAGGTCCGCCTCCGGAGCGATGTCGCCCAGTGTGTTCAGGACCGTCTGGCGCAGCTCGGCTTCGGTCATAGGGTTTCCGGCTCCTGCAGGAGGCGCTCGATCTCGGCGAGCAGAAGGCCACCGCGGTGGCCGTCGCTGGCGCGGTGGTCGGCGGCGAGGCTGACGCTCACGACCGGCCGCACGGCGAGCGCGCCGTCGACCGCCCACGGGCGCTGCACAATCCGCCCGAATCCGACGATCGCGACCTGTGGCGGGTAGATCACGCCGATCACCGTCTCCGCCCCGCGCTCACCGACGCTGGTCACGGTGATCGTCGGCGCGGTCAGCTCCGAGCTGCGCAGGCCGCCGCCGCGGGCGCGCCGGACGAGGTCACGCAGCGCCGCCATCAGCTCGGTAAGCGGCTTCCGGTCGGCGTCCTGCACGGCGGGCGCGATCAGGCCACCGCCGCGCAGCGAGATCGCCCAGCCGACGTGGATACCGGCGCCGGCGCTGAAGCCGCCCTCGTTCCAGAAGCCGTTCAGCTCCGGCACCTTGCGCAGCGCGAGCGCGGTCGCCTTGAGCAGGAGCGCCGCGGGCAGGAGCCGCTCGGTCGGCGGCCGCTCGCGGTTCGCGCGCTCGAGCCAGGCGAGCGCCCGGTGCAGATCGACGGTCTGGGTCAGATAGTAGTGCGGGATCTCGCGCTTGGACCGTGCCATGGCGGCGGCGATCGCCTTGCGCATCTCGGCCGGATCGAAGCCCGTCCGGCGCGCCCGTTCGGCGGGCGCGGGCGCGGGCGCGGCGTCGCCCGGGCCGCGGCCTCGACGTCGGCGAGGGTGATACTGCCGTCGGGCCCGGTGCCCGCAATCGCTCCAAGGTCGAGCCGAAGCGCCATCGCGCGCCGACGTGCGGCTGGAGACGCCCGCGTCCAGCCGAGCGCCGCCGCCTCGGGCTCCGGGATCTCGACCCCGGGCTCCTCCGGCGGCGGCACGATCTCGGGCGGCGGCTCGCCCGGCGGCGTCTCCGGCGCCGGCGGCACCTCTCCTGGCGCCGGCGGCGCCTCGGGCGGCGGCGCGGGCGGTCCGGGCTCCGGCTCCTGGGCGGCGGCGCCATCGGTGCGCAGCCGGGCCAGCGGCGTCCCGACCGGCACCTGCTGCCCGGGTTGCACGAGGATCTGGTCGATGATGCCGGTCTCGAAAATCTCGATCTCGATCGCGCCCTTCTGGGTATCGACCACCGCCACCACATCGCCGCGGTGCACGGCTTCCCCCGGCTTCTTCAGCCATTCCACCAGGGTGCCGGTCTCCATGTCGGCGCCCAGCGACGGCATGACGAACTCGCTCACGTCGGCCTCACGAGGCTCCGCGCGGTCGCGGCGATGGTCGCGGGCTGCGGCAGCGCCGCTTGCTCGAGGTGCGCGGCATAGGGCATCGGCACCTCGGCGCTGCACACCCGACGGATCGGCGCGTCGAGCTCGAAAAACGCCTGCTCGACCAGACGCATCCCGATCTCGGCCGAGATCGAGCCGCTCTTCCAGCCCTCGTCGACGATCACCGCCCGCCGGGTCTTCGCGACCGAGGCGACCACCGTCGCCATGTCGAGCGGCCGCAGTGAGCGCAGATCGATGACCTCCGCCTCGATCCCGTCCGCTGTCAGCGTCTCGGCCGCCTCCAGGGTCTTGAACAGGCTGCCGCCGTAGGTCACCAGGGTGACGTCCTTGCCGGGGCGCCGCACCTTGGCCGAGCTGATATCGACCGCCTCGATCGCCGGGTCGAGCTCGCCCTCCATGTTGTAGAGCATGACGTGCTCGAAGATCAGGACCGGGTTCGGGTCGGCGAGCGCCGCTTTGAGCATGAAGCGCGCGTCATCGAGGGTCGCCGGCGCCAGCACCTTGATGCCGGGGATGTGCGCGTACCAGCCCTCGAGGCTGTGCGAATGCTGTGCGGCGAGCTGGCGCCCGCCACCGGTCGCGGTCCGGATCACCAGCGGCACCGCAAACTGGCCGCCCGACATGTGCGGGATCGTGGCGGCGTTGTTGATGATCTGATCGATTGCGAGCAGGCTGAAGTTGCAGGTCATGATCTCGACGATCGGGTGCATGCCGGCCATCGCCGCACCGATCCCGGTGCCGACGTAGGCGCTCTCGGAAAGCGGCGTGTCGCGAATGCGGTCTTCGCCCAACTCCTCTGCCAGCCCCTTCGTGACGGCGTAGCAGCCGCCGTAGCGGGCGACATCCTCGCCCATCAGGAAGACCCGCGGGTCCGCGAGGATCGCCTCGCGGATCGCCTGCCGGCAGCATTCCCGATAGGTGATCTTGACCGGCGCCGCTTCGGTCATGCTGGCACCTCGTCCATCAGCACGAAGCGCTCGAGCTCCTCGACCGGCTCGAGCGTGCCTCTCTCTGCGAAGGCGACGGCTGCCTCCACCTCGGCCGCGACCTCGGCCTCGATCTCAGCCAGCTCGTCCACGTGCAGCAGGCCCGCTTCCTCGAGCCAGCCCTGGAAGCGCACGATCGGTCCCTTGTGCTTCCAGGCCTCGATCTCGTCCTTGGGGCGGTAGAGCTGGGCATCGAACATCGAGTGCGCACGGAAGCGGTAGGTCCGGCATTCGAGGAAATACGGTCCGTTGCCGGCGCGGATCGATTCCACGGCGCGCCACGCGGCGGTCTCGACCGCGACCACGTCCATGCCGTCCACGATCTCGCTCGGGATGCGGTAGGACTCCGCCTTTTTGTGGATGTCGGGCTCAGCCTCGGCGCGCTCAAGCCGCATGCCCATGGCGTAGAGGTTGTTCTCGCAGGCGAACAGGACCGGCAGTTTCCAGAGGCTCGCGAGGTTCAGGCTTTCGTGAAACTCGCCCTCGTCAACCGCACCATCGCCGAAGAAGCAGGCCGTGACCGAGGTGCGCTGCTGCATCTGGTCACCGAGCGCCAGGCCGACCGCGAGCGGCAGCCCGCCGCCGACGATGGCGTTGCCGCCGCAGAAACGGGTGCCGCGGTCGAAAATATGCATCGAGCCGCCGCGGCCGCGGCAGCAGCCCTCGATCCGGCCCTACATCTCGGCCATCAGCGCCGTCATGGGAATGCCCCGGGCGATCGCCTGGCCGTGCTCGCGGTAGGTCGCGACGATCGCATCCTCGGGCGCCAGCGCCTGCATGACCCCGACCGAGACCGCCTCCTCGCCGTCGTAGAGGTGGAGAAAGCCCCGGATCTTCTGCAGCTGGTAGAGCTCGAAGCACTTCTCCTCGAACCGCCGGATCCGGATCATCTCCTTGAGGACGTGAACATTGTGGGCGTGGTCGAGGTGGACCTTGGTCATCGCTCGTCGCTCTCGAGGGTCGAAAGATCCCCCTCCGGCAACCCGAGCTCCCGTGCCTTGAGCAGCCGGCGCATGATCTTGCCGCTGCGGGTCTTCGGCAGGTTGGCGCGGAAGTCGATCTCCTTGGGCGCGACCGCAGCGCCGAGGCGCTTGCGCGCGTGGCCCAGAATCTCCTTGCGCAACGGCTCGGACGCCTCGAAGCTGGGCTTGAGCGCCACGAAGGCCTTGACCACCTCGCCGGCGACCGGATCAGGCTTGCCGATGACCCCGGCCTCGGCGACCGCCGGATGCGCCATCAGCGCGCTCTCGACCTCGAACGGGCCGATCAGGTGGCCCGCCGACTTGATCACGTCATCGGCGCGGCCGACGAACCAGAAGTAGCCATCCGCGTCCTGCCGCGCGAGGTCGCCGGTGAGGTACCAGCCGCCGACGAAGCACTTGGGATAGCGCTCGTCGTCGCCCAGGTAGCCGCGGAACATCGACGGCCAGCCGGGGCGCAGCGCCAGCTCCCCCTGGGTTCCCGGCATCGAGCAGGCAGGGATCGACATCATCCACGGCCATTCGTCCCACCACCCCAAGGGCATCGAGGGGTCACGTCCGTCAAGATGGTGGAAATTTGAGGCTGTCTCGAGGTGGCCATCGGTCATGCGGCCTTGGGTGGAATTTGTGGTTGGTCGGCGTCGGCGGCCGGCATGAGGAGCTCGGCCATGGCCTCGACCTGCATGTAGCGGTGCATCGGCTGCCACGCGTCGTTCTGCTCCAGGAGCACGGCGCCGATGAGGCGGATGATCGAGGCCTCGTGGGGGAAGATGCCGACCACGTCGGCGCGGCGTTTGACCTCTTTGTTGAGGCGCTCCAAGGGGTTGGTGCTGGGCAGCTTGGTGCGGTGCCGGGCCGGGAAGGTCATGTGGGCGAGCACGTCATGCTCGCTGTCGTCCATCAGCTGGGCGAGCTTGGGCCATCGAGCACGGAGGTGATCGGCGACCTGGCGCCAGGTCTGATGCGCGGTCGCGGCATCGGCTTGCCAAAACGCCTGGCGCCGGGCCGCGGCGACCACGGTGTGCTGGCCTTTCGGCAGGTGGGCGAGCGCGGTGCGCATGAAGTGAACCCGACAGCGTTGCCAGGTGCTGCCGAGGACCCGGCCGATGGCGTGCTTCAGGCCTTCATGCGCGTCCGAGATCACCAGCCGGACGCCCTTCAGCCCGCGCTTGACCAGCTTCTTGACCAAGCTCGACCAGAAGGTCTCGGCCTCCGACGGCCCGACGTGCAGGCCGATGATCTCGCGCCGCCCGTCGGGGTTGACCGCCACGGCGATGATCACCGCCACGGTCACGATCCGGCCGCCCTCGCGTTGCCGGAGACAGGTGGCATCGAGCCAGAGATACGGCCACTCGCCCTCCAGGGGCCGCTCCAGAAACGCCATCACTCGCTCGTCGATGTCCTTGCACAGCTTGGAGACCTGGGACTTGGAGATGCCCGTGAGGCCCATGGCCTGCACGCGCGGCGCTCCGCACCGACCACCGAGGTCGGTGCTGGGAGCCAGCCGCGCGTCGACGCGGCGGGTCGAGACGCCGCCGATCCAGGCCTCCTGGATGACGGCCACCAGCGCCTTCTCGCTGGTCTTGCGAGGGTCGAGAAAGGGCGGGACGTACCAGCCCTGGCGCAGCTTCGGGATGCGCAGCTGGAGCGGGCCGAGCCGGGTGTCGAGGGTGCGGGCGCGATGGCCGTTGCGGTAGTTGAGCCGCTCGGGCGACCGCTCGTGCCGGCCGGCGCCGATCACGCCCTCGACGTCGGCCGCCATCAGCAGCTGCAACACCGCCTCGGCGACCGCACGCAGGAAGTCGCCATGGTCGGCCTTCTCCAGCAGCTCGACCAGTGCCATGCTCTCTTCGGTCATCGGGGCCTCGATCGGTCTTCGGGTGAAGCGTTCCAACGCCATCCGAGCCGAATGATCCGATGACCACCTCGCCGGCAACCCGGCGGCGCGCCCTCGCCTGAACTCGTCGAAGGTCGCCCCGGCGCGCCGCCTCCCTTAGAGGCTGGCCCAAAAAGAGTTGAGTGATTTCAGTGGTTTGTGGTTAGTCGTGGTTGCCAACGACGACGGAGCCACAGGATGCCATGGACCGAAACCACGCGCCGGCAGGATCGGCGCGACGATCTCCGCTAGGCAAGCGACATGACCGATGCCGAATGGGCGTTGATCGAGCCGCATCTGCCGCCGCCGCGTCCCTTGGGACGGCCGCGGACGACGGATTTGCGCGCGGTCGTCGATGCTTTGTTGTCCAGGCTCGCCAGCGGCTGCCAATGGCGCCTTCTGCCGAGCGATTTTCCGCCCTACTCGACGGTGCAGCGGTTCTTCTACCAATGGCGCGCGGACGGCCTGTGGCACTTGATCAATCATGATCTGATGATGCGCGCCCGCGAGGCCCAAGGGCGTGCGGCGAGCCCGTCGGCCGGCGTGATCGACAGCCAGAGCGTGAAGACCACCGAGGCCGGCGGACCGCGTGGGTTTGACGCCGGCAAGCAGATCAAGGGCCGCAAGCGCCCCATCCTGACCGACACCACGGGCCTGATGGTGGCGGCGATGGTGCACGAGGCCAGCAGCCCAGGACCGTGACGGCGCGGTGCCGTTGCTCGCCTCGATCCGCCACCGCCTGCCTTGGTTGCGTCATGTCTTTGCCGACGGCGCCTATGCTGGCGCCAAGCTCGAGGCCGCGCTCGCAGCGTTCGGCCGGTGGCGCATCGAGATCGTCAAGCGCTCCGACGCGACCCAAGGCTTCGAGCTGCTGCCACGCCGCTGGGTGGTCGAGCGCACGCTGGCGTGGGTCAACCGCAACCGCCGCCTCGCCAAAGACTTCGAGGCGTCGATCGCGAGCGCCACTGCCTGGCTCCTCCTGGCCAGCGTCAAACTACTTATGCGACGGTTGGCGAGGCAATAATCAACCTATTAGTTATTGAGTCGGACACTGACACCTTTTCTGTCTCGAGAAAACCTCGAAAGGTTCCTCCATTATTCTCCAGTCTCTGTCTGCGACGATTATCATCAGGCGCCAATGTCGAGAGGTGAGGTGCCTGTGACGGCCGCGTCCGGGCCGTCGTCGCCACGCCAGCTATCGGCATCAAGCGCTCGGACACGGTTTACGAAAACCCGGTGCATGTCGTTGAGGCGTGATGCCAGCCACTCATGCTGTCGGCGCCAGTCTTTCTCGTCCTCGGGATCAACATCATTCAGATAGGCCGAGATGCGGCAGTCGCGGCGGTTCCGAAGCTCTTCCCATTCTAACGGATAGCCGAGTTCCTGCTCGATCGCGCCCTTCTGTTCGTGCAGCAGATGAAAGAACGCTTTGGCGCGGTCCCCACTGATGTAGAGTTCGGACCGGACCTGCCGTTTCGGTCGGATCATCACCGCTCCGAGCCAGAAGCCGCTCCTTCCGATCGAATACGCCATCCACGACTGCGGCTGCGGCTTCCGATTGCCTGATACCGGCCCCGCAGCAGCATTGAGTGCCTGATGGAAGGTGTTCCAGTAGCTGAGCTGTCTCGCGCGCGTCCCCGAAAGCTCCGCTTCGTCGATCGCGCGCGCAGCCTGGGCGACCGACCGCGACCAGTCGTTCGGCTTCGAGATGATGTTGAACTTCGGCGCGGCGGGCGAGTCCCGATCCGCCACAGTTCAACCTCCAGCCCGAAGAAGCGGAAGCTTTCGTCGGTGATCTTGTTCAGCCAGTCGAGTGTCGATCGGTGCTCCTCGGTGAAACGCGCAGCCACCCACACAATCGTCACCGCCTCGAGCCCGGAGGCATAGGTCAGAAGCTGCCCGAGGTGGCTGTGATCCGTCCGTTCAAGCTGGTTCTCAACCAGCACCCATACGCCCGAGCCGATGTCTTTGCACAGGATATCTGCGCGGAATGGGCCGACGGCCTTCTCCTGCGCCTCCAGTTCGAGGTCGAGGCCTAAGGTTTCGGCTAGAACCGCGAGATTTTCCTCGCGCGCAAGCCACGGGGTGAAGTCGCTGGCCTCGCTGGTCCAGATCTCCCGCAGATCGACGCGGGTGAGCCTGCCAAGGGTGTGAGCCATCATTCCGCCGCCTCCAGCGGGGTCTCGTCGGGAAAAAGGTGTCAGGGAAAAAGGTGTCAGG
>CAVSRN010000053.1:0-49231 GCA_963730195.1 uncultured Alphaproteobacteria bacterium
CGCTAGCGCCGCCGCCAGGCGAGCAGGATGCCGGCCAGGACCAGGGCGCCGCCCAGCCAATGATAGCCGGCCAGATGCTCGCCCAGGAAGGCGACCGCGAGCAGCGCCCCGAACACCGGCATCAGCTGCAGCGTCACCCCGGCCGCGTTCGGCCCGACCTCGCGCACGCCGCGGTTCCAGAAGACGTAGGCGATCACCGAGGGAAACAGCGCGACATAGGCGAGGCTCGCGAGGCTCGCGGCGCCGATCTGGACCCGGGCGCCCGACCAGAGCTCGAGCGCATAGACCGGCGCCAGCAGCAGGAGCGCGAGGCTGACGGTCGCGCCCAGCAGGGCGAGTGGCGGCAGTGCCGGCGGCCGGCGCCGGAGCAGGACCGAGTAGAGCGCCCACAGGATCACGCCCGCGAGCAGCCAGAGATCGCCCGGCGCGAAGCGCAGGCCGAGCAGGACCCCGAGGTCGCCCCGGGCGATCACCAGGACGGCGCCGGCGATCGAGGCGACGATGCCGAGGCCCTGGCCGAGCGTGATCCGCTCGCCGGTCAAAAGGCGGGCGAGCAGGACGAAGAACAGCGGCGAGGTCGCGAACAGGAGCAGGGCGTTGATCGCCGGCGACAGGCTGAGCCCGAGGTAGATGAGGCTGTGGAAGACCGTCATGCCGGTGAGTGCCAGCGCGGTCAGGATCTTCCACTCCCGGACGATCAGGCGGCGGTGGCGGACCAGATCGCGCCAGGCGAACGGCAGGAGGATCACCAGCGCGAGCGTCCAGCGCCAGAAATTGAACGCGATCGGCGGGATCAGCTCGTGCGCCGCCCGCCCGACCACCATGTTGGTCGCCCAGAAGAAGGCGGCGCCGGCGAGCAGCAGATAGGGCGAGGCGAGCCAGGCGCCGACCCGCGGCCTGCCCGCCGCCGCCCCCAGTCGGGTGCCGCCGCTCCGTCTCACGATCATGACCGAAGGCTAGCCTGCCCCGCGCGCGACCGCGACCCCTTTGCGGCGGCGCCCGCGTCTGGCAAAGCAAGGGCGAGCGTCCTGAGGAAGGTGGAGGCAGCGATGACGAGGATGTCGGCCGAAGCGACTCGCGAAGCGGCCGGGCGGCTCGCCCGGGCACGGCTCGGGCGGCAGCGCTTCGCGGGCCTGCCCGAGGCCTGCCGGCCGCCGGACGAGGCTTGCGCTTACGCGGTCCAGGACGCGTTGCATCGGCAGCTGAGCGCGGCCGGCTACGGTCCGCTCGCCGGCCACAAGATCGGCTGCACCACGGCCGTGATGCAGCGCTTCCTGAGCATCGGCAATCCCTGCGCCGGCGGCGTTTTCGCGCCGACCGTGCAGCATGAGCACGGGACGTTCCGACACGACCAGTTCCTGCACGTCGGGGTCGAGTGCGAGATCGCGGTCCGCCTCGGCCACGACCTGCCGCCGGCCGGCGCACCCTACGACCGGGCGAGCGTCGCCGGCGCGATCGGCGCCTGCATGGCCGCGATCGAGGTGGTCGACGACCGCTACGACGACTATAAGTCGCTCGACACGCCGACCCTGATCGCCGACGATTTCTTCAACGCTGCCTGTGTGTTGGGGGCGTCAGTGGTGAACTGGCATGAGCTCGATTTGACCGGCGTCACCGGCCGCATGCAGATCAACGGCGGCGAGGTCGGGACTGGCCGCGGCGGCGACATCCTGGGCCACCCGCTGAACGCGCTCGCCTGGCTCGCCAACGGCCTGGCAGGCCGCGGCCGAACGCTGGCAGCCGGCGAGTTCGTGCTGCTCGGCAGCGTGGTCGAGACCAGATGGGTCGCAGCCGGCGATCGGGTCGAGATCGAGATCGAAGGGCTTGGCTCGGCCAGCTGCCAGTTCTCCTAGAACTAGCCAAACGTGACGATCGCAAACCCGAGTGCTTGGGCGGCCCGCACCATGTCCCGATCCGCCGTCGCCAGCACCGAGGCGCCGACGCCTTGCGCAATCGCGAGATGCAAGGCATCGAGCGTGCGCAAGGAATGGCCGGAGAGGCGATCGATCAGCTCGCGCGCCACGACCGCGTGGCGGTCGACCAACGGCTCGATCTGGATATAGCCGCAACCGACATCGTCGGCGAAATCGGCCAGCGCGGCCTGCTCGTAGGCGACGTCGATCTCGCCGGCGCGACGCCGCCGCTGCAGCAGGCAGCGGAACTCGACCACGGCCAGCCGACTGATCCGCACGCGCGGACACTTGGCCAGAAACGCATCGAAATCGTCCGAGCCGGCCTCATCGATGTAGCGCTTGGCCAGCGCGCTGGTATCGACGTACGGCTCAGCCGCGGGCATCCCGGTCTTCTCGGATCAGCACCTCGCTGCCGATCGCGACCCGACGCATGCGCCGGCGCAACCCCGCCCGCGAGGGAATCCCCTCCCCGGGCACGGTCGGCAGGACGCGTGCCACCGGCTTGCCATTACGGGTGATCAGGACCTCACCCGCCTCCGCCAGAAGTTCCTCGATCCTGGGTAGGGCTGCTCGCATCTCACGGACGCTGACCGAACGCATGTCGACTCCCTTGTGTCACGAATCCTAAGATAGTGTCACGCGGATTCCGAAGCAAGTCGACGCTCGTTACGGCACGTCAACGATCGCCGGGCCATGCTGTCCCTTGGCCTGAGCCCCGGGAGATGAAAGATGGGCGATTTATCCGATCTGACTGTCGACGGCCGCGCCAAACCCGGGTCGGGCGTCGGCCGTTATTGCTGCGAACTGATCAAGCTTGGACTCGAGTACGAGGCGATCGCCGAACTCGCCCGCGAGCGGTTTGGCGGCAGGACCTCGGTGCATTGCATCCGCTGGTACGCCAGCAAGCTGCGGACAGGTAAGCTGTCCGCCTGATCCTCTGCCGTCGGCACCTTCAAAAGCAGACCGACCCAGCAGCCTTTCAATGCCGGACCTTGAGCTCGGCGATGGTCTCGGGGATCAGGAGGTCGGCGGCGCGGCAGATGCCCCAGAAGGCATAGTCGGCGTGGTGGATGATGGTGTTCTCGAGCGAGCGGACCAGGAGCTCGCCCTCGCCGGAATGGGCGGCGGCGCAATGCGCGACCGCCTCCGGCAGGCCGACGGTGAAGCAGATATGGACGCCGAACGCCGGGTGGCGGATCGAGGGCAGGCCGGCGGCGCGCGGCTCGGCCTGCCAGCGTTGGCGGTTCACCGGGTCGAACTCCCAGGGCTTGCCGACGTCGTGGCAGAGCGCGCCCGCGATCAGGATATCCCGGTCGATCACGAGGTCCTCGAGCTGCGCCTGCAGCTGCTCGGCGAGCGCCAGGGCCATGCGCGTGACGCCCCGGATGTGGTCGGTCTGGCGACCCCGCTTCAAGGTGTTGACGCCCGGGTTGCCGGACGGCTCGATCTCGGCGATCGCGCCAAAGCTGCTCGACGCGAGCGCCAGCGCCCAGGCTTCGACGACCTTGGCGCCGAGCTCCAGATCGCGGATCTGCTCCACTTCCGGCAGCTCCGCGCGCACCCGTGCGCGCAGCTCGTCGGTGACCTTGGCAGGCTTCAGCATCCGGTTGTCCCCCCACGTTCTTCCGGGTGCAGATAGCCCGCCTGGGTGGTGAAGGTCCATCGAATTTCCAGCCCGTCGGAGCGGTCCGGTCAGCGCTCCCAGAAGCGCTTGGTCGCCTCGGCCAGGACGTCGGCGCGGCTCAGGCCGATGTCGCGCAGCAGGTGGTCGTTCAGCTGCTCGAGCTGGCGGCGCTGCCGGGTCCGCTCCTGCCAGGTCAGCAGGAGGTCAAGGGCGCGCTCGAGGGCGCGCAGGCTCGAGCGCGCCCAGCGGGCCGCACGGCCGCCGCCGAGGCTCGGGGTTGCCAGAGTCGCCTGCGAGGATCTGAAGTGGCCCATCGACATCGGAAGGCTCCTCATGCATGCCGGTTGGACGAGCTGGCATGCTAGTCGCCCGCTCCTGACAGCATGATGTCAGGAGGGTTCGGTTAGGCTTCGCGGGCGCCGAGGAGGCCAACCGCGGGAGACCGATGCGCCGCGCCGACCGCCTGTTCGAGATCATCCAGCTGCTGCGCCGGCAGAAGCTGGTGCGCGCCCGCGACCTCGCCGAGAAGCTCGAGGTCTCGGAGCGGACGATCTACCGCGACGTGCGCGACCTGATGGCGAGCCGGGTCCCGATCGAGGGCGAGGCCGGCGTCGGCTATGCCTTGCGTCAGGGCTTCGACCTGCCGCCCTTGATGTTCGACGAGGCCGAGATCGAGGCGCTGGTGCTGGGCGCCCGGATCATCGAGTCCTGGAGCGATGCCAAGCTCGCCGACGCCGCCGGCAACGTGATCGCCAAGGTCGAGGCGGTGATCCCGGAGCGCCTGCGCCAGCACATGGCGGAGACCGCGCTGCTCGCCCCGGCCCGGCATTTCGCGCACCCGATCAGCGTCGATCCGAGCGCGCTCCGCCTGGCGCTCCGGCGCCGGCACAAGGTTTTTTTCCACTATCGGGACTGCGAAGAGCGGGCGAGCGCGCGTACGGTGCGGCCGCTCGCGCTGTCGTTCTACGGCCCGTCCTGGCTGCTCGCCGCCTGGTGCGAGCTGCGCCAGGATTTCCGCTCGTTCCGGCTCGACCGGATGGCCGAGCTCGAGGTCCTCGACGAGCGATTCCGCCCCGAGCGCGGCAAGACCATCCAGGATTTTCTCAAGCGCGACGAGAGCTGAGGTAGCTCAGAACGCAACTCGTCTCTGCTCCTATGTCGCGCTCCGCATCGCTCTCAAGCCGCCAGATAATCGCGCACCTCGAAGCGGACGCCCGGCGTCATCGTGGCCTCGACGAGGACCTGCAAGCGGGCGACCTCGCCGTCGTCCAGATATTCTTCGCCGCAGTTCTCGCAGACCCGCGCCGGCACGCCTCGAACCACCACGACCGCGCCATCCCGCTCGACCGTGACGGTCGCCGTCCCCGGCTTGGTCTCACCGCTGCGACAGACCACGCATTTCATGGCGTTCGCCGCTTGCGAAAGTCGGCGTCCCATAAGTCCGGGTCGGGTCGATATACCGTAATCACGATGGTCTCCTGGTCGATCGAGTTCTCCGCGATCAAGACGTGTAGAGGCACGCCCCCCGGCCAGCCCAGCAACAGCCGGCTGGGGTAGGGCTGGTCCTTGGGATAGGTCGCGATCACCTCCCCAATCTCGATCACGTTTCGAACGGCCGGCTCGCCGATTTGGCGTTGAAGCATACGACGAACCGCATGCAAGCGGTAGACGAGCTTCATCGTTCTGCTGCGCGCGGACCATCCATCGCCTAGGCGAAGGCGATCAGGACCTGGTCGGCGGCGACCGTGGCGCCGGGGGCGATCCGGATGTCCTCGATCACGGCGTCGCGCTCGGCGCGCAGCACGTTCTCCATCTTCATCGCCTCGAGCACGGCCAGCTCCTGGCCGGCCTTGACCGGCTCGCCGGCGGCGACCGCGACGCTGACGATCAGGCCCGGCATCGGCGACAGCAGGAACTTGGACGTGTCGGGCGGCAGTTTCGGCGGCACCCGGGCCGCGAACTCGGCCGCCTCGCGGGTCCGGACCAGCGCCTGAACCTCGATCCCGCCGTGGCTCAGCCGAAAGCCCTCGGGACAGGGGTCGACCTGGACCACGGCGGTCCGGCCCTCGATGGTCGCGCGCGCGAGCGGCAGGCCCGGGCGCCACTCGAGCAGCAGCTCGTGGCGGGCGTCGCCGGCCTCGATGATGAACAGGGGCGGCTCCAGCTGCGCCCGGACCTCGATGTTCTCGTCGCCGAGCCGGACCACCCAGTCAGGGCGCAGCGTTGGCCGCCAGCCGGGCAGCTGGCCCGAGATCCTGGCTTCGCGCTCGACCTGGATCAGACGCAGCACGACCGCGACCGCGGCGAGCCCGGTCCGGGTCGCGGCCGTGGGCGCCACGCCCTCGAAGCGCTCGCCGAACTCGGCGACGATGAAGTCGGTCGAGAGCTCGCCCGCCCGAAAGCGGCGGTGGTTGAGGAGCGCGGTCAGGAAGGCCGCATTGTGGCCGACGCCCCGGATGTAGAAGCCATCGAGCGCGGCGCTGAGCCGGTCGATCGCTTCGGCGCGATCGCCGCCATGGGCGCAGACCTTGGCGATCATCGGGTCGTAGTAGAGCTGGACCTCGCTGCCCTCGACGACCCCGGAATCGACCCGGACCCCCTTGCCGCGTGGCTCGAGATAGCGCCTGAGCCGGCCAGTCGAGGGCAGAAAACCGCGCGCCGGGTCTTCGGCATAGACCCGGGCCTCGATCGCCCAGCCGTTCAGGCGGACCTCGTCCTGGGTGCGATCGAGGGGCTCGCCGGCGGCGACCCGGAGCATCTGCTCGACCAGATCGAGCCCGGTCACCAGCTCGGTCACCGGATGCTCGACCTGGAGGCGGGTGTTCATCTCGAGGAAGTAGAAGTTGCGCTCGGTATCGACGATGAACTCGACCGTGCCGGCCGAGTGGTAGCCGACGGCGCGGGCGAGCGCCACCGCCTGCTCGCCCATGGCGCGACGCGTGGCGGCGTCGAGCAACGGGCTCGGCGCCTCCTCGATCACCTTCTGGTGGCGGCGCTGGATCGAGCATTCGCGCTCGCCCAGGTGGAGCGCGTGACCGTGGCGGTCGGCCAGCACCTGGATCTCGATGTGGCGCGGCTCGCGGACGAATTTTTCCAGGAACACGCGATCGTCGCCGAAGGACGAGCGCGCCTCGCTCTGGGCCCGCTCCAGCGCCTCGCGCAGATCGCGCTGGTCGAGCGCGATGCGCATGCCCTTGCCGCCGCCGCCGGCGGCCGCCTTGACCATGACCGGATAGCCGATCCCGGCGGCGATCCTGGCCGCGAGCCCGGGCTCGCGGACCGCCTCGGCATGGCCGGGCACGATGCTGACCCCGGCCGCGGCCGCGAGCCGCTTGGCCTCGAGCTTGTCGCCCATCAGGCGGATGGCGTTGGCCGGCGGCCCGATGAAGACGATGCCCGCAGCCTCGAGCGTCTCGGCGAAGACCGGGTTCTCGGACAGGAAGCCGTAGCCCGGGTGGACCGCCTGCGCCCCGGTCCGGCGCGCGGCATCGACGATCGCCTCGATCCGCAGGTAGCTTTCGGCGGCCGGCGGCGGGCCGATCGCGACCGCCTCGTCGGCGAGGCGCACGTGCGGCGCGTCGACATCGGCCTCGGAATGGACCGCGACCGTCTCGATGCCGAGCCGCCGGCAGGTCCGGATCACCCGGCAGGCGATCTCGCCGCGGTTGGCGATCAGGATTTTCTCGAACATGCGGTCAGTCCGGCTCCGCTGCCGTCGCCGGCGGCTCGAACGGATTGAGGAGGGCGGCTCCGGCATCGGCGAAGTCGCGCACGTTGCGGGTCACGATGGTCATGTCGCGCACCAGCGCGGTCGCCGCGATCAGGCCGTCGACGGCCGGCCGCGTGCGATGCGCGTTCAGCCGCCCCCACTCCTCCGCGGTCCGCCGGTCGATGCCGATGATCCGATCGGCGAACAGATCGATCAGCAGAGCCAGGTGGCGCTCGAACGCCAGCGCGCGCTCTGCCTCGCGCCGACGCAGCCTTTCGACGCCGGTACGGATTTCACCGATGACCAGGGCGCTGGTGCAGAGCTGCTCAGGCGCCATGGCGTCGTACCAGACCCTGACGTTTGGGTCGCTCCGCTCGCCGCGGCTGATTTCCGAGATCACGTTGGTGTCGAGCAGATACATCAGAGGTCGACATCGCGGGGCGGGCTCTGGTCGCGATCGATCTCGAGCTCATGCCAGGGCGCCGAGCGCAGCAGGTCCTTCAGGCTGATCTGGCGCTTCTTCATCAGCTCGAACTGTTCGGCGGACAGGACGACGACCGCGGGCTGGCCCCGGCGGGTGACGGTCTGCGGGCCGTCGTCGATCGCCTTCTGTACCAGCTCGCTGAACTTGGCCTTGGCTTCCTGCAGCTGCCATTCCATCCGCCGGCTCCGTCACTGACCAGAGTGGTCAGAACATAGCCGCACCCCGGCGCTGCGTCCAGCCTGCGCGGGATCGCGCCTCAGTGGCCGCCGGCGGCCGGATGGGCTGGTTTGCGCACCAGCGGCATGAACACGAGCGTCGGGAGGAAGGCGGCCGCCATCCCGAGGAGCGCGTCGTTGAAGGTCAGGACGGTCGCTTCGCGCATGACCAGGTTGCCCAGCATCCGGATCGCCGCATGCTGCGGATCGCCCGGAGCCATTCGCAGACGCTGACCGCGCCCGACATCGACCGGCTCGAGGTGCGTCAGGCGCCGGGCGCGATCGGCCGCAACTTCCTCGAACTGGTGCTGCCGGCGAAGGCGCGCGCGCTCTATCGGATCGTGATCGCGGAGGCGCCGCGCTTCCCCGAGCTCGGGCGCGCCTTCTATGCCTCGGGGCCGGCGGTGGTGCCGGCGCGGCTCGCCGACTACCTCGGCACGGCCGATGGCCGCGGCACGCTGCGGGTCGAGGACCCCAGGCTCGCGGCCGAGCAGTTCATCGCCATGCTGATGGGACCGCTGCACATGCGGCACCTTCTGGGCCTCACGGCCGTGTTCGGCGATCGTGATCCGGAGCAGGTGGTCGAGGCGGCGGTCACGACCTTCCTTGCCGCCTACGCGCCGCGAAGCGACTCGTCGTCCGCGGTCAAGGCGTAGCCTCGGTTCTCAGTGCACCGGGTCGAACGGGTTCAGATAGCTGACGCCCGTTCGCTCAACATCCTTAACATTGCGCGTGACCAGAACGAGCCCATGCACCTGGGCGGTGGCGGCGAGCAGCCCGTCGACCACGGGAACGCGATATCTGCCTTTCATCCAACCCCAAACCCGAGCAACCTCGTAATCGATGCCCAGAATGCGGCGGTTATGCCGTTCCGTGACCTGCTTGAGCCAGCCGTCGAGCTCAGCCGCCTTAGCGGGATCACGCTCCCTGATACGCTCTGCGCCGGCCCGGATCTCGCCCAGGACGAGCACGCTCAGGTAGATCGTCCGCGTGTCGACCACGGCGAACCAGTCGCGAACGTTGGCGTTGCCGGTGTCGTTCTTGCGCAGCTCCGAGATGACATTGGTGTCTACGAGATACATCAGAGGTCGATCTCGCGGCCATAGTCGCGCGGTCGTTCGAGGTCGACCCCTTCGAGCGGGCACTCGAGCAGCAATTCCTTGAGGGTCGGCGTCGCTTCCCTCATCCGCTCAAATTCGTCGGCAGCCACGACCACGACCGCCGGCTTGCCACGCCGCGTAACGGTCTGCGGCCCGTCCTCGATCGCGCGCTGGACCACCTCGCTGAACTTCGCCTTGGCCTCCTGGAGCTGCCACGCCATCGACTTTCCCCTACTCAGACTAGTCTGACTAGATAGCAGTTGCTCGTGCCCGATGCAAGCCTCAGAGCGGGATGTTGCCGTGCTTCTTCCAGGGGTTGTCCAGGCGCTTGGTGCGCAGCCAGCGGAGCGCCGTGCAGACCCGGCGGCGGGTGTCGTGGGGCATGATCACGTCGTCGATGAAGCCGCGCGCGGCGGCCACGAACGGGGTCGCGAAGCGCGCCCGGTATTCCTCGGTGCGGGCCTCGATCTTGGCCGGATCGCCGAGATCGGCGCGAAAGATGATCTCGACCGCGCCCTTGGGGCCCATGACCGCGATCTCGGCCTGCGGCCAGGCGTAGTTGACGTCGCCGCGCAGGTGCTTGGAGCTCATGACGTCGTAGGCGCCGCCATAGGCCTTGCGCGTGATCACCGTGACCTTGGGCACGGTCGCCTCGGCGAACGCGAACAGCAGCTTGGAGCCGTGCTTGATGATGCCGCCGTATTCCTGGGCGGTGCCCGGCAGGAAGCCCGGCACGTCGACGAAGGTCAGGATCGGGATGTTGAAGCAGTCGCAAAAGCGGACGAAGCGGGCGGCCTTGCGCGAGCTGTCGATGTCGAGGCAGCCGGCCAGCACCATCGGCTGGTTGGCGACGATCCCGACCGTTCTGCCCTCCAGGCGGCCAAAGCCGATCAGGATGTTCTTGGCGTAGTCGGGCTGGAGCTCGAAAAAATCGCTCTCGTCGACGACCTTCGAGATCAGCTCCTTCATGTCGTAGGGCTTGTTGGCGCTGCTCGGGACCAGGCTGTCGAGCGCCGGCTCCTGGCGCTCGGCCCGATCCTCGGTCGGGCGTGAGGGCGGCGGCTCGCGGTTGGAGGCCGGCAGAAAGTCGAAAAAACGGCGGATCTCCGCGAGCGCCTGGACGTCGTTGTCGAACGCCAGATCGGCGACGCCCGAGCGCCGGGTGTGGGTCGCGGCGCCGCCCAATTCCTCATGGGTCACCTCCTCCTGGGTGACCGTGCGCACCACGTCCGGCCCGGTCACGAACATGTAGGAGGTGTCGCGGACCATGCAGATGAAGTCGGTCATCGCCGGCGAGTAGACCGCCCCGCCGGCGCAGGGGCCCATGATCAGGCTGATCTGCGGGATCACGCCCGAGGCCAGCACGTTGCGCTGGAAGACGTCGGCGTAGCCCGCGAGGCTGGCGACGCCTTCCTGGATGCGGGCACCGCCGGAATCGTTGATCCCGATCACCGGCGCCCCGACCCGCAAGGCGTGGTCCATGATCTTGCAGATCTTCTCGGCATGGGCCTCCGACAGCGCGCCGCCGAAGACCGTGAAGTCCTGGCTGAACACGAACACCGGCCGGCCGTTGATGGTGCCCGAGCCGGTGACCACGCCATCGCCCGGGATGCGCTGATCGGCCATGCCGAACTCGGTGCAGCGGTGCTCGACGAACATGTCGATCTCTTCGAACGAGCCCTGGTCGAGCAGCAGCTGCAGGCGCTCGCGCGCGGACAGCTTGCCGCGCTTGTGCTGGGCGGCGATCCGCCGCTCGCCACCGCCCCGGCGCGCCGCCTCACGCTTGGCGTCGAGCTGATCGACTATCTCCTGCACCGCCGGCCCCTCGTGGTCTGGTCGCGAGCAGCGGTCCATAGCACCGGGCCTCCGGACAGGCAAACGGCGCGCCCGGCTGGTGCGTAGATGCCTCCGGATACAAGTGGCGTGACCTCTTGGGCAATTTGTGCTTTAGCTTGCCGCCGGCATGGTCGCCCAACTGACTGGCGAGCGCGGAGCAACGATGACTGATGTCGGCGCATGGCTCGACGGCCTTGGCCTTGGCCGTTACGCCGAGGGCTTCGCCGAGAGCGACATCGGGTTCGACATCCTGGCCGACCTCACCGAGGCGGATCTGGTCCAGCTCGGGGTCTCGCTCGGCGATCGCCGGCGCCTGGTCCGCGCGATCGCGGCCCTGACCCGGGCCACGCCCGCCGAGCCGCCGCCGTCGCCCCAGCCCGCTGCCACGGCCGAGGTGGCGCCGGCGCCCGCGCCGGCGCCCGAGCCGGCGCGGGCCGGCCATGACGCCGAGCGCCGGCAACTGACCGTGATGTTCTGCGACATGGTCGGCTCGACCGCGCTCTCGGCAAGGCTCGATCCGGAGGATCTGCACGAGGTGCTCCGGCGCTATCAGGAGAGCTGCGCCGAGGTCGTCGCCCGCTACGAGGGCCACATCGGCCACTACGTCGGCGACGGCGTCCTGGTCTATTTCGGCTATCCCACGGCCCATGAGGACGACCCGGTCCGCGCGATCCGCGCCGGCCGCGACATCGTCGAGGCGATCAAGCGGCTCGAGGACGAGCTCGACGACCTCGGCATCAGCGTCGGCGTCCGGGTCGGCATCAATACCGGCCTGGTCGTGGTCGGCGACATCGGCACCGGCGAGTTCCGCGACGAGATGGCGGTGGTCGGCGAGACCCCGAACGTCGCGGCCCGTCTGCAGGCCCTCGCCGAGCCGGGCACGGTCGTGGTCGGCGAGCGCACCCGCCGACTGGTCGAGGGTCTGTTCGTGCTCGAGGCGCTCGGCCCGCAGATGGTCAAGGGCATCGACGAGCCGATCGCGGTCTATTGCGTCCGCGAGGCGACCGGCGCGGCGAGCCGCTTCGAGGCGACCATCGGGCGGGGTCTGACCCCCCTGGTCGGACGCGACGAGGAGATCGGACTGCTGCTGTCGCGCTGGCAGGCCGCCAAGGCGGGCGACGGCCACGTCGTCCTGCTGTCCGGCGAGCCGGGGGTCGGCAAGTCGCGCGTCATCCAGGCGTTTCGGGACCACGTCCGTGGCGATCATGCGAGCGTGCTGCGCTACTATTGCTCGCCGTTTTACGTGCACAGCGCGCTGCATCCGGTCCTCGACCAGCTCGAGCGCGCCGCCGGTCTCAAGAAGGGCGACCCGGCCGAGGTCAAGCTCGACAAGCTCGAGGCCCTGCTCGGCCAGGGGTCGGACCGCGCCATCCGGGGCGCCAGTCTGCTGGCGCCGCTGCTGTCGATCCCGACCGGCGAGCGCTATCCGCCGCTCGACCTCGCGCCCGAGCGCAAGAAGGCGCTGATGCTCGAGGCCCTGCTCGAGCAGCTCGCCGGGCTGGCCAACCAGCCGGTCCTGATCCTGCTCGAGGACGCCCATTGGATCGATCCGACCACCACCGAGCTGTTCCAGCTGATCATCGAGCGCATCCAGCGGCTGCCGGTCCTGGTGATCGTCGCCCACCGCCCGGGCTTCGTGCCGCCCTGGAGCGGCTTCCCGCACATCACCTCGCTCTCGCTCTCGCATCTCAGCCACCGCCAGGCCTCGGCGCTGGTCGACAACGTGACCCGCGGCCACTCGCTGCCGCCCGAGGTCCTCGATCACATCATCAAGCGGACCGACGGCGTGCCGCTGTACGTCGAGGAGCTGACCAAGACCCTGCTGGAGTTGGGGGCTCTGGAGCTGACCGAGGACGGCTTCAAGCTGACCGGCCCTTTGCCCCAGCTGTCGATCCCGGATTCCCTGCACGACTCGCTGATGGCGCGCCTCGACCGGCTGTCGGGGGTCAAGGACGTCGCGCATCTGGCGGCGACCCTTGGCCGGGTCTTCAGCTACGAGCTGCTGGCCGCGGTCTCGCCGTTCGACGAGCCGGCGCTCCGGCAGGCGCTGGCGCAGCTGGTCGAGGCCGAGCTGATCTACCGGCGCGGGGCGGCGTCCGACGTCATCTACGAGTTCAAGCACGCGCTGGTCCAGGAAGCCGCCTACAACAGCCTGCTGCGGAGCAAGCGCCAGCAGCTCCACAAGCGGATCGCGAAGACCCTCGAGGAGCGGTTCGGCGAGACCGTCGAGAGCAAGCCGGAGCTGCTCGCGCATCACTATCGCCAGGCGTCGCTGCCCGCCAAGGCGTTCACCTACACGATGCGGGCGGGCGAGGCCGCGGTCGCCCGCTATGCCGCGATCGAGGCCCGCGCCCGCTTCCAGGAGGCGGTCGATCTGGCGCGCTCGCTGCCGCCCTCGGAGAATGCCTGGCGCGCCCAGATCGAGGCGGTGCTCAAGCTCGCGAGCGTCGCCCAGAACCGGGCCCACTTCGAGCAGGATCTGCGCAACCTCGAGCAGGCCCTCGCGCTCGCCGAGGCGATCAACGACCGCGAATTGCTCTGCCGGATCCAGTATTGGATGGGGCGGATCACCTACATCTTCGGCCGCTTCGACCGGGCGGTCGAACTCGCCGGCAAGGCGTTGCTGATCGCCGAGGGCCTGGGCGGCGACGACCGGTTCACCGCCGACCCGGTCAACCTTTTGGGCCGGATCCACTGCCTGCGCGGCGAGCCGCACGACGCCATCGCGCATGCCGCGCGCAACGTCCAGCAGATGCGCCGCCTCGGCAACCGGATCGAGGAGGCGGCGATGTCGGGCGTGCTCGCCTTCGCCTACGGCATGCACGGCGAGTTCGACCGGGCCGGCCGGGCGGCGGCTTACGGCATCGAGCTGTCGCGCCAGATCGAGCATCTGCCGACCCAGGCGGCCTGCCTGTTCTTCGCCGGCGTGGTCCGGGGCTGGCACGGCGATCTCGAGTCGGCGGTGCCGGAGTTCGAGGAGGCGCTGCTCCTTTGCGAGCGCGCCGGCGACATCTTCCGCCAGTATCTGATCCATGGCTGGCGCGGCCAGGGCTATCTGCTGGCGGGGCGGCACGAGGCCGCCGAGGCCGATCTCAAGCGCTGCCTCGAGCTCGGCGACCAGATCGGCACCAGCTTCCACCGCGGCGCCTTTCAGGCGTACCGGGCCAAGCTTCGCCTGCTCGATGGCGAGATCGGCGAGGCGCTCCGGCATAGCGCCGAGGCGCTCGAGCTGGCGAGCGAGACCGCCCAGGCCTGGAGCCGCTCGATCGCGCTGCGCGTCCACGCCGAAGCGCTGGTGGCTCTGAAGCCGCCCCGGGTCGAGCCGGCCGAGGCCGACATCAAATGCGCGATCGAGAGTCAGGAACGGCGCGAATGCGTGTTCGATCTCGCCTGGTCGCGGCTGGCCGAAGGTCAGGTGCTGGCCGCCAAGGGCGAGGCCGCATCGGCGCGCGAGAGCTATCTGCTGGCCGGCCGGATGTTCGAGACCATGGGCGTGGCGCTCGGACGCGAGCGCGTCCGCGCGGCGCTGGCCAGGCTGGATGAGGGCAAATCCCTGCGCTCCGCCTAGCTGGCCGGGGGCGCCGGACCGGGACGATCGGGTGTTGGGACCGTTGGATTTGAAAGGAGCATGACCATGGCTACGGAAGCGACCGGTTTGCTGCTGGGCGGTGGGGCGCCGACCCTGACCCTGGAATTGGGTGCCTTGGCGGCGTTGGCCGACAACAAGGTCCACTTCGACGTCGTCTCGACCGCCGGTGCCGGCATGCTGATCGGCCTGCTGTACGCCGCGCCCCGGGGCATGTCGCCCCGCCAGGCCCTGGAGCAGACCAAGGAGATGGGCGTCCACGACAGCATCTACGAACATTTCCCGGTCAACTTCAAAGTCTTCCACAAGCCCGGCCAGGTGGCCCATGCCTATCGCAAATGGCTGCAGACCCTGCCGCGCGTGATGCCCGGGCAGGACCAGATGAGCCGGTTCTGGGCCGACTGGATGTCGTTGATGTTCGCGACCTGGTGCCCGAGCGATCTGTCGGGCAAGAGCCTCGGTCTCTGCGACCACGCCCCCTGGATCGACGAGGTCGTCGACTTCGACAAGCTGCAGACCTTCCCCGGCGAGTTCTACATGAACGCCTACAACATCACCGACCACAAGATGGAGCTGTTCGCCAAGCACGAGATCACGGCGGATCATTTCCGGGCGGCCCTGTCGTTCCCGCTGATCTATCCACCATTCAAGATCAATGGCAAGACCTACATCGAAGGCTCGGCGATCGACACCTTGTGCTTCAAAGGTTTGCTGGAATACCGGGACGCGCGGCTGAACGCCGAGCGCGCCGGCAAGACCCGGACGAAGAAGCTCGCCCGCCAGGTGCCTTTGCGCAATGTCGTGATCTTCGACATCCTCTCGTCGGACCGGATCATCCACGAGCCGGTCTCGCTCTACGACGCCTGGGTGCAGTCGATCATGATCCCCCTGGTCGAGATTGCCAAGGATGACATCGAGATCTTCAAGAGCAAACACAATCATAAATGGAAACTGAAACTTATGCCGGTCGATTTCAACAGCCTTATTCCCAAAAACTACTGGCCGAAGGCGCTGGATTGGTCCTACAGCAACCTGTCGACCCTGTACGACATCGGCTACGAGGCGGGCCAGAAGTTCTTCGAGGGGAACAAGGAGGTGCTGCTGGCCGAGGCCCAACCGGACGCCGCCGACTGAGCGCTCGCGACCCGGCCGGCCCCTTTCGGGCGGCCCTCGCGGCGCTGCGCGCGGAGCCGGGACGACGGCCAGCGGGCGGGGGCCGGTCAGCAGAGCTCGCGCCGGATGAGGTCCTCGGCGGCGCGCGCGGCCGCGGGCAGAAACTGCTCGTCCTCGCTGACCAGTTTGCCTTGCGTGAACACGACCAGGATGAACGGCGGCAGGCCGGCGATCTCGATCCGGGCGGCGTCGTGACGGCGGTAGCTGGCGTGGCGATCACCGGTCCACACGGTGCGGCCGGCCTTGGACCAGAGCCCTGCGCCCGGCGGCAGGGCCTGGCCGAAATAGCCGCGGACCTGAGCGTTCGGGTGCGCCTCGACCCACTCCGGATCGTGGCGTCGATGCAGGAGCTGCTGCATCTGCCGGGCGCGTTCGGGCGGGAAGGCGGCGCCGGCGAAGATCTCGTGGAACAGGCGGGCGGTCGCGAGCGTCGTCAGCCGGTTGTGGTTGGCGCCGTCCGGGCCGACGAACTGCCGCTCCCGGCCGTAGCGATCGTCGTCCATCAGCTTCTGGCAGAGGTTGATGCCGTCCAGCTCGGCCCAGCCGAGCGACTGAAAATAGCGGTTCACCCAGCTCCGCCGCCGGGCCCACTCGTCGAACTCTGACCCCTCGAGCAGGGTGTCGCCGGTGGTCCCGGTCACCAGGTCGATGACGTAGTTGGTCGCGGTATTGCTCGACCAGACGATCATGTCGTGCAGCGCGCGCTCGAGGTCGGCATGCGGCCGGATGAAGCCCTCCTCCAGCCGGGCCTCGCAGGCCGCGAGCCAGAACGCCTTGACCACGCTGCAGGGGTAGAACGGCTGCTGGCCGTTGAAGCTGAAGCCGCGCGGCGGCCGATCCGACGCCGCGTCGTCGACGACCAGGGTGACGCTCAGATCGTCCGCGCCGAACCCGGCGCGCGGGCCCCGCCCGAGCATGGTCTCGACCAGGCGTCCGCCGACGTCCTGGATCCGCCCGTCGGTCCGAAAAAAGCTCATCAGCGTTTCCCTGTCGATCTGCGCCGCGCCCGATCACGAGCCGGCGCCAGACTTTGACACGGTTTCGATTTCGCGCCCATATGTTTGCCCTGCAACAAGATCACGCTTGGGAGGCACACTATGGCAAGCAGGCTGGCCGGCGCTCTCGTCGTCGGATTGGTAACCGCTTTGAGCGCAGCGGGTCCCCCGACAAGCGCCTCGGCGGCGACCTTCCGCCTGGGCGTCCAGACGGATGCTCTGTCGCTGGACCCGATCGCCACCAGCGACAATGGCTCGATCTGGGCGCAGCTCCTGATCTATGACCAGCTGGTGCGGCCGACCACGGACGGCACCCGCCTCGAGCCGGGCCTGGCCGAGAGCTGGGAGGCGAACCAGGACGGCACCGAATACACCTTCCACCTGCGCGACGCGCAGTTCTCGAACGGCGACCCGGTGACCATCGAGGACGTGATCGCCTCGCTCAAGCGCGCGGCCGGCGAAGGCTCCAACTGGGCCCGGTTCTTCCGTCCGATCACCGGCTTCGAGGCGGTCGATGCCAAGACCCTGAAGCTCAAGCTCGACAAGCCCTTCACGCCCCTGATCAACAATCTCGGCCTGTTCAGCGCCTCGATCCTGCCGGCGAAGCTGCTCGAGAGTCAGAAGGACGCCTTCTTCGACCAGCCGGTCGGCTCCGGGCCTTTCGAGCTGAAGAGCTGGAGCCGGGGCGAGCGGATCGTCCTGGCGCCCAACCCGCACTATTGGCAAAAGGGCAAGCCAGCGGTCGACGGTGCCGAGCTGGTCGTGGTCGGCGAGGACAACAGCCGCGTCCTGCAGCTCAAGGCCGGCCAGCTCGATGCCATCATCGGGGTCCCCTTCAATCAGGTCAAAGAGCTCGACGCCCAGTCCGACATCGATGCCAAGGTCGCCGATGTCTTCCGGGTCGACTTCGTCCTGCTGAACAACAAGAAGAAGCCGTTCGACGATGTCCGGGTCCGGCAGGCGCTGAACTACGCGATCGACAAGGACGGCATCATCAAGGGCATCCTGTTCGGCAACGCCAAGCCGGCGGCGTCGTCGATGCCGATCATGGCCTACCACAACGAGCAGCTGCAGCCCTATCCGTACGATCCGGCCAAGGCGAAGGAGCTTCTGGGCGAGGCGGGTCTCGCGAGCGGTTTCAAGGCCTCGATGCTGGTGCCGTCCGGCGATGCCACCTACCAGCAGGTCGCCGCGGCGATTCAGGCCAACCTCGCCGACATCGGGGTCGACGTGCAGCTGCAGCTGATCGAGAGCGGCGCCCAGTGGGACACCACCAAGAGCGGCAACTACGAGATGGCGCTGAGCTACGCCACCAGCGATACCATCGATCCCGACCAGCTGATCGGCTTCACCGCGGTCAACCCCGAGCGCGCCAACGCCTATCACACCGAGTGGCGCAGCGACCGCGTCAACGCGCTCTACGAGCAGGAGCGGCGCACCCTGGACGGCCCCGAGCGGGGCGCGATGTTCAAGGAGATGGAGCAGATCGTCCACGACCAGGCGCCCTACATCTTCCTCTACAACAAGGGCGAGCCTTACGCCTACCGCAGCAACGTCGAGGGGTTCGCGATCCTGCCGACCGCCAACTGGCGTCTGGAGGACGTCAGCGTCAAATGATGCCGGTCGCATGATCTGGGTCGTCGGGGGCGGCGCGGCGGCGCCGCCCCGGCGCGCCTGACGCGATGCAGGTTCTCCGGTTCATTCTGCTGCGCGCGATCCAGATGATCCCGGTCGTGATCGGGATCTCGATCGTGGCGTTTCTGTTGCTGCGGATCCTGCCGGGCGATCCGGCGACGCTCCTGATCGGCGCCCGGGGCTCGGAGACGGAGGTCGAGAACCTGCGTCACCAGCTCGGCCTCGATCGGCCGCTGTGGCGCCAGTACCTGACCTTCGTCGCCGACATCGCCGACGGCAGCCTCGGCAAGTCGATCGTCCAGCGCCGCCCGGTCTCGACGATCGTGATCGAGCGCATGCCGGCGACCCTGGCCCTGGTCGCCTACAGCACCGTCCTTGCGGTCGTCCTCACGCTGCCGCTCGCGATCGTGGCGGCGACCACCCGGGGCAGCGCCACCGACTTTGCGATCAAGGCGGTGTTCGTGGTCGCGATGTCGATGCCGCCGTTCTGGCTCGGCGTGCTGCTGATCCTGCTGTTGGGCATCAAGCTGCCGCTGTTCCCGGTCGCGGGCTACGGCGAGGGTTTCACCGACCGCCTCTGGCACCTGTTCCTGCCGGCTCTGGTGATCGCCTTCGCGACCGCGGCGCTGACCATCCGAAGCCTGCGCAGCAGCATCATCGCGGTGCGGACCGCGGATTTCATCGATACCGCCCGGGCCAAGGGGCTGAACGAGTTCGACGTCCTGCGCCGCCACGTGCTGCGCAATTCGCTGATCAGCACGATCTCGGTCCTGGGCGTGCATACCAGCTGGATCATCGGCGGCACGGTGGTGATCGAGGCGGTCTTCGGCCTGCCGGGCCTCGGCAATCTCCTGGTGTCGTCGATCTTCGCGCGCGATTACCCGGTCGTGCAGGGCGTGACCATGACCTTCGCCGTGCTGGTGATGGCGGTGAGCCTCCTGACCGACATCGCTTACGCCGCGATCGATCCCAGGATCCGCCTCGAGTGAGCGCGCAAGCCCGGCCGGCAGGCGCATGGCTGGCCTTGCCGGGCCGGATCAACGGCACCCTGCTGGCCGGCCTTGCGATGCTCGCGGGCCTTCTGCTCGCGATCGGCCTCGGCCCGCTGCTCAGCCCCTACGACGCCTTGCGGGTCGACTTTGCAAGCGCTTTGCGCCCGCCCGGGGCCGGGCACTGGTTCGGCACCGACAACCTCGGCCGCGACCTGCTGACCCGGGTCCTGCAGGCCGGCAAGGTCGATCTCCAGATCGCCGTCGTGTGCGTGGCGCTGCCGTTCACCTTCGGCTCGCTCGCGGGTGCGATCGCCGGCTATTTCGGGGGTCTGACCGACCGCATCCTGATGCGGATCGTCGACATCCTGTGGGCGTTTCCGTTCTACGTCCTGGTGATCGCGATCGTCGGCACGCTCGGTCCCTCGATCGCCAACATGTACCTCGCCTTCACGCTCGTGGTCTGGATCTCGTTCGCCCGCATCGTCCGCGGCGAGGTGCTGGTGGTGCGCGAGCAGGAATACGTGCTGGCGGCGCGCCTGCTGGGCTACAGTCACGGCCGGATCATCCTGCGCCACGTCCTGCCGAACGCGATCACGCCGGCCATGCTGTTCGCGATGGCGGACGTGGTGCTGACCATCCTCGCGGTCACCGCGCTGAGCTTCCTCGGCCTCGGCGTGCAGCCGCCGACGCCGGAGTGGGGCATCATGATCGCCGACGGGCGCAACTTCATCTTCGATGCCTGGTGGATTTCCACGTTTCCCGGCCTCGCGATCATCTATGCCGGCATCACCTTCACCCTGCTCGGCGACGGCCTGGACGATCTGCTGCGGCCCAAGGGCTGAGCGGTCGTGCCGCTGCTCGAGGTCCAGGACGTCGTGACCGTCTACCGCTCGGCCGGGCGCCCGGTGCGCGCGGTCGACGGGGTGTCGTTCGAGGTCGCCGAGGGCGAGATCTTCGGGCTGGTCGGCGAGAGCGGCTGCGGCAAGAGCGCCACCTGCCGCTCGATCCTGCGGCTGTTCGCAGGCGCCGCCGCGAGGGTCGAGCAGGGCTCGATCCGGTTCGCCGGCCGCGATCTCGCCCGGCTCTCGGAGCGCGAGCTGCGCTCGGTGCGCGGGCGCGAGATCTCGATCATCTTTCAGGACCCGATGGCGTCGCTCAACCCGACCATGCGGATCGGCGAGCAGATCGAGGAGGGTCTGCGCCGGCACCGCGGGCTCGCGCGCCGGGCGGCGCGCGCCGCGGCCGCGGATCTGCTGGCGAGCGTCGGCGTGCCCTCGGCCGCGGCCCGGCTCGACAGCTGGCCGCACGAGTTCTCCGGCGGCATGCGCCAGCGGGTCATGATCGCGATCGCGCTCGCCTGCCGGCCCAAGCTCCTGATCGCCGACGAGCCCACGACCGCGCTCGACGTCACGATCCAGGATCAGATCCTGAAGCTGATCCTGCGCCTCAAGGAGGAGTTGCGCATGAGCGTGATCCTGGTCACCCACGACCTCGGGATCGTCGCCCAGACCTGCGATCGGGTGGCGGTCATGTACGCCGGCAGGATCGCCGAGGTCGCCGACACCGGGACCCTGTTCGCGCGCCCGCGGCACCCCTACACGGCAGCCCTCCTGGCCTCGCTGCCGGGACGCCATCGGCGCGGTCAGCCGCTGCAGGTCATCCCGGGCGCGCCGCCCGATCTGGCGCAGCCGCCGCCCGGCTGCCGCTTCCATCCGCGCTGCCCGCTCGCGATCGAGCGCTGCCGGCAGGCGCCGGTGACGCTCGAGCGCATCGGCGCCGGCCACCTGTCCGCCTGCATCCGGAGCGACGCGCTGGCATGACCGCCGAGGTGCCGCTGCTCGAGGTCCGCGAGCTCAGGAAGACGTTCGCAAAGCCGCGCACCCTCGCCGATCTGCTCATGCACCGGCGGCCCGCGGCGGTGCAGGCGGTGCGCGACGTCTCGTTCGCGGTCCGTCCGGGCGAGACGCTGGGCCTGGTCGGCGAGAGCGGCTGCGGCAAGAGCACGCTCGGGCGCTGCATCGCCGGCCTGCACGCGCCGAGCGCCGGCGAGATCCGGTTCCATGGCGAGCCGATCGACGGCCGCAACCGAAAGTCCAAAGGCCGCGGCATCCAGATGATCTTCCAGGATCCCTACGCATCGCTCAATCCGCGCATGACCGTGGCGCAGATGCTGGGCGAGGCCCTGCGCGTCCATGGCCTCAGAGGCCGCGGCGAGATCGCCGACCGGGTCGACGAGCTCCTGGCCATGACCGGGCTTGCGGCCGAGCTCAAGCACGATCTGCCGCACGCCTTCAGCGGCGGCCAGCGGCAGCGCATCAGCATCGCGCGCGCGCTTGCGGTCGAGCCCGAGCTGATCATCGCCGACGAGCCGGTGTCCGCGCTCGACGTCTCGATCCAGGCCCAGATCATCAATCTGTTCGAGCGGTTGGGCCGCGAGCTCGGGCTCACCTACCTGTTCGTGGCCCACGACCTCAACGTCGTCCGCCACATCAGTGATCGGATCGCGGTCATGTATCTCGGCGAGATCGTCGAGCTCGCGGACCCGGACGCCATCTTCGAGGCGCCCCAGCATCCCTATACCCGAGCGCTGCTGTCGGCGATTCCCCAGCCCGATCCGACCCGGCGGACCATGGCCGCGAGCCTGGAGGGCGAGTTGCCCGACCCGGCCTCGCCGCCGCCGGGCTGCGGTTTCAGCGGGCGCTGTCCGGTGGCGCTCCCCGACTGCCACCGCCGGCATCCCGATCTGATCAGGCGGGCCGACCGGCTCGCGCGCTGCGTGCGTGCTTTCGAGGGCTCTTAGCCGGCGAGACCGGATCGGGGCTGGTCAGCCGCGCGCCCGATCGGGGGCGCGCTCCTCGAGCGTCCCCCGGCGCCAGGCGTGGATCAGAAACGGCCGCGGCGGCCCGCCGGTGAGCTCGACCACCGCCTCGCGCACGAACACGCCGCCGCCCACGGTCCTGGCCTCGGCAAGGATCGTGTACATGACCTCGCGCGAGGGGATCAGATAGGGCTCGATCTCGGTCAGGGTCTCGTCGTCGAGGTTGCTGGTCGGATCGTCGTCGGGGCCGGCTTTCGCGAAGGCCGCGATCAGCTGGTCGGTCATGCCCGGGATGGCGGCCAGGACCAGTCTGGAGGCGCGCAGGGGATCCACCGCCTCGGCGCCCGAGAACACGGTGACGTAGGGCCGCATCCGCTCGTACAGCGCGGGCGTCATGCCGAGGACGTGGAGCAGCTCGCTTTCGGCGGCAAACGGCCGGTCCTGCGCGCCGAGCGGTCGGCCGGCGGCGAGGTACTGGGGGTCCTCGGCGCCCTGCGGGCGTAGCTCGTGGTCCTCGTCGCGAAAGTCGACGATGCGATCGGCCATCGCCAGGGCGGCGTCCGCCTCCAGCCCGAGCTGGCCCAGGAGGCCGGCCAGGAGCTCCGGCGGGGCGGCGTTGAGGTCGACCTTGCCGTCCTCGTCGACGATCCTCACCTCGACCCCGCCCTCGCCATAGGTCAGCCGATACGGCCGGCCGTCGGCACGCCAGGCCTGGTCGGGGTCGAGCTCCAGCATGCCGAGCACGGCGCGCTGCACGGCGCCATCCGCGAGCGCCTCGGCCTTGGCGTTCTCGGCCAGATTGTGCGCCAGGCGGCTCTCGGTCCGGCCGCTCGAGACCAGGCTCGCGCCGATCACGGCGAGCAGGGCCGTGATCCACAGCACCAGGATCAGGGCGAAGCCGCGCGCGTCGCCGCGCCCCATGGCTGGGGTCAGTGCAGCTTGCCCGTGAGCGGCGCCACCGTTTGCAATCGCCGGCGCACCTCGTCGGTCACCGCGCGCGCCTCCGCGACGCCCCGGATCACCCGCGGCGTGAGCAGCACCAGGAGCTCGGTGCGATCGTTGCTGCGGCTGCGGGTGCCGAACAGGGGGCCGATGATCGGCAGCCGGGCGAGGAACGGCAGACCGCTCACGGAACGGTCCTGGTTGTCCTGGATCAGCCCGCCGAGCACGATGGTCTCGCCGCTCTGGACCGCCACGGTGCTGCTGATCTGGCGCTGGCTGATGGTCGGCGACGACTGCTCGGAGGCGGTGGTCTGGGCCTCGCTGCGCGCGACGTTGCTGACCTCCTGCTGGAGCTCCATGATGACCAGGCCGCTGGCGTTGACCCGGGGCGTGACCGAGAGGATGACGCCGGTGTCGCGCATCTCGATCGAATTGACGATCGGCGCGTCGGGATTGGCGACGCTGGTCGCCTGCTGGATCGTGATCGGCACCTGATCGCCGACCTGGATGCGCGCGGTCTGGTTGTCGAGAACCAGGAGATGCGGCGAGGAGACGACGTCGACGTTGGTCAGGGTCTCGAGCGCCTTCAGCACCACGGTCCCGTCGTTCCCGGTGAGCAGGGCCGAGAAGCCCTGAAACACGCCACTCACGAGCCCATTCGCGGCCGTGGTGAGGGTGGTCGAGAAGTCGCCGTTGCGCAGGAACCATTCGACGCCGTAGCGCAGCTCGTTCTTGAGCGTGACCTCGGCGACGGTCGCCTCGATCAGCACCTGAAGCGGCAGGATGTCGAGCTGCTCGAGCGCCTTCCTGATCTTGCGATAGTCGCGCGGCGTGGCCCAGATCACCAGCGAGTTGGTGGTCGCATCGCCGATGATCCGCATCTCGGGCACCGCCGCGGCGGCTGCGCCCGGCTGCGAGATCGCCGGCCGGCCGGACTGCAGGCCGGGGGGCCGGGCGGACTGCAGGCCTGGCGCCCGGCTCGACTGCAGGCCTGGCCGCCCGCCCGCCTGGCCGCCCTGGCGCTGCAGGGCCGACGGGCGCGGGTTCGGCGCCGTGGCGGGGCGGGGCTCGGCGGCCAGGGTGGACTCGGCGCCGATTCCGTCGGCGCCGGCCCCCCGGCCCATCAGGCTCGAGCCGATCGAGGCCGGCGCGAGGCCGGGCGCCAGCAGATCCTGGGGGCCGGCCGTGGTGCTCTGGACGTTGAAGATCTCGCCCAGGACCTCGGCGAGGTCGGCCGCCCGACCGTTCTGCACCGGGTAGACGAAGACCTGCGGCTCGCCGCTCTCGCCGGCTTGATCGAGCCGCTGGATCCAGGCATGGGCGCGGTCGAGATAGGTGGGCTGGCTGGACATCACGAGCACGGCGTTGAGCCGCTCGATCGGCAGGAAGCGGATCACGCCGGCGGCCGGTCCGGTATCGAGGGCGAAAATCTGCTCCAGCTCGGCGACCAGCTGGGTCGGCCGGGCGAACTCGAGGGGATAGAGCCCGAACGACATCCCGGCCAGCCAGTCGACGTCGAACATCGCGACCAGATCGGTGAGCGTGCTGAGCTCGTCCTGGGTGCCGGTGAGCAGCAGCAGGTTGCGCGCCGGATCGACCTGCAACGAGCCCCCCGGCGGCGCGAAGGGCTCGAGCAGCGGCGCGAGCTCGCTCGCCGAGACGAAGCGGACCGGCACCACGACGACGCCGAAGCCGGGCTGGCCGGCGTCCGGCGCCGGGTGGATGGCGGCCGCCGGCCCGCTGGCCAGGGCCTGGTCGATCGGCACGATCCGGTACAGGTCGCCGTGCTGGACGAGGGCGGCGCCATTGACGCGCAGGATCGCGTCGAGCATCGCCGGCAGATCCGCCGGCGCGACCGGATGGCTGGTCTGGACGGTGATCGTGCCGCCGACCGCCGGGTCGATTACGTAGTTGACGTGCAGGGTGTCCTCGAGGACCAGGCGCACGACCTCGCGGAGATCGGCGTCGACCACGTTGAGCGTGACCTCGCCGGCGGCATTGCGTGCGATGCTGGCGCGCGAGCGGGCGGGTGGCGAGCGGGCGAACACACCGGTGCCGCGCTCGACCACCGGCGTCATGTGCGCCGGCGCCTCCGGCAGGGCGGTCGGCGCGCCCGGCGCCGTCGAGAGGGCGGTCGCCGATGCCGCCGATGCTGCCGATGCCGCCGATGCCGCCGGCTCCGGCGGGCGCGGGCGCTCGGGCGGCCAGGGCTCGCAGCCGGCGAGCCCGACGGCAGCCGCGGCGACCAGACATAGCTGCAAAAGCCTCGGTCTCGGAGCCATGGCTTGCGGAGCGGTTCCAGCCCTCGTTCGTATCGTTTCCAGGGAGTTACCTAGCAGGTCATCACGCCAACAATCAAGAATTCGCCATTAAGTTATTGGTCAGCGAGGCTTTCGGGGTTCCCGCGGATGCCAGCCTGGTCCGGTCCGCGGGCGCCGCCCGGCCGGGGCAGCTGGCGCCGCCTCAGCGGTTGGGGGTGGGTTGGACCTGCTCGGCGGTTTCGGTCCCGGCCGCCTTTCGGCCGGCCGCTTTCCGCTTGTGCCCGGGCTTGGGCTTGGTCGGCGCGCGCGCCTGATCGGCGCGCAGCTTGACGACCTCGACACGATCGCCCTCGCGCAACCGTATGTGATCGGTGGCGATCTCCTCGACCAACCAGCCGGCGACGGTCTGCTGCTCGTGCACCCAGTGCGCCCCTGGCTGACCCTGGGGCTGACCCTGGGGCTGACCCTGGGGCTGGACCAGGGCCGCGCGCTGGCGCTCGGTCAGCAGGACCCCGATCAGCTCGAGCCCGGTCGCCGGATGGCCGGCCGGCGCGGCCTCGGCTTCGGTGGCCGCCGGCACGAACGGTCGCCGCGAGGGAAAGAACAGGGGCCGGTCAGAGATCTCGTCGAACTGCCGCTCGGCGGGTGGCCGGAACCGGGCAGGTTCGGCCGGCGCCTCGGGCGCCGGGCTCGCCGGCGCCGCCGCCGTCACCTCGGGCGCGATCGCCACGCCGCCGGCCAGCTCGAGCCCGACGACCGCCCCCAGCCCGGCGATCGCCAGCAGCAACAGTCCCGTCAACCATTGCGTCGATCGTCCAACCATTGCGTCGATCGTCCAACCATTGCTGGCGCCGCCCGGTCGCAGGTCGCGAGCCTATCAACAATTCGATCGCCGGGCCAGGACCGTTTGCGCGCGCCCGGGGCTTCAGGTCAGCCCTCAGGCCGCGGCGGCGCGGACGTAGCCATAGACCTCGAAGCTGACGTCGAGCACCGGCTCCTGCTCCGGCTCGTTCGAGCGTCGACGCCGCCGTTCCTGCCGGACGGTGAGCTGGTCGATGAACAGATAGGGTTGGCCGGTCTCCAGCTCGTAGAGCACCTTCTGCAGCCCTTTGATGTCGATGCCGAGCTGGATCCTGAGCGCCGCCCGGCGCGCTGCCACGGTCGGCTCGGTCGCGCCGGCCGGAAGAATCTGGGTGCTGCGCAGCCCGCCGGCGGCGCCTTCGATGACGGCCCTGACATGATCCTGAAGCTCCGCGGCCGCCAGCGCGTCGCTCGGGCCCTTGAGATAGCCGCCGGCGTTGGCCGCCCGCTGCTCGAGCTCGGCGAGCCGGGCGCTGAGCTGCGGCTGCTGACTGGCGAGGCGGCGGTAGCGCTGCAGCAGCAGCTGCGACTGCTCGATTCCCCGGCCCACCTCCCGGTAGGCGGCAATGACCGGCGCCGCCACGAGGCCGTAGCCCGCGACAAGCACGGCACCGAGGAGGGCCACGGCCAGCAACCGGCTGGGCAGGGAGCCGCGGCGGAGCATCACTGACCCTCCACGGCGACCTCGGCCGAGAGTTGAAAGCGCGCCAGCCCGAGCCGGGCGTCCTGGGTCACCGGCGAGCGGAACTGCGGCTTTCGAAACAGGGCCGACTGCTCGAGCAAGGCGATCAGGTCCGATGGCGTCGTCGCGAGCCCGCGCAGGTTGAGCTCCCCGTCGCGCACATCGAGCTGCTCGACGTAGGCCTGATCCGGGATCACGCGGGTGAGCTCGGCCAGGATCCGGGTCAGCATCGGGGTGTGGCTCTTCTGGTCGGTCAGGAAACGGGCATTGGCGTCCAGCTGGTCCAGACGCTCGCGCAGCTGGACGCTCTGTTGCGCGGCCGCCTTCGCGACCGCGACCTGACGCTCGAGGTCCGCCGCGGTCTGCTGCTGTTGCCGGAGCGGGATCGCCGCGGCGGCGACCAGCAAGGCCAGCGCGATCAGCGCCAGCCAGCCGTTCAGTCGGCTCGCGGGCGCCGCCTCGGGCTCGGCCGGCAGCAGGTTGAGCGCCGGCACCCCGGCCGGCTCGGGGCCGGGCCCGGTGGCCTCGAGCCTGGCGAGCTCGACCCGGGCCGGGCGCACCTTGCAGGCGGCGGCCGCCGCCAGCGCCTGCTCGACCACGGCGCGCGGCGCGACCTGCAGCTCGACCGTCATGCGCTCCTGCTCCGGGTCGCGCTCGAGAATGCGCTGCGCGAACAGGACGTCGTCCGCCCGGAACGGGGTCAGGCGGTCCATCTCGAAGCGCAGCAGCTGCTCGAGGTCGTCCTGGGCCGCGAGCGGCAGGTCGAGCACCTTGCGGAGCCCCATGCCCGGGGCGAGGCGCAGCGTGATCCGGCTGCTCCGCCGGTGCGCCTTGCGCAACAGGGCGGCGACCTGCGCCGCCTGCCCGGGTCCGGTCCGGACGACCCCGCCCAGCTGTTGCTCCCGCTCGCCGACGATCTCGGAGACGCTGAACCCGCCGTCGCCCAGCGCCAGGACCAGGCGATGCCGGTGCCGGCGCCGGGTCGGGCTGAGGCGTGCCGGGACCAGGCCCGCGAGCTCGCCGAGCCACCAGTCGAAGAAGGCCTGCAAGCCCTGGCGAACGAGATCGAGCAGACCCGCCATGCGAACCCCGCTCAAAAGACCTGACCATCGATCATCGGCCGGACGATCAGGTCCGGCCAGTACCGGCGGTCCTGGTCCGCGAAGCGCAGCTGCACGCGGACCAGGAGCGGCGGCAGCGGCTGGCTCCAGACCTCGGACCAGGCGGGCGGCTGGTCGGGTGCGCGCGGTGCCGAAATAGGCAAGATGGAGCTCGGCGACGTGGGCGAGCAGCACCCGGTCGTGGAGGACGTCGCTGGCGGCGGCGGGATCGTCGCCGAGCTCCGCGGGCCACCATTCGACGCTCAGATCGGAGCCCCCGGAAGTCGCGGTCAGGGCCAGGAGCATGCGGTCGATGCCGGCGCCGAGATGTTCCGGCATCAGGGTGACGAAGCTGAGCCGGTCCGGTTCGCCCCGGAACGCCGGGGCGGTCTCGGCGCCCGCGACCGAGGTCGCGGACGGATAGGCCTCGGTCAGGCGCGCGCGCAGAAAATCCTGGACCGCGGTCAGCCGGGCGTCGTCGTCGAGCCGGGTCTCGCTCGCCTCCCAGGCGCGCACGCCGAGCCGCACGCCGCCGAACAGCGCCGCCATCAACAGGCCGAGCAGGGTGACCGCGACCAGGATCTCGAGGAGCGTGAACCCCCGTTCCGCGGGCGCCGTCCGACCCCTCACGGCGACGACTCCGCGGCCGCCAGGCGCAGGCTGGTCAGCGTCAGGGTCTCGGCGGGTCCACCCTTGCCCCAGGTGATCGTGACCTCGACCTGATAGGGGAGGATCGGCGAGCGCTTCGCCGGGTCGGTCTGGTGGTCTTCGAGAGTCGCCGGGCGGATCGCGATCCGCCAGCCGAAGCCGCCGCCGGCATCGCCCTCGAGCTCGCCCTCGGCGATCGGCAGGTCGGCGCCGATCCGGGCGAGCTGCGAGCGCGCCAGCAGGGTCGCCGTGGTCATCGCCTCGGCGCGGCCCGACTGCAGGATGCCGGTCTGGACGATCCGCGCCAGCACCGCGAAGGCGAGGCCGAAGATCACCAGCGCCACCACCACCTCGACCAGGGTGAAGCCCTGGCGCCTGAGGGCGGGATCAAGGTTTGACATCGGCGATCGCGACCTGGCCGGTCAGCCAGTCGACCGTGACCTCGGCGTGCTGCGCCTGCATCGTCACCGTGATCCGGCCGCCGGTCGAGCTGCCGTCCGGGAAGAAGCGGATCTGGCCGCTGCCGGCGTCGACCAGCTCCGAGCGCGCGGTGTCGAGGCCGAGGTCGAGGGCGGTGTTGAGCTCCTCGAGCGGCCGGTCCTGGCCGGGCCGGAAGCGGTGCTCGGTGACGTCGAGGGTGAACACCCGCTCGCGGTTGCTCGCGAGCGCGTCGCTCCGGGACTGGCGCAGCCCGTCGGCGAGCGCGCGGGCCGCGACCTTGACCTCGAGGCCGGGCTGCGGGCGCCAGAGATGGCCCGGGACGAGCACCAGCAGGAGGCCGATGATCAGGAGCACGACCATCAGCTCGATCAGGGTGAAGCCGCGCTCCGCCGGCATCGCGTCGTCCGCCTCCAGGGGCTTCACCAGCTGGTGAGGTCCTGGTTCTCGCCCTCGCCGCCCGCGGCGTGATCGGCGCCGAGCGTGAACAGATCGTAGTCGCCGTGGTCGCCGGGAAAGCGGTACTGGTACATCTCGCCCCAGGGATCGATCAGGGCATCGGCCTTCTTGACGTAGGGGCCGTTCCAGCGGGGCGCGTCCGGCGGCTGCTGGAGCAGCGCGTTGAGGCCGTCCTGCTGGTCCGGATAGCTGCCGACCTCGAGCTTGTAGAGGTCGAGGATCGAGGCGATGTTCACGATCTGCGCGCGCGCCACGTCGGTCTTGGCCTTGCTCAGGTATTTCAGCACCTGGGGCGCCACGAACGCCGCCAGCAGGCCCAGGATCACCAGGACCACGAGCAGCTCGATCAGGGTGAAGCCCGCGGCCTTGGGCCGAGCCGGCGCTGAGCGGCGGCGGCGAAGGGCGGTCGTGATCGCTTTGAGGGTCATAGCTGCAGGTCGTAGGCGGACAGGATCGCCATCAGGACCGAGGTGATGATCACCCCGATGATCGCGCCCAGCGCGATCGTCAGCGCCGGCACCAGCAGCGCCATCAGGCGCTCGATCGTGCTCCGGACGTCGCGGTCGAACACCTCGGCGATCTTGAGCAGCATCGGGTCGAGCCGGCCGGACTCCTCGCCGACCCCGAGCAGATGGACCGCGAGCCGCGGGAAGACGCCGGTGCGCCCGAGCGGTGCCGCGAGGCCGCCGCCGTCCTTCATGACCGTGGCGGCGTCGGCGAGCGCCTGCCGGAGCGCGGCGTTGGTGAGCGCGTCCTGGACCAGCGCGAGCGCGGTCAGCGGCGGCACGCCGTTGGCGAGCAGGGTGCCGAGCGCGCGGGCGAAGCGCGCCGTGTCGATCTTGGCGAGCAGCTCGCCGAGCAGCGGCAGGCGCAGCAGCCAGCGGTCGACCTGCGCCCGGCGCGCCGGCCGGCGCAGCTGCCGGCGGGCGACCCAGATCGCGCCGAGGCCGCCCGCCAGGAGCAGCCACCAGTAGTGCTGGACGCCGTCGCCGACCGCGATCACGGCGCGGGTCAGCCAGGGCAGCCGGGCGCCGGCGTTCTCGAACAAAGGCGTGAACTGGGGCAGCACGACGGTCAGCAGGATGACGATCGAGACCGCCGCCAGGATCAGGAGCAGCGCCGGGTAGATCAGCGCCGACTTGACCTGCTCGCGGAGCGCCTCGGCCTCGTCCAGATAGCGGGCGAGCCGGCTCAGGACCTCGCGCAGCGCGCCGCCGGTCTCGCCGGCGCGGACCATGCTGACGTAGACCCGCGGGAACAGCTCGCCGTGCTGTCCGAGCGCGTCGGCGAGCGAGCTGCCGCCTTGAATCCGCTCCAGGAGATCGGCCAGCAGCCCCTCGAGCGTCTCACCCGCGGCGAGCTCGATCAGGAGCTTGAGCGACTGGTCGAGGGTCAGCCCGGCCTCGAGCAGGGTCGCGAGCTCG
The DNA here is from genome assembly GCA_963730195.1 of uncultured Alphaproteobacteria bacterium. Taxonomy (GTDB): domain Bacteria; phylum Pseudomonadota; class Alphaproteobacteria; order Geminicoccales; family Geminicoccaceae; genus DATAOG01. Next base: position 30,896 of record CAVSRN010000053.1, read on the forward strand.
CGGGTCATGATCGCGACGTCGCGCCGGGTCACCCGCGCCGACCCGAGGATCGGCTGGCGCAGCCGTTGCGCGAGGGTCAGCCGGCGCGCGCGGCCGGCGCCCGCCGCGACCTCGTCGGCGGCGAGCGGCAGGTGGCCCTGGCCGCGCAGGCGCTCGACCACGGTCGCCTGGCTGGCGGCGTCCATCTCGCCGTGGACCAGCTCGCCCGAGGCCGCCACCGCCCGATAGCGGAAGCGGCGCATCAGTCCGCCTCGCGGGTCACGCGCAGGACCTCCTCGATCGTGGTCAGGCCGGCCACGACCTTGCCCATGCCATCCTGGAACATCGGCCGCATGCCGGCGGCGAGCGCGGTGCGCTGCAACAGGGTCGCCTCGGCGTGCTGGAGCAGCTGGCGGCGCACCGGGTCGGACATGACCAGCACCTCGTTGATGCTGATCCGGCCGTAGTAGCCGGTGCCGCCGCAGTGCTCGCAGCCGCGCGGGCGCCAGAACCGGATCTCCTGGCGCGGATCCAAGCCGATCTGCTCGAGCAGCTCGGCGAGCGGCGCGTACCCCTCCCGGCACTGCTGGCAGAGCTGGCGGACCAGGCGCTGGGCGACGATCGCATTGAGCGTCGAGGTCAGGAGGTAGTCCTCGACCCCCATGTCGAGCAGGCGGGTGAGCGTGCCGGCGGCATTGTTGGTGTGCAGGGTCGAGAGCACCAGATGGCCGGTCAGCGCCGCCTGGATCGCGATCTGCGCGGTCTCGAGGTCGCGGATCTCGCCGACCATGATGACGTCGGGGTCGTGGCGCAGCATCGAGCGCAGGATGGCGGCGAAGCTGAGGCCGATCTGCGGCTTGATCTGGACCTGGTTGATGCCGTGCAGCTGGTACTCGATCGGGTCCTCGACGGTCAGGATCTTTCGCTCCGGCGTGTTGAGCTCGGTCAGCGAGGTGTAGAGGGTCGTGGTCTTGCCGCTGCCGGTCGGGCCGGTCACCAGGATGATGCCGTTGGGCCGGGCGAGCGCCTGGCGGTAGAGCGCGAGCGCCTCGCTCTCGAAGCCGAGGGCGATGAAGTCGAGGGTGACGCTGCTGCGGTCGAGCACGCGCAGCACCACCGCCTCGCCGTGCATCGCCGGGATGGTCGCGACCCGGAGATCGATCTCGCGGCCGCGCACCGCGACCTTGATCCGGCCGTCCTGGGGCAGGCGGCGCTCGGCGATGTCGAGGCGCGCCATGATCTTGATCCGCGAGATGACCGCGGCGCCGAGCTCGGACGGCGGCGCCTCGGCCTCGCGCAGCGCGCCGTCGATCCGGTAGCGCACGCGCAGGCTCTGCTCGAACGGCTCGATGTGGATGTCGGACGCGCGGGCGTCGACCGCGCGCGCGATCATGCGGCTGACGATCCGGACGACCGGGGCCTCGCTCGCCAGATCGCGCAGCCGCCGGACGTCGTCCTCGGCGCTGAAGCTGCCGGCCTCGAGCGTCTGCACGAGCTCGCCGGGCGCGCCGCCGCGACCGTACAGGCGCTCGAGCGCGGCCTCGATGTCGCCCGGCGCCGCGACCCAGGGCCGGACCGGCTTGCCGGCGAACAGCTGCATGGCGTCGATCGTGTAGCGGTCGAGCGGATCGGCCATGGCGACCGCGAGGGCGTCGGCGCTGTCGGCGAGCGGCAGGATGTGCGCCTGCTTGAGGAAGCCGACGCTGACCCGCTCGCCCTGCACCGGCAGGTCGGGGAAGTCCGCGGGCCCGGCGAGCGGCAGGCCGAGCAGCTGGGCCAGCGCCTGGGCGACCTCGCGCTCGGGCACCAGGCCGAGCTTGACCAGGAGGCCGTGCAGGCGCTCGGCGCTCGCCTCGGCCAGGCGCTGCGCCCGCGCGAGGCCCGCCGGGATCGAGCCTGCCGTGTTGGACGAGCAGCTCGCCGAGCGCCGTCTCGAGACCCGAGGTCTCGTCGTCGACGCGCGCCGGCAGTGCCCTGGTCGCCATCCCCGATCCTGTCACGTGCGAAGACCGTCCGCGGCCGAAATCTAACGCGCCGGGGCGGCCGCCGGCAAGCCGGCGCCGTCGGTACGGCGCACGCAGCCCGTCCGGCGGGCCAGCACGAGCGGACCGTGCCGCCAGAACCGCCAGCCCGACAACATGGCCGCATCTGAGGCGGCGAACGCGAGCGCGGCAAGCTTGATTGCGCGCGTCGGCGACCAGGCAGAAAACGGTCGGGCCACGGCCTGAGGCTCGTGACCCGACCCTGCTCAGCCCCGAGTGTCCGCGGCCCCGGATGGGAGCGCCGCGGAGGTCCGAAACGTCACTCGGTCGGGTAGTTGGTGGGCAGATCTCGGATGATCTCCACCTCGCCGCCGTCGCCGCAGTTCGGATGCTCGAAGCTGTTCGGGTGCACCGGGGTGGAGATGATCAGGTTGTCGTCATGGGTCGGGCTGACCCCGCCCGGCACCGAGTTGAGATCGAGGGTATCGCGCAGCCGCCAGGCGGTGATGTGATCGGTGCACGAGGTATCGCCGCTGACGCCGAGCCCGCCGACCAGCTGGTTGGGCTCTTCTTTACTCGGCAGGAAAGCCGCGTCCAGCGGATCGCGTTCTTGCCCTCCTTGATCCATTGCTCGGCTGTGCCGCGACCGTTGTAGAACTTCACGACGCGGCCATTGGGTCGGGTCAGGTTGGTGACGATGAAGCCGACACGCGGATAGAGGTCGCCGCGATGCCACTCGACCTTGGCCACGACCCGGCGCGCCTTGCTGCAACTCTGCGCCGGTAGCTGAAGCTGGCGAAGAAAACCTGCGGCTTGTTGGGCGGTCGCCCCACCGGTCGGGTCAGCAAGTGCGCGATACACTCCTGCAGCACGCGATTGGCTGGTAGCCTGATGGCGTAGCGGACTCCTTCGGCCTCCAGGAGTTCGTAGAGTTCGGGCTTGGCGAAGGCTGCATCAGCCCGGAAGTAGAGATCGATGCTCCGCTCCGATACGCGAGATCACCGGCTCGAGGACGAGGCGCCAGTGCTCGGCGCTGTGCGCATTGCCGGGCCGAAGGAGGCTGCGCTCGAGGTCCCCGAGCTGATTGAACAGGAACAGCGGGTGATAACAGGTGCAGGCAAAGTGGCCATTGTAGGCGGTGCCTTCCTGCGTGCCATAGGTCGGGCTCACCGAGCTATCCATGTCGAGAATGATGCCGTCCGGCGGCTTGCGGTCATGGACACGGTCGATCCATGCGCCACAAAGATCGGCGAGGGCTTTCAGGTTGACCTCGGTCGCCAGCCATTCGGTCTCGAACCGTCCCATCTGGCTGCTCGATGCGGCGTCGCGGTCGTGTCCCTCACGACCAATGATCGCGCGCATGACCGGATCAGAAGCCAACCGCTCGGCGTCGTTGACATCCTCGTAGCCGGCGAGACGACAGAAGACCGATTGGCGCAAGAGCGCGGCCAAACGGTGGCGAATGTTCCTGCCACGTCGGCCATCGGCAAGGACGGATGCGGCGAGATCCGTGAGACCGAGAACGTCGTCCAGTTCGCGATAGGCGAGCAGGCCACCATCCGACGAGATACGAGCGCCTTGGCGCTCTTGTAGAGGCCGAGGCCGCCGCCGAACACGTTGACCCCCCCGATCCTGCGCCCGACCATCGGATCGTTGGCCTGGCCGAAGAACTGGGCGGCGCCGCCATAAGCGGTCGCGGTGTCGACCGGGTTGCTGAACTGCAGCCCGAGCAGGCTGCCTTGCTCGAGGACGGTCCCGTACAGATTGCCGCTCGACAGGGCGCCACCGAAGCCGGCGTTGTACAAAAACGTTGGTGCGGCGGCGCCGGCCGCGCGCTGCGGAGGTCGTCGGCTATCGGATGCGGTCGACCTGGAAGCCCCAGACCCCGCGGCGGTTGACGCGGGCGATCTTCTCCAGCACGCCATAGTCGAACGGCGCGTCCGGGCCGGCGACCGCGAAGCCCTGCTCGATCAGCCAGGCGCCGAGGTCGACCGGCGGGTCGAGGATCGAGCCCTCCCGGACGTAGCAGATCGCGCCGATGCTGCCGTCGGTGTAGCGCTGCTGCGGCAGGCATTCGACGAAGCCCTGGATCTTGAGCTCGAGCGCGCGCACCGCGCGCGAGCCGCAGGCTGGCGGCCGGAGCACGGTCACGCAGCCGGGCCCGGTCGGCGGGATGTAGAGGCCGTACAGCCGGATCGTCTTGCCCTGGACCCGGAGCGTGGCGTCGTCCTGGACGAGCGCATAGCTCCTGATCGCGCCCCGGTTCGCGGCGGCCGCCGTGCCGCCCGGGCCCGACACCAGAGTCAGCACCAACAGCGCGAGCAGCGCGCGAGCCATCTGTGAGCCCCCCGGTCCCGCCCTTGGCGCCCGGGCCCGCCAAGGGCCGGCCGGCGGCCACCGCGCCGGTTGCCAACAGGGCCCTCGAGCCTAGCACTGGCACCAGCCACCGTCACGTCCGCGTTGCCGCGGGCAGAGCTGCCTTTTGGGGGATGTCGCCTGGAGATCGAGGGGCCATGGTAGCGACCTTCCGAACATCTTGACCGAGATGCTCGCCGCTCGCTGGCGGCGCGCCCGGGGAGTGAATGATCATGCGGTAACAGGAAAGGCCGCGCGAGAGGAACTGGTAGGCGGTGCCCCAGAGATAGAGGCGGAAACGACGATAGTTGAATTCGCCAAAGCGGGCGATGACTCCGTCGCGATTGCGATCGAGGTTGCGCGCCCATTGCCTGGCGGTGTGAAAGTAGCTGTCCCGATCGTTGAACAGCTCCAATATTTCGAGCGGAGTTTGGGCGAGAGCCTTAAGAAAGTCATGCAGGACCATGTAGGAGTGGTTGCCGCTGTAAATGTATTTCACGATGAAGGAGGCCTGATCGTATTTCTTCGTGTCAGCGCTGCCATCGAGAAAGATCTTGCCGCCGGGTTTGACAAGAGTCAGAAATTTGTCGAGGACCTTCTCATAGTCAGGCAGGTGCTCGATCACCCCCATGATGACGATGGCGTCGTATTTCCGGTCGGTTCGGTATTCCAGCAGATCGACATTGATCACTTCCCAGTCATGGCCGAGCGCCTTCGCCCGGCTCTTTAGATAGTCGATCGAGACCTGGGAAATGGTGATGCCCGTGCACTTCAGGCCGCGCCGCGAGGCATATTCGAACCAGGCGCCCCAGCCGGGGCCGATCTCAAGGATATGGTCGCCGGCCTTCAGCCCGCATTTTTCGAAGCAGTAGTCGAATTTTCTGAGCGTCGCGACTTCGAGCGGCTCGTCGGCGTTCTCGTAGACACCCTGCGTGTAGCAGGGTGTCTTCGGATCGAGGAAGCTCAGGAAGAAGTCGGGGTCCATCTCGTAGTGGGCCGCGATTGCCTGCTTGTTTGTATGGATCTGGCCGAAGAGCAGCGGCTGCAGGAAGCGCCAGATTGCGGCGACGGGATGAAAGTCCTTCATCGACCCGCGGAGAGCAAAGGGGGCGAGCATATCGCCGTCGATATCGAGGTCGCCCGTGAGATAGGCCTCGCCAATGCGGCCTTCATCGAGACTGCTCAGCGCACGCAACGCCTGGGCGTTCTTGAGCCTGATCTCAAAGCGCGGTGCAGCCTTTCCGAAAAGCTGAACGGAGCCGTCGGGAAGGGTCACCTGGAACGATATGGGAGAGTCGTCGAACCGGCGCGCGTGCCTGCCGAGCAAAGAACGCGCGAGCTTTGGGACCGTCGTCTGCGCCGGCAATGCATCGCCTCGCAGGGCTTTGCCATTATCGTTCATGCGTCCTCCGTTCTTCCGGTTCGGGGTGGACCTCCGCGCCGCGCCACCGGTAGCGTTTCCATGACGCAAGCCTACTCAAAGCCTGCATAACTCGAATACCTCGTAATCCGGCGCATGCCGCCGGCGCTCTCGCTCAACGACCTGGTCGCGGTCGCCGAGCGGCCGTGGTCGGATCAGATGGATGCCGTGTTTGGCTGCCCGGACAGCTATCGGCCGCGGGTGGCTTAAATCACGTGCTCTAATGGCCATCGAAGGAAGGGGCCCGCCAGCGGGCCTGCGCTCTACGTGCTTTTCCCTCGACGCCCCGGCAAGCTACGATCGCGGCGATTTTCAGCTGCGTCTTGGCCGAGGCCCAGACCTGTTCCCGCGCTCGTTTTGCCGCTTGAACCACTGAGATCGAAGCCCGGTCGATCAACGGCGACGGGTTCGGGCGAAGGGACTGCGGCTTTGTCTCCGGATTTGCGCTGCTCGTGCTTGCTTTTGGGGCTAGTCTTCGGGGTTGGCGCCTTGGGTTGCTTCTCGACCATGATCCTGTTTCTCCTGGCTCGTTCGTTTGCGGGTTCGGCGGCAGGCAACCTCCTACAAATCACCGGTCCGTATGGTGTCAGCGCCCTTCGTATGGCTGAGCCTGCCGAGGGTGGTCTCCAGTGCGCGCTGCAACTTCTTGGCGGCACCCGAATAGGCACCCTCAAGCGTTGCGGCCTGATCACTGGCGACTTCCGGCTGACGACCCTCCAGGCGCGCTTCGATGAGACAGCGCTTGTCGGAACTGCCGGACTTGCCACCGTTCTCATCGCTGAGGTGCACCTCAATACGGGTGATATGTTGACTGAAGCGGTCCAGACGGGCGTGGATCTCAGCCGAAACAAGCGCGGACAGCGCTTCCCCGCCCTCTACGTTTTCGTCGGTGTTGACCTGAATTTGCACGACTGACTCCCTTTGCCTGACCGTCGCCCAGCGCGGAGATGCCGAAAAGGGGAGGGCGATTCCGGTGTCCGACCCGGGCTAATGTACAAGGCGATGGACCGGCTCGCCACCAGTTAACCGACATTTCCCATATGCCGGCTTCCGAACGGCGATCATGCGTCGCTTCGCCAGATGAGGCAACCCTCCGACACACCTCTAGCCTCCCGACGGTCCACCGCTGGCGGGGCCATCCGGCGCGGCGATCGGGGCGTCCCCCTGGCCATCGGCGCCCGCAACTTGTATCCTCGGCTGTGCCGGGCACGGGCCCGGTCGCTTGCCGATAGCCATCGGGAGCCGGCGATGAGCGATCCCCAGACCCCCGATCCCGGTGCCGCCGCGGAGCAGCTGGCGGCGCTCGCCGAACGCAGCCAGCGCCTCGTGCAGGCCTTCTGGCAGCGCCAGGCCGAGGCCGAGGGCGACGGCTTCTCGATCACCGATCCGAGCTCGGTCGGGCGCGCCTTCCTGGCGCTCGGCACCCAGCTGCTCGCCGACCCGAGCCGCCTGGCCGAGGCCCAGGCGCAGCTCTGGCGGGACGGGCTGGCGCTCTGGCAGAGCATGCTCCAGCGCCTGCGCGGCGAGCCGGCCGAGCCGCTGATCGCGCCCGAGCGCGGCGATCGCCGCTTCAAGGACGAGGCCTGGAACGAGGAGCTGGTCTACGACTACATGAAGCAGTCCTATCTGCTCACCGCCCGCTGGCTGCGCGCCCTGGTCAAGGACGTGCCCGGGCTGGAGCCGGGCGACCAGCAGAAGGTCGACTTCTACACCCGCCAGTTCGTGAGCGCGCTGGCGCCTTCCAACTTCGTCCTGACCAACCCCGCGGTCCTGCGCAAGGCCAAGGAGACCGGCGGCCAGAACCTGCTCGACGGGCTCCAGCACCTGCTCGACGACCTCGAGCGCGGCCGCGGTCGGCTGAAGATCAGCATGGCCGACGAGCAGGCGTTCGAGGTCGGCCGCAACGTCGCGACCTCGCCCGGCAAGGTCATCTTCCAGAACGAGCTGATCCAGCTGCTGCAATATGCGCCGAGCACCGAGCTGGTGCACCGGCGGCCGTTGCTGATCGTGCCGCCCTGGATCAACAAGTTTTACATCCTCGACCTGCAGCCCCGGAACAGCCTGATCAAATGGGCGGTCGACCAGGGCCACAGCGTGTTCGTGATCTCCTGGGTCAACCCGCATCGCGAGCTGGCCGCCAAGGATTTTGCCGACTACATGCTGGAGGGGCCGCTGGCCGCCCTCGAGGCGATCGAGCAGGCGACCGGCGAGCGCGAGGCGAACATTCTCGGGTTCTGCATCGGCGGCATCCTGACCGCGGCGACCCTTGCTTACCTCACGGCCAAGGGCGACGACCGGCTCAAGTCCGCGACGTTCCTCGCGTCGCTGTTCGACTTCAAGGAGGTCGGCGAGGTCCGGGTGTTCGTCGACGACGACCAGATCGCGCACATGGAGGAGCACATCCGCGAGACCGGCTATCTCGAGGGCCACCACATGGCCGGGATGTTCAACCTGATGCGCGAGAACGACCTGATCTGGTCGTTCGTGGTCAACAACTACCTGCTCGGGCGCGAGCCGCCGCCGTTCGACCTCTTGTACTGGAACGCCGACGCGACCCGCCTGCCGGCCGCGATGCTGCTCACCTATCTGCGCAAATTCTACCAGGAGAACCGCCTCATGCAGCCGGACGGGCTGGAGCTCGCGGGCGTGCCGATCGACCTCGGCAAGGTCCGGACGCCGGCCTACATCGTCGCGACCAAGGAGGACCACATCGCGCCCTGGCCGTCCTGCTACCCGGGCACCCAGCTGTTCGCCGGCCCGAAGCGCTTCATCCTCGGCGCCTCGGGCCACATCGCCGGCATCATCAACCCGCCCACCGCCCACAAATACGGCTACTGGAGCAGCCAGCGGCTGCCGGCCGACCCGGAAAAATGGCTCGCGGGCGCGAAATTCCAGGAGGGCTCCTGGTGGCCCGACTGGGGCCGCTGGCTCGCCCGCAAGGCCGGCAAAAAGATCCCCGCCCGCCACCCGGGCGACGGCCAGCTCTCGCCCCTCGAGGACGCCCCCGGCTCCTACGTCAAGGCCCGCACGAGCGAGTGACCGGTTTCGAAATGCTGTCCGCCTAGATCGGACTTCGATAGAACCCGTCAGGTACAGGGACCGATTAAGCAAGAATTCAGCCATTGCCCAGATCGACCGCGGTAATGCTCGCAAGTGATGCTGACTGAGGCAAAGTTGTGGTCAAGAACCTTCGGAATTGGGCCGGATTGATCGGCGCTGGAGCCACTTTCCCGCAGCCATCCGGTTGACGCGGCTGCGTTGGACTTGCCATGCGGCGAAAGTGGCGCAAAAGTGGCGCATCCGCGACTTGCCATGCGACGAATCCGTAGCCTGATGTACTTTGACAGCTCAAATAAAGCCGTCGGATCAGCGACATCAATCTTCCGTCAACCCGGCATCAAGCTCAGAGACTGCGATTTCAACGCCTCGCATCTGCTTGAAATCCATCGGAGAACGGCAAGATTGGCCGAACTCGTCCGGACCGAAATGCGGCGCCCCTGGCGACCCGATGGAGCTGAGATGGAGGCGGGAGCCGGATTCCTCGGCGTGCGCCGGGCGGCTCGAATCCGTGCCATGCTGCCGCGCATCGCGTGAGAATGCGGAGTCGGGCTCCGCATAAAGAGTCCTGACCCCGTTTCCCGCCGAGCACCGGCGGGCGCAGCAGGACCGAAAAAAATCGCAAACGGCGCTGCGCGCCGTGGGCGCCGCTGACGCGGCGCCCTTCAGCGATCAGTGACCAACAATGGGGGACGAACACACAACACGAAAACCGAGGCGGTCGTCCCGGTAGCTCGGGTCGTTCCCGTTGCGGTAGGCGCAGCGCGCGTTGACCTGATCGAGGTTCCAGGACCCGCCGCGCAGCACCCGGGCACTGCAGTCGCCGCCATCCTCTTCGAGCCAGGCCCGACCATTCGCAGGGGCTTGGGCGTATCCGTCGTGCCAGCAGTCCTCCACCCACTCAAAGACGTTGCCGTGCATGTCGTGCAGACCCCAGGCGTTGGCGGGGAAGCTGCCAACCGGCGCGGTCTGCTTATCACCCCGCTCGCTGCCGCAGTCGGCGCAGTTGGCGAGGTTTTTGTCGCCGATGTCGTCGCTGCCCTTCGGAGCCGGCAGCGCGTACTTGGTCGTCGTGCCGGCGCGGCAGGCATGCTCCCACTCGGCTTCGCTCGGCAGCCGACAGGTCTCGCCCTTCTTCCGGCCGAGCCATGCAACATAGGCCTGCGCGTCGTCCCAGGAGACGTTGATCACCGGCCGGGTTCCCCGCCCCCAGCCCTGATCGCCCGGGCGGTAGCTCCGACAGCCGCCGTCGGCGACGCACGCATCCCACTGCTCGAACGTCACCTCGGTCGCGCTGAATGGAAGGCGGCGGCGAACGTGACCTGGTGCGATGGGTCTCTCGCCGAATTCATCGCTCCCCATCCTGAACGGCTCTCCCGGATCTCGACTAAAGATCGGGAAGCGGAGGCTTCCGGACAGGATGTAAGCCCAACGGTCCACCAGCCGCCTCGATCGGGAGCCCGCGCACCGGCCCAGTAGAGGCCGTTGCCGACCGGAGCCAGGATCGCCGCCAGAAGCGCCACTTGACACGAGGGCGCCGGCCCGGCTCCAGCGCAGATAGCGCGCCTCGAGGCTCCCAGGCGCGGCGAGACCGCGGAAGCCGAAAGCGCCGACCAGCCGGCGAGCCCGAAGAGCCGCGCAAGGCTTCTGCGGCTCCTTCCACTCCCGCGCCAGCAGCTGCAGGCGCTCGCGCCGCGCCGCCCGATCCTTGTGTCTGCTCGATGTAGCGCCAGAGCGTCGGCCAGTAGGGCTGCGGTTTGCCCTCGGCGTCCAGCCCCTTGCTGCGGATCAGCGTCTCGTGGATCAGGTTGACCCAGCGTCTGCGCCGGCCCGTCGTCCGGTCTCCGCCGTCCTCGGTGACGGTGATCAGCCGCAGCGGGCCTCGGCCTTGCCGCCGTCGCGGGCGCGCGCGCCGGCGAGGCGATCGACCAGCGCCCGGCCGCGCTCGCCGCCGCCGGCGACCGCGACGGCCTCGGCCAGCGGCATCCGCCGGCGGGTGTGACGCCGGCCTTCCGGATCGACCTTGACCAGGCGGAACAAGAGCTCCAGGGCCCGCTCGCGCTGCTCTGCCGAGGCTGGCGAGCAGGTCATCGGCGCTGTGGCTGAGGATGCCGGCGAGCCCGCCTTGATCGGTGAGCAGTCGGCCACTCAGGCGATCGTCCGTGCGCTGTTCCCAGAGCCAGTGGAGCGCGTTCTCGACCAGCGGCAGCGCGCCCGGCTCGTCGCGCGCCTCGGCGACCATGGCCTCCTGGACCTCGCTCACGTCGAGGCCGGCGAGCCGGGCCGGGCCGGAGATGATCTCGCGCAGCCCGTCGACGCCGATCGGCGGCAGCGTCCAGGGCCTGGCCGACGCGGTTGCGCGACGGCGACCAGCCGCGGCAGGTCGTCGAAGCGGTCGAGGAAGTCGCGCGCGCACCGTCGAGATGACGAACAGCGGGCAGTCGGCATCGGCCAGCGCGGCGGCGAGCAGGCGATCGAAGCCGGCGCGCTCGTCCGGATCGGCGAAGGTGAACAGCTCCTCGAACTGATCGATCGCGAGCAGGAAGGCGGTCTGCTCGTCCGGCTTGCGGCCGCGCAGCCAGTCGGCGAGCGCGCGCTCGTCGCCGTCCTCCAGGCGTCGGCGGACGTCGGCTCATCTCGCGCCGAAGGCGCGGGCCAAGTGCTCGGCCAGCATCGCCGACCGGGCGCTCGCCCGGCATCATCGGCCCGATCCGCCGCCAGTGCGCTCGAATCCGGTGCGCGGCCACAGCCAGCCCTGATCGACCAGCGGCAGGAGGCCGGCGTTCATCAGCGAGGACTTGCCGGAGCCGCTGTTGCCGTTGATCTCCAGCCAGCGGACGGTCGGGCTGCCCGGGCGCGGCGGTCGATCGAAGCAGGCGAGCGCGTCCAGGGTCTCCTTCTGGCGGCCGAAGAACAGCTGCGCCTGGTCCGGGCGGTAGGCGTCGAGGCCGACGAACGGGCAGCCCTCGAAGGCGATCGCCTGGCTCGCGACGATGGTCCGCTCGCGGATCTGCTCGAGCAGGCTCTCGGGCAGGGGATCGGTCCCGTTCCAGGGCGTGCCTGGAACAGCCGGAGGAATGCCGGAAGCGTCGTCGGGTCGGTCGTCCCCAGCAGGATCGGGAAGATCGGCAGGCGCTAGCGTGTCGTCGTGGGGACCGAAGTAACGGCTGAGCGCCGCCTGGGTCTCGGCGCCGATCCAGCGCCGCACCCCGTCGCGCCCGACCAGCACGACGAAGCTGCCGCAGGCGTCAACCGCGTCCTGCAGCCGGTTCGAGCCAGAGATCGCCCTCGCGGATGCTCTCCTCGTCCCGAAACACGGACAGCCCGTGCCGATCGAGCTGACCGCGGAGGTTGGTCGCCGCGTCCCGGTCGTTGTGGCTGTAGCTCAGGAAGACGTCGAAGTGTTCCGGTCACCCGGCGGCGCTCCGAGCTGGTCCTGGTCGTTTGGGGGACCAAGCGTAGGAGGGCATCCGAGGCGCGGCCGTGTCAACTCTGGGCTTCATCGCCGGGTCGAGCCCGCGGAGCCTCAAGGCCCGTGCCATTGCGTTCGGCGGACGGGAGGCCGATCTTGCTGTGACGACGGTGACGAAGAGGCCCGACATGGCGCGGCAGAAATTTATCGCGGCGAGCGAGCATACCTACAACGTCCTGCTCCAGCCGGAGCCGGAGGGTGGGTATACGGTCACCTGTCCGTCGCCGGGGCTCGTGAGCTATGGCGAGAGCCTGGAGGAAGCCCGCGCCATGGCGGCCGAGGCGATCGGGGCCTATCTCGAGAGCCTGCAGATCGACGGTGAGCCGATCCCCGAGAGCGACGTGGTCGAGCCCGGAGTCCATGTCGAGCCGGTGCGCGTCGGCAAAGAGCTCGACCCTGGATGGATCGTCGGGCATTAACCAAACCTTAACGATGGCTCGTTAAGTAGTTGAACAGCTCGGTCTCGATGCGATCGGAACGGCGCGCGCGCCAGATGGCGAGCGCAATCTGGCCGGCCAAGTGCTCCTGTAGCGGGCCTGCGGGTGCCAGCTCCTCGCGCAGCGCCGTGGCGAGGCTCAAAAACTCCGCCTCTTTCTCATTGCTGAGCAGCTGAACCTTGCTCGCCCGCAGCCCGTGCTTGAGGGCGTTGCGCGCCGAGCCCGCGCGGCCCTCGGCGGTCACGGGCCCGCGCGAGCGGGCGCCATTGCGCCGACTGACCTCCGCCCGGCCGTTCAGGCTGGCCTTGCTGGTCATCTGCGGCCTCCCACGAATTGGGTGACGGGAGCCTGTCCGGGGACGGGCCGCCGGGCGAAGCGCTGCCGGCGATGAGTTGCGGCCCTGGCTTGCAACGTGCCGCCTGGCGGACAGGGATGATCGCGTGCCTGGCCGACCATGCCGGGCGCATTTCTCAAGGCGACGGCGGTTTTTGCGATTTTCCGCGGCATATTTTCTCCGCTCGCTGCGATTTTCCCGATTTTCCAGGGATTATTTCTCGGTACGCTGTGATTTTTTCGATTTTCCGATGGGCGAAGGGGCGCGGTGCTCGGCGCGGCCGCAACGCTCATGGACTCGACGCCGAAGGCGATGATCGTCGAGCTGAGCGGCCGCAGCCGACGCTGCCTGGCTATGGCAGCACAATGCCGCGTGGCGCCAACATATCCTTCAACACATTGCGGTTCTGCTCGACTTCCGCTGGCGAAAGGGCCCGGTTGTAGACGAGGCCGTAGGCCGCCTGCATGGGCACGGTCGCCCCGTTCTCGCGCCCCCAGGTGAAATTGCCCTTGGTGTCGAGGGTCGCCGCGGCCGTGACGTTCTGTGAGCTGCCGTTGAGATAGACGATGGCGGTGTTGAGATTGCTGCCCGACTGGGTGACGCCGACGAAGATCCAGGTGGAAGCCGGTACGGCGAAGGTCGTGGTATGACCGGCCCCGGCGACTTCCAGCCTGATCTTGGCGAACACCTCTATTTTGTCGCGCAGGGTCCAGCGCTGGAAGTTCGGGCCGGTGCCGGGCCACTCGAGACCAAACGTTGCGCTGGGACCGGGTTTGACGACAGCCAGGACGGTCCGAGCGGCACCGCCGGAGATCCCGACGGGGTCATGCTCGACGTAGTCGCCGCCGTCGAAGCTCAGTCCCTGCGCCGTCCAGGTCGGATCGTTGACATCCGCGCCGGTGGTGCTGCCGAGCCGGCCGTGGTGACCGTTGCCGGTCTGGTCGGTGAGCACCTGCCCGGCGCCCTCGTTGAAGCGCCATTCGGCGATCAGGCCGGCCTGAACGATCGGGATCGGAACCTCCAGAATTCGTGCGCTGGCGCGGGCTGAGGCCGAGGCTCCGGCTGAGGGAACTCAGGGTGAGCGCGGTCATCGACCAATGCCTTCGATCATCGGCAATGCTCCCGACGGCAGGGGGCGCGGCTGGAGGGCGATCACCGTCAGGCGAGTTGAGGACATGGCATCTTCCGGCTGCTGGATGTGGGTCTCAGTCTTGTAATGCGGCGATATTCCTATGTCAAGGAACAATAGCCTAGGGCCGCTTTCGTTCGTGATCAAGGCGTTCGAGCGGGGTTCGGCGGACGATGGCGCTGGCAGGCGGCCGGGGACGAAGCGCACGGCGGCCTATCTTGCTTGCATTCAGTCCTATTTCGCTTGACTCTTGGTTGATCAGCTGTAGGCTCTTCACGCCGGGTTCGGAGGGCCGCCGGTCGGGAACCCTCCGAGCCCGGCCGCGTCGTTCAGGTTCTCGACCAGGGCGCCAGATTCAGGATTGCTGCCGGTTCGATCTACTGATCCGATGCTGCGGGTCATCTCCCAGATCTTGGCATCGACGAGGAACCGGAACCAGAAGCGCTGCAGGGTGTGAAAGATCAGGCCTTCGACGCTGTCGAGAAAGCCCAGGCGGAAGACGTAGCCGTAGATCCAGAACAGGAACGGGCGGACGAACAGCGGGAAGCGCTGATAGACGCGCGTGCGGAGAAAGCGTCGGCGCTCGATCGCCGTGCCGGTGAGCCGGGCGGTCACTCTGGCCTGCTGCGGCGATGCGGCGCCGGTCGCCGCCAGGATCTCCCGCGCTTCCAGCTCGGCCCAGCGGTTGTGGCGGGCGATGAAGGTGCCGAGGTCGCTGGTGATCACGTCGATATAGTCGTGGGCGAGGCTGCCGACCTGGCCGTCCACGACGAAGTGCTGATCATAGAGGCGATCCTCGCAGCGACCGTGGCCGGAGCGGAAGAGGCGCAGGTGCCAGGCCGGATACTGGCCGCCATGCCGGATCCAGCGACCCATGAAGAGGGTGCGCTTGCGCAGCATGTAGCCGTGGTGCGGGACGTCGGGCTGCGTCAGGAGGGCGCCGAGCTCGACCACGAGCTCGGGCGTGAGCCGCTCGTCGGCATCGAGGCAGAGGGTCCAGGGCGTGGCGATCGAGAGGTTGTCGAAGCCCCAGTTGCGCTGGCGGGCGTAGTTCTCGAACGGATGCAGGGCCACGTGGCAGGCGGCCGCGCGCGCGATCTCGATGGTGCGATCCGAGCTGCCGGAATCGACGACGAAGATCTCGGCGTCGAGACCGCGGAGGCTCGCCAGGCAGGCCGGCAGATTGTGCTCTTCGTTGTGGGTCAGGATGATGACCGAAAGGGGCGGATGCTTCGCGGTCATCAGTCGGTCACGACGCATGCCGGGGCCGGCCCGCCGCCCAGCAGCCACTCGTAGATCGACTTCATCTGCCGGGCAATTTCGGACCACTGAAACCTCTCCCGGACCAGGGCGCGAGCGTGGGTGCCCATCGCTTGCCGGTCGGCATCCGACATCGCGATCAGACTGCGCAGGGCTTCGGCCATCGGCGCGGGATCGGGCTCGATGCGCAGCGCGGCGCCGGCGGCGAAGCCCTCCGGCAGGTTGCAGGCATCGGTCATCAACACCGGGAGGCTGAAGGACCAGGCTTCGAGAACCGCCACCGGCAGGCCTTCGCTGACGGAGGGCAGCACGAAGGCATCGGCGAACGCGAGGCTCGCCGCCTTCTGGTCGCCGAACTGCGGGCCGACCAGGCGGACCGTCCCGGCGGCGCCGAGCTCGTCGATCAAGCGCCGCAGCCTCGCCTCGTGGCCGCCCTGATCCCAGCCGGCGATCACCAGCACCCAGTCCGCGGCCCCGGCAGGACGGTCGGCCTGGACCTCGGCCCAGGCGCGGACCAGGTTGAGCAACCCCTTCTTCGGGTGCAGCCGGCCGAGGAACAGGAGCACGCGGCGACCGCCCGCCTCGGCCGCCCAGGCGGGGGGCGCCCGGCGGCTCGTCTGCCGGCAGATCGACGCCGCTCGGAATGACGCAGATCGGGTTGCGCAGGCCGTAGCTGCGGATCGCGCGCGCCTCGGAATCGGCGAGGGCATGCAAGCAGGCCGCGCCGGCGAGATGGGCATCCTCGAACCACCAGCCGACCAGTCGCTTCTTCCAGACGGCGTTGCGCACCGCCCAGGGGTCGAGCATGCCATGGGGGCTGATGACGTAGGGTCGCCGCGCGCCGCGCCGGCTCCACCTCAGGCTCGCGAGCGACGGATACATCCAGATGCCGTTCGCGTGGAGCAGCAGAGACGCCCGGCCTCGAGCGCGGCGCCAAGGCCTGGCGCATAGCCGAAGGCGGCGCTCCCGATCACGGGGTGCAGGTTCGGCGGCGGCGCGCCCGCTTGCCCGTCATCGACGCCGCTCGAAGCGTCCACAAGGCCGAAGATCTCGACCTCGACGGCGTTCTGGGCCAAGGCCCTGCCCAGGCGCTCCACGCTGGGCCAGACGCCGGCGGCGCGGCGCGAGGCGTGCGCCGTGAGCAGCCCGACCTTCATCGATGCACCAGCGCCCAGACAAGCGACCTGTCGAGCCACGACGCCTTCGGCGGCGGCCGGCTCATCGCGACTTGGACCGCCCGCATCAGGCCATCGGCGAAGCGCTCCGGCCCCCAGTCGGCGATGATCCGCTGGCTGGCTTGACCCATCGCGTGGCGTTGCTCGTCGGTCATGGCGGCGACCCGCTGCATCAGTCCGGCCAAGGCCTCGACGTCGTAGGGATCGAAGGTGAAGCCGTTGACGCCGTCTCGCACGAGGTCCGGGACGCAGCCACAGCGCTCGGAGACGAGCACCGGCAGCCCGCTCGCCATGGCTTCGTTGACGACGAGCCCCCATTGCTCGGTCGTGCTGGCGTGCACGAAGGCGGACGCCAAGCCATAGTAAATCGGCAGCTCGTCGTATTGCTTGACACCCCCGAGGAGAATGTGCTCGTCCAACCTCAGGCCGCGCACCTGCGCTTCGATGGTCGACCTGAGTGCTCCATCTCCAAGCACGACTAACGACCAACAGGATCCCGTCGTGGTTCGTCGATAGCACGCATAGGCGTCGAGAAGCCGAATCAAGTTCTTCTTCTCGACGAAACGGCTTACGGCGAGGAAAAAGCGTTCCGGCAGTCCGAGCGCTTCGCGCCAGGTTCCGGCAGTGGCGCGGGCTGCCGAGGCCCCACCAGCGAAATGCGAGTTGTCGACGGCATCGTAGCCGTAAAACACGGCATCATCGCTCATACCAAGCGAGCGGGCATAGGCCCGATGGGGCGCACCTCCCACGAGCGCAGCGCCGAAGAGACCCACCACTCGCCGTTTCACCGCCTCCCCCCACAAGGGGCGCGGCCTGTCATGCGCGGCGCTGTCGGACAAGAGAACCGCTGCTCGCTGACGTTGCACGCACCAGTCCAGGCCGGCGAGAGACCAGGGTGAGACCAGCCCGGAATCGCCAATGCTACCGGATCGATTTGGTCGAGAGTACGCTGCACCTCACACTTGATTTCTGCCGGCTCGCGGTCATCCAGGTCGACATCGTCGTTGAAGACGGTCATTCGGACGAAGCCGCACGCGCCCCGAACATAGTTCCACAGATTGACGTTGTCCTGCCGCGAGAACTCCACAGCAACGACGCCACACCGGGCAGCCGCCGCCGCCAAGCGCGCATGGTGGTAAGGTCCCAGCCCGTGGAAACAAATGGCGATCCGTGGCGTCGAGGATCGGCTCATGGTGCCGGGCTCTGAAGCTTATGAGCCGCCCGCGCACGGAGCGAGCCCAACACGACCTGCCCAAGCTCTGGGCGAGCCGCCATTGTCGACATCAGAAAGTTCAGGAACCAGATCGGGACCATACAAAAAAGCCAAGCGTGCCAGGCCGCATCGTAACCCTGGGTGACGAAGTAGACGGCCATTACCAGGAAGGCCCATAAGCAAGCGACGTCGATCGCACAGTTCGTCGTGGTTGCCCGCCGCCAAATTACGCCGCCCCACCAGCCGAAGATCAGCCAGACGACAATGCTAAACCACGAGAAGTCGAGGAACGCATCTGCGATGCCGGTCGTGGCGGCGCCGCCCGCGACGGTCCAGCCCGCGTATTGTTGGACCAATTGGCGCCGGTTGATCGACCAGTCGCTGTGATACGGCTTGTCCGGCCACCAGGCGCGCGGTATCAGGTTAATGAAGGGATAGATCCAAGCGTAGCCAAAGTCATAGCCCTCTTGCTCCGAGGCGGCCTCGACCACGGCTGCGGCGTAGAACAGCTCCTGGCCGCTAA
>CAVSRN010000054.1:0-38731 GCA_963730195.1 uncultured Alphaproteobacteria bacterium
GCCGGCGATCGCCCGACACATCGCCGATGCGAGCGACGCGACGCTCTCGCTGCAGCTATTTGATCTGTGAACCTTCCATGAAAGAAAGAATGCGACACTCTCCATGGAATATCTGTAGCGGTGGTTGCTTTGGAGAATCCGTAAAATATAGATGAGTTAAATACACCTTTGTATCTTTGAGGGAAAATGGCCACAACACATCCAAGCGGAATCGATCTTTGCCCCCCGGGACGCGACCGCAGGTCAGCGGGAACAGCTGCTTGCACTGAGGTGTCGTTGTTCAGTCTTCGAGCTCAAAATCGACAAAGCCTTCGACAAACGTTGACGTGATCTTTGAACGTGAAAACAACATCTTAAGCGGGATGCGACAATTAGAATTTTTCACATTCCAGCACGTGAAACTTCCCGAAAGATTTACGAACAAGCGATTTCCAAAGGCGGATTGCCCGGTCGCCCAAGCGCCCATCTCGGTTAAATCCGCGGTACACCACAATCCGTTTTCTGTAGAGCATATAATCTCGTGTTGTTCTTGGCATTCAATAAACTTGATGTAGCCACGGAACGTCGGATCAACCTCTTCATAGCCCGTAGAAGAGAGAATCGAAATCGTCCGCGTTTACAATGGGGAGATAGCTCACTGTTGAGAGTAAGAGAAACAGTACAGTGAGTGTTGTTGGGAGCGAGAGTGCTAATGTTCTTGCTCGCTTACATTTTAACTGTACCTGCGGAGGGTAGGGTTGAACGGAGCGAGCAGGCCGTTTTGTGCATTACTTCATCTGCCTCTGTGGGGATAGAAGGCTGTTGGCATACGTAACGACTGCGGATGCGGTGCGCTCCACATCCTCCTGCGCGAAGTGCCCATTCACAAAGTTGCAAAGAGGTAGGAAGTCATGTTGTTCAAGATCAAAGAACCAACTGCGGCGTAGCGCGTGTAGACGGATCGGGATTCGGTTATCCTCCCGAAGTTGGAGTTTGAATGCGTGTCGCTAAATCGTACGTTTATGGTAGAAGGCTTATCCCTGAGGGTCCGGCGGCACAATATGTGGTGACAGGGGGCACCGGGTATGGCAGAACAAAAAGAGAACAAACGCCACCCCGGAGGCTCTCATGGCCGACTTTCCGCGCTCGCTGCTCGAGTTCCAGCGGCGCTTTCCGGATGACGCCGCCTGCGCCGCCTACCTGGCCGCCGCGCGCTGGCCGGACGGCTTCGTCTGCCCGGCCTGCGCCAGCCTCAAGGGGTGGGCACTGACGACCAAGGCCTGGACCTTCGAGTGTGCCGCCTGCCATCGCCAGACCTCGGTGACCGCGGGCACCGTGCTGCACGGCTCCAAGCTTAAGCTCACCGTGTGGTTCTGGGCGGCCTATCTGATGGCGACCCATTCGAACGGCATCTCGGCGCTGCAACTGCAAAAGCAGCTCGGCCTCGGCTCCTACAAGAGCGCCTGGCTGCTGTGCGCCAAGCTGCGCCGCGCCCTGGTCGCGCCCGACCGCCAGCCCGCTCGCCGGCCTGGTCGAGGTCGACGAGACCGAGATCCCCTGCCGCGCCAAGGACGACCCGCCGACCGCCGGCGGCGGCCGCTCGGGCCAGGGCAAGCTGTTGATCGCCGGCGCGGTCGAGGTCCGGCCGGCGGGCCGGGCCGCATCCGGCTCGCCGCGATCGAGGACTTTTCCGCCAGGAGCCTGCACGCCTTCCTCCAGCGCCGACCTCGCGCCCGGCGCCACCGCCAAGACCGACGGCTGGTCCGGCTATCCGGGCGCCCCGGGCGTCGATCACGAGCCGCACGTCATCGGCCCGATGGCCGCCCACGTCGTCCTGCCCTGGGTGCACCGCGTGTTCGCCAACCTCAAAACCTGGGCGCTCGGCGTCTACCACGGCCTCCGCCGCCCGCACCTCCAGGCCTATCTCGACGAGTTCGTGTTCCGCTTGTATGGGGCTATGAGTGTCAAGGGCTAAGTTCCGCGGCACTCCTTTGTCGGGTCGATTTCGTGGTGACGACCGCGGTTGGGGCGAATTATCCGAGGGGAGCTCGCCATCGGGCGCGGCTCAACGCGCCACGAGCTTGTATTCGGTCGATCCATGGGGATCCGGACCATGATGCAGCCATGCGCATCGGCGGCGAAGCTCCGGGCGGCGGGCCCATGCTTCAACGCGGCGTGAAAGCCATCGGAACGCTCGGGTCACCGCCACCTCGGATCGTCATCGGCAGACCGCCGTGCTCACGACGGCGGGCGCCGAAACTGTCGGGTCGTCTTCGACACTCACGTCGCCGGACGCAGGGCCACGCCCTCCGGTGCCTCACCAGTCGTCACCATCCGCCACAGCGCGATGAGCAGCTTGCGCGCCAGGGCCACGATCATGGTCTTGCGGGTCCCGCCACGGGCATCTGCGGTGCGCGCTCGGTACCATTGCGCCAAGGCGCTGTCCCTTTGGAACAGCAAAAAGCGCCAAGCCAGCTGGATCATGCCGCGACGGACCCGGGCGCTGCCCGCCTTGGCGAGCCCCTTGTCCCGGCGCCGCTTGCCACTCTCGTCCGGCGCTCCGGTAAGGCCAGCAAAGCGTGCCACCGCCCTTCGATCGCGCAGATCGCGCGCAAGGATCTCGTGGACCAGCATGTCTGCCGTCTCGAGGCCGAGCCCGATGACCCGCGCCAGCAGCCGCACCATCGCATGGGGTCCTGTGTCGGGCATCGCCGCCAGCCGCACGAGGCGCGCGGCCTCGATCTCCTTGATCTGCTCCTTGACGACGCAGAGACGCGCCATGTCCCGCCGCAGCTCGGCGAGCGTGTTGGGCGGCAAGGGCTCGTCCTCGGGGGTGCGCAGCGCGACGAGCCGCTCGGCGGCCCCACGCAGCGTTGGCTTGAAACCCCGCACGCCGAGGCGGGCCAAACTGCCCTTCATCCGGTTCACGATCCGCGTGCGCTCACCCACTAGGGTTTGGTGCTCGCGGTTCGGCCGCTTGGCATCCTCAGCCTCGAGCGTCGGGATCGCCGCCATGCTGCAATGGTCGGGCTCGCCCCGCAACCAGCCCAGAAATGCGCGCTTGAGCAAGCCCGTGTCGAGACGGTCGGTCTTCGCCCGCCGGTGCTCACGCGACACGGCGACGCTCGTCGGATGGATGACCTGCGCCTCGATGCTCCGTGCCCGCAACCAGCGCGCCAACCAAAAGCCATCGCGGCCGGCTTCGTAGGCGACGGCGATCCGCGTGATCCCGCAACCCGCCTTGGTCGCCTCGTCCTGCCAGCGCCGCAACAAGGCGAGCAGCGCAGCCGGGTCCGGCGCCAGCTTCTTCAATGGATGACGCGCGACGCCGGGAACAATGCCAGCGACCAGCCAACTCGACTGGCTCATCTCGACGACCGCGACGATGGTGCCACTCTGCTCGAAGGCGGTGAGGCACCGGCTCAGATCGTTGGGTTGGGGCATGAGAGACTCCATCACCTGTTGCCAGCGACGATGGTGCCATCTCCTCGCCGCCCGCCCCATACCATCTTCAACCGCCGGACCGCCAAGAGCATCGCCCACCGCTTCGCCCGCCTGATCGAACAGGCCGTCCTCACCCAACCGACCACCTACCGGGCCATCAGCCACCGCACCGCCTGAGTGTTGCGGATAGCCAGTTCTCACGATAGAAGCGGAGGGACTTCCGCCAGTACGTTACCGCCTGACCCATCTCGCCCCGTTCCTCATAAAGCTTGCCGAGGTTGCCGCAGTCCTGGGCGACGCCCTGCTTGTGGCCCAGTTCCAGTTCGATCGCGAGGCTCTTCTCGTGCATCTCCTCCGCTCGGCTGAGGTCACCCCGCATTTGGTAGATAATGCCAACATTGCCGTACTGCCGAGCCATACCCTCTCTACGATTCAGCGCTTCTTCAATAACGAGCCCTTCTAGATGCATGGTTTCCGTAGCATCAAGATTCCCCTTCATCGTATGAACAAGACCGAGCGCAGCGTGCGAACTCGCCATGTACATCCCTGATGCCGAGTTCCTTCGCGATCGCGAGGCTCCTCTTGTGCATTTGCTCGGCGCGGTCGAGCTCGCCTCGCATCCCGTAGATCACGCCAAGGTTGCCGGCAGCTTCGGCTTCGCCCCTGCGGTCACGGCGCCGCTCGGCGGCATCGAGGGAGGTCTCGAGCCACGCCAGATGCTCGTCCGGCACCAGCCGGAGCCGGAGGCATGTGTGGTTTGGGAAGTTCTGGGCCAATTCGGCTGCCCGGTCGTTCTCGAACATCGCGCCGGCAGCCCAGCGTTGGGCGGCGCGGATGTTGGCAAGTTCGGCGTCGAGCAGCGTAAGCCCGCGCCCGACATCATCATGCCCGGAACGGTAGAGGGCGTTGGCCAATTCAAGCACGGCGTAAAAGTGCTCCGCATGGCGACCGTGAATTTCGCGCTGCCGGACCTGGTCCCGCGCCAATTCCTCCAGCGCCACCGCTCGCATGAGGTCGTGGAGCTGATAGCGTCTCCCTGCCGGGTTGAAGCTCACGAGGCTCCGCTGTTCCAGGTCTCCGAGTATTGTTTGCCCATCCTCGATAGCCCAGACAGCGGCCGCCGAAACTGCGACGAACCCGCCTTCGAAGACGCCAAGAGCCGACCAGCGTGCGCGGGTCTCGGGTGTTAAAGCATCTAGGCTCACTTGGAGGATCGCTCTGATCTGACGCTGCGCTCACCCCGATGCAGGTGGTTCAACCGACCTTCGGCCGTGGAGATTGCCGCTATCAGCTGCTCAGACGTCAGCGTTTGGCTGACGATAAGACGGCCGGTTGCAAGCTCGATCGCGAGCGGGAGGTGTGTGCAGGAGAGGACCAGCGCTTTGGCCTGTCGCCGGTCGAGCCGACGGCGCTCGGACGTGTTAGCCAGACGCAGCACAAGGTCGGCGGCTTCGTCCTCAATCATCTCGTCGAGTGGGATGGTGGCGATTCCGGGCAGACCAAAGCGCTCACGCGAGGTGACGAGCACGGTGCAGGTCGGATGATTGGGCAGGAGCGGCCTGACCTGGTCCTCGTTGCGCGCGTTGTCGAGGACGAGGAGCATCTCGAGCCCGCGGGTGTGCGCCTGCCACTCGATCGCGAGTTGCTCACGGTTCTCCGGCAAGGGCTGATCTCGCGGGACGTAAACTCCCCATAGCAGCTCCTTGAGCGCTTCCTCGGGCGTTAGCGGGGTTTTGCCGGGGATGTAGCCCTGCAAGTCGATGAACAGTAAGACCGTATGTCCGCTCCGCCGGATCGGGGACCGGTGCCGACCACCTGAGGATGGGGTTCGGGATAGAAAGCGCTGAGCCGTGCCGGGCGAGCCATCTTTACGTCCGGCCCGACGCCCTCTATCTCAGCGACGGGGTCGCCGTCCAGGCCAGGGAGGACGCGTGATGGTCGAGAAAGTCGTCAAGTCGATCGCCGAATGGCGCCGGCAGCTGCACCCGGAGCAATATCGGATCGCCCGCATGAAGGGCACCGAGCGGCCGTTCACCGGCGCCTATCACGCGACCAAGCAGCCGGGCGTGTACCATTGCGTCTGCTGCGGCCAGCCGCTGTTCGATGCCGCGACCAAGTTCGATTCCGGGACCGGCTGGCCGAGCTTCTTCGCGCCGGTCGACCCGGAGGCCGTGACCACCGCGACCGACCACAGCCTCTTCATGACCCGGACCGAGGTGCTGTGCAGCCGTTGCGATGCCCATCTCGGCCACGTCTTCCCGGACGGGCCCGAGCCGACCGGTCAGCGCTACTGCATGAACTCGGCCTCGCTCAAGCTCGTACCCAAGCCTGACCCGAAGGACTGAGACGGATGGCCGCCTTCACCCTGGTGGTCGGCAACCGGAATTATTCGTCCTGGTCGCTGCGCGGCTCGCTGGCGGCGCACATGGCCGGGATCGAGTTCGAGGAGCAGCTCGTGCGGCTCTCGGAGCCCGGCTCGCGCGCGGCGCTGCTCCGCCACTCGCCGGCGGGCAAGGTTCCGATCCTGAAGCACGGGGCGCGCGTGGTCTGGGATTCGCTAGCGATCGTCGAGTATCTGGCCGAACGGCGCCCGCAGGCGGGCCTCTGGCCGGCCGATCCCGACGCCCGGGCGCTCGCCCGCTCGATCGCGGCCGAGATGCACGCGGGCTTTGCGGCACTCCGCCAGCACATGCCGATGAACCTGAAGAAGCGCCTGCCGGGCAAGGGCCAGGGGCCGGGGCTCGCCGCCGACATCGCCCGGATCGGCGCGATCTGGCAGGACTGCCGGAGCCGCTTCGGTGCCGGCGGCCCTTTCCTGTTCGGGGAACCCTGCGCGGCCGATGCCATGTACGCGCCGGTCGCGACGCGGTTTCGGACCTATGGCGTCGGCCTCGAGCCGATGGCACAGGCCTATGCCGATGCCGTGCTCGCCTGGCCGGCCTTCCTCGAGTGGCAGGCGGCCGCACTCGAGGAGCCCTGGATCATCGCCGAGGACGAGGTCGACTAGCTGTAGCTATGATCGACGAGAAGAGGATTGCTCGGAAGGGCCGAGCGGTGACAGACTGAGCGCGCGTCTCGGGCGAGGCGCCACGAACATCACCATCAGGGAGCATGCAGGGATGCACAGATCCGGAATCAACCGCCGCCGGTTCCTGGAGAAATCGGGACAAGCGGCAGCCGGCGCGGCGGTGGTCGCCGCGGTCGGCGGCACGACCTTGCTGATGGCGCCCGACGGCGCCTGGGCGATGACCCTCGAGGCGCTGAGCGGCGGTGATGGCGCGACCCTGCTCAAGGCGTTGCGCGTGATCTACCCGCACCCGAGCCTCGGCGACCAGTACTACGCGGCGGTGGTCGAGGCGCTCGATCAGGACGCCAAGGCCAAGCCCGAGACGGCGGCGCTGCTCAAGGACGGCATCGCCGGGCTCGACAAGGCGATGCCGATGCCGTTCGTGGAGATGTCCGAGGGCAACCAGCTCATGGCCCTCGAGGCGATCGAGAGCAGCGACTTCTTCCAGACCATCCGGTTCAAGGTGGTCGCCGTCCTCTACAACAACCCGCGCATCTGGGAGGCGTTCGGCTACGAGGGCCCGTCCTACGAGTTCGGCGGCTACATCGAGCGCGGCTTCAACGATCTCGGCTGGCTGCCGGATCCGCCGCCCGAGGCCAGCCCGCCGGTCGAGCTGTGAGGGGGGAGGGACAAACGTCATGGCACAGTATGATCTGAACGACAATTCGGTCGTGATCGTGATCGGCTCCGGCGCCGGCGGCGGCACGCTCGCCAACGAGCTCTGTCAGAAGGGCGTGCCGGTGGTTCTGCTCGAGGCCGGCAAGCGGGTCGAGTTCGAGGATTTCGTCAACGACGAATGGAAGTCGTTCCTGCAGCTCGCCTGGCTCGACAAGCGCACCACCTCGGGCAACTGGCGGGTCGCCAAGGATTTTCCGAACCTGCCGGCCTGGATCTGCAAGACGGTCGGCGGCACCACCACCCACTGGGCGGGCGCCTCGCTGCGCTTCCAGGAGCACGAGTTCCAGGACAAGAGCACCTACGGCGAGATCGCGGGCGCCAATCTGCTCGACTGGCCGCTCACCCACGCCGAGATGGACCCCTACTACGCCAAGGCCGAGGACAAGATGGGGGTGACCCGGACCAACGACATTCCAGGGCTACCGGGCAACAACAACTTCAAGGTGATGTACAACGGCGCGACCCGGATCGGCTACCAGACCGTCCACACCGGCCGGATGGCGATCAACTCGCGGCCGCGCGACGACCGCAACTCCTGCCACCAGCTCGGCTTCTGCTTCCAGGGCTGCAAGATGGGCGCCAAGTGGTCGACGCTCTATACCGAGATCCCGAAGGCCGAGGCGACCGGCAAGCTCGACCTGCGGCCGCAGTCGATGGTCCTGCAGATCCAGCACGACGATGCCGGCAAGGTCACGGGCGTGCTGTACGCCGACAAGGACGGCAAGCAGCAGGTGCAGAAGGGGCGGATCGTCTGCGTCGCCTGCAACTCGATCGAGAGCCCGCGGCTGCTCCTGAACTCGGCCTCGGCCAAGTATCCGGACGGCCTCGCCAACTCCTCGGGCCAGGTCGGCCGCAACTACATGCGCCACACCACGGGCTCGGTCTACGCGATCTTCGATGAGCCGGTGCGCATGTATCGCGGCACCACGATGGCCGGGATCGTCCAGGACGAGGCGGCCAACGATCCGAGCCGCGGCTTCGTCGGCGGCTACGAGTTCGAGACCCTCTCGCTCGGCCTGCCGTTCATGGCGGCGTTCCTCGACCCCGGCGCCTGGGGCCGCGACTTCGCCTGGGCGATGGAGAACTACGCCCACATGGCCGGGATGTGGATCGTCGGCGAGGACATGCCGCAGGAATCCAACCGGGTCACGCTCCATCCCGAGGAGAAGGACGCCTTCGGTCTGCCGATCCCGAACGTCCACTACGACGACCACCCCAACGACCTCGCGATGCGCAACCACGCCTTCAAGCAGGGCCGCGCGCTGTACGAGGCGGTCGGGGCCAGGCGGGTCTACGAGACGCCGCCCTATCCCTCGACCCACAATCTCGGCACCAACCGGCAGAGCGCCAAGCCCGCCGACGGGGTCTGCAACAAGCACGGCCAGACCCACGACATCGACAACCTGTTCATCTCGGACGGCAGCCAGTTCACGACCGGTGCTGCCGAGAACCCGACGCTCACCATCGTCACCCTGGCGATCCGCCAGGCCGACTACATCGCCGACCAGATGAGCAAGGGCGCGATCTGAGCGGGCCGGGCCCGCTGCCCCAACCTGAAGCCCGGGCCGCGGCCCGGGCTTTTTCTTGCCCATGGTGTCGTGCGAGACCACATTCGGTCACAGGCTAGTCTGGATGACGAGCGCTTGCGATGGTGCCAGCTGCGCAAATCGCCGAGGTCCTGGGCGGACGCCCTACGCTCGGCAGCCGCGTCATGTCGTGGTCGGAGCTGGATCGGGCGGTCGCGGCCGGACTGCCCAGGGCCGCGCTCGACGCGCTGATGGCGCATGTGGCTGGCCCGGCCGAGGGCACGCGGCTCAAGTACCGGATCGTGCCCAAGGCCACCTACCTGCGTCACGATCACCTGAACGCCGCTCACAGCCAGCGAACCGAGCGCCTGGCGCGGGTCTTCGCCCTCGCCGCGACGATCTGGCGCGAGGGGGATGAGGCGCGGCGCTTCATGAACGCCCCGCATCCCGAGCTCGACAACCGGACCCCCCTCGAGGTCGCGATGACCGAGATCGGTGCTCGCCAGGTGGAGGAGGTCCTCGAGCGCGGGCTTCATGGCCTCCCGGTTTGACGGGCGCTTCGAGGTCTTCCGGATCGCGAACGCGGCGTACCCGATCTTCGATGGCGGTGGCGCTCGCCGGTTCGGCAGTCGCTGGTGCACGCCCGGCCGCAGCATCATCGACGCGGCATCCGCCTATGCCCTCGCGCTCCTCGAGAATCTGGTGCATTGGAACGCGGCCAGGCTGCCGCCCGACATGCGCTTCGTGGTCGCGACCATTCCGGCGGCGATCGCGCGGCGCCGGCTCGAGCCGGACGCGCTGCCCGGGTGGGATAGCGCCGGCTACGCGCTCAGCCGAGCCTACGGCGATGCCTGGTATGATCGTGGCGAGACCGCTCTCCTGATCGTGCCTTCGGCGTTGTCACCGTTCGAGCCGAACGTGCTGCTCAACCAGCGCCATCCGGACGCCGCCCGGATCGAGCGCGGCCCTGAACGCCCGGCCATTTTCGATCAGCGCCTGGTTCGGCCATGACCGGCGCGGCCGCGCTCATTGCCATGGGTTGACGAGCGCCACGCCGGTGCGTGCCACGTCCCGCGTGTTGCGGGTCACGAGCGTGAGCCCGCGGACAACCGCGGTGGCGGCCAACAGGCCATCCACGACCGGTAACTGCGGGTCGGCGCTGAGCCGGCCCCAGCAGTTCGCGATCTCGCGATCCACCTCAACGATGCGATCGGTGAACTGCTCGCCAAGGCCCACCAACCACTGTTCGAGGCCTGCGGCGGCGGCCGGGTCTCGCGGGTGTTGCAGCTGAATGCCTTTGGCGATCTCGCCGAGCGTCAGCACGCTGATGTAGAGGGCGTCCGCGGCAGAGCTCTCGAGCCAGCGGACCACCTTCGGCTCGGGCCGGCGCTTGCGCGTCTCGGAAACGACGTTGGTGTCGAGGAGGTAGCTCACAGATCGACCTTGCGCCCGAGATCGCGACTGCGCTCAATCTCGAAGTCGTCCACCTTCGGCCCGGAAAGCAAGTAGTCCTTCAGGCTGGGCTTGAGCGCCAGGAGCCTGCGATAGTCGTCGATCGAAAGCACGACCGCCCGCTCGACGCCATGCTTGGTGATGACCTGCGGGCCCTCGCGCTGGGCGCGCTCGAGCAGCTCGCTGAGCTTGCTCTTCGCGTGGTGCACCTGCCAGCTTGGCATGTCCGACCTCTTTGGTTCGTCTGGTCAGAAAGACTAGCATGGTGCGGTTGGCGCGACAAGCTCGGTGCCGGTGGGGGGCTTTGTGCTTGGCAATTATAAGCTAAGCAACTATCATCGGAGGCCATGGACGAGCCGCAGCCCGAGCGCAATTTCGGCTTTCTGGTGCACGACGTCGCGCGCCTGATGCGGGTCGCCTACGACCGGCGCGCCAGGGAGCTCGGCCTGACCCGCTCGCAATGGTGGGTGCTCAACAATCTGTTCCGCAATCAGGGCATCACCCAGTCCGAGCTCGCCGACATCCTGGAGATCGAAAAACCCTCCCTCGGGCGGCTGCTCGACCGGCTGGAGGCCAAAGGCTGGATCGAACGGCGGGCCGACCCTGCCGACCGGCGTGCCAAGCGGTTGCATCTGACCGGCCAGGTGCAGGAGCTGATCCGGACCCTGCGGGGGCTCGCCGCCGGGCTGCGCCAGGACGCGCTCGACGGCCTCGACGAGCCGGCCTGCGAGCGCTTCGTCGACACCCTGCTGGTGATCAAGGCCAACCTTTTGCGCATGAACGGTAATGGCCATGGCAACGGCGCCGGTCCGGCCTCGAGCGACGCCACCGTCGGCCTCCCGCGAGGCCGCCGATGACCGACCTGGCGCTGCCCGAGCCTGAGGCCCCGCGGCGGCGCCGGCGCCGGCTGCGTACCGTCCTGCTCGGCGTCATTCCGGCGCTCGCGGCGGCGATCGGGCTCTACTGGTATGCCACCAGCGGCCGCTACGTCTCGACCGAGAACGCTTACGTGAAGTCCGACATCGTCGCGATCAGCCCCGACATCGACGGTCACGCGGTCGGGGTCGCGGTCGCCGAGAACCAGCTGGTCAAGAAGGGCGACCTGCTGTTCCGGATCGACCCGGAGCCGTTTCGGATCGCCCTCGACCTGGCCGAGGCCAAGGTTCTGGCGGTCCGCCACGACGTCGAGGCCTCGCGCGCCGAATTCCACCAGATCGAGGCCGAGATCGACGAGGCCAAGGCGCGGGTCGACTTCGCCGCCCAGCAGGCCAAGCGCCAGCGCGAGCTGCAGGGGCGCGGCATCGCGACCCAGGCGAGCCTGGACGAGGCCGAGATGCAGCTGACCACGGCCAAGGAGCAGGTCACCGGGCTGCACGAGAAGCTGCGCACCGTGCTCGCCAAGCTCGGCGGCGACCCGGCGAGCGCGGTCGAGCTGCACCCGGACTTCCGGGCGGCCGAGGCCGAGCGCGACATGGCCGCGCTGCATCTGGCCAAGACCGAGGTGCACGCCCCGGTCGACGGCATCGTCAGCCGGATGCGCCTGCAGCCGGGCGAGTGGGTCAAGGAGGGCGAGCCCGCCTTCAGCATCATCGATCCGGCGAGCACCTGGATCGAGGCCAACCTCAAGGAGACCCAGCTCGAGAACGTCCGGGTCGGCCAGAAGGTCGAGGTCGAGGTCGACGCCTACCCGCACGAGCGCTGGCAGGGCGAGGTCGCCAGCATCAGCCCGGCGACCGGCGCCGAGTTCGCCCTGATCCCGCCGCAGAACGCGACCGGCAACTGGGTCAAGGTGGTGCAGCGCCTGCCGGTCCGGATCGTGGTTCATCCGCGCGCCGGCCAACCGCCGCTGCGCGCCGGCATGACCGTGACCGCCACCATCGACACCGAGCGCGAGCCGCAGCTGGTCAAGCTCGCCGAGGATGCGGTCGCCGCGGTCCGGGGGGAGAAGTGACGGCGAGAGCCCGCGCGGCCCGACCCGGTCCGCGGGCGATCCCCGGGATCGCACTTCGCTGCTGAGCTGTCGCAAGCGCGGCGTCGGCCGGGGCAACGGCGCTGGCGGACAACGAGCGTAGGCAGGACCGCCGGGGGAAATGGTGCACCACCTTGCCAGAAGCGCGGCGTTCAGGATATTTCTCGTTAGGTCGACCGACCCCGCGACCCGCCCCGAGCCTTGCCAGCATGACGGTATCATGGAGGACTTGATGCCGGGTAGAAAATGGGCGCCCTCGAGTCCCACCGTCGCCAATACCACTCCGAAAGTCCCGTTAGGCTCACAGAGTCTCGCCCATCATGCTTTGCGAGATATCACCGCCGTCATTGTTGCTGGACTGGCTCTCCTCGGCACTGCATATTGGTTGATCAACCAGGATTTCATGTATATCTATCTTAGCGGTGCGATTTACGCTACAGCACTGGTGTATTTCGTCTCGACTGGCTGGTTAAGAAACACTTTTGTCGTGGTGACCGCAGTGTTTCTGTCGCTGATGGCTGGCGAATTCCTCCTTGGCGCCATCGAGGATGACGGTAGCGCAGCGACGCTTCGCAAAGATCAACACTATACGCGAGGTTACTCGCAACCTCTTAGAGCAAATGGTGGCCCACTTGGCTACGCACCTTATCCGAACCGCGTCGTTGAAGCGTGGAAGATCGTCGGTTCCGATCGTATTTATGACGTAACTTATACGATTGACAGCCATGGCCTACGGAAAACACCGGGTATAACGGCGAGCGCGGCGGCACGGAGCGCATTTTTATTCTTTGGAGGATCTTTCACGTTTGGTGAAGGCTTGAACGATGACGAAACCTTGCCATACCAGTTTGCTAAAGAATTGAGATTTACACATCCAGTCGTGAATTTCGGATTCAGCGGCTACGGTCCACATCAAATGCTCAGAAGTATCGAATTGGGGATACTGAACGAGGTGGTCAGCGGCCCCGTTCAAGCCGCCGTCTACGTCGCGCTGCCGGGTCACGTCGATCGGGCAGCAGGAAAGGTGTGGTGGGATCCCGTTGGGCCGAAATACGAGCTGGATTTCGCAGGGGATGGCGCGGTACGCGGGTCCTTTTACGAGGGTGCCGGAACGTTTCATTCCAATTTTCTACAGAACTCTGCAGATGATTGAACTGGCCCGGCGCAGTCGCGTCATCGACCGCGTTGCGAACCTCGCATTTAGTGATCATAGAGACAATCGACAATTGAATATCCGCACGTTCACTGCGATCGTGGCCAGTGCTGCCCATATACTCAAGGAGCGTTACGGAGCGGAGCTGTACGTCACTTACTGGGATGACGGCTCGAAGCTGTCGGATGAGGTCTTGGCCAGACTTGCCGCTAGTGGTCTTCGGATAATCAAGGTTTCGGATATTATTCCGATTGAGAAAAGAGAAGCGTACCAAATCCCGAAAGGTGGACATCCAAGCGCGGCGGCGAACGCGTTAATAGCCAAGGAGCTGGCAAGACGAATACTTGCACGGAACTCTGAAGGTGTCGATGGGGACACCAAGCCCTCGCTCAGCCGCGGCGGTTGATGTCGAGCTGGAGCGCGGTGGTGACGAAGGCTTGGGTCGAATTCGGCGGGGCTGCTCCGGCTCGTTGAGGTCGGCTTGAGGTTTGTGCCGCTCGCGGTGATCACTTTCGCGACCGGGCCGGCCGCGTTTCGGACCCCAGGCTCGGCGCTGTGTCATCGGCTACCTGGCGTGGGCTCCTCGATCGGAATCCGAGCGACGGTGCCGGCGGCCAAGCGAAAGAGCGCGTCCTGCGGCTCGTCGAGCGCCATGGCGTCATTGGGGGAAAGGCGCTGATAGACGCCGCGCAGCGCGCGGCCCCAGGCGCCGTGGCCGACCACGATCAGGCGGGGGCGGTCGGCAACGCTCTCGAGCCAGCTCCGGGCGCGCTCGGCGAGCATGGCATGGCTCTCGCCGCCCGGCGGCGGGCGGTGCCAAGGATCGGCCTCGCGCCAACGCCAGAGGTCCGGCTCGCGGGCCTCGATCTCGGCCCGGGTCAGCCCCTCCCAGCGGCCCCAGGAGACTTCTTTCAGAAGGTCGTCGGTGCGCCGTTCGACGACCATCGGGCCGAGGGCTTCGATGATCAACGCGGCGCTCGCCTCGGCGCGACCGAGCGGGCTCGCCAGCAGCCGGAACGGCGGCTCGCCTTCGAGCAGGGCGGCGAGGGTCAGGCCGGCGCGGCGCGCCTGATCGCGGCCCAGGGAGGTCAAGGGCGAATCCAGACGACCCTGGACCCGACCTGCCCGGTTCCATTCCGTCTCGCCATGGCGGACCAGATAGATCGTCTGGTCAGCCACGAGCGTCCGCGTGCAGCTTGAGGGCGGCGGTGACGAAGCCGTGGACCGGGGTCGGCACGCCATGCTCCCGGCCCATGCGGACGATCGCCCCGGACAGCCAGGCGAGCTCCAGGCGCTTGCCGCGCTCGAGGTCCTCGAGCATCGAGGACTTCATCTGGGCCGGCAGCTGGTCGGTACGGGCGAGCGTTGCGGCGACGAAGTCCTCGGGCAGCGCGATGCCCCTGGCGCGGGCCACCGCCAGCGCTTCGGCGAGCCCGTCCTGGTAGAGGGCGCGCGTGTCCGGGTCGGCGCGGATCGGGCCGATCGGCAGGCGCATGACGGCGGTGAGGCCGGCGAAGGTCGCGAGAAAGACCATCTTGGCCCAGATGTCGCGGCCGATCGCATCGCTCACCGCATGCTCGACCCCCGCTGCCTTGAGCGCCGCTGCGAGCGCTTCGACCCGCGCCGACGGCTGGCCGTCGAGCTCGCCGAACACGAACCGCGCCATGGTGCCGGTATGCCTGATCACGCCCGGGGCTCCGACCACCGAGGCGATCTGCGCGACCCCGCCGACCACGTGCTCTCGGCCCAGAATCCGCGCCAGGACGTCGACGCTGTCGACACCGTTCTGGAAGGTGACGACGCCGGTTCCCTCGGCGACCAATGGCCGGCAGGCCTCGGCCGCGGCCTCGGTGTCGTAAAGCTTGACCGCGAAGATCACCAGGTCGACCGGACCGACGCTCGCCGGCTCGCCGCTCGCCGGCGCCGGCTGGACCCGGGCATCGCCGAGCGCGCTCTCGATCCGGAGCCCGGCCGCGCGGATCGCCTCGAGATGGGCGCCGCGGGCGATGAAGGTGACGTCCTGGCCGCTGGCCGCGAGCCGGCCGCCGAGATAGCCGCCGACCCCGCCGCTGCCCATGATCGCGATCCGCATCCTTCGAACCCTTGGTCGTCACCCCAAACCGCCGCCCGCGCCATCATGGCGAGGCCGGCACCCGAACCAGCTGCGTCTCGCAACTGGCGGTCGTCTCGAGCCGATCGCCGAGCGCCAGCACCGGGTACGTCGACGCGCTCAGCGAGCGGAACGCCCGGATCTCGGCCTCGACCACCTCGAAGCTCGCGCCCGCGGACCGGGCCAGCGGGCTGTCGGTGATCGCGACTACCCGCACGGCGCACATCCCGAGCGATCGATCGCCCGGCCACGATTCGGCACGCCATGGATTGCCAGCCATCGATTTGGCGCCCAACCTAGGCAATCGCGGTCGGGATGTATGCCCCTTTTTGCTCTAGCGATCGTCAACCGGAGCGTCGGGGTGAGCGTCGTCGGGCCTGTGACCACGAGGTTCGGGAAGGGGCCGCTCGTCAACGTGGTTCGATTAAGAGATTGTTAACCACGATCGACCATAACGCTAACATGGCGAACGCGTACACAATCAGTGCGATGGGCCTCCGACGGCCGCCGGAGCCTGCGACTGGACGGGGGGCCAGGGCCGGAGGGCGAGGGCGCCGGTCGGCGCTGCCCTGGCTGCTCTTACTGATTGTGATCAGCGGCACGGCGGGCTGCGGCGGTGGTGGTGGTGGTGGCGGCGGCTCGGGCGGGGCGTTGTCGGCCAGCTCGTTCGAGACCACGGAATATCGTGCCAACTACGGCCTCGGCGTGCTCCGGGCATCCTCGGCCTATGCCGCGGGCGCCACCGGCCGGGGGATCACGGTCGGCGTGGTCGATACCGGGATCGACGTCGACCACCCGGAATTCGCCGGCCAGATCGCCGCGGCGAGCACCGACATCGTGACCGGTGATTCGCAGTTGCTCGACGACATCGCCGGTCACGGCACCGCGGTCGCCGGGGTGATCGCGGCACGCCGCAACCAGGCTCTGACGCACGGCGTGGCGTTCCAGGCCAAGCTGCTGGCCGTCCGCGCCGACGCGCCCGGGACCTGTCCGGACGGTTGCGCTTTCGACCAGGCCGACCTGGCCGCCGCCACCGACTACGCCGTCGCGCACCACGCGCAGGTGATCAACTACAGCCTCGGCGGCGCCAGCAGCCTCGGCGCGACGCTCCACGACGCGTTCGCCCGGGCGGTCGATGCCGGGACCATCCTGGTGCTCGCGGCCGGCAACGAGGGCGCGGCCGACCCCACCTTCCCGGGCCGGTTCGCCGCCGATCCGGCGGCCGACGACCAGGTCGTCGCGGTCGGTGCGGTCGACGCCAACGAGCAGATCGCAAGCTTCAGCAATCGGGCCGGCAGCGCCCAGGACCATTATCTGGTCGCGCCGGGCGTCAACATCCTGGCACCGGCGCTCGGCGGCGGCACGGCGCTGGTCAGCGGCACGTCCTTCGCCGCCCCGCATGTCAGCGCCGCCGCCGCCCTGGTGCTGCAGGCCGCGCCGTATCTCAGCGCGGCCCAGGTGGTCGACCTGCTCTTCGTCAGCGCGACCGATCTCGGGGCGCCCGGGCCAGACCCGATCTATGGCCGGGGATTGGTCAACGTCGGCGCCGCGCTCGGCCCGCAGGGCACGTTGAGCGTGCCGCTCGGGAGCAGGGTGGGGGAGGCCAGCGTCGCCCTCGGCGACACCGGGCTCCGGCTCGGGCGGGCCTTCGGGCGCGGCCCCGGTCTCGGCGCGGCGATCTTTCTCGACGGCTATGGGCGGCCCTATTGGCTGGACC
Source organism: uncultured Alphaproteobacteria bacterium (assembly GCA_963730195.1). GTDB lineage: Bacteria > Pseudomonadota > Alphaproteobacteria > Geminicoccales > Geminicoccaceae > DATAOG01. The sequence continues at coordinate 17,096 of CAVSRN010000054.1, forward strand.
TCGGGGATCGGATCGCAGCGCCGGCCACGGCGCCGGACCTCGAGGCCTGGCTGACGCCGGCCGGCCCGCAGTCGCGGTGGTCGGTACCCTTCGGGCCGGCTTCAGCGCTCGATCTGACGGTCGCCCAGCAGGCCGATGGCGGTGCCGCGGCGGCCACCCCGGGCGCTCCGACCGACGACACCGGGGCGGGGTTTGCCCTCGATCTCGGCATCGGCAACCTCGTCGGCGGCGGCGCGACCCGGCTGGCGCTGACCCACGGCCTGGGTCTGCAGGACCGATTCGGGCTGGTGAGCATCGATCCGGCGGCCGCCGGCAGCCTGCTCGGCCAGGCTGGCCTGGCCTCGCCCTACCTGGCCCTGGCCGATCGGGGTGACGGGCTGGTCCTGGCTCAGGAGGTCGGCCAGGGGGTGGTGGCCCGGCTGGGTGTCGCCGTCGGCGAGACCGATCGGCAGCAAGCTTTCGGCCAGGGCGGCAACGCGGTCGTGCTCGGTGAGCTGATCCGCAGCTTTGGCCCCGGCCGCGTGCTGAGCCTGCAGGTCGGCAGCGTCGACGAGCAGCACAGTCTGCTCGACACGCGCGGCACTGGAGCACTCGGTGGGCCGGACGGTGCGACCACGACCTTCTTCGGTCTGGCCGGGGATTGGGCGCTCGCCGACCGGTTCACGCTGTTCGGTCAGGCGAGCCTCGGCACCACCGATCCTGGCACGACGGGCCAGGGTCTGTTCGAGGAGGTCTCGGCCTTGTGGAGCAGCAGCTTTGCCGCCGGCCTCGGCGGGCGTGATCTGCTCGCAGACCGCGACCAACTGACCTTGGCGGCGGTCCAGCCGCTCCGGATCGAGGCCGGCTCGGCGGTCATCGATCGTCCGGTCGGGCGGAGCTTCGATGGCCGGATCCTGCGCCAGCGCGATCGGGTCGACCTCGCACCCGACGGTCGCGAGATCGATCTCGAGGTCGGCTACCGTCTCGCGCTCGGTGGCCGCTGGACGCTCGGCCTGAACTGGCTGACCCAGCTGGAGCCCGGCCACGAGCTGGACGCCGGGCCGGAGCACGCCGCCGCGATCAGGCTGCGGACCGCGCTTTGACCGGGGCGCCCGGAGCTACCGGTGGCTCGCGCCCCCTCAGGCATGAGCGCCGGGCGCGCTGCCGATCGATCCGCCCCGGCCGCAGACCGCCGCGCGTCGGTCGATCGTGAAGCCACCGTCGCGGCTGCGATAGGAGATCGCCTCGGTGACCATCAGGCTCGGCGAGTAGAGGCGATACATCTCGCAACCATCGGCGTCCGCGCCGATCGGGACCTGATACAGATCGTGGCCCACTCGGATCGCGCCCGGCGGCAGATCGGGCGCGGCCGCCTTGCCGGCGCCGGTCGGGCTCAAGGCCGTGCAGCCCCCGATCCAGCCCAGCAGCACCAGGCAGCCGACCGCCGCCTGGCGGCAGGCGGTTCTCGAACGGCGCCAGGCGTTCGTCGCCGAGGCTCCGAGCCGGGCTGCGGCCCGCTGCCGGCAGGTCACGGGTGGCGTATCACCGCCTGGATCGCCGTCAGGCCCGACGACCGGCGTTGACCCGGCGCACAGGCCCGATCCCGCCGCCCGGCGCGGCGGTGGTGCGGCCACATGGCTCAGGGCTTCGCAGACTGGCGCATCCACCATCGGGTCCGAGAGATAACCGTCTCGAAAGGGCTCGTCCAGCCGCTGCGAGACGAGGCTCGAGCGTCGGTCACGCCGGCGGGCCACGCCGATGGCTCGCGCTGGCCGTCAGCGGCTCCGAGGCAGCGATTTCGGGCTCCCGAGCGGCGGTCGGTGATTCCGTATTTTCGCCGGCGCGGACTGCTGACGGCTCGGGCGGCTGCGACGGGCTCGAGCGAGCTTCGACGCCGGTACGCTGCCGCTCGCCGGCAGCTGGCGCGCGCCGACTGGTGGCAGCCCGGGCGAAGCCCGGTCCGTTCCCGGCGGGGCGAGGCGGCGCCATCGGCCGTGACCCGTGAGGCTACGGTCGGTTGTGAGAATTATCGGTTCATTAACTTCAATTGTCGAAGTTCGGTCGGCTGGTCGCGCGGGCGGCCGACATCCCTGAGAGGTAGCTGAGCGTGTCCATGGCCGCATTCCTGATCCAGCTCGGGCTCCACGGCTTGACCGGCGCGCTTGCGTTCCTGGTCGGCCTGAGGATGGGGTTGATGGATGCAGGAGGCCCCGGGCCTCTGGCAATCGGGTGGCTGGCGCTGGTGGTGCTGACCATGGCCGCCGCCGGCGCCTGGATCGAAGTCGGTCGGCGCCTGGCGCACGGTCGGGAGACGCAGGCCAGGCGAGCGGCCGAAGCTCGCGTCGACCATCTCACCCGGCACGATGCGCTGACCGGGCTGCCCAACCGTGACGTGCTTCTCGAGCGCTTGCATGCGAGGCTCGGCGGCGCGCGCCGGAGCGACCGGATGGCGGCCGTGTTGTGCGTCGATCTGGCCGACTTCAAGGCGATCAACGATGTCCTGGGCTGCGTCGCGGGCGACCTGCTGCTCCGCCACACCAGCGCCCGCCTCCTGGCGGTGCTGCGCGATTCCGACACGCTGGCGCGCATGGGCGCCGACGAGTTCGCCATCCTGCAGAACGGGATCGATGGGCCAGCTGGAGCCGCCGATCTCAGCGAGCGCCTGCTCGCGGCCATGGTCGAGCCGTTCGATCTGTGCGGCCATCTGACCCATGTCGGAACGCGCATCGGGATCGCGGTCTTTCCCGGCGACGGCAGCGAGGCCGAGGCGCTGCTCCAGCACGCCGGCCAAGCCCTCGGACGGGCCAAAGCCGAGCCGCCGGGAACCTTCCGCTTCTTCGAGGAGACCATGGATACCGAGCTGCGCGAGCGCAAGGCGCTGGAGCAGGACCTGGTCCAGGCCCTCGAGCGTTCGGAGCTCGAGATCGAGTATCAACCGCAGTTCGACATCGCCAGCCGCCGCATGGTCGGCGTCGAGGCGCTGTTGCGCTGGCAGCACCCCGAGCGCGGGCGGATCGACCCCGATCAGTTCATCCCGCTTGCCGAGGACAGCGGCTTGATCCTGCCGATCGGTCGCTGGGTGCTCGAGCAGGCCTGCCTGCGGGCCGTGAGCTGGCAGCAGCAGGGGGCACACGGCTTGCGCGTGGCGGTCAACCTCTCGCCGGTGCAGTTTCGCGATCTGAATCTCGCCAGCCAGGCCGGTGAGATTCTTCGACGAAGCGGACTGGCCGCCGGGCAGCTCGAGCTCGAGATCACCGAGCGCGTCCTGATGGAGGACACCGAGGCCAATATCCAGACCCTGAGGGAGTTGAAAGCCCTGGGCATCCGGATCTCGATCGACGACTTCGGGGTCGGGCATTCGTCGCTCAGCTATCTGCGCCGCTTCCCGTTCGACGAGATCAAGCTCGATCGCTCCTTCGTCGGCGCCCTCGACCACGATCCCAGCGCCGCGGCGATCGTGCGCGCCACCCTCAGCCTCTCGCGCAGCCTCGGCCTCGACTCGGTAGCCGAAGGGGTCGAGAGCGCCGAGCAGTTGCGTCTGCTCGGCATCGAGGGCTGCCGCGTGGCGCAGGGCTACTACTTCAGCCCGCCGGTCCACCCGCGCGAGATCGACGCGATGGTGGCGGCCCTGACGGCGGCACCCGTTCACGAGACCGAGCCTCAAGAACTACAAGGAACTGGTTGATACTATTTAAATTCCAGGCCGGTTCGTGATTCGCGCTCTGAGCTCGGCGCTGCTCGCCGACGAAGCGGACTCCATCACGGGTTAAATTTTCTGTTGAACACATCAACCTATAGGAATAACATCGCCATCAACCTAAGATTTCGGAAGTCGCAAGGCTTCATCCTTCACGTTAAGAAAAGGTCCGGCGGCAACGCCGGCCTGCTGGATGGGCGTCACAATGGCTCCTTTGTTGGCGGGCGATCGCGAGATCGCCTCGACCCCGGATCTGGCCTCGAGCGGCCCCACGGATCTGCCGGCCCGCCGGCGCGGCGTGTACCCGGCTCCAGATACCAGGCGCGGGCGACGGCCAAACTTCGACAGCCTGGCGATCGGGGCGCCGCTGACGGCGGCGTTCATCGGCGCCTTGCTGGCGGACCCGGCGGTCGCTGCGAGCGATGGTCGTGAGGCGGGGGCGGCCGCGAGCGCGGTGCGCGGCGCGCAGGCGGGCGATTCGGAGGCGACTGCCGGGCCGGCCGGTGGCCTGCCGGCAGCGGTGCCGGCGACCGACGGTTCGGCGGCCGCGGGCCTGGCCAGCCAGCCGGAGGCGGCCCTCGATCCCGTGTCGGTTGACGGGGTGGCGCCATCGGGGCGCTTGCCCCCGGTCGGCGGCGGTGATGCCGGCACGGTGGCTCCCGAGGTCTCGGCGGGGGTTGGCGCGAGCGCGCAGATTGCCGGCGCTTCGAACATCAGCCTGACGCTGGGCGGTTTGGGCAGCGCCGAGGGCGCCGATGCCGCGGCGATCGACGGCACGACCGGGGCCGGGGCGATCGGCAGCGTGATCGACGGCAGCGTCGGCGACGACGTGATCCGCGGCACCGCCGGCAACGATGTCCTGAGCGGTGGCCCCGGCAACGACCTGATCTACGGCTATGCCGGCGACGACCTGCTGGACGGCGGCAGCGGCAACGATCGGCTGTTCGGTGGTGCCGGCAACGATACCCTGCTCGGCGGTGCCGGCAACGACCAGCTGCACGGCGGCAGCGGCGACGACGATCTGCTCGGCGGGACCGGCGCCGACCAGCTGTTCGGCGACAGCGGCAGCGATCGGCTCGACGGCGGTCCGGGCAACGATCTGGTCGACGGCGGCACCGGCGCCGATCGCATGCAGGGCGGCATCGGCAACGACCTGCTGGTCGCCGATAATCTGCACGACGTGGCGCTCGACAATGTACCGGGCCCGAACGGCGGTGGCAGCGACACCCTCCAGATCGACGACGGCTTCGCCGCCAGTCTGGCGGCCACCGGTCGGCCCGCGAACGTCACCTTCGTGTACAGCGACAGTCTCGGCAGCCCGTTGCCTGAAGGCACCCAGAGCTATACGCAGCAGGTCGCGCCCGGGATCGAGCATCTGGTCCTGACCGGCAGCGCGGATCACGATGTGATCGGCGATGGCGGCGACAATCACATCACCGGCAACGCCGGCGACAACGCCCTCTACGGCCGTGGCGGCGACGACATCCTGCTCGGCGGTGCCGGCAACGACCTGCTCGACGGCGGCGCCGGCAACGATCAGCTCGAGGGTGGCGCGGGCAACGACATCCTGAACGGCGGCGCCGGCGCCGACCATCTGTACGGCGACGCCGGCGACGACCTCCTGAGCGGCGGTCTCGGCGCCGACCAGCTCTACGGCGGTGCCGGCAACGACAGCTTCGTGATCGGCTTGAACGACAATGCGGTCGACACGGTGTTCGACCACGAGGGCGCCAATCGCCTGGTCGTCGACGGCTTCTCCGGCGGGACGGTGCAGACCGCGCTGGTCGGCGACGATCTGTACCTCATGATCGACCACAATACGGTCGCCATGGTCAGCGGCTATCGGGGCCACGAAGACGCCTGGGTGGGGGTCGACACCGGCCAGGGAACGATGTCGTTCGCGGATCTGATGGTCAAGAACGCCGGTTCAGGATCGCCGGCAGGCGCGGCGGCGCCGACGACCGCCGCCATGGCCGGGTCCGGCGAGGGTGACGTCCTGAGCGCCTATCTGACCAGCCCCAGCCTGGTGGGTGGTGCCGGCGCCGACCAGCTGACCGGGACCAGCGGTCCGGACTGGCTGAGCGGCCTTGCCGGCGACGACCACCTGCAAGGCGGCGCCGGCAACGACGTCCTGGAAGGCGGACAGGGCACCAACCTGCTCGAGGGCGGCGCCGGCGACGATCACTATCTGTTCAGGTCCGACGCCTGGGGCCTGGACACCATCCGCGACGCCGCGGGCTCGAACGTCGCCGAGCTCCACGGTTTCGCCGGGGCGAGGCTGGAGGGAGTGGTGGTCGGCAATGACCTACACGTCGTCGTCGACCACGCCCCGCTGTTCACGGTCGAGAACTACGTCGGCCATGAGGACTCGTTCGCCGGCATCGACGTCGACGGCACCTTGGTGCCGACCGATGACCTGTTCAGCAACAACCACTAGTCGAGCGTCGCGCCGAGCGGCGCCGAGCCGGCGGTCACCGCCGCCCGCAGCGCCGCCGCCGGCGGCAGGAGCTGGCTGACATAGAAGCGGGCGCTGGCGAGCTTGGCGTCGGCCAGCGGGTGGCTGGCGGCGCGGGCGGTCACGGCGGCGCGCGCCAGCAGAAAGCCGCCGAGCGTGGTCGCGAGCATGCGCAGATAGGGCGTGGCACCGGCGGCCGCGGCATCGGCATCGTTGCCGTGGTCGGTCTGCAGCCAGCGGGTCGCCTCCTCGAGCTCGCCAAGCGCCGCAGCCAGCGGCGGCCGAAGGTCCGCCGCGCCCGCCGGCGCCAGGGTCGCAAGGTCGCCCTCCAACTCCGCGAACAGCGCCCAGGGCAAGCGGCCGTCGGCCAGCTGCAGCTTGCGGCCGACCAGATCGAGCGCCTGGATGCCGTTGGTGCCCTCGTAGATCATGGCGATCCGGGCGTCGCGCAGGTGCTGGGCGATCCCGGTCTCCTCGATGTAGCCCATGCCGCCGTGGACCTGGAGCGCGCTCGAGGCGATCTCGAAACCGAGGTCGGTGCACCACGCCTTGACCAGCGGGATCAGGAGCGCGAGCCGGCCGTCCGCCTCGGCCCGGCGGCTCGCGTCGGGCTCGCGGATCGAGCGGTCGAGGGCGGCCGCCGCCGAGTAGGTGAGCGCCCGCATCGCCTCGATCTGGGTCTTCATCGTCAGCAGCATGCGGCGGACGTCGGGATGCTCGATGATCCGCGCCGGCGCGTCGGCGCCGCCATCTCGCCGCCGACCCTGGACCCGCTCGCGGGCGTAGGCGAGCGCACCCTGATAGGCGCGCTCGGCGAGCGCCAGACCTTCGAGCCCGACCGCCAGTCGGGCATTGTTCATCATCGTGAACATCGCCGCCATGCCGCCCCGCTCCTCGCCGACCAGCCAGCCGATCGCACCCTCCTGGTCGCCGAACGACATCACGCAGGTCGGCGAGGCATGGATCCCGAGCTTGTGCTCCAGCGAGACGCAGCGGAGATCGTTCCGGGCCCCGAGCGAGCCGTCGTCTTCGACCAGGAACTTCGGGATCAGGAACAGCGAGATGCCGCGTGTGCCGGCCGGCGCGTCGGGCGTGCGCGCGAGCACCATGTGGATCGTGTTCTCGGTGTAGTCGTGGTCGCCGTAGGTGATGAAGGTCTTGGTGCCGTGGATCCGATAGTGGTCGCCCTCGCGCACCGCCCGGGTCCGGAGCGCGCCGACGTCGGAGCCGGCCTGCGGCTCGGTCAGGCACATGGTGCCGGTCCACTCGCCGCTCACGAGCTTGGGCAGATAGCGCGCGCGCTGCGCCTCGGTGCCATGCCGGAGCAGCAGCTCGACGCCCGCCTGGGTCAGGATCGGGCACAGGCAGAAGGCCAGATTGGCGCTGTTCCACATCTCCCAGACCGCGGTCGCGACCGTCCAGGGCAGACCCTGGCCGCCCCATTCCGCGGGCAGCTGCAGCCCGTGCCAGCCGCCCTCGACAAATTTTCCGTACGCCTCCTTGAAGCCCTCGGGGGTGCGCACGGCGCCGTCCTCGAGGCGCGCCCGCTGGCGATCGCCGGCAGCGTTCAGAGGCAGGAGCTCGTTGACCGCGAACCGGCCCGCCTCCGCCAGGATCTGATCGACCACGTCGATGGTCGCGGCCTCGAGGCCCGGCAGGCGGCCGAGCCCCTCGAGGTCGACCAAGTGCTCGAGGACGAAGCGGATGTCGTCCAGCGGTGGCGCATAGGCGGTCATCGTGGTCTCACCATCATTGGCGCTGCTCAGAGCACCGCACCGGGGTTCAGGATCCCTTTGGGGTCGAGCGCCGCCTTGAGCGTGCGCATCAGCTCGAGCTCGAGCGCCGACTTGCGCGCGGCGAGCTCGGCGCGCTTCAGCCTCCCGATGCCGTGCTCGGCGCTGATGCTGCCGCCGAGCCCCGCGACCACGTCGAACACGAGCCGCTGGACCGCTTCGGTACGCGCCCGGAAGTCCTCGGCCGCCATGCCGGCGGGCTGGAGCAGATTGTAGTGGATGTTGCCGTCGCCGAGATGGCCGAAGGGCATGATCCGGACCCCCGGCAGGGTCGTCGCCAGCGCGGCCGCACCCTGCTCGATCAGGTCCGGCACCCGCGAGACCGGCACCGCGATGTCGTGGCGCAGGACCAGGCCCTCGTGCGCCATCGCCTCGGTCGGGTTCTCGCGCAGCGCCCAGAGCGCCCGGCGCTCGGCCTCGCTCTTGGCGATCACGCCATCCGCGATCAGGCCGTCGGCGAGCGCCGCCTCGAGCACGCGCTCGAGCTCGGCGCCGAGGCCATCGGCGAGCGACCAGGCGAGCTCGGCCAGAACGTACCAGGGCGCCGGGCGGGCGAGCGGCGCGCGGGCGCCCGGCAGATAGCGCAGCACCAGGTCGACGCAGCCGCCGGCCAGCAGCTCGAACGAGGTCACGGTCTCGCCCAGCCGGTCGCGGACCAATCCGAGCAGGGCCACCGCCGCCTCGGGCGACGGCACCGCGAGCCACGCCGTCTGGCGCTCGCGCGGCCGCGGCGACAGCCGGAGCACGGCCGCGGTGATGACCCCGAGGGTGCCTTCGGCGCCGATGAACAGCTGCTTCAGATCGTAGCCCGTGTTGTCCTTGCGCAAGGCCCGCAGGCCGTCCCAGATCCGGCCGTCGGCGAGCACGACCTCGAGCCCGAGCACCAGCGCGCGGGCCATGCCGTAGCGCAGCACGTTGATGCCGCCGGCGTTGCTCGACAGGTTGCCGCCGATCTGGCAGGAGCCCTGGGCGCCGAGGGCGAGCGGGAACAGGCGGTTGACCTCCGCGGCCGCCTGCTGGATGGTCTCGAGCACGCAGCCGGCCTCGACCGTGATCGTGTCGTTCAGGGGATCGAGGGCACGGATCCGGTTCAACCGGCCGAGCGACAGGACCGCGAGCCGCCCGGAGCCGTCCGGGACGCCGGCGCCGACCAGGCCGGTGTTGCCGCCCTGGGGCACGACCGGCAGGTTCGCACCATGGCAGAGCTCGAGCAGGGCCGCGACCTCGGCGGTCGTGGCCGGGCGCAGCAGCAGCGGCGAATGGCCGCGTGCGGTGCCCCAGGACTCGGCCGCATGGGGACCGATGCGCTCGGGATCGACGCTCCAGCCGCGCGGACCGACCCGGCGGTCGATCGCCTCCAGAAGGCCTGCCGGCAGGGCCGGAAAAGCGGCAGCGGCGGAGCGTGAGCGGGCTTCGGTCATGGCGACTATCTAGGCAACTCGCCGCTTCGGCACAATCTCCCACGGCCCCTTCCGTGGCACGACAGACCACCAGTTGACAGGTCGGGCGGCTCGGATAGCTTACCGCGGCCACGACCCGCCGGGGGATCATCGAGGAGGACGAAGCCATGGACCGGGCAGCGCTCGAGCCCGTGATCGACGACGCCTTCGAGCAGCGCGGCCGGATCGAGGTCGACACCGGCGGGCCGGTCAGGGTTGCGGTCGAGGCGGCGCTGGCCGGCCTGGACGCCGGGCGGTTTCGGGTCGCCGAGAAGGTCGATGGCGTCTGGCGCGTGCAGGAGTGGCTGAAGAAAGCCGTGCTCCTGTCCTTTCGGCTCAACCCGTTGGCCGTGGTCGACGGTGGGCCGGGTGGTGCCTGCTGGTGGGACAAGATCCCGTCCAAGTTCGCGAGCTGGGGTGCTGCCGAGTTCGCCGCTGCCGGCTTTCGGGCGGTGCCCGGCTGCATCGTCCGCCATTCCGCCTACATCGCGCCGGACGTCGTGCTGATGCCGTGCTTCGTCAATCTCGGCGCCCATGTCGACCGCGGCACCATGATCGACACCTGGGCGACGGTCGGCAGCTGCGCACAGATCGGCAAGAACGTGCACGTCTCGGGCGGTGCCGGGATCGGCGGCGTGCTCGAGCCGCTCCAGGCGGCGCCGGTGATCATCGAGGACGACTGCTTCATCGGCGCGCGCTCCGAGGTCGCCGAGGGCGTGATCGTGGAGCAGGGCGCGGTGCTTGCCATGGGAGTGTTCCTCGGCGCCTCGACCAAGATCGTCGACCGGGTCAGCGGCGAGATCCACCAGGGGCGCGTGCCGGCTTATTCGGTGGTCGTGCCCGGCACCCTGCCGGGGCCGGCCCTGCCCGACGGCCGGCCCGGGCCCGGCCTCGCCTGTGCGGTGATCGTCAAGCGGGTCGACGCCCGCACCCGCGCCAAGACCTCGATCAACGAGCTGCTGCGTGCATGACCGATCTGGCTGATCCGGTCGCGCTCACCCAGGCGTTGATCCGCTGTCCGAGCGTGACGCCCGCGGACCAGGGGGCGCTCGCCGTGCTCGAGGACGCGCTCGGGCGGCTCGGCTTCCGCTGTCACCGGCTGACCTTCGAGGCGCCCGGGACCATGCCGGTCGACAACCTGTACGCCCGCCTCGGTGCGGGTGAGCCGAACCTCGCCTTCGCCGGTCATACCGACGTCGTGCCCCCGGGCGATCTGGCCGCTTGGCGGGTCGACCCGTTTGCCGGCGCGATTGAGGACGGCCAGCTCTATGGCCGCGGCGCGGTCGACATGAAGGGCGCGATCGGCGCCTTCGTTGCCGCCACCGCCCGTTTTCTCGCGGCGCATCGGCCGGCCGGCTCGATCAGCTTCCTGATCACCGGCGACGAGGAGGGTCCGGCGGTCAACGGCACCAGGCGGCTGCTCGGCTGGCTCAAGGAGCAGGGCGAGCACCTCGATGCCTGCGTGGTCGGCGAGCCGACCAACCCGACCCGGCTCGGCGAGATGATCAAGATCGGCCGGCGCGGCTCGCTGACCGGCTGGCTGACCGTGCCCGGCGTCCAGGGCCATGCCGCCTACCCCGAGCGCGCGGACAACCCGATCCCGCGCCTGCTGGCGATGCTGGCGGCGCTGACCGCCGAGCCGCTGGACGGCGGCAGCGCTTATTTCCAGGCCTCCGACCTGGTGATCACCTCGATCGACGTCGGCAACCCGGCCAGCAACGTCATTCCCGGCGCGGCGCGCGCGCTGTTCAACATCCGCTTCAACGACCGCCACAGCGCGAGCTCGCTCGAGGCGCGGCTGCGCCAGCGATTGGATGCCGTCGGCGGCCGCTTCGAGCTCCGGACCGAAGCCAGCGGCGAGCCGTTCGTGACCCGGCCGGGCCCGTTCAGCGAGCTGCTGGAAAGCCTGATCGAGCGCGAGCTCGGGATCACCCCCGAGCTCTCGACCTCGGGCGGGACCTCGGATGCGCGCTTCATCAAGGACGCCTGCCCGGTGGTCGAGTTCGGTCTGGTCGGGGCCACGATCCATCAGGTCGACGAGCGGGTCGATGTCGCCGACCTCGAGGCCCTCACCCGCATCTACCAGGCGCTGCTCGCCAGCTTCGTCAGGCCCAGCTGATGCCTGATCGCAAGGAGGTGCTGGAGTCGCTGTACGGCGCCTGGCGGCTCGCCTTCCTCGATCGGTCGGGCATGAGGCACTTCAACCTCTCGGTTGACGGCTTCTGGCGCTCCTTCTTCGCGGCGGTGCTGGTCGCGCCCGGCTTCGCCCTGCTGGTCGCCCAGAAGCTCGGCGCCCGCACGGGGCCGCTCGACCTCGGCTGGGCGGCACTCGTGCAGATCGTCGCCTATGCGCTGAGCTGGGCCGCGTTCCCGCTGGCGGCGGTGGTGCTGACCCAGCTGCTTGGCCTCAGCCGCAACTACGTCCGCCTGATCATCGCGCTCAACTGGGCGTCGGTGCTCCAGGTCGGGGTGTTTCTGGCCGCGCTGGTGGTCGAGCTCGTGATGCCGGGGCTGCTCGACGGCCTGATCGTCTTGCTCGTCACCGGCGCCATCCTGTTCTACCAATGGTTCGTGACCCGCGCCGCCCTCGAGACCACCGGCGGGATCGCTCTGCTGCTGGTGCTGGTCGACCTCATCCTCAACACCGCGATCAACCTGTCGGCCGAGCGCCTGATGTGACGCGCCCTCAATAGTCGACGCGGGTCAGACAGAGCCCGCAGGCGGGCGCGGTCGGCCCCGCCGTCGCGCGATCGCACGCCGCCAGCACCGCCTCGATCTGCCCGACCGGCCAGCGGCCCTCGCCGATCAGCTTGAGCGTGCCGACCATGTTGCGCATCTGATGATGCAGGAACGAGCGCGCCCGGGCGTCGATCTCGATCTGCTCGCCGCTCCGGACCACCGCCAGCCGGGTGAGCGTCTTGACCGGCGACTTGGCCTGACAGAGCGTGCTTCTGAAGCTCGTGAAATCGTGCCGGCCGACCAGGCGCTGGGCGGCCTCGTGCATGGTCTCGGCGTCCAGGTGGACCGGCACCTGCCAGGCCCGGCCGCGGTCGAGAGCGAGCGGCGGCCGGCGGTTGACGATCCGGTAGCGGTAGTGGCGCATGGTCGCCGAAAAGCGGGCGTGGAAATCGTCAGCGACCGCGGCCGCCTCGAGCACCACGATCGGCTGCGGCCGGAGATGGTGGTTGAGCGCGTTGCGCAGGGTCTCGATCGAGACCGCGCGCGTCAGATCGAGATGCGCCACCTGACCGCTGGCGTGCACGCCGGCGTCGGTGCGGCCGGCGCCGACCACCGGCACGGCCTCGCCGCAGAACGCCAGGACCGCCGCCTCCAGGCTCGCCTGGATCGAGGCGCCGTCGGCCTGCCGCTGCCAGCCGCGAAACGGCCCGCCGTCGTACTCGAGCACGAGCCGGTAGCGCGGCATCAGGGGCCGAGCCGGCTGCCGGGCGGTAGCGCGAAACCGCGCAGGAAGACGTCGCTCGCAAGGGGCCGGCCGCCGGCCCGCTGCAGGCGGGTGAGCCGGAGCGCGCCCTCGCCGCAGGCGACCGTCAGCCGCTCGTCCAGGACCTCGCCCGGCAGGCCCCGGCCGGACGTGACCTCGCCCGCCAGGACCAGGAGCCGCTGGCCCTCGAACGCGGTCCAGCAGCCGGGCCAGGGGTTGAGCGCGCGCAGCTGGCGCTCGAGCAGGTGCGCCGGGCGGGTCCAGTCGAGCCGGCCCTCGGCCTTGTCGATCTTGGCGGCGTAGGTCACGCCCGCCTCCGGCTGCGGCCGGGGGCGCAGGCGGCCGGCGGCCAGATCGTCGACCACCGCTCCGACCCTGCGCGCGGCGAGCGCGGCCAATTGGTCGTGCAGGCTCGCGGCGGTACTGTCGGCGGTCATCGGGATCGCTTCCATCGCCAGGATCGGGCCGCTGTCGAGCGTGGCCTCCATCTGGAAGATGGTGATCCCGGTCAGGGCGTCGCCGGCCAGCAGCGCACGCTGGATCGGCGCCGCCCCGCGCCAGCGCGGCAGCAGCGAGGCGTGCAGATTGATGGCGCCGAGCCGGGGCGCCTCGAGGATCGGCCGCGGCAGGATCAGGCCGTAGGCTGCGACCACCGCGAGATCGGCGCCGAGGGCCGCGAACTCGGCCTGCACCTCCGGATCGCGCAGGCTGGCGGGGGAGGATACCGGCAGGCGCAGGCGCCGGGCCGCGCTCTCGACCGGCGACGGCCGGGCGTGCAGGCCGCGGCCGGCCGGCCGGGCCGGTTGGCTGTAGACCCTGACCAGGGCGTGCCGGCCGGAGGCGAGCGCCTCCAGGCTGGGCACCGCGAACCCGGCCGTGGCCATGAACACCAGCCGCAGCGGCAAATCCCCGGTTGAGACCATTCCCCCCTCGAATCAACGAGCGCTACAGCGCTGGTGATAAGGACGGTGGTGCGGCTTGCCAAGGGCGGCGCTTCTGGGCCGCCCGGTCTCAGGCGCTCTGGCGGGTGCGCTTGGCCTTGGCGAGGCGGCGAAGGATCATGGTGCGCTTGAGCGCCGACAGATGGTCGACGAACAGGATGCCGTTCAGGTGGTCGATCTCGTGTTGCAGGCAGCGGGCGAGCAGGCCCTCGGCGGCGATCTCCTGGCTCTGGCCCTGGCGATCGAGGTGGCGCACCCGGACCTGGTCGGCGCGGGCGACCTCGCCGAACTGCTTGGGCAGGCTGAGACAGCCTTCCTCGGCGACCGTGATGCTCTCGGAGCGCCAGACCAGCTCGGGATTGATCACGAAGCGGGGCGCTTGCTTGCCGTCCTCGCCGAGGTCGAACACGAACGCCCGCTTGAGCACGCCGACCTGGGGGGCCGCGAGGCCGATCCCGGGTGCTGCGTACATGGTCTCGAGCATGGCGTCGAGCAGGCCGAGGAGACGGCCGTCGATCCGCTCGACCGGGGCGCAGACCGTGGTCAGGCGCCGATCGGGCGCCTCCAGGATGTCGAGCTGGGTCATCGCGGTCGGTGTCATGGTCCGGGCGCCCGACACCTAGGAACTCGGCGCTGCGCGGTCAAGCGCGATCGGCGGCGCCGTCCCGGATCGGCCGGCGCGCCTTGAGCGCGGCGCCGAGCGTGCCGTCGTCGAGGTAGTTGAGCTCGCCGCCGATCGGCACGCCATGGGCCAGGCGGGTGACCACCGGACCCGGACCGCTCGCGGCCAGGCGCTCGGCGATGTAATGCGCGGTCGTCTGGCCGTCGACCGTGGCGCTGGTCGCGAGGATCACCTCGGTGACCGGGCCGTGCTCGATCCGGCCCAGCAGGCGGTCGATGCCGAGATCCTCCGGGCCGCGGCCGTCGAGCGCCGAGAGGCTGCCGCCGAGCACGTGATAGCGGCCCTTGAACAGCCCGGAACGCTCCAGGGCCCAGAGGTCGTCGACCTCCTCGACCACGCAGATCAGGCTGCGGTCGCGCTCGGGATCGGCGCAGATCGAGCACGGCTCGGCGGCATCCAGATTGCCGCAGACCGGGCATGGGCGGACCTCGCGGGCGGCGGTGGCGAGCATCGCCGCCAGGCGCGGCATCAGGGTCTCGCGCTGCTTCAGAAGGTGCAGCGCCGCGCGGCGCGCCGAGCGCGGTCCGAGCCCCGGCAGCTTGGCCAGCAGCTGGATCAGGTCCTCGAGCGGGCGCGCGACCATCCGCGGGTCAGAACGGCAGCTTGAGCCCGGCCGGCAGGTTCATGCCGCCGGTCAGCTTGCCCATCTCGTCCTGGACGTGCGCCTCGACCTTGGCCTTGGCGTCGTTGAACGCCGCGACCACCAGGTCCTCGAGGATCTCGATCTCGTCGGGGTCGACCAGCGACCGGTCGATCTTGAGCTTGCGCATCTCGCCCTTGCCGTTGAGGGTCACGGCGACCATCCCGCCCCCGGCGCCGCCGGCGATCTCGATCCCGTCCAGCTTGGCCTGCATCTCGGCCATCCGGCTCTGCAGCTTCTGGGCTTCCTTGAGCATGTTGCCGAGGTTCTTCATGGTCGCTCCCGTGTCGGGCTCGGGTGGGTCAGTCCGCGGTCGATCGCACGTCGACGATCTGGGCGCCGGGAAAGCTCTCGAGGATCGGCCGGACCCGGGGATCCCGGGCGAGCGCGTCGATCCGCTCGCGCTTCGCGGCGGCGGCCTGCTCGGCCAGCGTCGGCGCCGCGCCGGTCGCGTCCACGCCGACGCTGACCAGCCAGGGCCGGCCGGTCCAGCGGCCGAGGGCGGCGGCGATCCGGCCGGACAGGCCGGCGGGCGTGCCGGCGCCGAGGCAGAGCTCGATCCGGCCGGGCTCGAAATGCACCAGATGGGCGGCCTGGTACAGCCAGCCGTGCAGCATCGGCTCGCCGAGCCGGCGAAACAGATCGACCGCCTCGGCGAACGACGTCGGCTGGACCGGCTCCGCCTCGGCGTCCTCGAACAGCGCCGGCGCTGGCTCGGCGACCGCGAGCGCCGTGGCTCCGGCGCCGCCCGGGCGCGCTGAGCGCGCCGGCGCCGGCGCCCGGTCCCCGCCGCCGGCCAGCTGGCGCGCGAGCTCGGCGGGCGGCGGCAGCTCGGCGACATAGGCGAGCCGGACCAGCACCATCTCGGCCGCCAGCAACGCGCTCGGCGCCTGCCGCACCTCCTCCAGCCCCTTGAGCAGCATCTGCCAGTTGCGGGCGAGCACCGGCACGCTCAGGCTTGCGGCCAGAGCGCTGCCGCGCTCGGCGTCCGCCGCCGCCACCCCGAACGCCTGGGCGGCCTCGGGCGCGACCTTGATCCGGGTCAGCCAGTGGCTGATCTCGAGCAGGTCCTGCAGCACCGCCTCGGGCTCGGTGCCGAGGTCGTAGAGCTCGCCCAGAACCTCGAGCGCGCCTTTGAGGTCGCCCTGCGCGAGCCGCTCGAACAGCCCCAAAACCCGGCCGCGATCGGCAAGGCCCAGCATGTCCTGGACCTGCGCCGGGGTGATCGCAGCCTCCGCATCGGCACCGTGGAGCGCGATCGCCTGATCGAGCAGCGACAGGCCGTCGCGGACCGAGCCCTCGGCCGCGCGCACCAGCAGCGTCAGCGCGCCCGGCTCGATCCGGACCCGCTCCCTGGCCGCGATCTCGGCCAGGTGCTGGCGCAGGCGCTCGCCCTCGACCCGCCGCAGATCGAAGCGCTGGCAGCGCGAGAGCACGGTCACCGGGACCTTGCGGACCTCGGTCGTGGCGAAGATGAAGATGGTCTGCGGCGGCGGCTCCTCGAGCGTCTTGAGCAGGCCGTTGAAGGCCTTCTCCGACAGCATGTGGACCTCGTCGACGATGTAGACCTTGTAGCGGGCCGAGGTCGGCGCATAGCGCACGCTGTCGACCAGCTCGCGGACGTCGTCGATGCCGGTGCGGGTCGCGGCGTCCATCTCCAGCACGTCGATGTGCCGGCCCTCGGCGATCGCGACGCAAGGGGCGCAGACGCCGCAGGGCTCGGGCGTCGGCTGCCCCTGGCCGTCCGGACCGACGCAGTTGAGCGCCCGGGCGATGATCCTGGCGGTCGTGGTCTTGCCGACCCCACGGATGCCGGTCAGCAGGAAGGCGTGCGCGATCCGGCCGGTGCGGAGCGCATTGGTCAGCGTCCGGACCAGGGGCGCCTGGCCGATCAGCTCCGACAGGCGCTGGGGCCGATAGGTCCGTGCCAGCACCCGATAGGGATCGGTGCGCTGGCCGCCAGGATCGAGCAGGCTGGTCGTGGGTTCGGTGGCGCTGTCGGGCATCGGACCTGGTCCCGGCGACGGGTCCGCAGTGAGACGGGCAAAGGGAGCTGGCATTGCGACCCGGCCCGAGCTCGTTACGGCTGCTTCCTTCCGGACCTGACCGGGTTGGCGAGTGGACCGTCCGCCGCCAGCTCCCCAAGCCAATATCGGGCTTTCCCCAGCCGAGCGCAAGGCGCCAGCTCGAGCCCGGCACAAGCCGTTGGTGACGCTGGCAGCTTGACGTACAGTGAGTGCCCCGAACCAAGGAGCGGCCATGGCTCGCCTGTCCAACCCGCCGCCGCATCGCTACAGCGGTGCCGGCTTCGATCGTGCCGCCCATCGCCGGCTGGATGCCGCCTGGCTCAGCGCGCGCCGCGCCGAGGCCGGGACGCGGGTGATCCTGATGTCGGGCCTCGAGGTGCTGGTGAGCGCCAGCGACCAGCCCTCGGCCCTGCTCCTGACCGTGGCCGAGCTCGGCGAGCCGCTGCCCGAGACCGCGATCTTCCTCGGCGAGCACGACGGCGTCGGCCTGTTCGCGGCCGACCTCGGACGGGTCGCGCCGCCGAGCGGCCGGTTCGTCGAGGTGCGGGCGGTCGGCGCCCGGGTGCCGGCGCAGGAGGCGGGCTGGCTCGCCTACGCCCGGGCGCTCGCCCACTGGCACAGCCGGCATCGTTTCTGCGGCGTCTGCGGCGGGCCGACGGCCAGCGATCAGGGCGGCCACGTCCGCCGCTGCGAGAGCTGCGGGGCGCAGCATTTCCCGCGCAGCGATCCGGCGGTGATCGTGCTCGTGACCCATGCTCATCCCGAACTCGGCGAGCGCTGCCTGCTCGGGCGCTCGGCGCGCTTTCCGACCGGCATGTACTCGACGCTTGCCGGCTTCGTCGAGCCCGGCGAGTTGCTCGAGGAGACGGTCCGCCGTGAGATCTACGAGGAGGCGGGGGTCGAGCTCACGGAAGTGCGCTATCGCTCGTCGCAACCCTGGCCGTTCCCGGCGTCCCTGATGCTCGGTTTTCGCGCCCGCGCGCGGAGCGACGAGCTGCGGATCGATCCCGAGGAGCTGGTCGACGCCGGCTGGTACACGCGCGCGCAGCTGATCGACCCCGAGCGCCGGCCGGTCCAGCTGCCCAACCCGGATTCGATCGCGCGGCATCTGATCGAGGACTGGCTGTTCGAGGCGCCGGGCGGCTGAACCGGCCCGAACGCGCGGTCATCGAACGTCAGAGCGGCGGATCCAGGAGCGCCTGCAGACGGCTGGCCGAGGCCCGGGCGAAGCGGATCAGCAGCGCTTTGCGGCGGGCGGCGGCGAGCGTGCGCACCGGCGCCTGGCGCAGGATCTCGGCCGCGAAGCGGTCGGCCCGGATCAGGCCCTCGGCCGGCGGCAGGAGCTCGAGCGGGAAGCCGTCCGCGACCGCGAAGTAGAAGCGATCGCAATAATCCAGATAGGCCTGCCACTTGCGATCGGCGAGGAAGTCGGCACGGCTCGCCTTGACCTCGACCAGGGTGATCATGCCGGCCCGGTCGAGGGCGACCAGATCGGCCCGCCGGCCATTGGCGAGCGCCAGCTCGGCGACCACCGCCTGGTCCGCGGCCACGAGCGCGCGCGCCACGCCGCGCAGGATGTCGGCGGCGCCGAGGGGGGTCATCGCCGGCCAACCCCGCCTTCGGGATTCTAAGGGAACCTTAACTCGACGCCGGTCACAATCACGCTCGCGCCCGGCATCGCCTCCCGGTGCGGGCGCGGCTGCCGGATCTCCAAGCGAGCGCCAATCCGCGAGCGAGACAACGATATGACACCGCCAGCGGCTCAGCCCGCGTCCGACGTCAGTGCCCCCGGCAAGACCGCCGGCCGGCGGCGCGCCCAGCTGCTCAAGCGCGCCGCGCCGGCGGCTCAGCCCCCGGCTCCGGCCGGCGCTCCCGGGCACCAGCTGTCGATCGCCGACGTCGACGAGCTGCGTCGCAATCCTTCGGCCGGCGCGCGCGCCGCGCTCGCCGCCAAGTTCGGTCACCATTACGACAGCCTGGTCGAGGGCGAAACCAGGTCGCTCGCCGATTCCGTGCTCCATCTGCTGGTCAAGGACCTGGAGAAGAACGTTCGCCAGACGCTCGCCGAGACCCTGGCCGCGAGCCCCAACCTGCCGCACGACGTCGCCATGCTGATGGCGCACGACGACATCGAGATCGCCCGGCCGGTGCTCGAGCGCAGCCTGGTGCTCAGCGACGAGGATTTGATCGAGATCATCCGAACCCACGCCATGCAATATGCTCTCGCGGTCGCCGGCCGCGAGCAGCTTTCGGAATATCTCTCCGACAGCCTGGTCGCGACCGGCGTCGCCGAGGTCGTCACCCGCCTGGTCGGCAACGCGGGGGCGCAGATCTCGGCCGACACCCTGACCCGCATGGCCGAGGACTACAGCGACAACGACGGCGTCCAGGAGCGGCTGGTCCGGCGTCCGGTGCTGCCTTACGAGCTGGTCGACCAGATGGTCGGGGCGATCGGCGACCGCCTGGGCTGGGAGCTCGTGCGCAAGCGACAGATGAGCCCCGATGACGCGCGCCAGCTGATGGCCGCGACCCGCGAGCGCGCGACCCTCAACATCGTCGCCCGCGACCACAGCGAACGCTCGGTCGAGACGGAGCTGCACGATCGGCTGGCAGCCGGCGGCCTCGGCCCCGAGGAGCTCCTGGCGTTCGTGCGCGACGGCGAGATCGGCCGGTTCGAGGTCGGCATCACCCTGCTCGCCAAGACCGACCTGCAGCGCGCCCGCCGGCTGCTTTACGGCGGCGACAAGCGCGGCCTCGCCGGCCTGTGCGCCCGCGCGGGCTTCAGCAGCCCGCACTATGTCGCCTTGCGGATGACCATCGATCTCGCCGAGCGTGGGCTCAAGGGGGCGCGGCGGCATCAGCCGTATACCGATGCGACCATGCAGTTCGTGCAGTACCAGTACGAGCAGATCAGGGGCGACGAGGCCCTGATCAGCCAGTGGTTCGACCAATGACGCGCGGCCGGGCGGCGGCCCGGCCGCGTGGACCCGGCCGCGCCCGATGTGGCGCGCGCGACACAGCCAGGCCCGATCTTTGAGGCGCAGCCTCGACCTCTGAGAGGGCCGCGCTTTGCTCCCCGTGATCCACATCGCTGTGGGCAAAATAGCGCGCCGCGCGATCTCGCATCATGATAATTTCGTGACATGAGCACTGACCTGCTGTCCGAACCGGACGCCCTCGAGGCAAGGGCACCGGCCGGCTTCCGCACCCAACCCCATAACATCGAAGCCGAGCAGGCGCTGCTCGGCGCGATCCTGATCAACAACGAGGCCTATCACCGGGTCGCGGAATTTCTGCGCCCGGAGCATTTCTACGAGCCGGTCCACGGCCGGATCTTCGAGGCCATGACGCGGCTGATCGAGGGCGGCAGGCTCGCCGACCATCTGACCCTCAAGGTCGCGTTCGACGAGGACGAGGCGCTCCGCGAGCTGGACGGCGCGCGCTATCTCGCAAGGCTCGCGCGCGCCGCCGAAACCATCCTGAACGCCGGCGACTACGGCCGCCTGCTGCACGACTTCGGGCTCAAGCGGGGCCTGATCCACGTCGGCGAGGAGGTGGTCAACAAGGCCTACGATCCGGCCCTGCCCGAGAGCGGGCGCGCGCAGATCGAGGCCGCCGAGCAGCAGCTGTTCAAGCTCGCCCAGGAGGGCGAGTTCGAGGGCGGATTCCGGGATTTTCCGGCGGTGCTGACGAGCGCCGTCACCATGGTCGAGGCGGCCTTCCACAAGGACAGCCGGGTGACCGGCGTGCCGACCGGGCTGATCGACCTCGACGAGAAGCTCGGCGGGCTTCAGCCGTCGGATCTGGTGATCCTGGCTGGCCGGCCGAGCATGGGCAAGACCGCGCTCGCGGTCACGATCGCCGCCAACGCCGCGGCCAGCAACGCGGTCGGGCGGGAGGCCGAGGGCCTCAGCGGGGAGCGCTATGCGGTCGGCCTGTTCTCGCTGGAGATGTCGGCCGAGCAGCTCGCCATGCGCCTGCTGTCGGCGGAGGCCGATCTGAGCTCGGACGACCTGCGGCGCGGCAAGCTCAAGGAAGACGAATGGAAGCGCGTGGTCCGCGCTAGTCAGGATCTGGCAGGCCGGGCGCTGTTCATCGACGACACCCCGGCGCTGTCGATCGCTGCGCTGCGCACCCGCGCGCGCCGCCTCAAGCGGCGCCATGGCCTGTCGGTGCTGGTGGTCGACTATCTGCAGCTGGTCCGTCCGGTCGGCAGCTCCTCCCAGACCAACCGGGTCCAGGAGATCGCCGAGATCACCCAGGGTCTGAAGGCGATCGCCAAGGAGCTGAACATTCCGGTGCTGGCGCTCTCGCAGCTGTCGCGGGCGGTCGAGCAGCGCGAGGACAAACGCCCGATGCTCTCCGATCTGCGCGAATCGGGGGCAATCGAGCAGGACGCCGACGTGGTCATGTTCGTCTATCGCGACGAATACTATCTGGAGCGGGCAGAGCCTCAGCCCCGGGCCGGCCAGAGTGACGACAAATACCAGGAAGAGCACAGCAAGTGGGTCGACCGCTACCAGAAGAGCCAGGGCATCGCC
>CAVSRN010000055.1:0-26296 GCA_963730195.1 uncultured Alphaproteobacteria bacterium
GAAGCACGATTCCGATCGATGGCGGATTGTTGTTCGCCGGGATCAGAGCCTGAAGCCAACCGTCATTCAGGCCCCGCCGGCTCCCCGGCCGCGCTGCCCAGGAAGCGGGCGAGCGCCGGCGGCAGCCCGTTCGAAGGCTTGGAATCCGGCCGCCGGTAGGAGCCGGCGCTCGCCTTGCGCGGCCGCAGGCAGACCAGCGTCTCGGCCTGGCGGACGGCGGCGGCCACGCCATCGACCAGCGGGACCGGGACCCGGTCGGCGATGCGCTCGGCGAGCCCGGCGAGCGGAGCGCCCGCGAGGATGACGACGTCCGCCCCGTCCAGGGCGACCGTCCGGTTCGCGACCTCGACGATCGCGTCCATCATCTCGTCCTGGACGCTGGTCACCGAGGCGAAGGCGGCATCCGCCAGGCGGATCGCCGCGAGGCGCGAGCGCAGGCCATGCCACTCGACGCATTCCTCGTACCAGGGGCCGAGCGCGCGGGCGAAGCTGACGATCGCGAACCGGCGGCCGAGCATGCAGGCGGTCAGCATCGCCGCCTCGGCGAGGCCGATCACCGGCACCGCGGCGAGCTCGCGCAGCCCGCCGAGCCCCGGGTCCCCGAACGCGGCGAGGATCACCGCATCGGCTCCCTCGTGCGCCTCGGCCAGCATCTCGAGCGCGACCGCGGCACCGATCAGCGCTTCCGCGCGGGTCGCGATGTAGGGCACGCCGCGGGGCGCGGTCAGCGGCACGATCTCGGTCGAGGGCGCCGCGACCGCCCTGGCCACGGCGTCCATCCGGTCGGTCACGCCGACGCTGGTGTTGGGATTGAGCAGCAGGATTCGCATCAGCGCCTCGTCAGCCGGCGCCAGCGAGCGCCGTTGCCAGCACGGCCTCCGCCTGGGCGGCGAAAGCCAGCACCAGGCGGTCGCGGCCGCGCCGCGCGATGATCTGCAGCCCGACCGGCAGGCCGTCCCGCCCGCGCCCGCAGGGCAGCGAGAGCGCCGGCACCCGGGCGTGATTGAACAGCGGCGTGAACACCGCATGGCCCCGCGGGCTGACCGCGACGCCGCCGATCGTCTCGGGGCCCAGGCGCTCGAGCGGCCAGGCGACGCAGGGGGTGGTGGGACCGATCAGCAGATCGACCTCGGCCAGGAAGCCGGCGAGCGCGCGCGCGACCTCGGCCCCGAGCGCCAGCGCCTGGGCCACCTCCGGTCCGCCCAGGCCGAGCCCGCGCTCGATCTGGGCCGCGATGTCCGGATCGAAGATGCCCGGCTCGCGCCGGAAGCGCTCGCCGTGGAGCGCCGCGAGGCCGGCCTGCTGCAACGGCATCAGCGCGGTCTCGGTCGCCGCCGCCGGCCATACGGGGTCCTCGCGGACAACCGCAATCCCGGCAGCAGCGAGCGCCTCGACCGCACGCTCGATCGCCGCCGCGACGTCGGGGTCGACCGGCACGTCGAGGCCGAAACGGGGGCTGTAGGCGACCTTGACCGGGCGCGGGGACGCAGGCGCGCCGTCTTCGATCGCCACCGAGTCGGGATCGCGAGGATCGGGACCCGCCATGACCTCGAACGCCAGGGTGACGTCGGTCACGTTCGCCGCGATCGGCGCGATCACCGACAGGCCGATGAAGGGCTCGGCGAACCCCGGGCCGTAGGGGATCGCGCCGAACGACGGCTTGAAGCCCACGACCCCGACATGGGCCGGCGGCCGGCGGCTCGAGCCGCCGGCATCGGTGCCGATCGCGAGCGGCACCATGCCCGCGGCGACCGCCACGGCCGGGCCGCCCGACGAGCCGCCGGGCGTCAGGCTCGGGTCCATCGGGTGGCGGGTCGGCCCGAACAACTTATTGGTGGTGTTGCCCTTGGCCGCGAACTCGGGTGTGTTCGCCATGCCCACGACCACGGCGCCGGCGCGGCGCAGCCGCTCGACCGCGATCGCATCGGCGGGTGCTCGAAACTCGGCGAACAGCCTGGAGCCCTGGGTCACACGCCGGCCGGCGACCCAGATGTTGTCCTTGACCGCGACCGGCACGCCGGCCAGCGGCAGGACCTCGCCGGCGGCGATTTGCTCATCGATCACTCGGGCATCAGCGCGCACGCGCGCGGGGTCGAGCTCGACCAGCGCGTTCAGAGCCGGATTGGCCCGCTCGATCCGGCCGAGCGCCTCGTCGATCACCGCGGCCGCGGTGCGCTGCCCGCGGCTCACGGCCTCGGCGATGCTGCGGACGGTCCATTCGGCCATGATCGGGCGCTCTCAGCCGACGATCACGTCGCGGCCGGCACGCGGCGTCCACCGCAGCAGGCGCAGGCACAGGCGGTCGAACAGCGCATAGCTGATCGACGCGTAGACTACGAACAGCAGCCCGATCACGAACATCCGGTCGAGATAGGCGAACTGCTCGGAATAGACGATGATGTAGCCGAGCCCCGACTGGGCGCCGAGGTACTCCGCCCCGAGCACCGCGGCCCAGGCGGTGCCGAGGCTGAGCAGGATGGTCGCCCGGAGCTCGGGAAAGATCGCCGGCAGGATCACCGTGCGATAGAGCCGCAGGCGCGAGGCGCCGAGCGTGCGGGCATTGTCGATGTAGATCTGGGGCACGTTGCGCACCGCGTTGACCGTGCCGGCGAAGAAGATGACGCCGACGCCATAGGCGACGAAGATCACCTTGCCGACGAAATAGGTGCCGAACCAGAGCTGGAACAGCGGCACCATGGCGAGCAGCGGCAGGGTGCGGATGATCTGCACCGGCAGGTCGACCAGCCGCCGGGTCCAGCGCGACCAGGAGATCGCGAGACCGAGCGCGGTGCCGATCACGCCGCCGACCGCGAGCCCGGTGTACAGCCGGACCATGGTGTCGAGCGAGTGGCTGACGATCGCGAGCAAGGCGGCGAGATAGCTCGGCGGCGCGCCCTCCGCCACCGAGGGCACGCCGAGCCCGCCTTCCCAGTAGTCGGCGAGCGACAGCACGGTGCGCGTGACGACCACCTGCCAGCCCGGCACCATGGGCTCGCCCGGCACCGCCTCGGCGGTGTACACCATGGAGAGGATCTGCCAGAGCCCGGCCATGGCGAGCAGGACCAGGATCGAGACGCCGTGACGCCTCAGGAAGGATGGCATGAAGGATGGCATGGGGCGGCCTACCTCGCTGCCGCTACCGGCCGGTCCGGTCGCCTGGTCTCGAGCCCGAGATGCGCCAGCAGCACATGCTTGTCCTGGACCATCTGGGGCTCGAGCAGGCGTGTCGGTGGTGCGCGGCCGCTCGGCCGTGATCACCATGTCGTCGACGACCCGCCCGCTCTGGAACACCAGGATGCGGTCCGCAAGGGTCATCGCCTCGTCGACGTCGTGGGTGACGAACATCACCGTGCGTCGCTGGCCCTTGTCGGTCTCCGCCCAGAGCGTCAGGAGCACGTCGTGCAGCTGCCGTTTGGTCACGTAGTCGAGCGCGCCGAACGGCTCGTCGAGCAGGAGGACGCCGGCGCCGTTGGCGAACACGGTCGCGACCGCCACCCGCTTCAGCATGCCGCCCGAGAGCTCGCGCGGCCAGGCGCGCGCCACATGGGCGAGGCCGACCCGCTGCAGATAATGCTCGGCGACTCGCCGCCGCTCGGCCTTGGCGACGCCGCGGCAGACCAGGCCATACTCGACGTTGTCGATCACCCGCAGCCACGGGAACACGCTGTCCCTCTGGAAGACCATGCCGCGCTCGGGGCTCGGACGGGTCACGATCTCGCCGCCGACCCGAAGCGTGCCCGCGGTCGGCAGGAGGAGGCCCGCGATCATCTGCAAAAGCGTCGTCTTGCCGCAGCCCGACGGTCCGACCAGACAGACGAACTGGCCGCGCAGGACCTCGAAGCTGACGTCGGCCACCGCCTGCACCGTCTGGCCGTCGGCGCGCCGGAACGTCCGCGACAGGCCGGCAGCTTCGATCACCACGTCGTGGTTCGGGGGCTGCACGGATCGCTAACCCTCGCCGGCTCGGGCCGCGACGCTCCACGCGGCGAGATAGGAGAACAGCAGCGCTGCCAAAGCGTCGAAGAGCACCGCGGCGAGGCCCAGCACCAGGAGTGCTGCGAAGATGCCCTCGACGTCGGTGGCGCCGGCCAGGACCTGGACGATCTTGCCGATGCCGTATTGGGCGCCGAGCAGCTCGGCGATCGCCTCGAGGCCCCAGGCGCCGGCGAGCGCGATCCGGATACCGCCCAGGATCTGCGGCACCGTGCCGGGGATCAGGATGTCGCGGACGATCCGCCCCGGGGTCGCACCGAGGGTATAGGCGGACTCCTCGTACACCGGATCGAGATTGTCGGCCGCGCGCTGGGCGAACACGTAGAGGATCACGGCGACGTAGATCGCGACCAGCAGGACCGCGCTCGCCCGGCCGACGCCGAACCAGATCAGGAAGAACGGCGCCAGCACCAGGATCGGGATCGTGCCCATGGTCAAAAGGATCGGGTCGAGCACCGCGCGCGCCAGTTCGAACCGGGCGGTGATCAGGCCGCCGATCGTGCCGACGATGCTGCCGAGCGCGACCGCGACCAGGACGTTGGAGCCGGTGAAGACGATGCTGCTCCACAGTCCGGTCGCGGGCAGGCCATAGGACGACAGCTCCTCGGCCAGCACGAAGTCGTCGCCGATCCGCGCCGCGACCGACAGGGGCGGCGGCAGCGAGAACAGCGGCACGACGTAAGTCAGGAGCTGCCAGACCACCAGCAGCAGCACGACGCCGACCAAGCCGAGCGGGTCCAGGCGCAGGTTCGCAGGCAGGCGCCAGGCCCGCACAACAGGCGCCGGCGCGTGGCGGATCGAGGTCGATCCGCCAGCGCCGGTATCGATCCCTGTGCCCGGGTTGGCGCTCACCTGTCGGGTCCGGCTCGCGACAGCCGCCGCGATCTCACGCGGCCGCCGCCGAGGCGAGGCGGTAGGCGTCCAGGAAGTCGAAGATCTCGAAGTGGTGCTTGGCCTGGTCCAGGAGCTTTTGGTTGTCGGCGCTCAGAGTCTTGCCCTCGAGCTCCTTGATCAGCGTATCCGCCTTGGCCTGATAGTCCTTCATCTGGTGCCAGATCGGCGCCGCCCAGATGACGTCGTCGGCGGTGACCGCGTCTTTCGGCACCAGGCCCTTCTCGGTCCAGTCGGCGATGATCGCGGGCCAGGCGTTCTTGTAGTAGAGGATGCTCGACTGATCGACGAAGTAGGTCTTGTCGTACTCGAACGACGAGAAGGGATCCAGGATCTTGACCGTGGCCTCGACGCCCTTGCCGTCGAGACTGGTGCCGGCGACGCTGTTCAGGTAGGGCGCCTGGAGGTCGAACAGCGACGGGTCCTGGTCGACGGCATCGATCGTCCGCCAGACCACCGACAGGAACCGCAGCACGGTGTTCTGATTGGCGTTGACGAAGTCGGCATTGCCGGCGATGCCGACGTTCGAGACCAGCTTCTCGACCGGCGAATCGATGCCGCCCGGCCCATGCTCATAGAGGTCGCCGATGTCGATCAGGTCGGTCCAGCCCGCCTGCATCAGGGTGTAGACGATCGGCGCGCCCTCGGGGTCGGCGAAGTTGATCCGGCCGGCCTTGGCGAGCACGAGCGCCTTGGCGTCGTCCATCAGCTCCAGGTTCCATTTGACCCCGGAGAACTGGGCGACGATGTCCTCGAACGGCCGCTTGCTCAGCACCGGCGAGCCGGTCAGCGTCTTGCCCTCCATGGGCTTGAGGGCGGCGGTGATCGCGTCCTCGAACGACATGCCCTCCTTGATGTAGTCCTTGAACGACTTCAGCTTCAGCGCCGGATTGGCCAGGATCGCCGTCCCCAAAAAGTTGTCGGTGAACGCGACGCACTTCAGCTTGTTCGAGGTCTTGTAGGTCGGCAGCAGCAGCGGGCAGTACTGGCTCGACATGTCGAGCTGACCATTGAGCAGCAACGCGATCACGTTGTTGTCCGTGACCTTGAGACCTTCGGGCTCCGGCAGGATCTTGATGCCGACGTCCTCGAACCAGCCTTTTTTCATGGCGATGATGTAGAACGTGTTGTCGGCATAGGGCCGCATCCCGAACTTCACGGACGCGGCCGGAATGTCGGTGCCGGGCTCGGGGTTCGCCGGGGTGTACAGATCGGCCGCGCTGGCGGGCGCGCCTCCCAGGCAAAAGCTCAGAATGCCGGCCGCGGCCACCGTCGCCGCGCCCCACGTGGCTGGGCGGATCTTCCCCTGGTGCATGGATCTCTCTCCCTGTTGTTGTTGAACGCGAGCATACGACAAGCCCGTCCGGGGTGCCAGCGCGCCTGGTCGATTGCCCACCGGCAGCTAGCCCCCGGCCTCTGCCAGGAGAACCGGCTCGGGCAGCCGGCGAAACTCCTCGTCCTCCGGGCCGCCGTCGACAAAGATGAAGGCGGCGAACCGGCCCTCGCGGCCAAGCGCCGCGACCGGATGGTGCCAGGTGTCGGGGCGATAGTTGATGCCGGCACCGGGCGGCACCAGGAACGCCCGCAGGCGCGCCGGGTCCGGCCCGCCGTCCTCGGCCTTGGGCGCCACGATCACCGCCCAGCGGCCGACCTCGAGCCGCAGGATCGCCTGCGAGGAATGGGCGTGCCGCTCCATCTCCACGATGTCCAGCGGCAGCGCCCGCGGGGGTACGCTGATCAGCGTCAGCTGGGCGCGCGCGGCCGGGCGGCGGTTCTCCAGCTGCTCGATCAGGTTGGTACGCCGGCCTGCCGGCGGCGCCTGCAGGACCTGGCCGAACGGCGCGAACGCCGCCGCGGTCAGCGGCTCGAGCCGGATCTGGCGCATCGTCGCCTCAGGCAGCCCGGCGGGTGCTGCTCGAGCCAGTGGCGCGCGATCTCGAGCCGCCGGCAGATCCAGACGTCGCTCCGGCTCTGCATGTGATCGAGCAGGCGGGCGAGGCCCGAGGCGCGGCCCGGGTGACCGAGCAGGCGCATGTGCATGCCGATCGACATCATCTTCGGCTGGCTCGCC
Source organism: uncultured Alphaproteobacteria bacterium (assembly GCA_963730195.1). Lineage (GTDB taxonomy): Bacteria > Pseudomonadota > Alphaproteobacteria > Geminicoccales > Geminicoccaceae > DATAOG01. The sequence continues at coordinate 6,956 of CAVSRN010000055.1, forward strand.
CCCTCGGCGTACAGAAAGTCGAAGGCCTCCCGGCAGTAGGTGAAGAAGTCCTCGCCGGTGCCGAAGTTGCTGCTGCCATATTTCACGTCGTTGTTGGTCAACGTGTACGGCACCACCAGATGCGGCCGGCCGCCCTCCTGCACGTAGTACGGCAGATCGTCGTTGTAGGCGTCGCTGTCATAGAGAAAACCACCCTCCTCGACGACCAGGCGGCGGGTGTTGACGCTCGGCCCGTAGCGGCAGTACCAGCCGAGCGGGCGAGCGCCGACCGTGCGCTCGAGGCTCGCGATCGCGCGCCGGATGTGCTGCCGCTCCTCCTCTTCGGCGAGCTTGAAGTGCTCGACCCAGCGCCAGCCGTGGCAGCAGACGTCGTGGCCGGCCTGGACGATCGCCTGGGCGGCGGCCGGATTGCGCTCGAGGGCGAGCGCGCAGCCGAAGATCGTCATCGGCAGCTCACGCTCGGCGAACACCCGCATGATCCGCCAGAAGCCGGCGCGGCTGCCGTACTCGAACATCGATTCGGCGGCGAGATCGCGCTCGCCCGTCGGCACCGGCGAGGTCTGCAGCTCGGTCAGGCTGGCCTCCGAGCGGCCATCGCCATTGCCGATCGAATATTCCGAGCCCTCCTCATAGTTCAGGACGAAATTGACGGCGAGCGGGGCGCCGCCCGGCCATTTCGGGTCGGGCGGGTTCGACCCATAGCCCACGAGGTCGCGCGCGAGATCGCTCATCTGTCTCCCCGATGGTCTAGAATTGTTGCTCCTGCCGCCCGCGGACGAGCTGCGAGAGGGTGACGGCGAGGATCAGGGCACCGCCATAGAACATGTCCTGGATGAACGAGCTGAAGCCCAGGAACACGAGCCCGGTGATGCCGGTCACCAGGAAATAGACCGCGATGGTCGAGCCCCAGGGGTTGAAGCGCCCGGGCAGGATGCTGGTCGAGCCGAGGAAGGCCGCGGCAAAGGCGGGCAGGAGATAGGAGGTGCCCGAGACCGGGTCGGCAGCACCCTGGGTCCCGGCGTAGAGCACGCCCGCAAGCGCGCCCAAGAAGCTCGCGGCGATCAGGCAGCCGCGGCGCACCCGGTTGGTGTCGATGCCGCTGAGCCTCGCGACCTCGCGGCCGCGCCCGACGAACAGGATGCGCCGGCCGACCGCGGTATATTCGAAGGCGTACCAGATCAGCAGCGCCAGCCCGATCGCATAGTAGAACTCGAGCGGAATGCCGAACACGCGGGTCACGATCACGCCGTAGATCAGGGCCGGAGCGATGCCGCTGATGGTCATCGAATTGCTGATCCAAAGCGTCAGGCCGTGCAGGAAGGTGCCGACGCCCAAGGTGACGATCAGCGAGTGGATGCCGAAGACGGTGATGAAGAAGCCGTTGATCATGCCGACCACGACCCCCATCGCGAGTGCTGCCGCGATCGCCCAACCGATCGGGACGCCGTGGTTGACGTTGAGCACCGCGATGATCATCGCCGAGAGGGTCATCACATAGGCGATCGAGACGTCGAAGTCGTTGGCGGTGAGCGGGATCATGAGCCCCAGCGTCACGACCACGAGCACCGCCTGGGAGCCCAGGATGGTGGTGAAGTTGGGCCAGCTGAAGAAGGTCTCGGGCCGCAGGATGCTGAACACCACCAGCAGCAGGAGCCAGGCGATGATCAGGCCGTAGCGCTCGGCCTGGGTGACCAGCATGGCCCGCCGGCTGGCGCCGGCGACCGCGGCGCCCTGGGCGGGGGCCTCAATCTTGCCGATCATGGGCGTGGCGCTCCGCTGCCGTTGCTCCGGTCGCCGAGGCCCGCGTAGCAACGCTCGGCGATCGCGTCTTTGGTGATGGCCTCGCCTCTCAGCTCGCCCGTGACCCGCCCTTGGGCGAAGATCAGCACGCGCTGGCAGAGCGTCGCGAGCTGCTCGTAGTCGGAGCTGGCGCACAGCACCGCCGCCCCGCCCGCGGCCGCGCGCACGATCTGGCGGAAGACGTTCTGGCGGGCGCCGACGTCGACGCCTTGGGTCGGCTCGTCGAGCAGGATGAGCTTCGGCTCGAGCTGCAGCCACTTGGCGAGCAGCACCTTCTGCTGATTGCCGCCGCTGAGGCCGGACAGCGGCAGGGTCGGATTGTCCGGCACCACCTCGAAGGCGCGGCCGAGTTCTCTCGCGCGCACGACCATGGCGCCGCGGTCGAGGCGCCAGGGCCGGAAGCTGCGGGCCAGCACCGGCATGGTGACGTTGTCGGTCACCGGCAGGGTCGCGATCGCGCCGGCGCCGGCCCGGTCGGCCGGGATCAGGACGATGCCCTCGGCGATCGCCCGCGCGGGCGTGAGCTCGCCCAGATCGAAGCGCCGCGTCCCGAGCTCGAGCATGCCGGCCGCGGCCGCGCGCGCGCCGTAGAGCAGATAAGGAACTTCGTCGTAGCCGGCGCCGAGCAGGCCGGTGACGCCCAGGATCTCGCCTTCGTGCAGCTCGAGCGACAGGTCGTGGACGACCTCGCCGGCGAGGCCGCTGACCCGCGCCCGCACCGGGCGCACCTCGCTCGCGGCGGCGGCCGGCGCCAGCACCTCGAGCCGCCGGCCGACGATCATCTCGATGAACTGGTCCTTGAGCGACTGGCGCGTGACCAGGGTGCCGGCGACCCGGCCATCGCGCAGCACGGTCGCGCGGTCGGTGATCTCCAGCACCTCGTCGACATCGTGGGAGACGAAGATCACCGAGGCGCCATGGGCGACGATCGTGCGGATCACCGCGAACAGCTGGTCGACGTCGCGCCGCGGCAGGAACGGGGTCGGCTCGTCGAGGACCAGAAGACCGCCGCCGTGCGCCGTCTGATCGAGATCGCTCACCGCGCGCACGATCGCGAGCAGCGCCCGCTGCACGGGCGAGAGCTTCGCCACCTCGGCGGCCGGGTCGAGCCTGATGCCGTAGCGCTCGAACAGCGCTGCCGCCTGGGCGCGCTCGCGCCGCCAGTCGAGCCGCCAGCGGGCGCTCGTGGCGAGCCGCCCGATCAAGAGGTTCTCGACCACGGTGAGCGCCGGGATCAGACCGAGGTTCTGGTGCACGAAGCTGATCTTGAGCTCGCGGAAACGGCCGGGCGCCAGCGGCAGCGGCACCTCCTGGCCATCGATCGCGAGCTCGCTGCCGGGGTCGGGCTCGTGGAAGCCTGCCAGAACCTTGATCAGGGTCGACTTGCCGGAGCCGTTCTGGCCGAGCAGGCCGTGGACCTCGCCGCGCTCGACCCGCAGCGAGACGCCGTCCAGCGCCCGCTGCCCGCCGAAGGTCTTCGACAGCTTGCGGAACCAGAGAGCCGGCGGGGCCGGCACGGCGCCGCTCCCCGCCGGCTCGTCCCGCGCCAGCGCTACTTCAGCTGCCACAGCTTGGCGTAGCCGTCGACGTAGGCGTCGCCGTAGCCCTGCGAGAGCTGCGGCGGCGTGCCCGCGTCCTGGGCATTGTGCTCATCGAAGATGTAGAACGGGATCTTCGGGTTGGCGACCGGCTCCAGGCCGCAGACGATCCGCATCTCGGCATCGATGATGGCGTGGCCGATCCAGTCCAGGTTCTCGCCGATGTCCATCTCCACCTGGCCCTGCTGGATCAGGCCGAGCACGAACGGCGTGCCGTTGAAGGCGTCGATCTTGACCCGGTCCTTGGCGCCGGTGATCGTGACCGCCGGCACCACGAACTGGGACATGCTGTCGTAGATCACGATGATGTAGTTGACGGTCGGATCGGACAGCAGCGCCGACTGCACGTTCGGGGTGATCCGGGTGCCCCAGTCGACCACCGGCACGTTGATCGTCTTGGTCTTGCAGTCCTCGCAGTGCTTGAGCTCGTCGGTGATGCCGGCGACCATCGAATCGGTCGACAGCGGCCCGGTCGAGATCAGCACCAGCGCGTTCATGTGGCCCTTGGTCTGGACCACCGCCCAGTCGACCAGGAGCGCGCCCGCCTTGAAGTAGTCGATCGGGACGTCGCCATCCGCCGATTTCTTGACCAGATCGGTCTGCTCGAGGCCGTTGTAGTGCGAGGGGATGACCGGGATCCCGGCCGCCTTGGCCGCCTGGACCTGGGGCACGAGCACGCGCGGGTCGGTGCCGGCCAAAAGGTCGATCAGGTCGGCCTTCTGGTTGACCGCGGCATCCATGCCCTGGACCCACTGCGAGCTCTGGCCCTGATTCTCCCAGACGGTGAACTCGAAGCCGACCTTCTTGGCGGCCGCGGCCATCGCCTTCTCGATGTTGGCGGTGAACGGGTTGGCGCTGGACACCGGGATGCTGAAGATCTTCTTGCCCTTCATGCATTCCTGGGCATTGAACGCCGGCCCGGGCGCCACGAACTCCGGCTTCTTGAGAAACGGCTCGAGCTGCTTTTGAAAGTAGTCGAGGTCATCGGCCCGCGCCGTCCCCCAACCGCTCAAGAGCACGGCCGTCGCGCCGAGAACGCCGGCGCCGAGCACGCGAAAGCGCATCGCCTTTCCTCCCTCGTTTGTGAGCACAGCCTTTGGCCGCAGCGCGGCACCAGCCGCCGCCCGCCACCATGGCATGAGATGCGCGCGCAGGCCAAGGCCAACCGACGCCAAATCCGGCGATCTGATCTGACGCAAAGCAAGAAACTTGCCAGCAGCGGCGCGAAATCGGCAACGGCGACCCGTCGACGACGGCGCGGCTGGCGTTCGTCGTCATCGTCGCGCGCCAGGTCGGCCAAGCGCGACCGATCGTTTGCACCCTCTGAAAATACCATCACTGCCTCCGGCCTGTATCGGGCGCGATTTTGTCGGGGACTTGTAGTAGATGTTCTGCGATCGGGCCGCCACGACGTTCCGACGATCAAAGAGCCGACAGGCTCGACAGCGCCCGGAGACAGCCGCAGTTGGCACGTAGGAGCTAAGTTGGTCATTACGGCGACCTGGGATTGACAGCCATTAGGCGGGCCGATACGTGTTGAAGACAAGAGCCGGTCCACGGTTTCGACGCCCGCCGCTTGTTGGCCTGGTCGTCCTGTCGGCTGTCCGGGCCACCGTCGGACGCCAGCCGGCCCGCCATGCGGGAGGAGGCGACTTGGAAAGAACGGCCATAGCGACCCCGCTGAGCCCGGCGAAGTCGGGCATCACGTCGCAGGCCATGCGCGCCGGCGAGTTGGTGTTCACGGCCGGGGTCATGCCGCTCGATCCCGAGGGCCTGTCCCTGCCTCCGGGCGGCGTCGGCGCCGAGACGCATCAGGCGATGCGCAATCTGCACGCGCTTCTGGAAGCGTCGGGCTCGTCGCTCGACCGGCTGGTGCACGTCACCGTCTATCTGAGGGATTGGGCCGACTTCGACGAGATGAACGCCGTCTACGTGAGCTACCTCAAGCCGCCTTACCCGACCCGCGCCTGCGTCGAGGTGAGCCACATCGGCGACGACGCCGCGCTCGAGATCGTCGCGATCGCGCTCGCCGGGGTCGCGGCCGGAGGAACGGACTAGCCGCGCCCGCAACCGATTCCCGGGCGCACCCTTGTGTGCGGTCAGGAGGCTCATCTGGAGCCGGGCTGCATTCATGCGCTGCTGTGAGGAGAGGGACGTGAACGAACACCGTTGGCCGGATACCAGACTGGCGCGTCGCGACCTGCTCAAGGCGAGCCTCGCGCTCGCTGCCACCGGGCCGGCGGCCGCGTCGCTTGCGACCGCCGCCCGAGCCGCTGGCGAGAGTCCGCTCGGCGGCGCGGAGGTCAAGGCGCTCTTTGTCGGCGACCCCTTCGCCCAGGCGTCGCAGCGGGTCATCGGCGATCTGAACCAGATGGCCGGCGGCACGATCTCGATGCAGGTCGTCGACTTCGATTCGATGCATCAGAAGATCCTGCTCGACGCGCCGAGCGCCAGCCCGGCGTTCGACGTCTACAGCTGGGAGTTCTCCTGGCTCGGTGAGATGGTCGGCGCCAACGCCCTGCGCCCGCTCGACGACCTCGTGGAGCGGGACAAGGAGATGCTCAAGATCGACGACATCCCGAAGGCGAACTGGGAAGCCACGGTCTGGGACGGCAAGCGCTACGGGATTCCGGTGCAACCACATGCCGAGCTGACCTGGTGGCGCACCGATCTGCTCGAGCAGGCCGGCCTGCAGCCGCCCAAAACCACCGACGATCTGCTGGCCGCCGCCAAGGCCCTCCACGACCCCGACCACGGCGTCTATGGCTTCCTCTGGAAGGGCGGGCGCGGCGCCCCGCTCGGCCAGACCATGGTCCACGCGTTTGCCGCCTTCGACCAGCCGGCTTTCCCGAACTGGCAGAAGGGCGACTGGATGCCGGCGCTGAACACCGACAAGGCCGTGGCGGCGACCGAGTGGGCCAAGGAGATGGCGCAGTACGCCCCGCCCGACTACCTCAACATCTCCTGGGACGACGAAGCCAGACGCTTCGCCCAGGGCGAGGCGGCGATGACCTTCACCTGGTTCGGGCGCGAATCGTTCTTCGGCGATCCGACCAAGTCCAAGATCGTCGGCAAGTATGCCGCCGGTCCCTGGCCGGCGGCGCCGGGCCTGCCGCCGCGGAACTCCTTCGGCGGCTGGGTGCTCGGCCTGCCGGCCCAGATCTCGCCCGAGCGCGCCGAGATCGCCTGGAAATTCGTGCGCTGGTACACGAGCGCGCCGGTCGAGCGGCTGCTGATCGAGAACGGCAACGTCGACTTCCCGCGCATCTCCCTGATCCGGGACCCGGAGCTGCAAAAGGCGCATCCGGTGTTCAAGACCGTGCTCGAGCTGGTCGACGAGGACGCTTTCAAGGCCTGGATCCGGGCGCCGGTGCCGGAGTTCGTGGCGCTCGCCGACTCGCTGGGCACGACCATGCAGGACATGCTGATCGACGCCATCACCCCCAAGGAAGCCTGCGACCAGGTTCAGGCCGACATGATCGCCGTGCTCAAGAAGAGCGGCAAGCTCACCTGAGAGCCGCCCCAGCGGGCAGCCGCTCATGGGGCGGACCGGAAGTCAAAGACGCGCCGCCGGGCTGCTGATCGGCCCGGCGACGCTGCTGCTGCTGGCGATCTTCGTCTACCCGTTCGTCTATGCGCTCTACATCAGCTTCACCGAATGGACCCTCGGCCAGCAGTTGAGCCCAACCTGGACCGGTTTCGCCAACTACGTCAGCCTGGTCGGCGATCGTCGGTTCCTGAACGCCATCTACCGCAGCGGCCTGTTCGTCACCGGCGCGGTCTCGATCGAGCTCGTGCTCGGCTTCGCGCTCGCGCTGCTGTTCAACAAGCACCTGCCGGGGTTCGGCTTCTTCCGGACCCTGGCGGTGCTGCCGGTCATGGTCATGCCGGTCGCGACCGGCCTGGTGTGGTTCTACGTCCTGAACTTCCAATACGGGCCGCTGAACGTGCTGCTTCGCGCCCTGCACCTGCCGGTCCAGAACTGGCTGCCGAATCCGACCTGGGCGATGGGCGCGCTGATCCTCGCGGACGTCTGGCAGTGGACGCCCTTCGTCATGATCGTGCTGGTCGCCGGCCTGCGCAGCCTGCCCGAATACGTCTACGAGGCGGCCGCGCTCGACGGTCTGGGGCCGGTCGAGACCTTCTTCAAGGTCACCCTGCCGCTGCTGCGCCCGGTCATCCTGATCGTCCTGCTGCTCCGCTTCATGGACGCCTTCAAGCTCATGGACCTGGTGTTCATGCTGACCAAGGGCGGCCCGGCCGGGCGGACCGAGACGCTCTCCTACTACATCTACGTCATGGGGCTGCAGCTGTTCCGGGTCGGTCTGGCCGCGGCGGTGTCGATCCTGTTCCTGATCTTCATCAGCATCGTGACCCAGATCTTCGTGCGCTACATGTACCGCGAGCAGGCACGCGATGAGCTGGCGTAGGCGGGCGGAGGCAGGCGGATGACGGTGCGCGCGGCGGCGCCAGACGCCGATCGGAACCAGGCGCTCGAAGCGCCCCCCCGCCGCCGGGGCGGCTCGCCGGCTGATCGCCGTCGCGTGCTACCTCGCGGTGCTGGTCTACCTGACCTTCTGCCTGGCGCCGCTGCTCTTCATGGTGCTGGCCTCGCTCAAGTCCGACGTCGAGATCTTCGATCCCCAGGCCCTGTTCACCTTCACCCCGACCCTCGCCAACTACCAGGAGGTGCTGACCGGCTCGACCGGCGCGGCCCAGGCCCAGACCAGCTACATGGGCGCCTCGACCGGACCGCGGGCGCTGCTCGCGAGCGCCATCGTCACGATCGTCAGCACGGTGCTCGCGATCGTCTTCGGCTCCGCGGCCGCTTACGGCCTCGCCCGCTATCGCTTCAGGGGCAGCCGCGATCTCGCGTTCTTCATCCTGTCGACCCGCATGGCGCCGCCGATCGCCTTCGTGCTGCCGATGTTCCTGGTGTTCAAGGCGTTGAACATTTTGGACACCTACTTCGTCCTGATCGTCGTCTATACCGGCATGAACATGTCGTTCGTGGTCTGGCTGCTGCGCGGCTTCTTCGAGGAGATCCCGGTCGAGCTCGAGGAATCGGCGCTCCTGGACGGCTACGGCCGGCTCGAGGTGTTCCGGCGAATAGCACTGCCCCTGGCCAAGCCCGGAATCATCGCGGCCGCGATCTTCTCGGCGATCTTCGCCTGGAACGAGTTCCTGTTCGCCGCGATCCTGACCGCGGACAACGTGCGCACGCTGCCGGTCGCGATCACCGGCTTCTCGACCTCGATGGGCATCCGCTGGGGCGCGTTCATGGCGACCGCGACGGTCGGGATCATCCCGATCTTCATCCTGACGGTGCTGCTGCAGCGCCACCTGGTCCGCGGCCTCACCTTCGGCGCGGTCAAGTAGGCGCAGCGGGAGGCAAAGCGATGGCGACCGTCGAGTTGCGCCACGTCTGGAAGAGGTACGGCGACGTGCAGGCGGTGCGCGACCTGTCGCTCATTTGTCACGACGGCGAGTTCCTGTGCCTGCTCGGGCCCTCCGGCTGCGGCAAGTCATCGACGATGCGGATGGTCGCCGGGCTCGAGACGATCACCGCCGGCGACCTTTTGATCGATGGCCGGCGCGTCAACGCCATCTCGCCGCGCGAGCGCGACATCGCGATGGTGTTCGAGAACTACGCGCTCTACCCGCATCTGAACGTCTACGACAACATCGCGATGCCGCTGCGGGCCCGCCGCCTGCCGTCGACCGAGACCGACCGGCGCGTCCGTGAGGTTGCCGAAATCCTCTCGATCGTCGAGCTTTTGCCGCGCCGCATCCAGAACCTCAGCGGCGGCCAGAAGCAGCGGGTCGGGATCGGCCGGGCGATCGTGCGCGAGCCCCGCCTGTTCATCATGGACGAGCCGATCTCCCACCTCGATGCGCGCCTGCGCGCCGACATGCGCACCGAGCTGAAGCGCCTCCACCGCCGCCTGGGCGTGACCACGCTCTACGTCACCCACGATCAGCTGGAGGCGGTGGCGCTCGCCGATCGCATCGCGGTCATGCATCAGGGCGTGCTGCAGCAGGTCGGCACGCCCGCCGAGCTGTTCGACCAGCCGGTCAACGAGTTCGTCGCCGGCTTCATTGGCTCGCCGCCCATGAACATGCTGGCTTTCCGCAGCGCGTCGGTGGAGGGGCAGGACCTGCTGCTCGAGGGCGAGGATCACGTGGTCCGCATCAAGGCGATCGGCGCGCGGCTGCAGATCCCCCTCCCCCCGGGGGCGCACAGGCTGGGCATACGTCCGGTCGACATCGAGCTGCGGCCGCCGGAGGACGAGGTGACGATCCGCGGCGAGGTGCTCCTGCGCGATCGCTTGGGCGACCACGACCGCTTCCTGATCGAGTGCGCCAGCGACAGCGTGGTCGTCGAGGCGCCGACCCAGGTCGCCGGCGCCGCCGGCGAGACGGTCGGCCTGGTCTTCCCGCCCGCTCGGGTCCACCTCTTCGAGGGCGGCAGCGGCCGCCGGCTGCTCGTCCCCGACGCGGCGCGCGCGGCCTAGCTCCGGACGCGCGCGATGGCCGAAGTCGTGACCCAGTCGCTCAGCCGGCGCTTCGGCAGGACGGTGGCCGTCGATCAGGTCGATCTCGCCTGCGCGGACGGCGACTTCTTCGTCCTGCTCGGGCCCTCGGGGGCCGGCAAGACCACCACCTTGAAGCTGATCGCCGGCCTGATCGAGCCGACCGGCGGGCGGGTGTTGATCGGCGGTCGCGACGTCACCGGGCTCGAGCCCGGCGATCGCGACGTGGCGATGGCCTTCGAGACCTATGCGCTCTATCCCCACCTCTCGGTCTACGACAATCTGGCCTTCCCGCTGCGCTCCCCGCGGGCGGCCGGGCGCTATCCGCCGACCGCCCTGGACGAGCGGGTGCGCGCGATCGCCCGGCTGCTCGAGATCGACCTGCTGCTGGAGCGCGCGCCGACCCAGCTGAGCGGCGGCCAGAAGCAGCGCGTCGCGCTCGGCCGCGCGCTGGTGCGCGAGCCCGCCGTGTTCCTGCTCGACGAGCCGATCGCCCATCTCGACGCCAAGCTGCGCAACCGGATGCACGCCGAGCTGCGACGCATCCAGAAGCGGCTCGGGACCACGACGATCTACGCCACGCCGGACTATGCCGAGGCGATGGCGATGGCCGACCGCCTGGCGGTCATCGAAGAGGGCCGGCTGGTCCAGGCGGGCGCGCCGCTCGAGGTCTTTTTCAACCCGGCCAACGAGTTCGTGGCGCGCTTCATGGGCGACCCGCCGATGAACCTGTTCGACTGCGAGATCGTCTCCGACAAGCACCGGCCGGCGCTTCGGCTGGCCGGCGAGGTGCTGCCGCTGAGCGAGCCCGCGGCGGCGTCGCTGATCCGCCTGCCGAATCGCCGCGTGCGCCTCGGGGTGCGGCCCGCCGACATCGCGATCGTCGACCCGGCAGGCTCCGTCGGCGCGCCCGCGCTGGCCTCCGAGGTGCTGGTCGTCGAGCCCTCCGAGCGCACCTTCGTGGTCACCCTGCGCACCGGCGGCACCGACTTCAAGCTCAAGACGCCCGCGGGCGGCGGCGTCCGCCCCGGCGACCGGGTACCGGTCCGCTTCGACCCGACCCGGCTCTACCTGTTCGATCCGGCCACCGGGCTGGCTCTCCAGCAGACCGCGCCGGCGGCCGCAGCGGCGGCTGGCGATGGCCTCGCAGCTCGTTAGCAGCTTCGCGCGCCAGTTCGCGGCCGGCAGAACGCATCTTCGGCAAGGAGAGGGAGACCCATGGACTTCGCACCCGTGCCCCGCAACGCCGTCGGCACCAGCCCCTACGGCCCCGACGACGAGATCGGCCGCCTCAACCTGATCACCCCGGACACGCGCCAGCGCGTCCTTTCCCGGGTCGACCCGGCACAGATCTACGACCTGTCCGTCGACTACTTCATGGGCATGCCGACCTGGGTCGCCGCCGGCGACCCGACCTACCAGATCTGGATGTCGCACACCCCGCCCGGCACCGTGATCGACAACCTGACCGGGCAGACGCGCGAGATCAACCAGCACATCGGCTATTCCGGCGACGTCTTCTCGATGTATACGCACTGCGGCACCCACATCGACACGCTCAACCACTGGGGCTACCACGGCGAGATCTGGAACCACTTCACCGCCAGTGAACATCTCGGCAGCCGGCACTGGACCAAGTGCGGCGCCGACAAATGGCCGCCGATCATCGCCCGCGGGGTGATGCTGGATGTGGCGGCGACCAAGGGCGTGGCGATGCTGCCCGACAGCTACCCGATCACGCCCGAGGACCTGCAGGAGACCGTCGACCGGCAGCGTATCCGCCTGGAGGAGGGCGACGTGGTGCTGATCCGCACCGGCCGCATGACGGTCTGGGACGACCCCCAGAAATTCCTCATGAACGGGCCGGGCATCAACGTCCGCGCCGCCCAGTGGCTGGTCGAGGGCCATGGTGCCATGATCGTCGGCGCCGATCAGGCGACCGTCGAGTACCAGCCCGCGATCGACGCGCCCGGGCACTTCCTGCCGGTGCACCTCTATCTGCTGGCCGAGCAGGGCGCGCCGATGATGGAGATCGCGTTCCTGGAGGAGCTGGCGCGCGACCGGGTTTACGAGTTCGCCTTCTTCGGGGCGGCGCTACGCCTGCGCGGCGCGACCGGCTCGCCCCTCCATCCCTGGGCGATGCCGCTCCGCAAGTAGGCCGCGCGCGCCGAGGGCCGAGGAGGACAGCCGCCCGAGGAGCGGCGCTCGACCGGGATGCTCGATTTCGAGCGCCGGATTGCGGCCATCATCGACTCGCTGACAGAGCCGCGCGCACGGCCGCTTCAGCTCGCCGCGTCGGTCCGCACACAATGGCGACGGAGAGCGTCGACATCGCGAATTGTGACCCGGCTGCCCTTGGTCTCGACGCCGAGCGGTCGAAGCTTGGCGAGCGCCCGGGAGAGCGTCTCCGGCTGCATGCCAAGCCGCGCCGCGATCAGGCCTTTGTCATACGGCAGGCGTAAGCTCGCGCGCTCGGTGCCACGGTCAGCAAGCTTGAGCAGAAAATCCGCCAGGCGCTCGGTCGACGAGCGGACTGTCAGATGCTCGATCTGCTGCACCAGGCGCCGCAGGTGGAATGACATCGACGCCATCATGTTGAGGCAGAGCTCCGGGTCGGCGCGCAGCTGGCGGACGAACGGCTCGGCCGGGATGACCAGAAGCCGGGCATCGTCGATGACCACGCCGTTGACCGGGAAGGCACCGCTCTGGAAGATCGCCGCCTCGGCGAACAACTCGCCACGGGCGAACACGCCGATCGTGCTCTCCTGGCCCTCCGCGGTCTCGCGGTAGAGCCGCACCCAGCCTTCCAGGACGACATAGAACCGGGTCGCCGGCTCGTCCTGCAGGAACAAAATGCTATCGCGCTCGAAGCGGCGGATGAGAGCCTGATCGAGCAACGCGCCGAGACGACGCTGGTCGAGGCCGGCGAACAGCGGCAGCCGGGTGATCAGGTCGAGGTCGCCGGGGTCGGGATTCATGGTCCGGGTCGCCTGCGGCCGGCCCGTGCGGGGCCAGCGTCCTCCTACTTGGCATCAGGCGCGCGGCAAATTCAAGGCCGGCAAAGCCCGAGGCGCCGGCGATCGTCGCTAGCGCACTATCGGATCGCACGGAATCGATTTGGGATTCACAACGTGTGGTGGGCGGTGGGCGGCGACCGGCGGGCCAAGCTCGCTGATCACGCCGAGCGGCTCCAGGCGCTGCTGGCGGCGACGCCTGACATCACGATCGCCGAACGGAAGACCCGGCTCACGGCCGAAGGTATCGAGGTCAGCCCGTCAGCTCGGCCGTTTCCTGATCGCCTGCGGGCGGCAATTCGTGGCGGGTCACGCCACCCGGTCGCCGGGCTTGGCCGCCGCGGCGCGGCTGTCGACGGCGGGCAGCATCTGCGCCGGATCGCGGGTGACCACGACGTCGACGATCACGGGCGTTGCGGTCTCGCCGAGCGCGTCCCGGAGCGCGCCTTCGAGGTCGGCCGGCCGCTCGACCCGGATGCCCTGGCAGCCCATGGCGCGCGCGACCGCCGCGTAGTCGGTCTCCGAGAGGTCGGAGGACTGATAGGCGCCCGCGCCATACATCAGATGCTGGAGCGCCTTGACGTAGCCCGAGGCGGCGTTGTTGACGACCACGACCGTGATGCCGAGGCCGAGCCGGCGTGCGGTCTCCAGCTCGCCGAGCGCCATGTTCAGGCCGCCATCGCCGGTCAGCGCCACGACCGGCCGCCCGGGCGCCCCGAGCCTGGCGCCGATCGCGCCCGGCACGCCATAGCCGATCGAGGCCAGGCCCCGGTCGGGCACGAAGCTCCGGCCCGCGCGCTTGCTGTCGAACAGCAGGCCGCCCCAATGCGCGGCAAAGCCGCCGTCGGCGACCAGGATGCCGTCGGCCGGCAGCGCCCGGTTCAATTCGCCCATCAGGCGCGCCATGCTGACCGGCACCTCGTCGGACGCGAGCCGTTGCCCGACCGACCGGCGCCAGGCCGCCATTTTTTCCCGAACCTCGGCCGTGTACGGGCGCCGCGCCTTGCGCGCGGTCATGCCGGCATCGGGCATGGCGGCGATCAGGTCCTCGATGCCGGCCCGCACATCCCCCCAAAGCGCGATCGCCGCCGGGTAGCAACGGCCGATCTCGCCCGCCTCGATATCGAGGTGGATCAGGGTCTTGCCGGGCGGCGGCACGGTATAGCGCCGGGTCGCGATCTCCCCGAGCTTGCAGCCGACCACGAGAATACAGTCGGCGGCCGCGATCAGCTCGTTGGCGATCCGGGAGTAGCGCCCGAAGATCCCGGCCGAGAGCGGATGGGTGCAGGCGATCGCACCCTTGCCCGACAGGGTGTGCGCGACCGGGATCGCGAAATCCTCGGCGAAGCCCTGGAGCGCCTCGGCCGCCTCCGAGAGGTGCACGCCGCCGCCGGCGAGGATGATCGGGCGCTCGGCGCGCGCAAGACATTCGGCCGCCGCTTCGACCGCCTCCCAGTCGGGCCTGCAGCGCAACGCCGGGATCTTCTCGTACCTCGGGTCGGCCGCGAGCTCACCCTCCTCGAACGGATGGGTGGCATGCGCGATGTCCTCCGGCACGTCCAGCACCACCGGGCCCGGCCGGCCGGTGGTCGCGATCGCGAACGCCCTCCTCACCAACTCGGGAACCCGCTCGATCCGCTCGACCCGGAGCACCTCCTTGACCGCCGGCCGCAGGATCTCGAGCTGGCGGCTCTCCTGGGTCATGTTCTTCCAGGCATGGGCGCGGTGGCTGTCGCCGACCAGGGCGACCACCGGCACGCCCGCGTTCAGGCTCTCGACCAGGGCGGTCACGAGGTTGGTCGCCCCGGGCCCGAGCGTCGCATCGCACACCCCGACGCGGTTCGTGACCCGCGCGTAGGCATCCGCGGCAAAAGCGCCGCAACGCTCGTCGCTGATCAGTGTGTGGCGCAGCCCCAGGCGCCGCACCGCGTCGTAGAACGGCAGCAGCTGGAAGCCGCCCATGCCGAACAGCGGCCCGACGTGGTGCGCTTCAGCATGCGGGCGAGCGCCTCGCCGCCGGTCATCTGGTTGCTGATCGTCACCGGTTCCTCCCGGCCACCGCCATGATCGCCGGCAGGATGTCGCGCCCGGCGAAGACCTTGGCCTGGTCCTCGAGCGGCGGCGCGTAGCCGATCGGGATGCGCGGCGCGCCCAGACGCCTGACCGGCGCCTCAAGGCGATCGAACAGCTCCTCGGCGACCGTCGCTGCGATCTCGGCCCCGAAGCCGCCGACCGTCACCGCCTCGTGCACCACCAGCAGCCGCCCGGTTTTTTCCACAGACCCGAGCACCGCGTCCCGGTCCCAGGGATAGAGCGTGCAAAGATCGATCAGTTCGACCGCGATCCCGGCCTCCGCCGCCTGCGCCACGGCCTTGGCCGCCTCGTGGACCATCGCCGACCAGGTGACCAGCGTGAGGTTCTTCCCCACTTGCACGATCCGCGCCCTGCCGAGCTCGCCGATCGCGCCGTCCGCAACCTCGCCTTTCAGGCCCCAGAGGTTCTTGTGCTCCATGTAGACCACGGGATCGTCGCTGCGGATCGCCGCCCGCAGCAGCGCGTAGTTGTCGGCCGGCGTCGACGGCGTCACTACGACCAGACCCGGGATGTGCGTGTACCAGGCCTCGAGCGACTGGCTGTGCTGGGCGGCCGAGGAGCGCCACATGCCGATCGGCTCGCGCACCACCAGCGGCACCTTGGCCTGGCCGCCGAACATGTAGCGCGCCTTGGCGGCCTGGTTGACCAGCTCGTCGACCGCGCAGAGCGCAAAGTCGGAAAACCGCATCTCGACCACCGGCCGGGTGCCCATCAGGGCCGCGCCGACCGCAGCCCCCATGATGCAGGCCTCGGAGATCGGCGTGTCGACCACGCGCGCCGGCCCGAATTCGGCCGCGAGCCCCCGGTACTGGCCGAACACGCCGCCCCGCCCGAGGTCCTCGCCGAGCGTCCAGACACGGTCGTCCCGGCGCATCTCCCCGGCCAGGGCGGCGAGGCCGGCCTCGAGATAGCTGAGCTCAGCCATCGGCGCTCCGGCCCGCCGCTGCGCCCAGGTCCTGGACATCGGTGAACGCCGACGCGGGCTCGGGCCAAGCTGCCGCCTTGGCGGTCTCGAACGCCTCGGCGATCTCAGCCTCGGCCGCGGATCGTCGGGCCTCGATCGCCGCCTCATCGACGCCCGCCGTGCGCAGGACGGCGAGACACGCGGCAATCGGGTCCTGGCGCCAGCGCTCGGCGACCTCGGCCGCGGAGCGGTAGTTGCCGGGGTCGGCAGCGGTGTGGCCGGCGAGCCGGTAGGTCTTGGCCCAGAGGAACTGCGGTCCGGCGCCCGCCCGGATCCGCTCGGTCAGCTCGCGCGCGGTCTCATCGACCGCGAGCACGTCGTTGCCGTCGACCACGGCGGCCGGGATGCCGAGGCTCTCGGCGCGTGCCGCGGGACCGGGCCCGCCGGTGAGCTCCGCGGTTCGGGTGGTCGCGGCGAAGCCGTTGTCCTCGCACACGAACAGCACCGGCAGATCGAAGATCCGGGCCCAGTTCAGGCCTTCCAGGAACGGCCCGCGGTTGATCGCACCATCGCCGAAGATGCAGCAGACGATTTTTTCCAGTCCCTGGAGCCTGATCGCGTGCGCCGCGCCGGCGGCGATCTCGATGTTGGCGCCGACCACACCGTTGGCGCCGAGCATGCCGACGCTGAAGTCGGCGATGTGCATCGAGCCGCCCTTGCCGCCGGAGGTGCCGCGAGCACGTCCGAACAGCTCGCACATCATGGCGGTGGCATCGGCGCCCTTGGCCAGCGTGTGGCCATGGCCGCGGTGGGTCGAGAGCAGCACGTCGGAGCGCTTCAGATTGGCGCAGATACCGGCGGCGACCGCCTCCTGGCCGATCGAGGGGTGGATCGCGCCCAGCACCAGCCCCTGCTTCTGGGCGGCGAGCCCGGCGTCCTCGAACGCCCGGATCCGGACCATGGTCGCGTACAGCTGTAGCAACCGGTCCCGATCGACGTTGCGCCGGACCGGCTCCGCCGCGTGCGCCATGCCTGCCCCCTTCTGCCTGCTCCCAGACGGCTGCTATAGCAGGCGCAAAGCCGTGCGCGGTCAAGCCGTGGGAGGACGATCATGCCGGACGCGCCGATCCTGGTCAGCGACACCGCGACCAAGCTCGACCCGCGGCACCGTGGAGCGGTCGTGGTCTGCGGCTCCCACGGCGGGATCTATCCGGGCCATCTGGCGGCCAAGGCCGGGCTCCGGGCGGTGCTCCTGAACGATGCCGGGGTCGGCCTCGAGCGCGCCGGGATCGGCTGCCTGGCTTATTGCCAGGCGCTGGGCATGGCGGCGGCGACCGTCGCCCATGACAGCGCCCGGATCGGCGACGGCGAGGACATGCGCCGGCGCGGCCGGATCAGCCACGTCAACCAGGTCGCGGCGGCGCTCGGCGTGGCGCCCGGCCAGACGGTCGATCAAGTGCTGGCGCCGCTGGTCCTGGCTCCCGAATGGCACGCGACGCCGCCCGCCTGGCACGAAGGCCGGCACGTGGCCCCGGATGAGCCGGGCCAGACCGCGCCTGATCTGTGTCGATTCGGCATCGATGGTGGAGCCGGCGGACGCTGGCCAGATCGTGGTCACCGGTTCCCATGGCGGAATGCTCGCGAGCCTGCCGGGGCTGGTGCTCCAGGTCGATGCGCTGGCCGCCCTGTTCAACGACGCCGGGATCGGCATCGACCAGGCCGGGATCACGCGCCTGCCGGCGCTCGACCGGCGCGGCATCGCCGCCGCCACGGTCGACGCCATGAGCGCGCGCATCGGCGACGGCCTTTCGACCTTGCGGGACGGCGTCATCTCGCACGCCAACGAGACGGCGCGCCGCCTCGGCGCCGGGCCCGGCATGACCGCCCGGGCCTGGGTCGAGCGGCTCCGGAGGACGAGTCCGGGGGTGACTCAGGCGCTCTTGGCGCGCTCGCGGAGCGCTTGGCCGGCAAGGGTGCGGCCGAGGTCCCAGACCCCGGCGAGGTCGTGGCTGTCCCACACCACCTGCGCGAACGCCTGCTCGATCCAGAGCCGGTCGTCCGCGCCGATCACGAACGGCGGCAGGAGCTTGATCACCGGCATGGCGTAGCCCGCGACCTGGGCCAGGATGTGGTGGCGGGTCAGCAGCGGGATCAGCATCAGCTGGCAGAACAGGCCCTTGCCGGCCTGCTCGACCAGGGCATAGGCGGCCTTGAGCTTCAGGCTCCGGGGCGGGCCGAGCTCGATCGCGATCATCATGCCCAGGCCGCGCACCTCCTTGACCAGGTCGCTGCCGGCGAGGCGCGCCCGCAGGCCTTGGATCAGCCGCTCGCCGTGATCCGCCGCCCGCGCGATCAGCCGCTCCTCGTCCATCACCGCCAGCGTCGCGAGCCCGGCCGCCATGGCGAGATCGTTCTTGGCAAAGGTCGAGCCGTGGACGAAGGCCCGCTCCATCCGATCGAACACCCGCTCGAAGACGTGGCCGCGCATCAGGGCCGCGCCGACCGGCACGAAGCCGCCCGAGAGCGACTTCGCGAGCAGCACGAGGTCGGGCTCGACGTCCCAGTGCTCGCAGGCGAGGAAGCGGCCGGTGCGACCCATGCCGCACTGGATCTCGTCGGCGACCAGGAGCGTGCGGTGGCGCCGGCAGAGCGCCGCCGCCTCGGCGAGATAGCCATCGGCCGGCAGGTTGACGCCCTTGCCCTGGACCGGCTCGACGACGAAGGCCGCGACGTCGTTGCCGGCGAGCGCCCGCGCGAGCGCGCCCGGATCATTGAACGGGACGCTCGCGCAGTCGCCGAGGAACGGGCCGAAGCGCTCGCGGAACGACGGGTCGCCGCACAGCGAGAGCGCGCCGTAGGTCAGGCCATGGAAGGCGTGCTCGCAGTAGAGGATCTTCGAGCGCCCAGTCGCGGCGCGGCTGAACTTGATCGCCGCCTCGACCGCCTCGGCGCCGGAGTTGCAGAAGAACGCCTTGTCGAGCCAGGGCATGCGCGCGAGCAGACGCTCGGCGAGCAGGCCCGCGAGCAGCGACACGTCGAGCTGCACGAGCCCTGCGAGCTGGCCGTGCAGGACCTGCTCGAGCGCCCTGATCACGGTCGGATGGTTGCGCCCGAGCGCGAACACGCCAAAGCCGCTCAAGAGATCCAGATACCGCTCGCCGGATGCGTCGAACAGATAGGGCCCCTCGGCGCGTACATAGTCGACATCGAAGCCGAGCGTGCGCAGCACCCGGAGCGCCTGCGGGTTGAGGTGGCGCTCGAACAGCGCGAACTTGTCGGCCTGGCGCTCCTTCAGCAGGGTCTGCAGATCGAAGCTCACCACATCCCCTCTCTGGGCCTGTCGCCCGAAACCGGTCGAGGCCCTGGTGGATCGGCTGGGGCGGACTGGCTGGGGCGGC
>CAVSRN010000056.1:0-98151 GCA_963730195.1 uncultured Alphaproteobacteria bacterium
CTCGCGTTGCGCGTGCCGGCGACCCGGATCGGGGCGATCATCAGGGCCGAGCAGCGGCGGGCGGTGACCGCCGACACCGCGCTTCGCCTCGCGCGCTACTTCGGTACCACGCCCCAGTTCTGGCTCAACCTGCAGACCGCCTACGACCTGTCCCTGACCGTTGCCGAGGCCGGCGCCCGGATCGAGCAGGACGTGCGGCCGCGCGCCGCCTGATCGCCGTCGCGGCTCATTTGATCAGGCCCAGGCCCTCGAGCTTCAGCAGAATACGGTGGGCGGCGACGTCGGGGGCCTCGGCCTCGGTGTCGATCACCACGTCCGGGTCCTCGGGTGGCTCGTAGGGGTCGTCGATGCCGGTGAACTGCTTGATCAGCCCCGCCCGCGCCTTGGCGTACAGGCCCTTGGTGTCGCGCCGCTCGCAGACCGCGAGCGAGGTCGCGACGTGGATCTCGACGAACGCGCCATGGGCCTCGACCAGCTCGCGCACCCGCCTGCGGATCGAGGCGTAGGGCGCGATCGGGGCGCACAGCGCGACCCCGCCCGCCTTGGTGATCTCGCTCGCGACGTAGCCGATCCGGAGCACGTTGAGGTCGCGGTGCTCCTTGGAGAAGCCGAGCTCGCTGGAGAGGTGCTTCCGGACCAGGTCGCCGTCGAGGAGGGTGACCGAGCGGCTGCCGAGCTCCATGAGCTTGGCCATCAGCGCATGCGCGAGCGTCGACTTGCCGGCGCCGGAGAGGCCGGTGAACAGCACCGTGAAGCCCTGGCGGTGGCGCGGCGGGTAGCTGCGGCGGAGCTCCTCGACGACCTCGGGATAGGTGAACCAGGCCGGGATCTCGATGCCTTCGCGCAGCCGCCGGCGGAGCTCGGTGCCGGACAGGCTGAGCACGGTCTCGCCGGCCTCGACCTCGTCGACCGGCGCGTATTGGCCACGGTCCTGGACGTAGACCATCTCCTTGAACGGTACCAGGCCGATCCCGAGCTCGGGCGCCAGCTCCGCGACCAGCTCCTGGGCGGCGTAGGGCGGGTAGAAGGGCTGGCCGGCGCGGTCGGTGCCGGGGCCGGCGTGGTCGCGGCCGACGATGAAGTGGCTGCAGCCGTGGTTCTTGCGGATGATCGCGTGCCAGACCGCCTCGCGCGGGCCGGCCATGCGCATCGCCAGCGGCAGCAGGCTCAGGTGGGTGGTCTGCTCGGGGTAGGTCTTGAGCAGGTGCTCGTAGCAGCGCACCCGGGCGAAATGGTCGACGTCGCCGGGCTTGGTCAGGCCGACCACGGGGTGGATCAGAAGGTTGGCCTCGGCGATCTGGGCGGCGCGCTGGGTCAGCTCCTGATGCGCCCGATGCATCGGGTTGCGGGTCTGGAAGGCGACCACCCGGGTCCAGCCCCACTGCTCGAACTTGTGCCGGAGGTCCGCAGGCTCGTCGCGCAGCGGCTTGAAATCGTACTCGGTCGGCCGGGCAAGGCCGGCGAGCCGGCCGCCGAGATAGACCGGATGGGTGCGGTTGAGCAGGTGGTCGACCCCCGGATGGGTCTCATCGAGGGTCCCGAACACCGCCTCCGCCTCGCGCCGCCGGTCGGGCTCGAAGACGTCCTCGACGGTCATGACCGCGATCATGAAGCCTTCGGCGTCGCGCAGGCCGATGGCATCGCCGGCGCGCAGCCCACCGGCGAACTTCGCCGTCACGTCGAGGGTGACCGGGATCGGCCAGAGGGTGCCGTCGGCGAGCCGCAGGCGCGCCAGCACCTGCTCGTAGTCGGCCTCGCCGAGGAAGCCCTGAAGCGGCGAAAAACCGCCGTTCAGGAGGAGCTTCAGGTCGCAGAGCTGGCGTTGGGTCAGGTCCCAGCAGGGGTAGGCTGCCGCCTTGCGGTGCAAGGCTGCGGCCTCCTGGTCCGGCAGATAGAGGACCCGAAGCGTGCCGCCGTGCGGCTCGATCAACGCCATCGTCCTTCCCATCCTTGGCTCGCGCGGGCTCGCTTCGGCCGGTTGTTCGATCCCTTTTGGCGCCGAAGCAGCGGGCGCACGCTTCGCCTTTGCCATCATGTCCCCGGCGGCGCAAGACACCGAACGGTTAAAGCCACGGGCGACGATCAGCAACCGACGCGATGAGCCGCCGCCAGGAGCCGATCCGCGAGCGGCTGCCTGCGCTTGCTCCTGGTGGTCGAAATCTGACGGATGGTACCCTGCCCGCATCCCCACCGCCGGGGACCCGCGGAGCGGCTGGTCGTGACCCGAAGCGGTCTTTGACGTGGAGAAGCTGGCCAAGATCGGCGCGCGCATCGTGCGCCATGGCCGCGACGTCGTGTTCCCTGGCCGAGATTCCGCATGATGATATCTTATCAGAGTATGGGGGTTGATAAGAGGGCTAGAAGCCATGCCCGCTGAGACGACAGAGACGCAGGGAGGGAACGGCGGCGAGCCAGGTCGGATCGAGGCGGGTGCGACTGGTGAACGCGTCTCGGCTGAGGACGGAGCCGAATTCGTCGCAGGTCCCGCCGTCGAGCCACGGGCTTACGCGCAGGCGAAAGCTGCTGATCGGCGTGCTGGGCGCGCTGGTTGTTGCAGGCGTCGCCGCTTTCGGCGTTCCCTGGATCGAGCTGGCATTTAGCACCGTCTCGACAGATGACGCCTATGTGAACGGGCATGTGACGTTTGTTGCTCCCCGTGTCGGAGGCCAGATTTCTCGGGTTTTGGTCGACGACAACAACCGAGTGCACAGAGGAAATCTTCTGGCCGAACTCGACAAGGAGCCTTATCAGGTCGCAGTCTCCCAGAAGAGGGCCGCCGTCGACACGGCCAACGCGGACCTGCAGGCGGCCATCGCCAGGGTGCGCGGCATTGAAGCCGAGGCCAGAAGCCGGCGCTGGAACTTGCAACGCGCCGTGGAGGGTGTCGACAACCAGATAGCTCTCCTGCATGCCCGGGTTGCTGCCCTCGACAAGAGCAAGGCCGCGTTGACGCTGGCGCAAGTTGAATTCGATCGGGCAAAGCGGCTGCTCCCCACCGCGGCTGCCAGCCGTGAGGTGTACGACCAGCGGCAAGCGGAGTTGACGACTGCCAACGCCAACGTCGCCGAGGCGCTGGCTGAAGTCTACCAGGTCCGCGCCTCCTTGGGGCTGCCTGCACAACCCGACAACGGCGAAAGCCTCGGCCAGGTGCCGCCCGATCTCGATCAGACCTTCTCCTCGGTCCTCGAGGCGCAGGCAGGCCTGATCGAGAGCGCGGCTCAGATCGGCGTCATCCACTCCTACGACCAGAGCCCGAAG
Organism: uncultured Alphaproteobacteria bacterium; assembly: GCA_963730195.1. Lineage (GTDB taxonomy): Bacteria > Pseudomonadota > Alphaproteobacteria > Geminicoccales > Geminicoccaceae > DATAOG01. Next base: position 3,259 of record CAVSRN010000056.1, read on the forward strand.
CAGATGCTCGAGGAGTTCGCAAAGCTGGGTGACATCGACCGTGTCTTCGCACAGCTGACGGCGACGGCTCCGGCGGTCAAACAGGCGGAGGCCAAGCTCGAATCCGCCAAGCGCGATCTCGCCCAGGCCGAACTCGACCTTCAGTATTGCGATATCGTCGCGGAGATCGACGGTGTCGTCACCCGTCGAAACGTCAATCCGGGCGATTACGTCCAAGTCGGCCAGAATCTCGATGGCGGTCCGCTCGCTGGACGAAATCTGGGTCGATGCCAATTTCAAAGAGACACAGCTTAGCGACCTGCGCATTGGCCAGTCGGTCGATCTGTATGTCGACATGTACGGCAACCGACACGTTTTCAAGGGTCGGGTCGCCGGCTTTACGATGGGAACCGGATCGACCCTGGCGCTGCTGCCGCCGCAGAACGCCACGGGTAACTTCGTCAAGGTGGTGCAGCGGCTACCGGTCCGGATCGACCTCGAAGGGTATGACCCGAACCAGGATCCTCTGTTCATCGGGACTTCCGTCGTTCCCTACGTTTATATCGACAAGCCGCCGACCGGACCCGATGCCGGGAAGTTTCTGCAGGCCTACCTGCCTCGATTGCAATCCACCGGTGCGTCCCAGAGCCCGCCGGACGCCAACAAATGACGGACGCGGCACTCTCACCCGCCAGACCCCATGCTGCGGGGAGCCCGTGGCTCCTGGCCGTCACGGTCGTGGTGCCGACGTTCATGGAGGTGCTCGACACCACGATCGCGGTGGTCGCACTTCGGTATATCGCCGGCGGCTTGTCGGCCACGGTCAATGATGGTGAATGGGTTCTCACCAGCTACCTTGCCGCCAACGCCATTATCCTGCCGATCACCGGCTGGCTGAGCGCGCATCTGGGTCGGCGAAACTACTTCCTGCTGTCGATAGCCGTATTCACCCTGAGCTCCGCACTGTGCGGGATGGCCAGCAGCCTCAGTCAGCTTATCCTGTTCCGCGTTATCCAGGGCCTGGCGGGCGGCGGTCTGCAGCCCTGCAGCCAGGGTGTGCTGCTGGACTCCTTCCCCGCGGAAAGGCAAGGCGTTGCGATGACGCTCTTTGGCCTGGCGGCCCTGATCGCGCCGGTTGTCGGCCCGACTCTGGGGGGATGGATCACAGACCAGTACAGTTGGCGATGGGTCTTCTTGATCAACGTGCCTGTCGGTCTCCTGGTATTTGCCGGCTGTTATGCCCAGCTCCGCGACCCGGACTATCTCGTCGCCCAGCGCCGCGAGCTGAAGAAGCAGCCGTTTCAGTTCGAACTCGATCGGCCTGTCGCTGCTGGTCATCGTCATGGTCTCCTGGGAAGTGATGCTGAGCAAGGGTCAGGAGTGGGACTGGCTGAGCGATCCCTTCTGGCGCGTGCAGACCCTAGCCATTTTCTCCGCCGTGGGCCTGGTTGGACTCGTCTTTTGGGAGTTGCGTCACCGGAACCCCGTGGTCAATTTCCGGCCACTGCGCGAACGCAACTTCGCCGCATGCTGCGTCATCATCTTTGGTGCTTACCTCGTGCTCTATGGCGCCAGTACTTCGCTGCCCGGATTGCTTCAGTCCTTGTTCGGCTATGATGCGATGAGCGCGGGGTTGGTCATGTCACCGGCGGGATTCTTTGCAATCCTGGCCATGCCCGTCGTCGGCTTCATGCTCGGTCGGGGGACGGACGCCAGGTGGCTGATCGCCGCAGGGCTGCTGGCGATGACGGCCGGGAACTATTGGATGTCCCAGCTGAACCTGGACATCAGCCCAGGCCAGGCGGTCTGGCCCCGGGTGGTCCTGATCGCAGGACTGGCGGTATGTTTCGCTCCTGTGAATGTGGCAGCCTACCTCTATACGCCGAAGGAGCTGCGTGGGGCGGCCGTCGGCCTGTTGAGCCTTCTGCGCAACGAAGGCGGCAGTGCCGGAACGTCGTTGGCTCAAACCTTTCACGAGCGCCGTGATCAGTTCCACAGTCTGCGTCTTGGCGAGTATCTCGATCCCTTCAACGCGGCCGCGCGGTCGTTCATCGGCCAGGCTACGGCCTTCTTCCACCAGCAGACCGCCGATCCGGTCGCGTCGCAGGAGTTCGCCTGGCGGGGGCTCGAGACTCTGCGCCAGCAGCAAGCCTCGGCGCTTGCCTACTTCGACAGCTTTTGGATCTTTGCCGCCTTGACGCTTGCGCTCGTGTTCGTGGTTCTGCTCATGAAGCGCTCGGTGGCTGAAAAAGGCGCTCACATCAGTTCCGAATGAGTGATGGGTTGAAACGCCTGAGGAAGGAATTGGCCAGGATCGAGGAGCCCGCGAAGCGGTGCTTCGGGGCGACCAGCATGCTAAAGGCGGAACTCCGGCCAGCGCCGCCGAAAGCCGCGCGCTTCGGACCTTCCGTTGGATCTCGACCGCTACAGCCAGCCGCGGCGCTTGAAGTACCAGTAGGGCAGGATCGCCGAACCGATCATCAAGGCGAGCGCCAGCGGGTAGCCGAGCGGCCAGCCGAGCTCCGGCATGTGGGTGAAGTTCATGCCGTAGATGCTGGCGATCAGGGTCGGCGGCAGGAACACCACCGCCGCGACCGAGAAGATCTTGATGATCGCGTTCTGCTCGATGTTGATCATGCCGAGGGTGGCGTCGAGCAGGAAGTTGACCTTGTTGTTGAGGAACGAGGCGTGGTCGCTGAGCGAGACGATATCCCGGCCGATGGTCTTGAGGCGCGCGCCGATCCCTTTGCGCCCGCGCGCCTGGCTGCCCTGGATCGCGAACGCCAGCAGGCGGCCGATGCTGACCAGGCTCTCGCGCGCCTTGCTGGTCAGATCGCCGGCCCGCCCGATCCCGGTGATCAGCTTCTGAAAGTCGCGGCTGGTCTCGCCGCTTGTGCGCGAGAAGACGTCCCGCGACATCCGGTCGAGATCGGCGCCGACCGCTTCCAGGATGTCGGCGGTCCGGTCGATGATCGCCTCCAGCAGGCCGGTGAACACCGCATCGCCATCGCCGCAGGCGTTCGGATGGCGGAGCGCATAGGTCGCGAAGGTGCGGAACGGCTGCGGATCGACGTAGCGCACGGTGACCAGCCGCTCGCCCGCCAGGATGAAGGTCAGCGCCGTGCTCTCGGGCGCCTCGGTGTCCGCCTTGGCGACCAGGGTCGCGGTCATGAACAGCGCCCCGTCCTCCCGATAGAGGCGGCTCGAGGCCTCGATCTCCTTCATCTCCTCCCGGGTCGGCACCTCGACCCCCAACGCCCGCTCGATCGCGGCCTCCTCGGCGCCGGTCGGCTGCAGCAGGTCGAGCCAGACCGTCCGCGCCGGCAGCTCCAGCTCCGCGCCGGTGAGGTCCAGGCTCTTGAGCCGGCCGTCCTCGAGGTAATAGACGTGCAACATGGCGCTGCCTCCGGGAGACGCTCTTGGGCCCCAGGCGCCGACAAGAGGCGGATTGTGAGACCGGCGCTCTGACGGCAGAATGCCGCGGACTGGCAAGATCGCACAAGATCGCCGCACGCAGCCCACGGGGGGAGGGCGACGTCATGCTCAACATCTGCCTGATCGGTGCCGGCCGGATCGCCGCGGTCCATGCCCGGCGCATCGCCGAGCATCCGGACCTGCGCCTGGCGAGGTGGTCGACGTCAACCTCGAGGCGGCGACCCGCCTGGCCGAGCCCTACGGCGCCAGGCCCGGCGCCGATGTCGGGGGCGCGATTCGGCGAGCCGGCGATCGATGCGGTGCTGATCGCGTCGTCGTCGAGCACCCATGCCGAGCTGATCCTGCGCGCGGTCGAGGCCGGCAAACCGGTGTTCTGCGAGAAGCCGCTCGATCTCGATCTCGGCCGCGCCAACGCCTGTGTGCGCGCGATCGAGGGCAAGGGCGTGCCGGTGTTCGTCGACTTCAACCGGCGCTTCGATCCCAACCACGCCGCCCTGGAGCGCGCGTTGCGCGCAGGCGAGGCGGGTCGCGTCGAGCTGGTCAGCATCACCTCGCGCGACCCGGAGCCGCCGCCGGTCGCTTATCTCGAGAACGCGCCCGGCGCGCTGTTCCTCGAGACCATGGTCCACGACGTCGACATGGCCCGCTGGCTGCTCGGTGAGGAGCCGGTCGAGGTGTTCGCCATGGCGAGCTGCCTGATCGAGCCCGCCTTCCGCGCGCTGAACGAGGTCGATAGCGCGGTCGCGGTGCTGCGGACGGCGAGCGGCCGGCTCTGCCAGATCAACAACAGCTGGCGCGCGACCTACGGCTACGACCAGCGGATCGAGGTCCTGGGCTCGGGCGGCATGCTGCGCTCCGACAACCTCCGGCGCACGACGCTGGAGCGCTACGACGCCGCCGCCGTGCGCAGCGACGTTTTGCCGTATTTTTTCACCGAGCGCTATGCCGAGGCCTACCGGCTGGCGCTCGACCATTTTGCCGACGTGGTCAGGCATGGCACCGAGCCCCTGATCACCGCCGAGGACGGCCGCCGGGCGCTGGTCCTGGCCGACGCGGCGATGCGCTCGGCCAGGAGCGGCCAGCCCGTCCCGATCCGTTACTGAGCCCGGAGGGTCCCATGCAGCTCGAGATCGCGACCGCGCCCAATTCCTTCGGCGTCTGGTTCGCCAACGACGACCAGCAGATCGACTGGCGCCGCTATCTGGACGAGGCGGCCGCCGCCGGCTACCGCTGGACCGAGCTCGGGCCGCTCGGCTATCTGCCGACCGAGCCCGAGGTGCTCGCCGCCGAGCTCGAGGCGCGCGGTCTTCGCGCCTGCGGCCAGGCGGTCATGCTGCCGCTCGAGGACGAAGCCGTCTGGCCCGAGCTCGAGCGCCAGATCGAGACCGTCGGCGCGCTGCTGCAGGCACTGGGCGCCCGGCATCTGATCCTGATCGACGACATGTACACCGACATGCACACGGGCGCGCTCAAGCAGCCGCGCGAGCTGGACGCCGCCGCCTGGCGGCGCCTGGTGCTGACGACCGAACGGGCCGCCCGGCTCGCGCGCGAGCGCTTCGGCCTGACGCTCGCCTTCCACCCGCACGCCGAGACCCACGTCGAGACCGAGACGCAGATCGAGCGTTTTCTCGCGGCGACCGATCCCGATCTGGTTCGGACTCGGCTTCGATACCGGGCACCACGTCTATGCCGGCGGCGATGCCAGCGGCTTCATGCGCAAGCACCAGGGCCGGGTCGACTACCTGCACGTCAAGAGCGTCGACCCGGCGGTGCTGGCAGAGGCGCGGCGCGAGGGGCTGCCGTTCGCGGCGGCGGTCGCGCGCGGCGTGTTCTGCGAGCTCGATCGCGGCGCGGTCGATTTTGCCGGGTTCGGCGAGCTCCTGCGGGCGGCGCAGTTCCAGGGTTTCGTCGTGGTCGAGCAGGACATGTACCCGGCCCCGCCGGAAAAACCCCTGCCGATCGCCCGGGCCAACCGCGACTACCTGCGCCGGCTCGGCTGGGGCTGAGTTCTGCTCAGGGCCTGGTCGCGGTCACGATGTGGGCGGGCGAGGCGAAGGCGACGGCGCCATCGGGGCCCGTGAAGCGCTTCAGCTCGCGTCTGCGCCGCCTGCAGCAGCTGCCGGTACTGGGCGTCGTCGATCAGGTCGGCGAGCGTCCAGCCCTTGACGTCGGTGTGGACCCAGGCCTCGATCGAGGGGAAGCGCGCGGTGCCGGTCTCGGTCGCGATCCGAGCGTCGGGCAGGCCGGCGGCCGCGAACAGACCCCGGAGCTCGTCCGGGTTGCCGAGCACGAAGGGCGCGCGCAGCCCGGCCGCGATGGCGTCCCCGAACAGGCGCTGCAGGAGCGCGGTCATCGCGGCATAGCCGGGCGAGGTCTCGAGCCGGTCCCAGACCGCGACCGCGAGCCGGCCGCCCGGCCGCAGGACCCGCAGCATCTCCTGGAGCGCGCGCCGCCGGTCGTCGAAGAACATCAGCCCGAACTGGCTGACCACGGCGTCGAACCGGCCGGCGTCGTAGGGCAGGGCCTCGGCCAGCCCCTGGCGCCAAACGATCGCGGGCGCGTTGCGCCGCGCGACGGCGAGCATGCCTTCGTTGCGGTCGAGGCCGGCGACCTCGCCGTCCGGCCCGACCCGCGTGTGCGCCTCGCGCGCGAGCACGCCGGTGCCGCAGGCGACGTCGAGCACCTTGTGGCCCGGCCGGATGGCGGCCGCTGCCGCGACCCGCGGCGCCCATTCCCGGAACAGCGCCGGGACGAAGAACTCCTCATACACCTCGGCCGCGCTGCGCGGGACCTGGCCACGCTCGAGGGCGGCATTCTTGTGGTCTGCTGCTGCCAACATGACCTCACACCTCCGTTGGATCGGTTGTGCGGCCACTCTGGCGGGCGAGCGTCGCCGCCGGCGTGACAAGAGCGGGACAAGCGGGCAGCATACGCGGGTCGCGAGAGGCTCTGGCCGATGACGCTTTTGCACCTCGATCTGCTCGGCGGTTTCGCGTGCCGCTCGGCCGCGGGCACGCTGTCCTTCCCGACCCGCAAGGTCCGGGCGCTGCTCGCTTATCTGGCGGTGAACGGGGCCCGGGCGCAGCGGCGCGAGCAGCTCGCGGGCCTCTTCTGGGGCGAGCGGACCGAGGCCGAGGCGCGCGCGAATCTGAGGAAAACCCTCTCGCGCCTGCGCGCGGCCCTGCCGGCGACCGCCAGGGACTGCGTGATCGCCGATACCAGCCAGGTCGCGATCCGGATCGACGCGGTCGAGGTCGACGCGCTCGCGTTCGAGCGGCTCGCCGCCGACGGCACCCCCGAGACCCTGGAGCGGGCGGCCGGCCTCTATCGCGGCCCGCTGCTCGACGGCTTTGCCGGCGCCGGCGAGGCGTTCGACGACTGGCTCGCGACCGAGCGCCGGCGGCTGGAGGAGATCCTGCAACAGGTGCTGCAGCGTCTGCTCGACCACTATGTGGTGACCGGCGCGATCGAGCGCGCGATCCAGGTGGCGCTTCGGCTGCTGGCGCTCGACCCCCTGCAGGAGGGCGTCCACCGCGCCTTGATCCGGCTCTACATGTACCAGGACCGGGTCGGCTCGGCGCTCGACCAGTACCGACGCTGCCGCGAGCTGCTCGAGCGCGAGCTCGGGGTCGCGCCGGCGCCCGAGACCGAACGGCTGCGCGCCGAGCTCTCGAGGCTGCTGCCGGAGGCTCCGCCCGGCCCCGAGGGGGACGATTTGCCCGAGCGCGGGGCGGTGCTCCAGAGCGCGGCCGCGGATCGCGCGCGCCGACGCGCCGAGCCGACCGGGCGGCCGGTGCTCGCCGTGCTCGCATTCGCCGCGGAGGCTGTGGACCGCCATCTCGGCGACGGCCTGGCCGAGGACCTCGCGACCGAGCTCGGCCGCTTTTGCGAGCTCGACGTGATCGCGCCGGCGACTGCTCTCGCTTACCGCGCGAGCGCGCTGGCGCCGGAGCGGGTCGGGGCGGAACTCGGCACGACCTATGTGCTGGGCGGCAGCCTCAGGGCCGCGGGCGAGCGGCTCCGCATGACCGTGCGGCTGGTCGAGACCCTGAGCGCGCGCCAGCTCTGGGCCGAGCGCTACGACTGCGCCCGGGGCGAGGTTTTCGACCTCCAGGACGAGGTGGTCCGGCGGATCGTCGGCACGGTGATCGGGCGGATCGAGGACTCCCGGCTCGAGCTCGCCAGGCGCCAGCGGCCGCACGACCTCGCGGCCTACGACCTCTGGCTGCGCGGCTGGAGCGCGCTCAAGCGGCCCGATCCTCGCAGCACTCGCCGACGCGCGCGGCTGCTTCCAGCAGGCGGTGGCGAAGGACCCGCAGTACGCGCGCGCCTATGTCGGGCTCGCCATGGCCTATCTCAACGAGTGGGCCTGCTTCTCCTGGAACCACTGGTTCTTTTTGCGCCAGGAGGCGCTCGATCTGGCGCGCAAGGCGATCGAGCTCGACGAGCGCGATCACCGGGCGCATTGCGTGCTCGGGGTCGCCAGGCTCTACGGCCGCGACTACGAGGGCGCCCGCCGGCAGTTGCTGCGCGCGCTCGAGCTCAATCCGAACGATGCCGACGTGCTCGCCCATGCCGCCGTGGCGATGGCGCTGATCGGCGAGCCCGAGCTCGCGGTCGAGGCCGGCCGGAGCGCGCTCCGGCTCGCGCCCCACCACCCGGAGTGGTACACGGCCTTCGCCGGGATCGCGCTGTTCAGCGCCCGCCTGCACGACGAGGCGATCGCGACCATGGCGCCCGCGCCTGAGGCGCTCTGCAACACGCCCGCGTTCATCGCCGCCGCCTACGCCCATCTCGGCGCGCTCGACGCCTGTCCCAGTCACCGCGAGACCGTCTACCGCCATCACCGGCGCCAGCTGGCGCGCGGCCTCTTTCCGGAGGGCACCAGCTGCATCGACTGGCTGCTCGCGATGGACCCGTTCCGGCGCCCGGCGGATGCCGAGCACTACGCCGACGGCTTGCGCAAGGCGGGCTTCAAATGATCGAGCTTTGACAAGACCTTGCGGCCGAAGATGGCGCCGAGCGCGACGATCAGGGCGGCCGCCCCGAGGTTCCACAGCAGGACCAGCGCGGTCGCGTCGAGCTGGTGCAGGGTCGACATGGCCGTGGCCGCGACGCCGGCGATCGCGACGCCACCCATCAGAGCGACCGGCGACGGGTCGAGCCAGGCGGTGTGACGCAGCATCGCGAGCAGAACCACCCACGGCGGCAAGCTCACCAGCACGAGCGTCCGCAAGCACTCCAGCGCGCTGCCGAGCCGGACGCCGCCGGGGCCGATGCTGATCCAGCTGGTCAGGCAGCCGTAGCCGATGGTCGCGAGCCACAGCGCGATCGCCGGGGCGGGCAGGAGCAGCCACCAACGCGAGCGGTCCGGCAGGCTGAGATGGAAGGCGGCGAGCGCCGCCAGGACCCCGGTCAGCAGCGAGCCCGCCAGCGCGGCGACAAACTCGGGCTGGCGCAGGCGCAGGGCGAGGTCGGGGCGAACGCCGTGCAGCGCCGCCAGCACGACCAGCACGAGACCGGCGAACAGCAGCCAAGATCCGGCGCGCAGGAGCGGCGCGCGCAGGCGCCGCACCGGCGTCGTGCCGGCACAAAGCCGGTCGATCAGCTCGGGAGTCGTGACCACCCGCTAAGTCCGCTCATCCAGCATCGCCCGCAACGCTTTCAGCGCCCGATGGCTCGCGACCTTGAGGGCCGCGATCGAAAGCCCGCTCTCGAGCGCCGCCTCTTTCAGCGACAGGCCCCGCAGCTTGAGCAGCAGGATGGCCCGTCGCTGGCCTGCCGGCAACCTCGCGATCGCGTCTTGCAGGGCGCGCCGCCCCGAGAGCAGCGGATAGAGGTTCGCGCCGTCGGCAGCAATGGTTTCGTGCTGTGGCCCGAGCGGGGCCTCGGCCGCGGCCCTCCTGCCCCGGCGGCGCAGCCGGTCGATGATCCGTCGTCGCGCGATCGCCAGCAGCCACGGCCCGAACGGCCGGCCCGGATCGTAGGTATGGCGAACGGCGTGCACCGTCAGGAGCACGTCCTGCACGACGTCCTCGACCTCGCCGACCAGCATGGCATGCCGCGCCGCCAGGGCGCGGAGATAGGGGGTGACGTCCTCGAGCAGCCGCCGGTAGGCGACCTGGTCGCCAGCCTGCGCGCGCGCCATCAGCTCGGACCAGGCCAGTGAGCCGTCGGCGCGCGTCGGCTCCGCCTCGCTCCTCTCGCTCATCCTTCAGGCCTTTGCCTCGTTCCCTGCCGGCCGCGAACCGTCGGCCGACCGACCAGATCGCAGCGACGTGCCGAACCATCACCTGGGCACGTAACCTTCCGCCGGATCGGCGCGAACCTGATTAGCGCACCGTGCCCGCTCTCTGGGAATCAACAGAAGGTGACAACTGCGCGATGAGCCGGACCGCTCTGTTCTTGCTGGCGGGAGCCGCCGCGAGCCCCGCCCCGATCGCCTCGGTCATCCTTGCGGGAGCGCGATCATGACCGCCCGGCGGCACGGCGATCGGTCACGTCCGCTTGAACGCCAGGCAGGGATCGGGCTCCGCCATCCCCACGTCGCCGACCTCATCGAGCGCCCGCCCGCCGGGCTCGCCTGGGTCGAGGTGCACACCGAGAACTACCTGGTCGACGGCGGCCCGCGCCTGCGTCAGCTCGAGCGGATCCGCGAGCGCTATGCGCTCTCGTTGCACGGCGTCGGCCTGTCGCTCGGCTCGGCCGAACCGCCCGATCCGGCGCACCTCGCCCGCGTCCGGCGGCTCGCCGACCGGTTCGCGCCGGCGCTGCTCTCGGAGCACATCGCCTGGAGCGTCGAGAACGGCCACTACCTGAACGACCTGTTCCCGATCCCCTACACCGAGGAGGCGCTGACGCTGGTCGCGCGCAACGTCAGGGTCGCGCAGGAGGCGCTCGGCCGGCCGCTGATGGTCGAGAACCCGTCCTCCTATCTGCGCTTCGTCGACAGCACCATGCCCGAGTGCGAGTTCGTCGCGGAGATCGCCCGCCGGGCCGGCTGCGGCATCCTGCTCGACATCAACAACATTCACGTCAGCGCCCACAATCACGGCTTCGCGGTCGAAGACTATCTCGAGACGATCCCGGCCGCCGTGATCGGCGAGTTCCATCTGGCCGGCCACGCGACCTGCGAGATCGAGGGCAGCTCGATCCTGATCGACGATCATGCGAGCCGGGTCGATGCGCCGGTCTGGCGCTTGTTCGAGGCCGCCCTCGCGCGCTACGGGCCGCGGCCCACGCTGATCGAGTGGGACAACGCGATCCCGCCGCTCGAGGTGCTGCTCGAGGAGCGCGGGGCGGCCCAACGCCGGCTCGAGCGAGCCTTGCCGGGACAGGCCCGTGCCGACGCTGCGTGAGGTGCAGTCCGCCTTCGCCCGGGGCGTCCTCGACCCCGCGCTGATCGGCGGCATCGCGAGCGGGATCATGGGCGACGGCATCGCCCCCGAGCGCCGGCTCGGCGTCTACCGGAACAACGTGCTGGTCTCGCTCCGGGGCGTGCTCGAGGGCCGCTTTCCGGCGACCCGACAGCGGCTCGGCGCGGAGCGTTTCGCCGCGCTCGCATTAGCCTTCATTCGCGCCGAGCCGCCGGCTCGACCGCAGCTCTCCGGCTACGGTGCCGGTTTCCCCGCCTTTCTGGAGCGCTCGGTCGAGGATGCGACGCTGCCCGGTCTCGCCGACGTCGCCAGGCTCGAATGGGCCCGCGAGGAAGCCTACTACGCCGCCGATGCAGAGCCGCTCGCGCTCACGACCCTGGCGTCGATCCCGGTCGAGCGCTATCCGGAGCTGCGTTTCGAGCCGCACCCGAGCTTGCGCCTGATCCGCTCGGCGGGCCCGGTCTACACGCTCTGGCGGGCGGCCCTCGACGACGCGACTGAGGACACCGCCCCGCCGGTCTCGAGCGGGCGGGCCGAGCAGGTGCTGGTGGTCAGGCCCGAGATGACCGTGACCACCCGGCCGATCGCGCTTGCCGACCTGCTCCTCGTGGAGGCGCTCGCCGAAGGCCTGCCGCTCGCCGAGGCGGCCGCCAGGGCTCAGAGCGCGGACGCCGGGTTCGACCTTCAGGCGACACTCGCCCTCCACCTCGCCGGCGGCAGTTTCGCGGGCTGCCGCTGAGCGCGATCAAGCGGAAGCAGGCACCATGGCCACGACGCCTGTTCGGACTGGTTGGGGAGCCCGTCTGGGCTCGCGGCGCGCGCCTGATCTCGGCGCTGATCGGCTTTGCCGAGCACTGGCTGGCGCCGATCCTGTTGCTCGCGATCCGCCTCTGGATGGCGAACATCTTCTTCCGGTCGGGGCTCCTCAAGATCGAGGATCTGGACGGCGCGACCTTCCTGTTCAGTGAAGTCCACCCGGTGCCGTTGCTGCCGCCCGAGCTCGCCGCCTACCTCGCGACCACGATCGAGCTGGTCTGCTCGGCGCTCCTGGCGCTCGGCCTCGCGGCACGCTTGGCCGCTCTGCCGATGCTCGCGATGGCGCTGGTGATCCAGTTCGCGGTCGGCGCTCACGATCCGGCGTTCTATCAGACCGAGCACTACTACTGGATGTTTCTGCTCGCGGTGATCGTCACCAAGGGACCGGGACGCCTGTCGGTCGATCACCTGCTGGAGCGGCGCCTCCGACACCTCCAACCGGACCAGCGATACTGACCTTGAACGGAGCCGCGGCCCCGATGCCCGCGGCGGTGGCCAAAGCCGCTCGCTCGGTCGAGCGTTCATCACGCGTTACGAGCGGAGCCGCCTCGGACCGCTCACGAACCGATTGCCACGCTCGTAGAAGCGAAGCAGCCTGTCGACCTCCAGGGTCAGACCGATCCGTACGCTTCGATCGATGGGCCCGGCGGGCTGCGCCACCGCGCCGAGCCAGAGCGGCCCGTCTGCGCACAAGTCGGCGCCGTCGCATCGTCGATCGATCCGCATCGCCGCGGCAAGCCGGCCGGGACCCCGAGCGAGATCGAGAATCCGCGCCGTGCTGCGGTGACGCATCATCGCCTCGATCCCCTGCAGCGGCTCGAGGGCACGGAGCAGCACACCGGCACCGACCCCGGGCAGCTCGCTGCTGACATTGAGCAGATACGAGATGCCGTAGGCGCGGTAGACGTAAGCGTGGCCGCGCTCGAGAAACAGCGATCGATTGCGCGGCGTCGGCCCATGGAACGCGTGGCCGCTCGCATCGCCGACGACATAGGCTTCGGTTTCAACGATGCGGCCGCTGATCCTGCCTTCCGGGAGATCGTGGGCCAGCACCCTGCCAACGAGTTCGCGCGCCAGCTCGACGGTATCGATTGGCAGCTCGGTGCGCCGAAGTCGACGTATCACGATCGCGTCAAGGCCTATCGGAACTCGGTTCGCCAGCATTGCGCGCCGCGTTCTCTCGATTAGGAATCGATGCGCTCCGCCACGCCGGCGGGCCATTCGCCCGGCTCGAACGGATCGCCGAAGTACTGCGTCTCGCGGACCACCTTGCCGTCTTTGAACTCCATGATGCTGACCGTGTAGGACGGCTTGTCATCATAGAAGATGATGTATTCAGTGATCCAGAGATCGCCGACACCCATGATTCTCCGAATCTCAAAGCGCTTTTTGTTATGCTGTAAGGTTCGGTTGGTCTGAATGTTACGGCGACCTCGAAAACGTTCGCCTGATTGCGGATATTCCAGAACGGCATCATCATGATAGATATCATGCTCAGCCTCGAAATCGTTGGCGTTGGACGCGGTCCAGTGCCGATCCAAAGCTGATCGAATGTCGTGGCTTCCCACGGCTCTTCTCCTTGTAGTTCATCTGTTCGGTCCAACGCACTATGCCGCCGGCAATTGGTTCGCAAGCCTCCACGGTAGCGCTCCGCACCATCGAAGTGACGAAATCGCACTGCCAACGCGGTCTTTACTGCCTGTTTGGTCGCGAGGGGATCGGGAATCAGCGTGCCAAACCCGAGAGCGGGATCGCACCAGATCCGTTAGTTAAAGGGATCTTCGCATAGCGAAGGGTGTCGGGGGGCTGCATGCTTGTTCTCCCTAACGATCGGAATCTCTCACCTAAAGCCCTTTCTCGCGACGACCATGCCGGTCACAGGAGCAGCGGTATGTGAGCAGCATACACTTCGATTTCCCGGATCTCTTCGGCAATTTCGTCGCACGCTGCACCTAGAGCGGCCGGTTGAACCGGCCTTTCCCGGATGCCGGGTCGCTGACGGTTGGGCAGACAGGCCTGGTGCAATCTCCCTGGGCGCTGACGACCTGCCGCCCGCGCCCAGGGAGGTCGTTCTGTCGGGAGGACGCGTCACATCTTCATGGGCTTGCCGGCCATCTTCTCGGCCTCGGTATCGATGCCCTTGAAGGCCTCGAGCTTGCCGCCGAGGTGCTCGCAGGTGCCTTGCTTGACGACGCGGAACTCCTCGCCGCTGAAGGCCACCGTCGACTGTCCGGCGCAGGAATGGGCGCCGCTGGCGGCGGCACAGCTGTTCTGGCCGGCGGCGGCAATGCCGTAGCACACCTCCATCCCCTTGAGGGTCGCGGCGCTCGCCGGGGCCGCCAGCGAGGCCAGGGCCACCGCGCCCGCGAGCGCGGACGCCACGTTCAACGAGTTCGTCCGATTCGACATCGTGCTCTCCCGAGTAGGGCTCCTGAACAGAGCCGGGTTCGATCGCGAGGTCAGATCCTGCTTGACGGCACGTTCCAAGGCGGCTGCCGGACCGCTCGACCGACCTGACGCGAGACGACGAGCCCATGAGGGGACCGTCATCAGCTAAGTTCGAGGCCTCATGGCCGGAGGTTACGCCGCGGGACGAAGATCAGCCTTCGGGGACGGGACGCGAGCGTGCTCAGGCGCTTTCCAACAGGGCGTCGACGATCGGGCACGCCGGCACGGCACCGCCGTCGCACTGCGCGGCCATGTCCTCCAGCGTCTGCGCGAGCTTCTCGAGGTCGGCGATCTTGGACCGGACGTCGGCGAGATGATCCAGGGTCATCGCCCGCACCTGGGCGCAGGTCCAGTCCGCACGGTCGACCAGCCCGAGCAGTCCGCGGACCTCGCCGAGCGTGAAGCCGAGCTCGCGACTCCTGCGGATGAACCTGAGGCGCTTGAGGTGCTCCGGGGCATAGTCGCGGTGACCGCCCGCGGTCCGCGGCGGTGCCGGCAGGAGTCCCTGCTGCTCGTAGAAACGGACCGTCTCGATGTGGCAGCCGCTCAGCTCGGCGAGCTCACCGCGCCGCATGATCCGCTCCCATAGCCGTGAACGCCAGGTCGGGGAAAGGCCTTGAACCTGTATTTGGTACAGGACTTACGTTCTCCCCATCGCCGCCTCGAGGATCTCGACGTCGAGCAGCTCGAGGCGTTCGTTCAACGGGGTCGGGCGCTGCAGGCGCGGGCGATGGGCCGCGGCCTGAAGGCGCTGTTCACGGCGCTCGTCCTGGGCGAGCAGCCGGTGGCGGCGCGCACCGAGCAGGGCAGTCTGGATTGGGAGCAGGTCCTGGGCCTGGCGGCGCCCGACTGTCGTTCGGGGCGTGGCGCCACGCGCTGATCGAGGCTCCCACGGGCCGGAGCGACGGCGCCGGCGTTCGGCGCGTCATTGGTCGATCAGGTGCAGATGGCGCGGGCCGCGGGCGGCGTCGTCCGGCTCGGTGACCCGGTCGATCAGATGCAGGAACGAGCCCGCGACCGTGCCCGAGCGGGCGCCAAGCTGGCCGAGCGGGCGGCCGCGGGCGTCGGCGACCTCGAACAAGGGCGGCGCGTCCCCGGCCTCGATCAGGCTGGCATAGTGGAACTCGTGGCCCCGATAGGTGGTGCCGGCCTGGCCGAGCGGGCTCGCTTCGAGCAGCTTGAGGCGTCGGTAACCGAGCTGCCGGCGGGGCTCGGCGAAGCTGGTCGCGACCGGTAGCAGGCCGGCCATCGGGTGGCCCGCGCCAGCGCGGTCGGTGAGGGTCCGGCCCAGCGCCATGTAGCCGCCGCACTCGCCATAGACGAAGGCGCTCCGCGCCGCCGCGGCGCGCAGGCCATCCAGAAATCGCCGATTGGCGGCCAGCCGGCCGGCGTGCAGCTCGGGATAGCCGCCCGGCAGATAGACCGCATCCGCGCCCGCGTCCGGCGGCTGGTCGGCAAGCGGCGCGAACGGCAGGATCTCGGCGCCCGCGGCCCGCCAGCCCTCGAGCGTCGCGGGATAGGCGAAGGCGAAGGCGGGATCGCTCGCGACCGCGATCCGCTGGCCGAGCGGCCGCAGCGGTCGGGCGGGCGGGCCGTAGAGGCCGAGCCCGAACGGCCGGGCGAGGCGGACCAGCCGCTCCAGGTCGGTCTCGCTCCCCGACGATCTCGGCGGCCTGGTCGAGGAAGGCCTCGAGCTCGGGCACTTCGGTCGCCGGCACCAGGCCCAGGTGGCGCGCCGGCAGCTCGAGGCGCTGATCGCTCGGCAGGCAGGCGAGCACCGGCTGAGCGAAGCGGTCGTCGCAGGCGCGCCGGAGCAGCGCCGCGTGCTCCGGGCTGGCGACCCGGTTGAGCAGGATGCCCGCGATCTCGACGTCGTCGCGATGGTGGGTGAAGCCCTCGATCAGCGCCGCCGCCGAGGCGCCCATGCCGCGCACGTCGACCACCAGCACGACCGGCAGATCGAACAGGCTGGCGAGGTCCGCGGTCGAGCCCTGGCCGTCGGCGGCGCCGTCGAACAGCCCCATGACGCCTTCGCCGAGCACCAGATCGACGCCGTCGGCAACCCGGTCGCCGAGGCCGGCCAGGGTCTCGATCCGCATCGCCCAGCTGTCGAGGTTGAGCGAGGGCCGGCCGGAGGCGCGGGCGTGGAAGGTCGGGTCGATGTAGTCGGGGCCGACCTTGAACGCGCCGACCCTGCGACCCCGGCGCCGGAACGCGCGCAGGAGGGCGAGCGTGATCGTGGTCTTGCCGCTGCCCGAGGCAGGTGCTGCGATCAGGATGCCCGGCGCGCTCATGAAGGCGCACTCATCGGGCGGGGCGCATCGGAGGCTTGCCCAAGCCCGGCGCCTGGATGAAGATCGGGGTGGTCATGGCCGGGCGAGTGTAGCCCGAACCGGGGCCGCGGATGAAGCGGGCGCAAAGGGACCGCTGGCGCCACATGGGACGCAAACCGAACGTCGAGCTGCGCCGGGGCTGGACCACCGGGGCGTGCGCCGCGGCGGCGACCAAGGCCGCCTATCTGGCGCTCCTGACCGGCCGCTTCCCGGACCCGGTGTCGATCCGCCTGCCGGGCGGCGAGCAGCCCCGGTTCGATCTGGCCGAGCGCGCGCTCGCCGGCGGCCAGGCCATGGCGGCGGTGATCAAAGACGCCGGCGACGACCCCGACGTCACCCACGGCGCCCTGATCCGGGCGAGCGTCGGCCGCGCCGAGCCGGGCAGCGGCGTCATGTTCATCGCCGGCGAAGGGGTCGGGGTGGTGACCCGGCCGGGCCTGCCGGTGCCGGTCGGCGAGCCCGCGATCAATCCGGCGCCGCGCCGGCTGATCCGCGGGCTGGTCGAGGCGATCGCGCGCGATCAGGGCGACGCCGGCGATCTCGAGGTGACGATCGCGATCCCGGGCGGCGAGATCCTGGCGCGGCGGACCGCCAACGGCCGCCTCGGGATCGTCGGCGGCCTCTCGATCCTCGGCACCACCGGGGTCGTGATCCCCTATTCCTGCGCGTCGTGGGTGCACGCGATCCACCGCGGCATCGACGTGGCGCGCGCCGCCGGCCTGACCCACGTCGCCGCGGCCACCGGCTCGACCTCGGAGCGCGCGGTCCAGGCGGTCTACGGCCTGCCCGAGTTCGGGTTGATCGACATGGGCGACTTCGTCGGCGGCATGCTCAAATATCTGCGCCGCCACCCGATCAAGCGGGTCACGCTGGCCGGCGGCTTCGCCAAGATCACCAAGCTCGCGGCCGGCCATCTGGACCTGCATTCGAGCCGCTCGACGGTCGATCTGCCGGCGCTCGCCGCGCTGCTCGCCGAGCGGGGGGCCGCCGGCGAGCTGGTGGCGTATGCCAAGGATGCCGAACTCGGCCCATCAGGTGCTCGAGCTGGCGCAGGGCGTCGGCCTGCCGCTCGCCGACGACGTGGCGCTGCGGGCGCGCCAGGTCGCGCTCGCAGCACTCGCCGGTGGCAGCGCGATCGAGGTGATGATCTTCGACCGCGACGGCGGGCTGATCGGCCACGCCCGCGGCTGGTGAGCGCCGGCCGGCCCGGGTGGCGGCCCGGATGACCAGGGTCCTGATCCTCGCCGGCACCAGCGAGGCGCGCGCGCTCGCCGCCGCCTGTGTCGGGCGCGGCGATCTCGAGGTGATCAGCTCGCTCGCCGGCCGGACCCGGGCACCGCAAGCCGCCGCCCGGGGCGGTGCGGGTCGGCGGCTTCGGCGGCGCCGCCGGGCTCGAGCGGTTTCTGAAGGCGCGGGCGATCGATCGGGTGATCGATGCCAGCCACCCGTTCGCGGCGCAGATCGGCCGGCATGCGGAAGCCGCCTGCCGGGCGGCCGGGGTGCCGCGGCTGCGCCTGCTGCGCCCGCCCTGGCGACGGCAGGCGGGCGACCGCTGGCTCGAGGTCGCGGACCTCGCCGAGGCCGCGGAGCGTCTGCCGGGGCTCGGGCGGCGGGCCTTCCTCACGGTCGGCCAGCGGGACCTCGACGCCTTCCTCGGCCGCGAGGGCGTGTGGCTGCTGATCCGCACGATCGAGCCGCCGGCCGGCCCGCCGCCGGTGCAGGGTCACTGGCTGCAGGCGCGCGGGCCGTTCACGCTCGAGGCCGAGCTCGAGCTGCTGCGCGCGCACGCGATCGACGTCCTGGTGACCAAGGCGAGCGGTGGTGCTGCGACCTATGCCAAGCTCGCGGCGGCCCGCGCGCTCGGCCTGCCGGTGCTGATGGTGCGCCGGCCGCCGCCGCCGCCCGGGCCGGTGGTCGCGACCGTCGCCCTGGCCCTGGACTGGCTCGGCGCGGCGTAGGCCGGCGCGGGCGGCGCTCAGGCCCCGCGCTCGGTCCAGCCCTGGCACCAGCCCTTGGCGTTGACCAGATTGCCGCCGAACAGGTCGCAGGCCCCCCACTCGTCGCCCTTTTGACCGTGGAACAGCTGGCAGTTGGCGCAGACGTGGCCGTTCGCGTAATCCGGCCATTGGCTGGCGTCGACCTGGCTCGCGTCCTGCTTGTAGCCGAGCTGCTTGGCGAGCTCGTCGTCCTCGCTCACCTTCTCCTCGGCGCGCGCCCGGCGCATCGCCAGCAGGCCACCGAACGGCGCCGCCGCGACCCCGGCGGTCGCGAGCTTGAGAAAGCGGCGGCGAGCTTGACGCGAGACGGCATCGGCCATGATCGGTCCTCCCGGACGTTTGGTTGGTCGGCGGCGTAGCCCCTGCCGGACCCGGATGCCCTCGCGCCCGGCCCGCCATCGCTACGAACGCCCCGATCCTAGCGCGGGTTGCGCCGCGGCTCCAGGCCGACCCCGCGCTCAGCGGAGCGTCGGGTAGCCGTGGCGGCGGGCGAGCCGGGCGAAGGCGGGGATCCGCCGGTAGGCCGCAGGCGGCAGAAGCTCGATGCCGTCGAGCAGCAGCTTTTCCCGCGCGCTCGAGAGTTCCGGGTCGGCGAGCGCGGCCCGGAGCGCCGTGCGCAGGCGGGCGACCAGATCGTCGCCGGCGTCCGCACGCGTCACGTAGGGTGGGGCCGGCGCCGCTGCGGTCCGACAGAGCACGCGCGTGCCGGCGAGTGCCGCCGGCCGGTGGCGGGCGAGCAGCGCATGGGTCACGCCGTCGATCGCCGCGACATCGGCGGCACCGCTCGCGACCAGGCCGAGGCTGGCGACATGGGCGCCGCTCACGCTGACCGCCGCAAAGAAGCGTCCGTCACGGCTGAGGGGCGCGACCAGGGCCCGGAGCGCGTTCATGCCGGAGTGGCTGTCCGGGTGGTTGATCGCCGCGACCCGGCCGCGCAGATCCTCGAGCCCCCGGATGTCCGAGCCCGCGGCGACCACCACCAGGCTCGCGTAGTCGCCATCCGCACCACCGGGCACCCGGTAGCGGGGTGTGGCGACGATGCGCAGGCTGTCCGCGAAGGCGCCGGTGAGATCGGCGCCACAACACTGACTGAGGACCAGCGTCGGATCGCGCCAGACCTCGCCCGCCGGCCGGTCCTGGCAGAGCGCCGCCGGCACCTCAGCCACACCCGCCTGCCTCAGATGGCGCGCGATCCCGGCCCAGAGCGCTCCATGCGCCGCGCGCAGCTCCGGCAGATCGTACATCGGCAGGCTGGCGACGCTCATCGCGGACATCCGGCGCTGCGTCATGCAGCGTCCTGAACGTCGAGGACCAGACGCTTGCCGAGCGCGGCCAATGCGGCCTCGAGCTGATCGAGGCGCGAGCGATGATCGAGATCGAGCAACCGGCGCACCTGGCGCGGATCGCACCCCAGCCGCTCGGCGAAAGCCGACCTGGCTGAGCCCGGCCGCGCGCATCGCCTGATAGATCGCGAGCTTGGCCACCACCTGCGGCGGCAGCACGGCGCACGGCTGGCCGCGCTTGGGACGCGACGGCGGCGGGATCGGCTCCCCTGCCGACATGAGGTAGGCGAACAGGGTGATCAACGCGTCCGCGGCCTGACCGATGGCGTCGACCTCGTCGCGGCCGACGGTGAGCGCGCCCGGCACATCGACCGCCTGGGCGATGATCGTGCCGTTCTGATCCGGCTTCAGCGTCAGGGGATACTGCATCTGGTTTGACTCTAGAGGATGCGGTTCGGGTCGAGGCCAAGCTGCTTGCAGAGATCACGGATGAAGCCCGGGCCGATGTCGCGGCTCCCGTGGACCGGTACGGTCGTCTGTCGACCGCGATAGCGGGCGACCACGTGACCGCCCTTGCCCCGGCCCTCGATGATCTCGACGCCGGCCGCCTTCAGCCTGCGGATCAGCTGCCGCCCCTTCATCGCCGGCCAGCATAGGACAAAAATGTCCTCAGCGCAAATGCCGCGCCGCCGGCTGGCGCGTTGCGCGCGCGCTCACTACCCGCGCGAAGGACGCGGGTGAATGCACGTCCGCGGGCGTCGCCGCCATCGGGGGCCGAGGTCGAACAGGTACCGATGGCGGAACGGAGGTCGTGGCGTTATGGTGGCGCCATCATGGATCAGGTGCTCGTCGACCATCTGCAGGAGGTGGCCGCGATCTGTCGACGCCATCGCGTCGCGCGGCTGGACGTGTTCGGCTCCGCTGCCCGGCAGGCGCAGGGCGCCGCCGACCTCGATCTGCTCGTCGAGTTCGAGACTCTGCCGGCGGATGACTACGCCGACACCTACTTCGGGCTGCTCGCCGACCTCGAGGCGCTGTTCGAGCGGCCGGTCGATCTGGTCATGGCGTCGGCTGTGAAGAACCCGTTCGTCCGGGAGACGATCGAACGCTCGCGTATCCCGCTCCATGCTGCCTGGTTCCTGACACCTTTTCCCCTGACTGACACCTTATCCCTCTTCTGACTTAAAGGTTCCTGACACCTTTTCCTCCTGACACCTTTTCCTCCGGGTGAGGTAGGCGCCGGTGTAGCTGGCGGCGGTGGCGGCGACCCCTTCGGGGGGGTGCCGGTGACGACGAGCCGGCCGCCGGCCGAATTGGCATCGCCTGGGCGGCTGGGCCGGTGCTATGCTGTGGGCGTTCGTCCGAGCAAAGCAACCGTGATGGCCAGAGCCAAGCCAGTGCCAGCAACAGCGTTCAGCTACACGGCGGTGTTCAACCCCGCGCCCGAGGGCGGCTATGTCGTGACCTTTCCCGCCTTGCCCGGCCTGGTGACCGAGGGTGAGACCCTGGAAGAAGCCAGGTCGATGGCGACGGATGCCTTGCGCTGCTATCTCGAGGGGCATCTCGAGGACGGTCTGCCGATCCCGGTCGAAGAGGAAGCCTCGCCCGCTGCGGTTCGGGAAGCGGTCAGCGTCGAGCTGGGATGAGCCGGCGGCTGCCCGCCCTCAAACCGCGCCAGGTGATTGCGGCGCTCCAGCGGGCGGGTTTCGTGGTGCGCAGACCGGGTCGGCCTTGCCTGCCCCTCCGCAGCGGAACATGCAGCACCTCAGCGCTCGAGGATAAGCCGTGGGGCGAGGTTCGGGTCGTCGGCGTCGAGGGCGCCTTCGAGCGAGTAGTAGTTGACGTTGCCGCCGTGGCCGAGCTCGCTCCTCTTGATCAGCCAGGCGGTGGTGCCGTTCAGCACGTCCTCGGTCACGTCCCACTCGACCTCGCCGGTGGTGTTGTCGAAATGCAGCACCGGCTGCGCGGTCGCCGAGCCATAGGTGCCGCCCTTCCAACGGTCGTCCTTCGAGCAGTCCCGCTTGTTGTTCGAGATGTCGGCATCGACGGCGCAGTTCCAGGTCACGCCCGGCCCCTCGCCGCGGGTCCCTTCCTTCGGCTGCCCGCCGCCTCGACCAAGCCCCGGCGTATCCGGCGACCAGCCGTTGCCCTCGACGAAGTCGGCCAGCAAAGGCAGAGCGTCGACCGGCTGCCCCGCGTCGCCCCAGCCGCCTTCGTTCTCGGCGACGGTCAACACGAGCCTTGCCTTCTTTAAACTCACCCGTTGCTGAGGAACCCGCGGATCGACGAACCGGATCGAAGGCTTACGGCCGCGCGGTTGAAGCCGACGCCCATGGGCCCTTCCAGCCGGAGCCGCGACATTTGCACCTTCGTTGCGATCCCGGTCAGCACCCTCCAGCACCCCATCCTTCGTGGCGACAAACGCGGATCCTTCCTCGCCAGGCACGTCTAACCCCAACTGTCCGATCGTAATCAAGATCGCTGGCGGCAAATCCTTGAAATCGACAAAGTCCAAGAATTCGATTTTACTACCGCTTTCCACAGGATTAACTACATCTAAGCGGCCCACAGCCGAGAATGCACCTACCTTTATAGAGTACCAATTGAAAGGTGGTACCTCTACCAGAAATTTGCCCGAGCCGTTCTCTCTTATCCCCATTAAGAAAGTCCAAAATACTGTCGTATCACGTACTCCTGGCCCGTCGACAAATTTTAACTTGTTTTTCGTTGTGTTTTCTTCTACCATCGACGGCTAATTTGGACAACTGCCATATTTTTCATCCAGATACCAGGGATAATCGTCTCTGGTAGGAAAGCACTGTTTGTTCCACGGCAATGTGCCGTCACATTTACCTGTGTCCACTCCTTGGTACGCATATCCTCCACGGGGAGGGTCTTGGAATGGCATAAATTTGCCAGATGGTAGTAAGTATGTAGGGAGTGTCTCGTCTATGGTCAAATAGCTTGAGCAATCTAACCCATCTTCGAGCAGTGTCCCCCATTGCTTTGTCAGGCAATCGTGCATGGCGTCGCTGCTTGGTATAAGCTGCAACCAGTTAAAATGGTCCAGACCTGCCAATCCCGCGGCCTGTTTCAAGGTGTATGAGAACGCCGGCGAGAACTGAGCTACCATGACGTCGGTGTCTACAGATACCGGGGGGCCATTACACGGTATTGACACGGTTGCATGCACAGGGCCCGCGTCAATACATCCATGGTCCGTGCAATCGGTCAGGACCTCCGCGAAACTGACCGCGCGGATGTCATGCGAGATCTTGTCGGAATTGCCGGCGGCGTCCTTGACCGTCAGGGTTACCGTGTACTGGCCGGGTGCCTTGTATTCATGCTCTGCGGTCCGGCATTCGGGGTCCAAACATGTTGTGATGCCGGGGGCGCTGGGAGCGTCGCCGAAGTCCCATACGTAGCTGACGATGTCGTTGTCGGGATCGCTCGACTGCGAGGCATCAACGACCAGCCGGACCGGCTTGCCGTCTGGGCCTTCCGCCACGCCAGGGTATTCCGGCCCGGGGCACGTCGGGCCGGGACACGTCGGATCGGAGCGCTCAGCGTAGAAATCGAAGACGGCGGTCGGCCCTGCGACGCACCGGTTCTGCCGATCGTCGGGGCAGGGGTCTTCGCTGTTCAGGATGGTATCGCCGTCGCGGTCAGGGTCGATGGCGTCCGGAATACCATCGCCGTCGCTATCGTTGGCGCAATACCAGGGATAGCAACGGCCCTCGATGCAGGCCATGCGGTGGGAGAGGTTAGCGGGATGGACACTATCTGGGCCGCAGCACCCCCCCCCGCAGTCAGAGCCGAGTGGAAACGGGCAAATGAGTGTGCTGCGGCCGGGTCCTAAAATTAGCGCCAACGGGTCAGACGCGACGCACTGTTGTGCGAAGGCCTGATTTGGAATCGCAGCGAGACCTGCGAGAGCCAGTGGCACGATCAGAGCTATACCAAAGCGCCGGTTCTTCACTTTTGCCAGCCTCATCGGGATCGGACCAACAGAGGCGAGGACCGTTGGTTGCAACCGAGGATGCACTATGCTCTCACCCTCATGCAACGTCAAGGACGCGGCCGCATTGCACCGCATTGCACTCAGCTGCGAACCATCGCGCCGCGGAGGCGCATCACGCCCGGCGTTTGGCGCCTTCGAGGCCGGGGGCGAGGACGCGGGTGAGGTAGGCGCCGGTGTAGCTGGCGGCGGTGGCGGCGACCTTCGGGGGGGGTGCGGCGACGAGCCCGCCGCCGGTCGAATCTGCAGCGCCCGGGCGGTTGGATCGGTGCTATCCTATCAGCGTCGAGCCGAGGAGCCATGATGGCCAGAGCCCGACCAGTCCCGGCGCGAGTGTTCACCTACACGGCGGTGTTCGATCCCGCGCCCGAGGGCGGCTATGTCGTGACCTTTCCGGCCTTGCCCGGCCTGGTGACCGAGGGTGAGACGCTGGAAGAAGCGAGGATCGATGGCGGCGGATGCCTTGCGTTGCTATCTCGAGCGGCATCTCGAGGACGGTCTGCTGATCCCGCTCGAGGACGAAGCGTCGCCCGGTGCCGTTCGCGAAGCGGTGAGCGTCGAGCTCGAATGAGCCGGCGGCTGCCCGCCGTCAGGCCGCGCCAGGTGATTGCGGCGCTTCAGCGGGCGGGTTTCGTGGTACGCCGGGTCAGCGGCAGCCACTATCGCCTCGCGCCGCCGGACGATCCCACCCGCTGGGTGGTGGTCGCCTATCACAACCGCGACCTGAAGCCGAAGACGTTGCGCACCATCATCAAGCAAGCCGGGCTCACGGTCGACGCGTTCATCGATCTGCTTTGAATTCGCCGTGCGCCCGCTCACGCCCGTCCGTTTGGCGCCTTCGAGGCGGGGGGCGAGGACGCGGGTGAGGTAGGCGCCGGTGTAGCTGGTGGCGGTGGCGGCGACCTCTTCGGGGGTGCCGGTGGCGACGATGCGGCCGCCGGCGTCGCCGCCCTCGGGGCCGAGGTCGATCACGTGGTCGGCGGTCTTGATGACCTCGAGGTTGTGCTCGATCACGACCACCGTGTTGCCCTGCTCGACCAGCGCGTGCAGGACCTCGAGGAGTTTTCGGACGTCTTCGAAGTGGAGGCCGGTCGTGGGCTCGTCGAGGATGTAGAGGGTGTCGCCGGTGGCGCGGCGGGAGAGTTCCTTGGCGAGCTTGACCCGTTGCGCCTCGCCGCCCGAGAGCGTGGTCGCCGACTGGCCGAGCGTGATGTAGCCGAGCCCGACCTTCTGCAGGGTCTCGAGCTTGTGGCGGACCGGCGGCAGGGCGTGGAAGAACGCCGCCGCGGTCTCGACCGTCATGTCGAGCACGTCGGCGATCGAGCTGGTCCCGGTAGTGGACCTCGAGGGTCTCGCGGTTGAAGCGGCGGCCGTGGCAGACGTCGCAGGTGACGAACACATCGGGCAAAAAATGCATCTCGATCTTGATCAGGCCGTCGCCCTGGCAGGCCTCGCAGCGGCCGCCCTTGACGTTGAACGAGAAGCGCCCGGGCTTGTAGCCGCGCGCGCGGGCCTCGGGCAGGCCCGCGAACCAGTCGCGGATCGGGGTGAAGCAGCCGGTGTAGGTGACCGGGTTGGAGCGCGGCGTGCGCCCGATCGGCGACTGGTCGATGTCGACCACCTTGTCGAGGAACTCCATGCCGTCGATACGCGCATGGGCGCCCGGGATCAGGCGCGACTTGTGCAGGCGCTTGGCCAGCGCCGGGTAGAGGGTGTCGAGCACCAGCGTCGACTTGCCGCTGCCGGAGACCCCGGTGATGCAGGTGAAGGTGCCGAGCGGGATGCTGGCGTCGACGTTCTTGAGGTTGTTCCCGGTGGCCCCGATCAGGGTCAGCCAGTGGCCGCGCTTGGCCTGGCGGCGGACCAGCGGCAGCGGGATCTGGCGGCGGCCGACCAGATATTGGCCGGTGAGGCTTTCGGGCGACGCCAGAATCTGGGCGGGGGTGCCCTCCGCCACCACGATGCCGCCGTGCACGCCGGCGCCCGGGCCCATGTCGACCACGTGGTCGGCCTCGCGGATCGCGTCCTCGTCGTGCTCGACCACGATCACCGTGTTGCCCAGGTCGCGCAGGTTCTTCAGGGTTTCGAGCAGGCGGTGGTTGTCGCGCTGGTGGAGCCCGATCGAGGGCTCGTCGAGCACGTAGAGGACGCCGGTGAGGCCCGAGCCGATCTGCGAGGCCAGGCGAATCCGCTGGCTCTCGCCGCCGGACAGGGAGCCGGAATCGCGGGCCAGCGTCAGATAGCCGAGGCCGACGTTCTTGAGGAAGCCCAGGCGCTCGTTGATCTCCTTGAGGATCCGGCTCGCGATCTCGGTCTGCTTGGGCGTCAGCTCGGCGGGCAGGGCCTCGAACCAGGCGGCCGCGGCCTCGATCGCGAGTTCTGTGACTTCGCCGATGTGGCGGCCGCCGACCTTGACCGCGAGCGCCTCGGGCTTGAGCCGGTGGCCATGGCAGGCCTCGCAGGGCGCGCTCGAGAGATAGCGCCCGAGCTCGTCTTTGAGCCACGCGGAATTGGTCTCGCGCCAGCGTCGCTGCAGGTTCGGCAGCACGCCCTCGAACGCCCGCCTGGTGCCGTAGCGCCGGACGCCGTCGTCGTAGCTGAGCTCGACCTCCTGATCGCCCGAGCCGTTCAGGATCAGCTCCTGCATCGCCGCCGGCAGCTCCTCCCAGGGCGTGTGCAGGCTCGCCTTGAAATGCTTGGCGATCCCGTCCAGGGTCTGGAGATAGTAGGTCGAGGACGAGCTCGACCAGGGCTCGACCGCGCCGTCGTAGAGGCTTTTCTCCGGGTCCGGCACGACCAGCGCCGGGTCCATGTACAGCCGGCGGCCGAGGCCGTCGCAGGCCGGGCAGGCGCCGTGCGGGCTGTTGAACGAGAACAGCCGCGGCTCGATCTCCTCGATCGTGAAGCCGGAAACCGGGCAGGCGAACTTCGAGGACAGGGTGAGCTGCTCGCCGCTGTCCGCGTTCTCGACGATCAGGAGGCCGTCGGAATGGGCGAGCGCGGTCTCGATGCTCTCGGCCAGGCGCTGCTCCAGCCCGGGCGCCAGCACGACGCGGTCGACCACCAGCTCGATGTCGTGCTTGAGCTTCTTGTTGAGCTTGGGCGCCGCATCGAGCTCGTACAGCTTGCCGTCGACCTTGACCCGCTGAAAACCCGCGCGCTGCAGCTCGGCCAGTTCTTTCCGATATTCGCCCTTGCGGCCGCGCACGATCGGGCTCAGCAGATAGAGCCGCGTGCCCTCGGCCAGGCCCATGACCCGGTCGACCATCTGCGAGACGGTCTGGCTCTCGATCGGCAGCCCGGTCGCCGGCGAATAGGGCACCCCGATGCGGGCGAACAGCAGCCGCAGGTAGTCATAAATTTCAGTGACCGTGCCGACCGTCGAGCGCGGGTTCTTGGACGTCGTCTTCTGCTCGATCGCGATCGCCGGCGACAGCCCGGTGATCGAATCGACGTCCGGCTTCTGCATCAGCTCCAGGAACTGGCGGGCATACGCAGAAAGGCTCTCGACGTAGCGGCGCTGGCCGTCGGCGTAGATGGTATCGAACGCGAGCGAGCTTTTGCCGGACCCCGACAGGCCGGTGATGACCACGAGCCGGTTGCGCGGCAGATCGAGATCGATCGCCTTCAGATTATGCTCGCGCGCGCCGCGGATGCGGATGAAGTCGTCCATCTGAGCTTCGGCCTGAGCTTGACGCGTTGCGCCTCGCCGCCGGAGAGCGTGGTCGCCGACTGGCCGAGCGTGATGTAGCCGAGCCCGACCTTCTGCAGGGTTTCCAGTTTGTGCCGGATCGGCGGCAGGGCGTGGAAGAACGCCGCCGCGGTCTCGACCGTCATGTCGAGCACGTCGGCGATCGACTGGTCGCGGTAGCGGACCTCGAGGGTCTCGCGGTTGAAGCGGCGGCCGTGGCAGACGTCGCAGGTCACGAACACATCGGGCAAAAAGTGCATCTCGATCTTGATCAGGCCGTCGCCCTGGCAGGCCTCGCAGCGGCCGCCCTTGACGTTGAACGAGAAGCGCCCGGGCTTGTAGCCGCGCGCGCGGGCCTCGGGCAGGCCCGCGAACCAGTCGCGGAGCGGCGTGAAGCAGCCGGTGTAGGTGACCGGGTTGGAGCGCGGCGTGCGCCCGATCGGCGACTGGTCGATGTCGACCACCTTGTCGAGAAACTCCATGCCGTCGATGCGCGTGTGGGCGCCCGGGAGCAGGCGCGATTTGTACAGGCGCTTGGCGAGCGCCGGGTAGAGGGTGTCGAGCACGAGCGTCGACTTGCCGCTGCCGGAGACCCCGGTGATGCAGGTGAAGGTGCCGAGCGGGATGCTGGCGTCGACGGTCTTGAGGTTGTTCTCCGCCGCCCCGATCAGGGTCAGCCAGTGGCCGCGCTTGGCCTGGCGGCGGACCAGCGGCAGCGGGATCTGGCGGCGGCCGACCAGGTACTGGCCGGTCAGGCTCTCGGGCGAGGCCAGAATCTGGGCGGGCGGGCCTTCCGCCACCACGATGCCGCCGTGGACGCCGGCGCCCGGGCCCATGTCGACCACGTGGTCGGCCTCGCGGATCGCGTCCTCGTCGTGCTCGACCACGATCACCGTGTTGCCGAGGTCGCGCAGGTTCTTGAGGGTCTCGAGCAGGCGGTGGTTGTCGCGCTGGTGCAGCCCGATCGAGGGCTCGTCGAGCACGTAGAGGACGCCGGTCAGGCCGGAGCCGATCTGCGAGGCGAGCCGGATGCGCTGGCTCTCGCCGCCGGACAGCGAGCCGGAATCGCGGGCGAGCGTCAGATAGCCGAGGCCGACGTTGCGCAAGAAGCCCAGGCGCTCGTTGATCTCCTTCAGGATCCGGCTCGCGATCTCGGTCTGCTTGGGCGTCAGCTGGGCGGGCAGGGCCTCGAACCAGGCGGCCGCCGCCTCGATCGCGAGTTCGGTGACTTCGCCGATGTGGCGGCCGCCGACCTTGACCGCGAGCGCCTCGGGCTTGAGCCGGTGGCCGCTGCAGGCCTCGCAGGGCGCGCTCGAGAGGTAGCGGCCGAGCTCGTCCTTGAGCCAGGCGGAATTGGTCTCGCGCCAGCGCCGCTGCAGGTTGGGCAGCACGCCCTCGAACGCCCGCTTGGTGCCGTAGCGCCGGACGCCGTCGTCGTAGCTGAGCTCGACCTCCTCCTCGCCCGAGCCGTTCAGGATCAGCTCCTGCATCGCCGCCGGCAGCTCCTCCCAGGGCGTGTGCAGGCTCGCCCGGAAGTGCTTGGCGATGCCGTCCAGGGTCTGGAGGTAGTAGGTCGAGGACGAGCTCGACCAGGGCTCGATCGCGCCGTCGTAGAGGCTCTTCTCGGGGTCGGGCACGACCAGGGCCGGGTCCATGTAGAGCCTGCGGCCGAGGCCGTCGCAGGCCGGGCAGGCGCCATGCGGGCTGTTGAACGAGAACAGGCGCGGCTCGATCTCCTCGATCGTGAAACCGGAAACCGGGCAGGCGAACTTCGAGGACAGGGTGAGGTGCTCGCCGCTGTCCGCGTTCTCGACGATCAGCAGGCCGTCGGAATGGTTGAGCGCGGTCTCGATGCTCTCGGCGAGGCGCTGCTCGAGCCCGGGCCCGAGCACCAGGCGGTCGACCACCAGCTCGATGTCGTGCTTGAGCTTCTTGTTGAGCTTGGGCGCCGCATCGAGCTCGTAGAGCTTGCCGTCGACCTTGACCCGCTGAAAACCCGCGCGCTGCAGCTCGGCCAGCTCCTTGCGGTACTCGCCCTTGCGGCCGCGCACGATCGGGCTCAGCAGATAGAGCCGCGTGCCCTCGGCCAGGCCCATGACCCGGTCGACCATCTGCGAGACGGTCTGGCTCTCGATCGGCAGCCCGGTCGCCGGCGAGTACGGGACCCCGATCCGGGCGAACAGCAGGCGCAGGTAGTCATAGATCTCGGTGACCGTGCCGACCGTCGAGCGCGGATTCTTGGACGTCGTCTTCTGCTCGATCGCGATCGCCGGCGACAGCCCGGTGATCGAATCGACGTCCGGCTTTTGCATCAGCTCGAGGAACTGACGGGCATAGGCGGACAGGCTCTCGACGTAGCGGCGCTGGCCGTCGGCGTAGATGGTATCGAACGCGAGCGAGCTTTTGCCGGACCCGGACAGGCCGGTGATGACCACGAGCCGGTTGCGCGGCAGATCGAGATCGATCGCCTTCAGATTATGCTCGCGCGCGCCGCGGATGCGGATGAAGTCGTCCATCTGAGCTTCGGCCTGGCCGTCCGGCTCCCTCACCAGGGCCGCCACCCGCTTAGATGCCCGCTCCGCATGCGGGGGGCAAGCCCTCGAGCATGTGGAACTCGGGGATGACGGAATCTCACCCGTGCCATCGATCAACGGTCAATTCTACTTTTGGTTGATTTTCTCGTGATCCTACGCTACTTCTCATCCGTCGGGGCGCCAGCTGCAGGCGAGGAACTAGCGTGGAGTATGTCATCTACTGTGACGAATCAATCGCCAAGGGGGCGAAATTTTCCAACTTTTATGGTGGGCTTCTTGTGCGCTCAGGCGACCTTCAGAACGCCGAGATGGCGCTGGCTGAAGTCCGGGCAAAGCAAAACCTGCTCGGTGAGATAAAATGGCAGAAAATTACCGCCGCCTATAAAGATAAGTACATTGCGTTTATCGATGCCTTTTTCGATTTGGTCGCAAACAATCGCGTGAAGGTTAGAATCATGTTCACGCAAAACATGTTTTGTAGACCTACGCTAACTAGGTCGCAAAAAGACAACTCATATTTTCCTTTATACTACCAATTTCTCAAACATTCTTTCGGATTACAATACCATGATAACCGTGACGAATCGACTCTTGTTCGACTGTATCTAGATCAGTTAGCAGATGAGCCTAACAAAGCCATGGCGTTTCGCATATATCCTGCGTTAGGCAAGCGGAAGTCCAGGGCGCAAATCTGAGGTTCGCCGCAGATGCGATCAGCGAGGTGTGCTCCCACGAGCACGTACTTGCTCAGTGTCTCGACGTCGTTCTGGGGAGCATGCAATTTCGCCTAAATGAAAAGCATAAACAAAAGGAACATGGGCAATTTCGCCGTCCAAAGCGCACCAGAGCGAAAGAGGCAGTATACAAGCACATTCAGAGTCGGTTGCAGGGCATATATCCACATTTCAATATTGGTGCGAGTACTGGACTTCGAGGTAACCTTGCCAACCGATGGCAAGATCCGTATCGCCATTGGAGATTCATGCCACGGTCTCAACATGCTAGGGCCCTTGCGGCCTGAAATAAAGTGTCATATCAGGAGTAACTGAGCAAAGGTACGGCAGGCACCGCTTCGTGTGCGGTCACGGCGGTCGGTGCTTCGCGACCATGCGCTGGAGCGTGATGTAGGGGACCTTGCCGAGCAGGCGGTCGACGCAGTGGCCGTCCTGGAACAGCAGCAGCGCCGGGATGCTCTGGACGCCGAACTCATCCGCCAGATCACCGCCGGTGTCGATGTCGACCTCGAGCACGGTGAGCCAGGGGTGGTCGGCGGCGAGCTTGGCGAGCATCGGCTTGACCGCCCGGCACGGCCCGCACCAAGCCGCCCAGAAGTCGACCAGCACGCTCCGGTGCTGCCGCAGCGCCGCCCGGCAGGCGGCGCTATCGACGGCAATCGGTTGGGCGGCAATCGGTTGGGCGGCGGCCACCGGCTGGCCGGCCATCGGAACTACTCGGCGGCGACCTGGGGCTCGCCCAGCGGGTAGGTCATGCCCTTCGGGTATTTGCTGTCGTCGGCGCTGTCGAGGCGCATGGTGATGTTGAACTTGTTGCCGAAGTTGAAGACGCTGCAGGCGAAGATCAGCTCGACGATCTCTTCCTTGGTGAACTCCGCGCGCAGCTGGTCGTAGAACGCGTCCGGGATGAAGTTCGGGTCGCCCGCCATGTATTCGGCGAGGCGCACGCCCAGCCATTCGCGGCGGTCGAGCTTGGTCGGGTCGATCTCGCCGAACACGGCGGCCTCCTTGGGCCGGACCGCATCGCGCACGCCGGCGGCGCGGACCGTCGCGCAATAGGTGCACTGGTTGATCTCGCCGGTCTTGAGCCGCATCAGCTCGAACAGCGAGGCCGGCAGCCGGCCGGCCATGAAGAAGGCCTCGAACACCGGCACGATCTTCTTGAGCAGCTCGGGCTGCTGGCCGATCACGCCGAACATGGCGGAATCGTTCCACCAGCCGTCGACCGCGCTCTGCAGCAGCCGGTTGACCTCGGGATCCGGCGACTCGCCGGGCTTGAGCGGCTTGACGATGGACGACATGGCTCGCTCCCTGATTTCCCTGGCGATCGACCCCGGCTGCGCAAGCCTGCCGGACGCGACCAGGGATCACCTTTTCTCGGCGGTATTGACTGCCAATGCGGACGGTTGCGCAAGCCCGATGATGGTCCAGCCGCGCCCCGGGGCAACCGACCTCAGGCGATCGTGATCGGCGCGCCATCGCTCAACATACTGGGGAAGGCGCGCGCGCAGCTCGCCAGTTCTGCTATGCTGGCGCCGAACCCGAGGGAAGGTTGGAGATGGCGACCGCCCCCGCCCTGGGCCTGCGCAAGCGGCAGCGTGGCGGCGTCGACGACGCGGTGCCCGCGCGTTATCGCGCGCGGCTGCTGGCGGCGTTGCCGACGCAGATCGAGCGCATCCTGCTGTTCGGCTCGCGCGCCCGCGGCGAGGCGCACGCCGACAGTGACTGGGATTTCGCGGTCTTCCTCGATCACGAGCCGACGCCGGACGACCGCAAGCGCATCAGCGAGATCGATCGGGAAATCGGGGACGCCTGCGGCGACCTGATCCAATCGCACGTGTTCGCAGGCCGAAAGTGGCTCGCCACCGACGAGCTCGCGTGCAACATTCGCGATCAGGGGGTGATCGTTCATGGTCCGGATCACGTGCCCATGATTGAACGCCCGGTGCTCGAGCACGCCCGCGCCGCGCTCGCCAAGGCTGAGCGGTACGCCGAGCAGGCTGCACAGGCCGTGCCCCAGGCGTATGAGACGGTCGTCCACAACAGCTACTACGCGATGTTCCACGCTGCGCGAGCGGCGCTGCTGGCGGTCGAGGGCTCGGCCAGCACCAATCATGGGCGGGTCATCGAGACCTTCGCGCGCATGGCAAAGCGCCAGCGCGCCAAGGCGCTCGGCGAGCATGCCGCGACGTTGAAGGCTGCCTACGAGCTGCGGATCAAGGCCGACTACAGCAACCAGGATATGACCGAGGTGGGGCGTCAGCTTCGGGAGCAGGTCGCTCCGTTTCTCAGTTGCTGTCGTAAGCTCGTCGATCAACAAGCTGACAAAGGCTGAGTTTTCGCCGGCACACGGCACCCGGTCGGGCGATCCGTCAGTCCGGTCCGTCAGTCCGGTCTCGCATCCGCCGCCGGGCGTGCTAGACTGCCCCGCAAGCACCGAGCGAGGGAGCGGGCACCATGGCCGGGAGCGTCAACAAGGTGATTCTGGTCGGCAACCTCGGCCGCGACCCCGAGGTCCGCCACACCCAGGACGGTCTGAAGATCGTCCATCTGGCGATCGCCACCTCCGATCGCTGGCGCGACCGCAACAGCGGCGAGAACCGCGAGCGCACCGAGTGGCACCGCGTGGTGATCTTCAACGAGCGCCTGGGCGAGGTCGCCGAGAAGTACTTGTCCAAGGGCCGCTCGGTCTATCTCGAAGGCGCGCTCCAGACCCGCAAGTGGCAGGACCAGTCGGGCCAGGAGCGCTACACCACCGAGGTCGTGCTGCAGCGTTTCCGGGGCGAGCTGGTGCTGCTCGGCGGCCGCGACGAGGGCGGCTTCGCGAGCGCCGGCGCGCCGGCCGACGATCAGTCCGACTGGGGCCGGACCCCGAGCCAGCCAGCGCGCGGCGGTGGCGGCGGCGCCGGTCGAGTTGCGGCGGCGGCGCCCGGCGCGAGCCGGCGTCCGAAAACTTCGACGACCTGGACGACGAGATCCCGTTCTAGCCGCGACCCTTCGCGCGCTTCCCTGGTCGGCGGGCGTTCTGCCCGCCCCGTCTCACGTCAACGGAGGACCGCCCGAGATGAACGATGCCGCCGCCACGCCCTCGGCCCGCGCTCCCGACACCGGCGGCGTCGCCGCCGAGCGCCTGCGCTCGTTCGTGCAGCGGATCGAGCGCCTCGAGGAGGACAAGGCGGCGCTCGCGCTCGACCTGCGCGAGGTCTACGCCGAGGCCAAGGGCGAGGGCTTCGACACCAAGGTGCTGCGCAAGCTGATCAGCCTGCGCAAGCGCGACGCCCGCGAGCGGGCGGAGGAGGACCAGCTGCTCGAGCTCTATCTGTCCGCGCTCGGCGAGTAGATCCTGCGTGGCTCCCGACTGTCAAGCCTATCGTTCCCGTCCGCCGACCGCTCTGCTGGCCGATCACGAAGGCGGCCGCGGCCGAGAAGAGGGTCTGCAGGACGCTCTGCGCCCAGGTGCGCATCTCGTGATCGGCCGAAAACAGATAGATGATCAAGCAGATCACGAGCGCAAGACCGGTAGCGCCGAGGAGGGCGTAGAAGCTGACGAGTTTATGCGCCGTTCAGCATCCGCGTCCTTCTCGGCGACCGAGCTGACCGTGGCGGCATACTCGGGCCGTTTGGCCAGTTCATTCAGGTCGATGGGCGGCACCGGGCTGACCTCACAGCCCGACGATCTCGGTCTCGAGCGACTCCTGGTCGCGGGCGATGCCAACCCGCTTGCCGGCTCTTTTGGCCTTGTGAGTGACATCGAGCAAGGCGATCGCCTTGCGGAAGATCTCGCTCTTCGTGCCGCCGGTTTCCTCGGCTATGTCCTCGAGGATCTGGTTGAGCTCCTTCGAGACGTCGACGGTCAGCCGGACCTTTTCCGCCGTCATGCACAGTTCTCCCGTTAGAGCCCGACAGCTGGATCATCTCTTGTTGGTCATTTTCCAGCTGCAGGCGGTTGGTGCTGGGGGTTGCGTCCCGTACTTTCATCGTATATATAACCTGGTTAACGCCGTATCAATGTCTCAGATCGGCGCCTGCGTCAATAAGTTTTGTAACTAACAATCCATACAGGGGAGGTCTGGAACGCGCGAGGGTTGAGAGGGGATCCGAAGAATGAAACCAGAAGTCCGTGTTGATCTTCTTCGGTGGCGAGAGGCATCATCGGAAGAGAAAGATGTGATCTTGCAAGGTCTTGAGTTCTGGCTGCGTTATCCAGAAAGCTGCCTCGTGTGCCGAATTTATGACGGATTTATCAGATTATATGCTGGAGCGGTCATCTTTACGATCTCCGGTCGACCCAACGAGCCGATAGTCTTTGAGAATTGGGAGTTCCGGGGCGATCCCTTGGCCATCGCGAGTTGGTGCGCTCCAGGACCATAGCCTGCAGACATCAGCCGGTGCAGGCACGGCAGCCTATCTCCCGCCAACTCATCTGGAAATGCCCGGATCGCCCGGCAGCCCCGCGCTCAGAGTTTGTGAATCAATCGAGCCCGCGAAAAAAGCCCATTGAAATCATTGGCGTTTTCTGGCGCGATCGCAGCGTTTCGGGCATTCTTTCACAGGCTCTCAGCCGAGCGGCATGGCGCGGACTGCGGCTGAGCACGCTCTCTGGCGGCATTGAGCAGGAACGGCAGGTCGTTGCCGGCGAGCACCAGCCGGAAGCCCATGGCGATGTAGCGCTCGAGCAGGCGCGGCTCGTAGACCCCGCCGAGGCCGGCGTATTTGCCGTTCGCCCGGCAGGCGGCGACGATCTTCTCGAACGCGTCGACCACGCGCGGATGCTCGAGCTGGCCCGGGATGCCCATCTCGATGCAGAGGTCGTTGGTGCCGACCAGGAGCGCGTCGAAGCCGGGCACCGCCGCGATCCGGTCGATGTTCTCGATCGCCTGCGGGCTCTCGATCATCAGGATCAAAAGGGTCGCGGCGTTGACCGCCTTGGTCCACTCGGCCATCGGATGGCTCTCGAAATCGAGCTGCGGCACGGCGCCGGTCACCGAGCGATGGCCGACCGGCGGGTAGCGGCAGTTGCTGACCATGCGGGCGGCGATCTCGGGGGTGTCGACGTGGGGCACGACGATCCCCTGGGCGCCGGCGTCGAGCACGCGGGTGGCGTGGAAATGCTCGAAGCCCGGCACCCGCACGACCGGCGTGATGCCGGTGGCCTGGGCCGCGATGCTGAGCTGGGCCGCAAGGTCGACCGACATCGAGCCGTGCTCCATGTCGATGAACAGGAAATCGTAGCCCGCGGTCTTCATCACCTTGCCGATCTCGACCGTGCGTGCCAGGCGCAGGCCGACGCCGAGCGCCAGCTCGCCCGCCTCCAGGCGCTCCTTGGCAAGATTGCGGATGCTGACCATGGTCCCGTCTCCCGTTCGGCGTGGTTCGTCCTCCTCAATAGGCGGACGGCGCCGCGGAATCCAGCGGCAGGAGCGCCGGACGCGCGAGCCTCACCCGGAGCCGTCGGTGCAGCCGAGCAGGGTCGCGACGCCGAGAGCCGCGAGCGCCAGCAGCAGGACCACGCGCGCCAGCGTCGTCAGCCAGCTCGGTGGCTCCTGCTCTTCCAGGGGCGGGTGGTGGTGATGGCGGGTCGCGGCGGCCAGGGACGGCAGCGCCAGCGCCAATGCGCGGCCTAGAATGTGCATGGCCGACCCCATCATCGAAAGCTCTCCGTCGGCGACCGCACGTCGCCCCGGGCGATCATCAGGTCTGCAGCGCACCGTGCGTTTCCGGGGCGCGCCTGTGAAGCAGTTCACAACCCATGGAGGCACGAGGCCGGAGGCGGCGCTCGGAGACGCGCGGCGGGGCGGTCAGCCGAGGGCGGCGAGGTTCAGCTGCCAGCTGTCGCCGAGCCAGATCACGTGCGCGCTATGGTCGGCCATGGCGTCGCCGGTCTGCGGATGGACGAACACCGACAACCCCTCGCGGTTGAGGGCGAGCCAGGGGATCAGCTCGGCAAACAGCTCCGGGCCGAACTCGATCTGATAGCTGCCGGTCGGGTGCGGCCCGATCGGCTGATCGTGCCAGCGGCCGAGGCGGACCTCGAAGCGGCTCTCGAGCGCATCCCGCAGCTGCGCCGCGACCGGCTTGGTCCGCTCGTCGTAGTACACGTGGGCGTGATAGCCGTTGATCGTTCCGACCGGCTCGCGCGGCGCCAGGACCATGATACTCCTCCCAGTAGCGGACCGCGGCACCGGTCCACGCTCAGCGGGCCGGCCGCCGCCGCAGCATAGCAGGATAATCGGAGCAGGGAGCAGAACCTATGAGCGTCAGGTCGCACGTCACTCCCGGGCCGCGCCGGCGCGCACTGCCGGGCCTGCTGGTCGGTCTTCTGATCGGCCTCGGCGCCGCTTTCCCGGCCGCCGCCGGCGGCATTGTCAACAAGTCCTTCCTCGGCGGCGTCGCGATCGATGGCTACGACCCGGTCGCCTATTTCGCCGACGGCAAGCCGGTCGAGGGCTCGAGCGACTTCGAATACCAGTGGATGGGCGCCACCTGGCGCTTCGCCTCCGCGGCCGATCGCGACCAGTTCGCCGCCGACCCGGAGAAATATGCGCCCCAGTACGGCGGCTATTGCGCCTACGCGGTGTCCCAGGGGGCCACCGCCGACATCGACCCGGATGCCTGGCACATCGAGGACGGCAAGCTCTATCTCAACCTCAGCAAGAAGGTGCAGTCGATCTGGCTCAAGGACATCCCGGGCTACATCGGCAAGGCCGACGCCAACTGGCCGAAGATCAAGGCCGATCTCGCCGGCTGAGCCGGCTGCCGCCGGCGCACAGCGACCGCATCCCGGAACCTGGGTCGCCGCCGGCGACCGGCGGTCTTTTTTTGCTTCGTGCTTGACCTTCCAGTTAGTGGAATGCCCATCTCATCGCAGTCCAGCGATGGGGGAGCAGAACCTTGCTGCGACCGCCCGACGTCACCCGCCCGACCAGGCAGAAGGCGCCCGAGCAGCGAAAGACCCGGTCTGCGGCATGACCGTGGACCCGGCGACCGCGAGCACCGGCGCGAGCACGGCGGCGGACCTGGTGGTTCTGCTCGGAAGGTTGCGCGCGCAAGTTCGAGGCGGCGCCGGACTCCTATCTGGCGGGCGCGGGACCGAAGCCGGGCCGGCGGCCGAGGACGCCATCTACACCTGCCCGATGCACCCGGAGATCGAGCAGGTCGGACCGGGCGACTGCCCGATCTGCGGCATGGCGCTCGAGCCCAAGACGGTCACGGTCGAGCAGGGGCCGAGCGCCGAGTACCTCGACATGCGCCGGCGGTTTTGGATCAGCGCGGCGCTGGCGCTGCCGCTGCTGCTCTGGGTCATGGGCGATCATCTGCTCGGGCTCGGGGCGCTGATGCCCCGCCAGATCGCTCACTGGCTGCAGCTGGTGCTGGCGACGCCGGTCGTGCTCTGGGCCGGCTGGCCGTTCTTCAAGCGCTGCGGGGCGTCGTTCCGGAACCTCAGCCCGAACATGTGGACCCTGATCGGGATCGGCACGGGCGCCGCCTACCTCTACAGCGTGGTCGCGACCCTGGCACCCGGCGTCTTCCCGGCCGCCTTCCGCGGGCCGGACGGCCAGGTCGACGTCTATTTCGAGGCCGCCGCGGTGATCACGGCGCTGGTGCTGCTCGGCCAGGTGCTCGAGATCCGGGCGCGCGAGCAGACCTCGGGCGCGATCAAGGCGCTGCTCGGGCTCGCCCCGAAGACCGCGCGCCGCGTGCGCGACGACGGCTCGGACGAGGAGGTGGCGCTCGAGGAGGTGCAGGTCGGCGACCGGCTGCGGGTCCGGCCGGGCGACAAGATCCCGGTCGACGGCGTGGTGCTCGAAGGCCGGAGCACGGTCGACGAATCGATGCTGACCGGCGAGCCGGTGCCGGTCGAGAAGACCAGGGCGAGCCGGTGAGCGGCGCCACCCTCAACCAGTCGGGCAGCTTCGTCATGCGCGCCGAGCGGGTCGGCAGCGACACGATGCTCGCCCAGATCGTGCAGATGGTCGCCGAGGCGCAGCGCTCGCGCGCGCCGATCCAGAGCCTGGTCGATCGGGTCGCCGCCTGGTTCGTGCCGGCCGTGGTCGGCGTCGCGATCCTCGCGTTCGTCGCCTGGGCGATCTTCGGCCCGCCGCCGGCCATGGCCTACGCCCTGGTCGCCGCGGTCTCGGTCCTGATCATCGCCTGCCCGTGCGCGCTCGGCCTCGCGACGCCGATGTCGATCATGGTCGGCACCGGGCGCGGCGCCCAGGCGGGCGTGCTGATCAGGAACGCCGAGGCGCTCGAGCGCTTCGCCAAGGTCGACACGCTGGTGGTCGACAAGACCGGCACGCTGACCGAGGGCAAGCCCAAGGTCACCATCTTGCTGCCGGCCGAGGGCGTCGACGAGGGGGCGATGCTGCGCCTGGCCGCGAGCCTCGAGCGGGCGAGCGAGCATCCGCTGGCGGCCGCGATCGTCGGGGGCGCCAAGGAGCGCGGCCTCGACTTGCTGGACGCGAGCGAGTTCGACTCGCTGACCGGCAAGGGCGTGCGCGGCACGGTCGACGGCCGCGAAGTGGCGCTCGGCAACCGGGGGCTCCTGGAGAGCCTCCGCATCGACCCCGGGCCGTTGGCCGAAGGGCGGAAAAGCGGCGCGCCGAGGGCGAGACCGTGATGTTCGTCGCGGTCGACGGCCGGCCGGCCGGGCTGATCGGCGTCGCCGATCCGATCAAGGCGACGACGGCAGGTGCCCTCGAGGCGCTGCGCGCCGACGGCCTGCGCATCGTCATGCTGACCGGCGACAACCGGACCACGGCCGAGGCCGTGGCGAAGAAGGTCGGGATCGACGAGATCCAGGCCGAGGTCCTGCCCGAGCAGAAGAACGAGGTGATCAAGCGCCTCCGGGCCGAAGGGCGCGATCGTCGCGATGGCCGGCGACGGCATCAACGACGCGCCGGCCCTCGCCCAGGCCGACATCGGGATCGCGATGGGCACCGGCGCCGACGTCGCCATGGAGAGCGCCGGCATCACGCTGGTCAAGGGCGACCTCACCGGGCTCGTGCGCGCCCGCCGCCTGTCCGAGGCGACCATGCGCAACATCAAGCAGAACCTGTTCTTCGCGTTCGTCTACAACGCGCTCGGCGTGCCGATCGCCGCGGGCGTGCTCTATCCGTTCACGGCCTGCTGCTCAGCCCGATCATCGCGGCCGCGGCAATGAGCCTGTCCTCGGTCTCGGTGATCGGCAATGCGCTGCGGCTCAAGACGGTGAAGCTCTGAAAAATGACTCGGCGGCCCGATCCTGGAACAGGTGCGAGCGCCGGGCCGAGCACATGAGAGACGCACCGCCTCGCCGATCGGCGCCGCAGCGGCTGTCGCGAACGGAGGCTGGACACATGCTCACATGAAATGAGATGGACCCGATCGACATGGCGAAAGTAGTGCTCGCGTACGGACAGGACCCGGAGACCAAGAAGCTCGCCGAGGAGATCATCGCGGCGCAGGAGAAGGAGATCGCTTTCATGCGCGGCTGGCTGGCAAAGAAGGGGAAAATCTGGGTTGATCGAGCAGGTTCAACGCCGCGCTCGGGAACCCGCAGAGGGTTCTGCCGGCTGTCGCCGGGCGGGGCCGATCATCGCCGTCGCGGTGATGAGCCTGTCCTCAATCCCGGCGATCGGCAAGGCGCTGCGCGTGCGTGCGGTCAATCTTTGATGCGGATCAATGCGGCAGCCGGAAGGGGCCATAG
Organism: uncultured Alphaproteobacteria bacterium; assembly: GCA_963730195.1. Taxonomy (GTDB): domain Bacteria; phylum Pseudomonadota; class Alphaproteobacteria; order Geminicoccales; family Geminicoccaceae; genus DATAOG01. Next base: position 43,591 of record CAVSRN010000056.1, read on the forward strand.
CCTCCGGCTCAAACCAAACTGTGGAGCGAGGTCATGACCAAGAGCAGAACGACGGTCGCGATCCTGGTGACCGGGCTGATGATTGGCGCCGCGACGCTGGCGACGGCCGAGGCCCAAGGCGCCGGGCAGACCGGTCCGGGCATGACGGGTCAGCAGACGCCGGGCATGGGCCGGGGATGATGGCGCCCGGGCAACAGCCCTGGATGATGGCTCCCGGGCAGCAGCAACCCGGGATGATGGGTCCCGGGCAACAGCAGCCCGGGATGATGGGTCCCGGGCAACAGCAGCCTAGGATGATGGCTCCCGGGCAACAGCAGCCCGGGATGGTGGCTCCTGGGCAGCAGCAGCCCTGGATGATGGCTCCCGGGCAGCAGCAGCCCGGGATGATGGCTCCCGGGCAGCAGCAGCCCTGGATGATGGCTCCCGGGCAGCAGCAGCCCGGGATGATGGGTCCCGGGCAGCAGCAGTCCGGGATGATGGGCCCCGGCATGATGGGGCAGGGCATGGGCCCCGGCATGATGGGGCAGGGCATGGGCCCCGGCATGATGGGGCAGGGCATGGGTCCCGGCATGATGGGGCAGGGCATGGGTCCCGGCATGATGGGGCAGGGCATGGGTCCTGGCATGATGGGGCAGGGCATGGGCCCCGGCATGATGGCCGGTGCGCCGGAGCCGCTGTTTCCCCAATTCGGAATGCGGGTCGTGCCCGTCGTGGAGCTGAGCGCCGATCAGGTGCGCGCCTATCTGGAGCGCGTGCTGGCCGACCAAGGTTTCGACCGACTGAAGGTCGGCGATGTCAAGGAGGTTGACCCGGACAACATCACGGCCGATATCGTAACCGCGGACAAGTCGCTGGTCCAGCGGATCAAGGTCGACCGGCGCACCGGATTGATCTCGCGTGCCGGCTAGACCGAGGCCGATCGTTGAGGATTGCCAGGGGTCATGAGGACCGCGCCCAGGCCGCGTCGCGCCCATCCCTGGTACCTTTGGCCGTTCTTCTGGAACCAGCGGCGGAGGTACGGCAAGGAGCTGGACGCGGCGCTGCTCTGGGCGCGCTCGCCCTGGCTGTTCCTGGGCGTCGGCGCGCTTTACGGCGCGCTCGACCGCAAGCGCTCGCCGCTCGAGCCGGCGCTGCGCTCGCTGCTGACCGTGCGCGTCTCCCAGATCAACCACTGCCGCTTCTGCGTCGACCTCAACTCGGCGACGCTCTTGCGGCGCGGCGTCAGCGAGGCGAAACTCTGGGCGCTCGACGACTGGCGCGCGAGCAACCTGTTCAGCGCGCGCGAGCGGGTGGCGCTCGACTACGCCGAGGCGATGACCCGATCCGACCTCGGGGTCGATGACACGCTCACGGCGCGGGTCAAGGAGCACTTCGACGACGACGCGCTGATCGAGTTGACGGCCCTGATCGCGTTCCAGAACCTGTCGAGCAAGTTCAACGCCGCGCTCGGGGTGCCGCCCCAGGGCTTCTGCCGGCTGCCGCCCGCGCAACCGATCGACGAGGCTTCGCAGGCGGAGGGAGAATGCCGTGACCGACACCGAGGTGATGATCGGCGGCGCGCGCCGCTGGGCTAGGACGTAAGGCGCCCGTGTAGCGTGAGCGGCGGGCATGCTGTCTGCAAATGGAGAATGGCGATGACCGGGACAAGACATTCTGTACCTCTGCTGGCGGGCATTTCGATCCTCGCGATCGGCTTGGCGGCCAGCCCGATCACGATCGACATCCATCCGATCAACGTCGGCAACAAAGCCGCTCTTGCCCAAGGCGGCCATGGCGGTGGAGGCCCCGGAGGTGGTGGTGCCATGGGCGGCCCGGGGGGCGGTGGTGGCCAGGAAGGCGATGGAGGTCCAGGGGCGGCTCCCGGTCCCGGCGATCAAGGCGCGCGTCAGGGTATGGGAATGGAGCAGGGCCCCATGTCGCAGAGCGGCATGACCCAGCAGACGCGCGGCCAGATGATGAATTGTGAGACCATCCGGTCGGTGCAGCGACGTCTGAACCAGCTCGGATATCGCGCCGGACCCGAAGACGGTATCATGGGGCCGCAGACCCACAGAGCAATCTCGGCCTATCAGACCCGAGCGGGCATGGCGCCCAATGGTATGCTCACGCCGGACCTTGTCGACGGTATGATGGCTGGATCAACGGGGAAACAGGCCGACTGACCCGTGCCGGGGACCTCCTGGCGGACGCAGCGACCCAGGAGCCGTGACCGGGAGGATGGCTCAATGCTTGGCGGCGCAGACATCATTCCAAGAACCGGCGCGCCGAGCGCGTCGCGCTCGAGCACGCCGAGACGTCAGCGATCGGGCCTGGAGGTCGCCGAGGAACCTGTCGAGCAAGTTCAACGACGCGCTCGCGGTACCGCCCCAGGGCTTCTGCCGGCTGCGGCCTGCTGGTGCGCGGGCGGGGCGGGCGCGCTCACAGTTGGAAGGACCAAGATGATGAGCTACGGCTGGCGTACGGTCACGACGATCGGGGGCCTGGCGCTCGGCTTGCCCGCGATGGCGCAGGCGCAGGGCATGCCCTACGGCTACGGCCCGGGCATGATGTGGGGAGAGGGAGGCGATGGGTTCCACATGCTGTTCGGCTTTCTGATGATGATCCTGTTCCTCGCCGTGATCGTCGTGCTGGTGGTGTTCGGCGTCCGCTGGCTGGGCGGCGCCGAGCATTCGCCCTTCCGGCATCCGCCGGGCGCCGGCCAGCGCAGCGCGCTCGACCTCCTCAAGGAGCGGCTCGCCAAGGGCGAGATCGACGTCGCCGAGTACGAGGAGCGCAAGCGCGCGCTCGGCGAGTGAGGCCGATCACCGGGAGGGGGCGATGAACATCGGCCAGGCGGCGGCGCGCTCGGGCGTGCCGCCCAAGACCATCCGCTACTACGAGGACATCGGGCTGGTGGCGCCGGCCGCCCGGACCGACAATGGCTACCGGGCCTATGGCGAGATCGAGCTGCACGTGCTGCGCTTCGTGCAGCGTGCCCGTTCTCTCGGCTTTAGCGTCAAGGAATGCCGTCAGCTGCTTGATCTTTATGGCAATCCTCACCGGGCGAGCGCCGAGGTCAAGGCGCTCACCGAGCAACGGATCGAGGCGATCGATCGCAAGATGGTGGAGCTCGCCGCCATGCGCGCGACCTTGGCCCGGCTGGCCGAGAGCTGCCATGGCGACGACCACCCGGAATGCCCGATCCTCGACGATCTGGCGCTGGCTGCGCCGGCGCGGGCGGCGGAACTTGGGGTCGGAACGCTAAGCCAGCGGTAACGATTGCCGGCTAACGCTATCCAGGGATTGAGCAAAAGTTAACCCGACGCCAACCGGCCGGGCGGGCGGGCACGATCGAGCTTCGGCTCGGGAGCCCGGGTCAACCGGCACCGGTTGCCGGCGGCCTTGATCGCGATTTTTCGGCTCGATGTTGCGAGCGCGCGCAGCGATCACATATCCGTCCGAGGCGAACTCCGATAAGGCAGGTTCTGGATGAAGCATTCCCTGGTCACACGCGTGTTGCATGTGCTGGTCGCCGCGGCGATCGTCCTGCAGCTGGCGAATTCCCAGCTGATGCGCGTGCCGCGCCCGGGCCGCTCGTGGTCGAGCACCGAGGCGGCGGCCTTCGCCATGCACGAATATGTCGGCCTCGCCAGCATGGCGATCGTCGCTCTGTTCTGGCTCTGGATGCTGGTGCGGCGGCGGGAGACGAGCCTCGGGCTGCTGTTCCCCTGGTTCTCCCGGCAACGCCTGGCGGGCTTGAGGGAGGACGTCGAGCAGCACGTCCGCTGCGCGCTGCGGTTCGCGCTGCCGGAGCCCACGCACGCGACCGCCCTGTCGTCGGCGATCCAGGGCATCGGGTTGGTGCTGGCGCTGGTGGTCGCGGCGACCGGGACGGTCGGCTACTTCGTCTGGACCAAGGGCACGGCGATGACCGGGCTCGCGTGGGTCGCGTTCTGGGTCCACGGCACGCTCGCCAACGTCATGTGGGGCTATCTGGTCGTCCACGTCGGTGCGGCGGTGCTGCACGAGCTGCTCGGCCACCGGATCCTCTACCAGATGTCGCCGATGCCGCAGGCGGGCATCGACGCCGAGGCGCCGCCCCGACGTCGGGTCGCGAGCGCGGGCGGGCTGCGGAAATAGCGGTCGGGCGATGCCGGCGGACCGGTTCGGGCGTCCCTGGCCGATCATCCCGGCGACCCCACTTTAGGGCGGGGGAACGTCTCAACGCCGGGAATTGCCGATGCGTCTGCTGATCATTGTCCTGGTGGTTCTGGGCGCCGGCGGGTTGATCTGGCTGCTGGTGCCCTGGCCGCCGAGCCCATCCGAGGTCGCCCAGGTGGGCGATGCCAAGCGCGGCGAGTACGTGCTGCGGCTCGGCGGCTGCGTCGCCTGCCACACCGATGCCAAGAACGGCGGCCAGTTCCTGGCCGGCGGCCGGGCGCTCGCGACGGCGTTCGGCACCTTCTACCCGCCCAACATCACCCCGGACCCGGAGAGCGGGATCGGCGGCTGGTCGACCGGCGCCTTCGTCCAGGCCATGACCGAGGGCCGCTCGCCCGACGGCCATCCCCTCTATCCGGCCTTTCCCTACACCTCCTACACCCGGATGACCCGCCAGGACCTGGTCGACCTCAAGGCCTATCTCGATACCGTCCCGCCGATCGCCAACGCCGTGCCGGCCCACGACCTGCAGTTCCCATTCGGCTTTCGCCCGCTGCTCAAGGGCTGGCAGCTGCTGTTCTTCCATCCCGGCGGGTTTCAGCCGGACCGGTCGCGCTCGGACAGCTGGAACCGCGGCGCCTACATCGTCACCGGGCCGGGCCACTGCGGCGAATGCCACACGCCGCGCAATGCGCTCGGCGCGCCCGAGCGTGACCGCTTCCTCGCCGGCACCCGCGACGGGCCGGACGGCAAGGCGGTGCCCAACATCACCCCGAACCCGGACAACGGCATCGGCGGCTGGAGCAAGACCGACATCACCTTCGCGCTCCAGACCGGGATCCTGCCGGACGGCGACGTGCTGGGCGGCGCCATGGCCGAGGTGATCGAGGACGCGACCAGCCACCTGACCCCGGACGACCGGAGCGCGATCGCCGAGTATCTCCTGTCCCTGCCAGCCCTCGAAGGCACGCCGCGGGCGGCCAAGCCGGCCACCTCCAGCCAATGAGCCCGGCCGCGGGTAGCACGCGTCCCGGGCGATCAGGACGTGGTGGCGAAGGCTTTCGAGGCGCTGGTCAACGGCGCCGGTCGGTGCGGTCGGACGGCTCGGTCGCCGGCGAGAGGATCTCGAAGACCGCGACCGGGGCGGTGACGACGTTCGGTGAGATCGCTGCCGTTGGGCTTGCAGGGGCCGCCCCGCAGCCGCCGCTTCGGCGACGTCAGCAGGATTGACCTGAATGTCATTGTGGTCCTCGCTGCCGCCCGCCATCATGACCAGGCGACCGCCGACGAGCTCGTAGCGCTGGCACTGGCGCTGAACCCAGGCGATCGCCGGGGGCCGGTTGGTCGAGGCCGGGGATCGCATTACCTCTTCGGTCGGGGATTTTTTTGGGGAGGAGCGAGATGATCCTGCGATTGGGGGGCGCCGCGCTGGCGGCCCTCTTGATGCTCGGCGCGGCCGCCGGGGCGCAGACGCTCGAGCGGGTGCGCTCGAGCGGCACGTTCACGATCGGCTTTCGCGAGGACGCGGCGCCGTACTCCTACCGGAACGCGCTCGGCGAGCCGGACGGCTATTCGGTCGAGCTCTGCCGCGCGATCGCGACCAACGTCAAGGATGCGCTCGGCCTCGCCGAGATCAAGGTCGTCTATGCGCCGGTCACGACCGAGGATCGCTTCCAGGCGGTCCGGGACGGCCGGGTCGACATCCTGTGCGGCGCGACCACGGTCACCCTCAGCCGGCGCGAGCTGGTCGACTTCTCGCTGTTCACCTTCATCGACGGCGCGAGCGTGCTGCTGCGCGCGGACAGCCCGCAGGATCTCAAGGGTCTGGCCGGCAAAAAGGTCGGCGTGCGCGGCGGCACGACCACCGAGGAGGCGCTCCGGAACACCCTCGACCAGGGCAAGATCGCCGCCGAGCTGGTCACCGTCGAGAGCCACGAGGATGGTTTGCAGCGGCTCGAGAAGGGCGAGATCGCGGCCTATTTCGCCGACCGGGCGATCCTCCTGTTCCTCGCCGCGGAGAGCCACGACAAGGGATTGCGGGTGTCGGAGCGCTTCTTCACCTTCGAGCCCTACGCGCTGGCGCTCGTCCAGGGCGACCATCAGTTCCGGCTGCTGGTCGACCGGACGCTGAGCGCGCTCTATCGCTCGGGCGCGATCCACCAGATCTTCACCCACGCCTTCGGCGCGAACGCCAACGAGAGCGATCTCCTGAAGGCCCTCTACGTGATCGACGGCCTGCCGAAGTAGGCGGAGACGGCCGCCGGGCGGGCTTCCTGGTGCGGGCGGGAGCTGCTAAGCAGGGCGTTCAGGCGAGCGGAGGCGGCAGATGGCGGCGGCGATCTTCTGGCACGACGGCACGTGGTACGAGGACCAGCAGCCGAAGCTCCTGGGCCCGCTGGACCATGCCATGTGGATGGCGACGCTCGCGTTCGATGGCGCCCGGGCGTTCGACGGTCTCGCCCCGGATCTCGACCGGCACTGCGCCCGGCTGATCAATTCGACCCGCAAGATGCTGCTCGAGCCGACCCTCTCGGCGGGCGAGGTCGAGGACCTCTGCCGCCAGGCGATCCGGCGGCTGCCGGCGCGCGTGCCGCTCTACGTCCGGCCGATGTTCTACGCCATGCGCGGCTTCGTGGTGCCGGAGGCGGACTCGACCGAGTTCGCGCTCGCGGTCTACGCCTCGCCGATGCCCGAGCCCAAGGGCATGAGCTGCTGCTTCTCGAGCTACCGGCGGCCGGCGCGCGATGCCGCCCCGACCGACGCCAAGGCGGGCTGCCTCTACCCGAACATGCAGCGCGCCCTGGTCGAGGCGGCGGGCCGCGGCTTCGACAACGGCATCACCTTCGACGCCTCGGCCAACGTCGCCGAGCTCGCGACCGCCAACCTCTGGATCGCGCGCGACGGGGTCGCGATGACGCCCGCCAGCAACGGCACCTTCCTCGCCGGCATCACCCGCCGGCGGGTGGCCCAACTCCTGCGCGACGCCGGCACCGAGGTCCAGGAGACCACGCTCACCCGCCAGGACATCCTGGACGCCGACGAGGTCTTCTGCAGCGGCAACTACGGCAAGGTGCTGCCGATCACCCGGGTCGAGGATCGCCACTACCAGGCCGGCCACGTCTACGAGCGCGCCCGCGACCTCTATTTCGAATTCGCCCGCACCCAGCCGGTCGGCTGAGTCGCCGGGGTCTGCCGGGGAACCGTTCTCATGCGTGCCTCCCGGTCAGTCGCCGGCGAACCGGACGATCTTTTCGAGATGGCGAACCTGTCGCCGAGCCTCACCGGGCTGCCGATGATCGTCTGGATCTCGGAGCGCGGACGCGCCCGGCACGACGTGCGCGTGAAGGTCTCTTTGGTCCATGGCCGTCGGGCCCGGCCCGATCGCACGGCGTCGGTTTCGGTCCGACCGAATGTCAGGATCGTGGCCGGACCGGAGCTCGATCCTGGCGATCTGGCGCTCGTGCGCGAATGGGTCGAGCTGAACCGCCAGGCGATCATCGCCTGTTGGAACGGCGATCTGCTCACCGACGAGGTGATCGCGCGGCTGCAGCCCCGTCACGGCATCGCCCCCTCGGGCGAGGTGCCTTGAGAGCGACCAAGATTCTGCGAGGCAACAGACGGTAATCCGACTGCAGGCACGCGCCTTTCATTTCGCTGGCTGCTTTGCCGTCCTGCTTGCGCTCGGCGCCGGGCCCGACGTCACCGCCACCGATGCGCGCGGTCCGAGCGGCAGGTCCGGCGCGGTCTCGGCCGTTCCGACGACGAACGCTCCCGCGGTCGAGATCACGAGGTCGGGAACCGACTTTCTGGTCGACGGCCAACCCTTCACCATGTGGGGCATGCGCGTCGCGAGCGCCTCGCAGACGCAGGCTCTCACCGACTCGCTGATCGCCAATCTCGATGCCTACAAAGACAACGGCCTGAACGCGATCACCGTGTTCTATCAGGGCAGCAGCGGCGGTGCTTCCGATCCCTTCACCGCCAACGGGCTCGGCATGGATGCTGGCCACGAGTTCCGCATGGCGCAGATCGTCGCGGCCGCACGGGCGCACGGGATGGTGGTCGTCGTCGGCATCTTGTACCAGAACGCCGCCTGGAACCTGAACAGCGCGGCCTCGGTCCACAACGCGATGAAGACGGTGGCGACCTCGATGCTGCCGTACCGCAACGTGATCATCAACGTCGCCAACGAGGGCAATGCCGGCCAGTGGTCCGACACCAACGGCATCTACGACCTCGGAGTCCCGGCCAACATCGGCGTTCTGTGCGCGGACGTTCATTCGATCGACCCGACGCGACTTTGCGGCAGCGGTGGGTTTGCCGACCGCTTCAACGTCGAGGTTGGCCGGAACGCCAACGTCGATCTGCTGCTGTTCGACACCGATGACGTCACGCCGACCTCCGCGGCGAAGTACGACTATTTCGTTTCTCAGGGCGTGGACGACAAGCCGATCGTCAACGTCGAACTGTTCGGCGGCTACACCCTGAAATGGCCGACGCCCGGCGTTTTCGACGCCATCGCCAAGCGGTATTACGAACGCGAGGCCCTGGAGAAAACAACCAGGCCTGGCCTTTCCATTTTCTTCTTCTCGGAGCCATGGTTGCAACGCCCGCCGATCCACTACGAGCTCGGTGGCCAGGGGACCAGCGCCGACCCTGGAATCAAGTGGTTCTGCGACTACGTGCGGGCCAACGACTGAACCGAGGTGGGCGCGGTCGCTCCGCATGGCCGAACGGTCGGGTGTGCGCCGAATCGGCGCTCACGATGGCGCGCCCGGACGGCATCGGGAGCTAGGCCCCGTCGCGCCCGAAGTACTGGCCGGGGGTGGTGCCCAGCGCCCGGCGGAAGGCGTGGATGAAGGCGCTCGGGCTGTCGTAGCCGAGATCGAGCGCCACCGACGTCACGGGCTCGCGTTGGGCGAGCCGGACCAGGGCGGCGAGCAGGCGCGCCTGGCGCTGCCATTGGCGGAAGGTCATGCCGGTCTCGGCCAGGAAGCGGCGGCTGAGCGTGCGCACGCTGGCGCCGACCTCCTGGCCCCAGGCGGCGAGCGTGCGCGGGTCGCCGGGGTCGGCGCCGAGGGCTGCCGTGATCCGCTTCAGGCGCGGGTCCTCGGGCTCGGGCAGGTGCAGAGGCGCCAGGGCGGCTGCCCGGATCTCCTCGAGCAGCAGCAGGACCAGGAGCGCGCGTCGCGGGCCATCGCCCGCCGCCTCGACGCCCGCCAGCACCAGCTCGCGCAGCAGCGGCGAGATGTTGACGACACCGCATTCGGCGGGCAGCCCGTCGCGGGCCTGGGTGTCGATATAGAGCGTGCGCATCTCGAGCCGGGTCGCGCAGCGGATCGCGTGCTCCATGCCGGCCGGCATCCAGACCGCCCGCTGTGGCGGCACGACCCAGGCGCCGGCGGCGGTCAACACCGTCATCACCCCGGCCCGGGCGTAGACCAGCTGCGCCCATTCGTGGTGATGCGGCTGGATCAGATGGCCCTTGGAGTAGTCCGTGGCGAGCACCCGGACCGTGGGCGTCAGCGCCTTTGACCGTTCGTCGATACCAAATGACCTCATGTCGCGAGAGCGTAAGCCGCGGCGCTGCTAGATTCTATTCCGGGACGCACTTCTCGGGGGCGGAGACGATGACCCGGGCGCTCTGGTTCCTGAACCTCGCGCATGCCTACGACCACTTTTTTCTGCTGATCTTTCCGACCGCGGTGCTGGCGCTGGCACCCGCCTGGGGCCTGTCCTACGGCGAGGCGCTGGCGTTCGGGACCGCGGCTTTCGTCACCTTCGGGGCCGGCACGCTGCCGGCCGGCTGGCTCGGCGACCGCTGGAGCCGGGGCCATCTGATGTCGATCTTCTTCATCGGCATCGGGTTTTCCTCGGTTCTGACCGGGCTCGCGGCCGGCCCGGTCACGCTCACCCTCGGGCTTGGCCTGCTCGGCCTGTTCGCCTCGATCTACCACCCGGTCGGGACCGCGCTGGTGATCCAGAACGCCAAGGCGACCGGCCAGTCGCTCGGCGTCAACGGCGTGTTCGGCAACCTGGGCGTCGCCGGCGCCGCGCTGGTGACCGGCCTGATCACCGAGTGGGCGGGCTGGCGCGCGGCCTTCATCCTGCCGGGCCTGATCGCGGTCGCGACCGGCATCCTGTTCGCGCGGGCGATCGCGCCGCAGATGAGGGGCGATCCCGCCGCCCGCCCCGCCGTCAAGACGGTCGCGAGCGGGCAGAACGTCCTGATCCGGGTGTTCGTGGTAGTCGGCGTCAGTGCCTTGTTCGGCGGCATCATCTTCCACGGCACGACCATAGCATTGCCCAAGATCTTCCAGGAGCGGCTGGCCGGCGAGGTCAGCGATCTCGGGACGATCGGGCTCCTGGTCGCCGCGGTGTTCACGCTCGCGGCGTTCGCTCAGATCGCGGTCGGTCGCCTGCTCGACCGCCATGGCGCGCGGGCGATCCTGCCGCTGATCGTAGCACCCCAGGTTGTCCTGCTCCTGCTCGCGGTCCAGCTGTCCGGTTGGGGCATGCTGCTGCTGGCGGCGGCGCTGATGCTGCTGGTGTTCGGCGAGATCCCGATCACCGCCTGGCTGGTCGGCCAGTACACGCCGGCGCACTGGCAGTCCCGGATCTTCGGCGTGCAATACGTGCTCTCGCTCGGCGTCAGCGCGATCGTGGTGCCGCTGATCGCCGTGCTCCACGACTGGACTGGCGGTTTTTCCGCGCTCTTCGTCGTGCTCGCCGGGGCCGCGGCGCTGGTCGCCCTGGTGGCGCTGCTGCTTCCGGGCCGGCCGCAGCGCGCCCTAGCGGACGGTCAGCGCCGGGGACCGGTCAGCAGGGAGCCGATCAGCGCGAGCGCGGTGCAGGCGGCGCCGGCGAGGAAGGTCGTGGAAGCCCCGTAGCGCCCCCAGAGGAAGCCCGCGAGCACGCTCGCGGCCAGGAGCACCCCGCCGCTCACCAGGTTGAACAGGCCGAAGGCGGTGCCGCGCAGATCGGCGGGACAGCGGTCGGCCACGAGCGCCGCGAGCAGCCCCGGGTGAGCCCCATGTGCAGGCCCCAGAGCCCGACGCCGGCCATCACCGGGCCGATGCCGCTCGCCAGCGCCAGCACCAGGTCGGCGGCGATCAGGACGCCGCAGCCGGCCACCAGCAGGTGGCGGCGATCGATCCGGTCGGACAAGGCGCCCGCCGGATAGGCCGAGGCGGCGTAGACCACGCTCATGACCACCATCACGAGCGGCAAGAGGGCGACCTCGAGCCCGGCGTCCTCGGCGCGCAGCACGAGGAACGCCTCGCTGAAGCGCGCGAGCGTCAGGACCGCCCCGACCAGCACCACCCACCAGTAGGCAAGGCCGAGACGGCGCAGCTCGGCCATCCGGATCGGTGCGCCGCGCGGCCCCGCGGGCGCCAGCAGCGCCGGCTGGCGCACGCCAATGACCAGAATCCGACCGCGATCGCGGCCGGGAGGACCGCGAACCCGTAGACCCGGCGGATGTCGCCGGCGAACAGAAACATCAGCCGATCGCGAGCAGCGGGCCGATGAACGCGCCGACGGTATCGAGCGACTGGCGGAGCCCGTAGCTCGCCCCGCGCAGGTCCGCGGGCGCCAGGTCGCCGATCAGGGCATCGCGCGGCGCGCCTCGAATGCCTTTGCCGAGCCGGTCGACGAAGCGGGCGGCGAATACCCAGCCGACCGAGGGCGCGAGCGCGAACACGGGCTTGGTCAGGGCGGCGAGGCCGTAGCCGAGCACGGCCAAAAGCTTGCGTCTGCCGAGATAGTCGCTGAGCACGCCCGAGAAGAACTTGCCGATTGCCGCGGTCGCCTCGGCGACGCCTTCGATCAGCCCGAGGGCGAGCGGGCTCGCGCCCAGCACCGTGACCAGGAACACCGGCAGCAGGCTGTGCACCAGCTCCGACGACATGTCCATGAACAGGCTGACCAGGCCCAGCGCCCAGATGCCGCGCGGGTCTGCGCGCTGCGCCCGGCGGGGCCGCCACGGCTGCGCCCGAGCCTAGCGGTCCAACCCGAGCAGGGCCGTGAAGTCGGCGAAGATCCGGCGGCCGCCTCGTCGAGGCCCGGCATGTGGGCGTGGCCGCGGCCGGAAGCGGGCGGCGCCGTCGGTGCCAAGGCGCAGGATCAGGGCTTCGGTGTTCGATGGGTCGGCGAACCAGTCGGCCAGCGTCGGGCCGTCGACCTCGGCATGGAACTGGAGGCCGAACGCCCGCTCGCCGATCGCGAGCGCCTGGACCGCGCAGGCGCTCGAGGTCGCGAGCACGGTCGCGCCGGCAGGCGGCGCCACGACCTCGGCCCCATGCCATTGCAGGAAGCGGGTCGTGGCCGGCAAGCCCGCGAACAGCGGATGCCCGCGCCCGGCCTCGGTGAGCTCGACCTCGAACACGCCGACCTCGGGGGTCTTGGCCGGCCGGACCTCGCCGCCGAGCGCCGATGCCAGCAGCTGATGGCCGAGGCAGATCCCGAGGTAGGGCATGCCGAGCTCCTGGACCGCGGTCCGGATCGCCTGCTTCTCCGGCCGCAGCCACGGGTGCTCGGCCTCCTGCCAGACGTCCGGGGCGCCGCCCATGACCAGGAGCGCGTCATAGTCCTCGAGCGCCGGGATCGCCCCGCCCGCCTCGAGCGCCACGACGTCCCATTCGATCCCGTCCGCCCGCAGGCAGTCGCGGAAGATCCCGGGACGGGCGAGCTCCATATGCTGGAAGACGAGGACACGGGGACGGCGGGCCATGCTGATCATCCTCCTGGCGGGCGCGCGCACGCGGCGAGCGCCGCCACTTGATAGCCTCCACCGCCGTGCAAAGACGAGAGCCTCTTAGTCACCCCCTCTTCTTTTTTCTTTTCTTTTTTTTCTCTACCCCCCTACAAATCCCCATTTCACCTTTCTATCTATACCCCCCGCCGAGCGGGCGCCGTCTAGGTCAAGGGGCCACCCTAGCCACGCCTCGAGGGCGGAGAAGGCCCTGGCTCGAGCAAGGGAGGAAGCGATGAACCGCGCCTCGATCACGGGGGCCGGGCCGGCATTGGGCGCCGGATCCGGCCGCTGCTGCGCGGCGTCTATCCGATTCTGCGCCTGTCCGACGTGGTCGAGATCGACGCCCAGGCGGGCGAGGAGTTCGTCAAGGCCGACCTCGCCGACCAGGCCGCGGTCGAGCATTTGTGCGCCGGCGTCGACGGCATCATCCACCTCGGCGCCAGCTCGGTCGAGGACGCCTGGGAGCCGATCCTTAAGAACAACATCGTCGGCGGCTACAACGTCTTCGAGGCCGCGCGCCGGCAAGGCGTCAGGCGGGTCGTGTTCGCGACCACCAACCACGTCGTCGGCTTCTACCGCCGCCAGCGGACCATCGACCACACCGTCATGGTCCGGCCCGAACTCCCGCTACGGCGTCAGCAAGGCGTTCGGCGAGGCGCTCGGCCGCATGTACGCCGATAAATACGGCCTCGGCGTGTTCAACATCCGGATCGGCAATCTGTGGGAAGAACCGGTCGACCGGCGACGCCTGTCGATCTGGATCAGCCCGCGCGATCTGGTGCAGCTGATGCGGATCGGGCTCGAGCATCCGGAGATCCACTTCGAGGTCGTCTACGGCGTCTCCGACAACGCCCGCGCCTGGTACGACAACGCCAACGCCCATCGCCTGGGCTACCGTCCCGAAGACCAGGCCGAGGACTATGCCGCGAGCGCCACCGAGGCTGATCTAAGCTGCCGCCCGACCCGATCGGCGAGCAGTTCCAGGGCGGCGGCTTCTGCGCCATGGAATTCTCTGGCGACGTCAAAAAGGTTCTCTAACTGTACATAAAACAATGGAGTTCGATCGGTTCGATTGCCGGCACTATCCGACCCTCGGGGTGCAGGACGGCTACCGCGAGTGGGCCCCGACCTACGAGCGCGTGGTCCAGGACGAGATGGACCTGCGGCTGCTCGAGCGGCTGACCGCGGTCGACTGGGGCCGCCGGCGCCGCGCGATCGATCTGGCCTGCGGCACCGGGCGGATCGGCGCCTGGCTGCGGGCGCAGGGCGTGGCGCATCTGGACGGCATCGACCTGACGCCGGAGATGCTGGCCAGGGCGCAGGGGCGGGGGCTCGACGAGCGTCTGCTGCAGGGCGACCTGCGCGCGACCGGGCCGCGCCCGCGAGCTATGATCTGGCGACCGTGGTCCTGGCCGACGAGCATCTGCCCGAGATCCGGCCGCTCTACCTCGAAGCCGCGCGGCTGATCGCCGCCGGCGGCCGGCTGGTGATCGTCGGCTATCACCCGTTTTTCCTGATCAGCGGGATCCCGACCCACTTCGATCGCGCCGATGGCTCGCCGGCGGCGATCGAGAGCCATGTCCATCTGTTCAGCGACCACGTCCAGGCGGCGCTCGCCTCGGGCTTCGCCCTGCTCGAGATGGCAGAAGGCGTGATCGACGACGCCTGGCTCGCGAAGAAGCCCAAGTGGCAGAAATACGCCCATCGTCCGGTCAGCTTCGCGATGGTCTGGGGTCGGACGGGGTAACCAGAGCGCACGGCGTTGCCTTCGGCCTCTTCATGCACTACACTGTAATGCATGAAGAGCGAAGTCTACAGCTGGCGACTGACGCCGACCTCAAGGGTGACCTCGAGGAGGCGGCGCGGCGGGAACGCGTGAGCGTCGCCCGGCTGCTCGAGCGGATCGCGCGCGAGTGGCTGAAGACGCAACCTTCGGCAGCCGAGGACGACGAAGCCGAGCAGGCACGCCGGCACGCCATCGCGATGCAGTCGTTGGCACGCTCCGCAGCGGCGATCCGGATCTGGCGGAAAAGGCGAGCGAGCGGATGCGAGAGGGTCTCTTGAAGGCGCATGCGCGTTCAAGGCCTGATTGATACTGGCGCCTTGTTGGCGCTGCTTCATGAGGACGATCGCTGGCATCCTCGCTGCGTGCAGACGTTTCTTCGCCTGCGCGGGCCATGGTCACGTCCCTCGCGGTGCTCACGGAATTCTTCTACCTCGCCAGCCGTGGACCGCTTTCGGGGCGACGACATGGAACTTCGTGCGTTCGGGCATGCTCATCCTACTGCCAATCGAAGCCTCCGAACTGCCGGCTCTTGAAGCGCTGATGCGCAGGTATGCCGACCGGCCGATGGACTTTGCGGACGCGACCCTGGTGCATCTGGCGCGCCGGGAATCGCTGAGCACCGTATTCACCATCGACCACGACGATTTCGAGACCTACCGGATCGAGGGCAGGCGGCGGTTTCGGATCGTGCCCGGCCGCTGAGCCCTGGCGAGGAGGCTTGCTCCGGGCCTCTGGAGATGGCAGCGGTGGGCCTGAGACTTTGGGGGAGACAGCCGTGAGCGGAGCGCCAGTCGAGAAGCTGTTCAGCGAGGCCGAGATCGCCGCCCGGGTCGAGGCGCTCGGGGCCGAGATCGTCGCGGCCGTGGGCCGGGATTTCGTGGTCGTCGGCGTGCTCAAGGGCAGCTTCGTGTTCCTGGCCGACCTGGCGCGGGCGCTGAGCCGGGCGGGCGCCGCGCCGCGGATCGAGTTCATGCGCCTCGCGAGCTACGGCCAGGCCAAGGAGAGCTCGGGCGAGGTCCTGCTGCTCGGCGACGCCCCGCGCGACTTCGAGGGCAAGCCCGTGCTGCTGGTCGACGACATCGTCGACACCGGCCTCTCGATGGCCTCGGCCGGCGGCTGCTGCTCGGCCGCAACGCGGCCGCGGTCTGGACCTGCGCCTGCTCGACAAGCCGTCGCGGCGCAAGGTCGAGAGCCCGGTCGACTTCATCGGCTTCGAGATCGAGGACGTGTTCGTGGTCGGCTACGGCATCGACTACGCCGAGCGCTACCGGGAGCTGCCGTTCATCGGCAAGGTGACCTGACGCGGCTGCCGAGAAGGCGGCAGGGCGCGACGTGATACAATGCTGTTCAGGTGAACCAGCGGGGACCATCGCCATGGCGATCCAGATCAAGCCCAAGGCGAAGTCGGTCTACGACCAGGATTTCTACGTCTGGACCGAGGTTCAGGCCGAGCTGCTGCGTCGGCGGCGGTTCGAGGAGCTCGACCTCGACAACCTGATCGAGGAGGTGGAGGGCTTGGGCGAACGAAGAAGAGCGCGGTGCTCAATAATGCGCGCGTGATCATCGAGCACTTGCTCAAGCTCCAGCACGCCCCGCACAGGCCCCCCGGCGCGGCTGGGCCGAATCGATCCTCGAGCACCGCACCCGGCTCGAGATCGAGCTCACGCCCCGTCTGCGCCAGATCCTCGGCGAGGAACTCCCACGTGTCTACGCCCTGACCCGCCGGACCACCGAAAGCAAGCTCCGGCTCCACGGCGAGGACGCCGCGGCCGGCGCCCTGCCCGCGACCTGCCCTTACGGCGTCGACCAGATCACCGGCGACTGGTGGCCGTGAGCCCGGCGCTTCGCGAACCGCCGGCCCGGTGCCCGCTCGGGTGAGACCCGCGCCAGCAGCCGGGGCGGAAGCCGGAGCCGCGTCGGCGCCCGCGACCCTGCGCATCGTCCTGACCGTGCTGGCGCCGTTCGCCGCGGGCTATTTTCTGTCTACCTGTTCCGCTCGGTGAACGCGGTGGTCGGTCCCAGGCTCGTCGCCGACATCGGCCTGAGCGCGACCGGGCTCGGGCTTCTGACCTCGGCCTACCTGCTCGCCTTCGCCCTCTTTCAGCTGCCGCTCGGCCTGCTGCTCGACCGGTTCGGGCCGCGCCGTGTGCAGGCGGCCCTGCTCGCCACCGCCGCGGCGGGCGCGCTCCTGTTCGCGCTCGGCGAGGATCTGCCGACCCTGACGATCGCGCGGGCGCTGATCGGCCTCGGCTTTGCCGGCGGGCTGATGAGCGGCTTCAAGGCGATCGTGCTCTGGATCCCGGAGCCGCGCCGGGCGCTCGCCAATGCCTGCGTGATGTCGTTCGGCGCGCTCGGCATCCTGGTCGCGACCGTGCCCACGGAGCTCGCGGTCGAGGCGGTCGGCTGGCGGACGGTGTTCGTCGGGCTCGGCGCGATCACGCTCGCGGTCGCGGTCCTCATTCTCACGGTGGTGCCGGAGCGCGGCACGACCGGTCCGGGCGCCGGCGTCGAGCGCCAGATCGCCGGGTTGCTCCGGATCGGGCGCGACCCGGTCTTCTGGCGGCTCGCGCCGCTGCTGGCCACGACCGCGGGCACCCACATCGCGATCCAGACGCTGTGGGCGGGGCCGTGGCTGCGCGACGTCGCCGGCCTCGATCGGATCGGCGTTGCCAACTATCTGATGGCGATGGCGATCGGCTTTCTGATCGGCATTCTCTCGATCGGTGCGGTCGCCGACCGGCTGGGCCGCCGCGGCATCGATCTCCTGACCGTGATGCTCGGGTTTCTCCTGCTGTCCTTCGCCGCCCAGCTCGCGATCGTGCTCCAGTGGACCCGCCTCAGCCTGCCGGTCTGGACCCTGTTCGGCATCGCCGGCCAGGCCGCGATCCTCGGCTATCCCTGGCTCGCCGCGCACTACGGCGCCGCACTCTCGGGCCGGGCCAACACGGCGATCAATCTTTTGACCTTCCTCGCTGCCTTCGGCGCCCAATATGGGATCGGAGTGCTGATCGACCTGTTCCCGACGGCCGCCGATGGCTACAGCGCGCGCGGCTACCAGGTCGGCTTCGGCGCCTTCTTCGCCCTCCAGCTGCTGGCGCTCGCCTGGTATCTGCCCGGCCACCGCGCCCTGGTGGTCGAGGACAAACGCCCGCTGCAGGACTGACCCGCGCTTGGCGTTCGCGCTCCGGCTGCACTAGAGTCGCCACGACCAACCTTTCAAAGGGGCGTCGCATGGCGATCGGCCGGTTCGGAGCAGCCAACCGTACCTATTGGGACGGCGAGGTCGACGTCAACCTCGCGAGCTGGGACATCGAGGGCTTTCTCGGCGACCCGGCGAGGCTGACCAGGGAGGTCGCCGCCGACCGGGAGGCGCTCGGCGCCGTACGGGGCAAGTCGCTGATCCATCTGCAATGCCATTTCGGTCTCGACACGCTGGCCTGGGCCCGACTGGGCGCGGACGCGACCGGGGTCGATTTCTCGCCGCGGGCGATCGCGACCGCGATCGATCTGGGCAGGCGCGCCGGCGCCAGCACCCGGTTCGTCGAGGCCGACCTGTACGCGACCCCGGAGGTGGTCCCCGAGCGGTTCGATGTCGTCTACACCAGCGGCGGCGCGCTCTGCTGGCTCCCGGACATCAGGGGCTGGGCCACTGTGGTCAGCCGGCTGCTCAAGCCGGGTGGCGTCTTCTACATCCGCGAAGCCCACCCGGTGCTGTGGTCGCTGGAGGACGAGCGCGACGACCAGCAGCTGGTCATCGGTCTGCCCTACTTCGAGACGCCCGAGCCCAAGCGCTGGGATGCCGCCCCGGTCTGGGACCAGCGGACGGTTGCCGGGCCGCACTACGTCTGGCAGCACGGTCTGGGCGAGATCGTCAGTTCCCTGATCGACGCCGGCCTCACCATCCAGTTCCTGAAGGAGCACAGGACCTGCCTCTGGCAGGCCCTGCCGTTCATGGTCCAGGATCAGGACGGCTGGTGGCGGCTGCCGGATCGACCGCAGCGCCTGCCGCTGATGTACTCGATCCGGGCCTTGAAGGCTTAAGTCCGCAGCGGCGACCCGAGGGACCGCCATGGCATGACCGGATGAGGGGGCGCAGACCGGGGTCGCGCCCCCCTCCGTCGCTGCTTGGTAAGACTGGTGACTTGAGTGTGGTCTGCTGGTTACTTGCAGGTCGCGAGGTCGGTCTCGACGTCCTGCCAGGCGAGCACTTTCAGCTGCCACTGGTCCCCGGGCGCGGGCGCCCAGGTCATCATGTAGGAGCCGGCATAGCAGCTGCTGTCATCGGCGCCCGCGGTGACCGCGAAGTCGCCGCGCTCGACCAGCCGGCCATCGTTGCCGGTAAGCTGGCTCGAGGAGTCGAGCTTGGCGAACTTGACGTTCCACTCGCCGCCGATCGTCTTCTCGAAGTGGTCGAGGACGGCGGCCGATCCGCTGTAGACTTCGCCAGCATTGGCGCGATGGAAGACGATGTCGTCCGCGACGAGCGGCTTGAGGTCGCCCCACTGCCGGTTGTTGAAGGCGTTGATGAACCCGGCGTGGGCCGCGGCGGGGTCGAACTCCGCCGCAACGGCGCTGCCTCCGAGACTCGCGAACAGCGCCAGGGCGATCACAAACGGCTTCAGCATGAAATCCTCCTGTTGGTTGCAGATGCGTCGTCGATCGAAACCAGCGTCCGAGGCGTCCCCAATGCATCGGACGCTGGGCCACTATGCGCCGGTCGCCGGCGTCGCGCAATCGGGATTTTGGCGGGATTTTGGCGGGTGGGGTCGTAGGCAAGCGGCGCCAAAGCGGCTATGGAAGGGGCGCCAGGCAGCAAGGGAGGGTGGTCGCATGGCTAAGGTCGCTCTGATCACGGGCGCGGGCTCGGGGATCGGCAAGGCATCGGCGCTGGCGCTCGCCAGGGATGGCTTCGATGTGGTCCTCGGCGGGCGGCGCAAGGAGCCGCTGGATGCGGCCGCCGGGCAGGTGAAGGGCCTCGGCCGCCAGGCGCTGGCGGTGCCGACCGACGTGACCGATCCCGCCTCGGTCAAGGCGCTGTTCGCCAAGGCGAAGGAGACCTTCGGCCGGCTCGACCTCTTGTTCAACAACGCGGGCGTCGGCGCCCCGGCGATCCCGCTCGAGGATCTGCCGTTCGAGAAGTGGAAGGCGGTGATCGACACGATCCTGACCGGCTCGTTCCTGTGCACCCAGGAAGCGATCAAGATCATGAAGGCGCAAAGCCCGATGGGCGGCCGGATCATCAACAACGGCTCGATCTCGGCCTATGCGCCGAGGCCCAACTCGGCGCCCTACACCTCGGCCAAGCACGCGATCAGCGGCCTCACCAAGTCGACCTCGCTCGATGGCCGCAAGTACGACATCGCCTGCGGCCAGATCGACGTCGGCAACGCCTTCACCGAGATGGCGGCGCGCATGAAGGACGGCGTGCCCCAGGCCGACGGCTCGATCAAGGTCGAGCCGCTGATGGACGTCGAGCACGTGGCGCGCGCGGTCGCGCACATGGCGAGCCTGCCGCCGGATGCCAACATCCAGTTCCTGACCGTGATGGCGACCAAGATGCCGTTCGTCGGCCGCGGCTGAGGCGGGCTCATCGGGAGGACCGCAGCAGAAACAGGGCCACGGCCAGGAACGCCAGCGTCCAGCAGGCGGCGGCCGCGTCGATCGTCAAGAGACGGAGCGCGGGCCATCCGGCCGCGAGCCGGAACGCCGCGGCGACCGAGATCAGCCCGACCGCGCTCAGGACGAGCGGCGGCATGGCGACCGGCCGCCGGCTCCTTTGCAAGCTCACCCGCGTCATCATGGCGATCGAGAGCGTGCCGAGACCGCCGATGGTGATGCCGTGCAGGGCATCCGAGAGCGCGAGCACGCCTGAGCTCTGCGCCACCGCCTTCAGGATCAGGCCGAGCGCCAGCCAGCCGTAGCCGAGGTGCAGGACCGCGACGTCGGCCACCCCCACGAGCCGCCAGGCGCGCCAGCCGACCAGCCTGGCAACGATCGTGCCCGCGGCGATCGTCGCCAGCGCCGCCGCCAAGCCGGGCAGCAGCACGAACTCCGTCGAGGAGCGTCATGCTGAGCAGCGCCAGCATGCCGAGCCGTTCCAGGCCCGGCTGAGCCAGGCCCGGCAGATGCTGCCCCTGACGCTGCAGCGCGCCGGAGGTGGCGGCCGCGATGATCCGCCCGCCCATCGCGAACAGCAGCATGGCGATCAGGTCGATGCCGAGGATCAGGCCCCGCTCGGCGCCGTCCTGGAGCCGGCCCAAGGGTGTCAGCTGAACGAGTAGCTCGGCGAGGACGAAGCCCGCCAGGAGCAGGCCGAAGGCGGCGTTGCGGCCGCGCTTGGCCGCCCGCAGAAAGGCGGTGCCGGCGCTCGCGAACAGGCAGATCGGGTAGGCGAGCGCCGCGGTCGCGGTTGCCCAGGGCGGCAGCTCCGGGCCGAGGTAGACCAGACGGCCGAGGAGCCACGCGCCGAAGGTGAGCGTCAGGCCGAGGCTCGACAGCCGGGTCAGCAGATAGCCGCCGACCACCGCGAGGGCGTAGCCGAACACCATCTCATGGCCGTGCCAATGCGCCGGCCAGTTGCCAGGCACGCGCGTCACCAGGCCGGCGTAGCGCAACGCCCAGAACGGCGCCGCGGTGGCGGCGAAGATGGCTGCGGCCGGGAAGAACAGACGGTGCGCCCGGGCCGGCCGGGCGTTGACGCTGCGCGTCACGCCGAGCCGGTCAGCGCCGGCGCCGCTCGAGGACCACGCCGGCCGCGATCAGCTCGGCGATCTCGGCTTCGGCGAAGCCGAATTGATCGAGGACCTCGCGGCCGTGGGCGCCGAAGCGGGGCGGGGTGCGGGCGACCCTCCCGGGGGTCCGGGACAGCTTGATCGGCAGGCCGAAGTTCCGGTAGCCCGGCTGCTCGACCGCCATGCCGCGATGGCGGGTGTGGGCATCCGACCAGACCTCGGCGACATCGCGCACCGGGCCCGCGGGCACGCCGGCCGCGAGCAGCCGCTTGCAGAGCGCCTCGCCGTCCTGGTCCGCAAGCAGGGCCGTCAGCCGCGCGGTCAGAGCCGGGCGGTTGGTGAGCCGGTCGCGGTTGCTGCGAAAACGCGGGTCCAGGGCCAGATCCGGTGCCCCGAGCTCGGCGCACAGCCGGCCGAACGCCCGGTCGTTGCCGATCGCCAGGAACACGTCGACCGTCCGGGTCGGGAACTTGTCGTACGGGCTGATGTTGGGATGCGCGTTGCCGGTCAGCCCCGGCAGTTTTCCCGACAAGAGGTAGTTCGGGATGTGCGGGTGCATCAGCGCCACGCCGGCATCGTAGAGGGTCATGTCGAGGAACTGGCCCAGGCCCGAGCGCGCCCGCTCGAGCAGCGCCATCAGCACCCCGATCGCGGCATAGAGCCCGGTGCCGAGGTCGACCAGCGGGATGCCGATCCGGGTGCCGATCGACCACGCCGTTGATCGAGAACATGCCGACCATCGCCTGGATCACCGCATCGTAGCCCGGCAGCCCGCCCATCGGGCCGTCGGCGCCGAAGCCGCTGATCCGGCAGTGGATCAGGCGCGGGAAGCGCTTTTCCAGCACGTCCTGATAGCCGAGGCCCCAGCGTTCCATGGCGCCGGGCTTGAAGTTCTCGATCAGGACGTCGGCGCGCGCGAGCAGCCGGAGCAGCACGTCCCGCCCCTCGGGCCTGGCCAGATCGAGCCCGAGCGAGCGCTTGTTGCGGTTGACGCCGATGAAGTAGGAGGCGTCGTGCGCCTCGTCGAACGGCGGCCCCCAGTCGCGCACCTCGTCGCCCTGGGGCGGCTCGATCTTGATGACCTCGGCGCCATGGTCGCCCAGGATCTGGGTGCAATACGGCCCGCCCAGTACGCGCGTGAGGTCGAGCACCAGAATCCCGTCGAGGGCGCCCGCGGTCATTCTCTGCCTTCCGAAACTGATCGAGCCATCAACGCTGTGTCCTCGATCGCCTGAGCTCAGATGGCTGCATCGGGCAGGTAAGCCTCAGCCAGCACATCATCGGGCGCGTAGGGGCAGTCCACCGGAAAACGGCCGATCGGCAAGCCGGTCTCGTCGACCGCGTCCTTCATCGCGTCTGGGTAGGCCTCCAGCATCAGCTCCGGCACCAGTCGACGAAGGCTCGGGCTTTGCCGCAGCAGATCCCTGATATGTCCGCGTTGGGTACGCAGGCTCTTGCGCCAGCTCGCCCCGCGCCTCGCGGGTTGTGCCTGCCACTTCAAGAGATGCAGAAGAATGATCTTGAGGCGGTTCTTCGATTCGCGCCGGTCGCGGCCGACCATCCACTCGATCTCCTCCGCCAGATGAATCCAGTCCAGCCCTTCGATCCGGCGCGCGCGCAGCAGCGCCGCCTGCTCCAGGCTCCAGGCGCAGAGATCCTCCTCGTAGTTGATGCGGTTCTTGACGTTGGCGGCCATGATTTTGCCCTCTGTCCGCGACCGGCGATGCTCATCCTAGCATGGGGTGGTCGTCGGTCCACGGCTTCGGGCGTGTTCAGCCCGAGAGCGCCCGGGCCGCGGCGCGGCCGAGGTCGACCAGGTCGAAGATCCGGGCGACGTAGTGGTCGCGGACCTGGAAGGCGACCTCGCTCTCGCCGCGCAGCTCGCGGCCGAGGGCGTCGATCAGCCGGTGCAGGCGGCGGCCGTGCAGGCCGAGCGCGCGCTGGACCGGATCGCCGATCACGCCCGCGAAGCCGGCGGTGACCGCGGTCGCCAGCATCAGCCCGCCGGTCGTGCCGAACAGCAGGCCGGCCGACGGCTGGACCGGGAACCAGCCGTACCAGAGGCTGCCGAGGCCGGCGCCGAGCGGGAAGCTCGCGACCGCGGCCTGGTGCGCGAGCGCGCTCGCCAGCACCGGCCCGAGCGTGAAGGTGCCGGGCGTGAGCTTCTGAAAAGGGCGGCCCCCATGCTCGCCATCAGCGCGTTGTTGAACAGGTCGGCCGCCGCATGGCGGGCGCCGGCGTAGGTCTGGAGCATCGCCCGAACCGCGCCTGCGCCTCGGGTTGGGCGTGGAGGCGATCCAGGAGCGCTGCCAGGGGCGCCGCGAGACGGGGGTCCTCGAGGATCGCCTCGGCGAGCGCGTCGCGCCCGGTCCGCCGCCGGCCGTCGTCGTAGGGCAGCTCGAGCAGGTCGCGGTGCAGGCGGAAGGTCAGCTCGCGGGCGACGTCGGTCTCGAGGAACGGCTTCAGCCCGCCGAGCCAGCGCTCCGCGCGCCGGGCGCGCAGGCGCTTGAGCCCGGCGGCGCCGAGCTGCATGGCGAGAAAGGGCCCCAGCAAGGCGACGTTGGCCGGCGCCCGCAGCAGATCGAGCCCGAGAGCACGGCGATGCAGCCGGAGCGCGCCGGGCAGGCTGTAGTTGGCATCGACGAAGCTTTTGACGCGGACGTGACGCGCGGCCACGTAACGGTCGATCGCGCACGCGACGATCGCCCGCGCCGCGGCGTCGTCGATCACCGCAGCGCCGGCGGCTTCAGCTTCGGCCAGGGTCGTCACCCGGCCGCAATTCCGAGCACGCGCGTGGCGAAGCCCGGGTAGGTCTCGGCGATCGCGCGCCCGACCGGGCCGCGGATCAGGGCGAGCGTCGCGGGCGCGGGCGCCGGGGTCTCGGCGACCTCGCCCGGGAGATCGAACGCGAAGCCCGTGTGGTCCAGGACCTCGGTCACGGTCTGCCCCGGGTGCACGCTCTGGAGCAGGAAACGCGCGCGGGCGCGATCGAAGCGGAACACCGCGCGGCCGGTCACCAGCGCGTAGGGCCCGCCCGGCCGATAGACGTTGGCGGGGCTGGTGCCGGGCGCGCTCACGAACTCGACCTTGGGCACCAGCACGCGCTTGCTGTGCTCCTCGCGGAACAGGATCACCCGCGGCACCAGAAAATACAGATAAGCCGAGCCGAACGAGCCGGGCCAGCGCACTTTGCTGCTTGGGTAGCCGCCGACCCCCACCAGGTTGATGTTGGCCGCGCCGTCGATCTGGCCGCCGCCCAGGAAGAAGGCATCGATCCGGCCCTGGGCGGCGCAGTCGAACAGCTCGCGGGCGCCGTCGGTGAACGGGTTGTGGCGCTCGCTGCCGAGCAGCGAGACCCGGAGCCTGCCGCCCGAGCGCTCGCGCGCGAGCAGCGCCGCCGCCCCCGGGATCGGCGAGGCGGCGCCGACCGCGACGTGCCCGAGCCCCTCCAGCATGCCGGCCAGGACGTCGATCAGCAGCTCCTCGGGGCGCCAGTCGATCATTCGGCGGCGGCAGGCTGCAGCACGAACCGCTCGAGGTAACGCTCGAAGCCTGCCTCGCTCGCCGCCATCTCGGCGTAGAGTCGGAGATGCTCGAGGTCGGGCGGATAGGCGCCGCGCAGGCCGACCGGCCAGGCGCCCTCGCGGGCCTCGGCGATCGCGGTGAGGTAAAGCGCCGGGATCGTGCCAGCGGCGCTGACATCGTCGGCCAGCAGGTCGCCGTCGACGACCTCCTCGACCGTCACCAGCGTGGTCCTGGCGGCGTGCGCCATGGTCATCAGCTCGCGCCGGACGCCGATCCAGACGTTGCCCGCGCGGTCCGCGCGCAGCGCCTGGAACAGCGCGACGTCAGGGCGGATCGCCGGCACCAGCAGGATCGGATCGTGGGCGTCCTCAGGGGCACGGAAGGGATTGTCGATCACCTGCCATTCGGGCCGGTGGCGCACCAGGTCGGAGCCGAGAATGCCACGCAACGGCAGGAAGGGCACGCCCTTCTCAGCCGCCTGCAGGCCCGCGTGGATCACCGGGCAGGTCGAATCCTTGAGCGCGATCCGGCCGGCCTTGACGGCCGCCGTGAAGCGAGGCGCCGGCCCCTGCTCGCCCAGGGTCACGGCAGCCGTTTCGACACTCGCGACACAGCCCGCGCCGATCAGAAGATCGGCCTGGAAGCCGAGTTGGGGCACGCCGATCAGATGCAGGTCGTGGGCACGTCTCCGGATCAAGGCCCGCACCCCGGCCAGCGTGCAGCCGGAATAGTCTGGCGCGAGCGCCAGGCTGGCGCCGTCCGGGATGCGCGCCGCGAGCTCCTCGATCGTGGCAAGCGGGGTCACGACGGGTTAAGCAGCTTGATCAGGACGCCGATCAGAACCAGCTGGCCACCCAGCATGCCGAGCATGCGCCAGGTTATCGCCATGGACTGCTCGGCCAGGCGTCGCTCCATCCATGCTTGAGATTCCGCAAAGCGCCGGTCCATCTGGCCTTGCAGCTCGGCGCCGCGCTGGTCGATCTGACCTTGCAGCTCGGTGAAGCGCCGGTCCATCTGGCCTTGCAGCTCGGCGCCGCGCTGGTCGATCTGACCTTGCAGCTCGGTGAAGCGCCGGTCCATCTGGCCTTGCAGCTCGGCGATCCGCATATCCAGGTGATCCCGACTCACGAGTCGGCTGCGGGATCATTGATCTCGTCGGCCAGCGCCTCGGCCATCAAGGTGGGATCACCCTTGGCATCGGTCCATTTGCGGGTCAGGCGCGCAGCGTTCATCTCGGCTCCTCGACGACTTAATGTCGGTCCTGAAGGTCGGCCGTCAATCTGGCACCAGTCCCAATCATGGGCCGGATCTACCCCGATGGGCTTGCTCCGCGCAAGCGGTCCGCTATCGTTTCCCGGGTGGTCGAAGTGACTGGATCGATGGTCTCGGCGGCAGCTGCCTGCCTCGCGTGGCTCTATCTGCTGGTCGGTCGGCACGGTTTCTGGCGCGCGCAGCCGCGGATCGAGGAGCAAGCGGACACGGCGCCGGCGGTCTGGCCGGCGGTAGTCGCCGTGGTGCCGGCGCGCAACGAGGCGCAAACCGTCGAGACCGCGCTTCGATCGCTGCTCGGGCAGGACTATGGCGGCGCGCTGACGGTGGTCCTGGTCGACGACCACAGCGAGGATGCGACCCGGGCGATCGCCGAACGGCTGGCGACCGCGGCGGCCGGGCGGCTGACGGTGATCGGGACGCCGCCCCTGCCGCCCGGCTGGTCGGGCAAGCTCTGGGCGCTGGCCGCCGGCCTTCGCCACGCCGGGCGGCGGGCGCCGGCGGCGCCCTACGTGCTCCTGACCGATGCCGACATCGCGCATGCCGCCGGACAACCTCGCCCGGCTGGTCGCCAAGGCCGAGGCGGAGCGGCTCGACCTGGTCTCGCTGATGGTCCGGCTGCGCTGCGTCAGCTTCTGGGAGCGGCTGCTGATCCCGCCCTTCGTGTTCTTCTTCCAAAAGCTGTACCCGTTCGCCGCGGTCAACGATCCGGGCTCGCGGGTCGCCGCGGCCGCGGGCGGCTGCATGCTGGTGCGGCGGGACGCCTTGCTGGAGGTCGGCGGCATCGAGGCGATCCGCGGCGAGCTGATCGACGACGTGGCGCTCGCCCGGGCGCTCAAGCATCGCCCGGGCGGCGGCCGGATCTGGCTCGGGCTCGACGACCGGACCCGGAGTCTCAGGCCCTATCGCCGCCTCGCCGAGATCTGGGCCATGGTCGCGCGCACCGCCGACACCCAGCTCCGGCATTCCCTGCTGCTGCTGGCCGGCACGCTGCTCGGTCTTACGGTCGCCTATCTGGTGCCGCCGCTGGCCCTGCTGGTCGGCCTGGCGGCGCCTGATCCCTGGCTCGCGGGGCTGGGCCTGCTGGCGCTCGCCGGCATGGCGCTGGCCTGTCTGCCCACGCTTCGGTTGTACGGCCTCGGCGCCGGCTGGAGCCTGACCCTGCCGGTCGCGGTCCTGCTGTTGGCCGCGATGACCGTCGATTCGGCGATCCAATACCGGCGCGGCGCGGGTGGCCGTTGGAAGGGGCGGGTGCTGACGCCCGAGGCGTGAGCGCCACGGCTCACGGTCGGCGCGACACCGTGTGACATCGAGCTAACTTGTTTAGCGGCCGCTTTTGTGCGTGATTGCGGCAACAAGTCGGTGGTTCGCCAAGGTGAAGAATGGTGGAGATGCCTCAGGATACCGGCCTGAGCGAGGCCGTCGCCGAGGTCTGGCGCTCGGCCGATCTGTCGACCGCGGTCGATTGGGCCGAGCTGCCAGGCCAGGATCTGGACGCCGTGATCGCGCAGGCCAGCCAGGGTCTGGCACAACTGCAACGTGCCGATGGCCACTGGGTCTTCGAGCTCGAGGCCGACGCGACCATCCCGGCCGAATACGTCCTGCTCGAGCACTTCCTGGACGAGGTCGACCAGCCGCTGGAGCGCAAGATCGGCGTCTATCTGCGTGCCCGGCAGGCCGACCACGGCGGCTGGCCGCTCTATGCCGGCGGCGAGCTCGACCTCAGCGCCAGCGTCAAGGCTTACTACGCCCTGAAGCTGCTCGGCGACGATCCCGAGGCGGCGCACATGCGGCGCGCCCGCGAGGCGATCCTGGCGCATGGCGGGGCCGCGCGCTGCAACGTGTTCACCCGGATCACGCTCGCGCTGTTCGGTCAGGTGCCCTGGCGGGCGGTGCCGGTGATGCCGGTCGAGATCATGCTCCTGCCGCGCTGGTTCCCGTTTCACCTCGACAAGGTGTCCTACTGGTCGCGGACCGTGATCGTGCCGCTCCTGATCCTGATGGCGCTCAAGCCCCGGGCGAAGAACCCGCGCGGGATCGGGATCGAGGAGCTGTTCGTGACGCCGGCCGCCGCCGAGCGGCACTACATCGCGAGCTCGACCGGCTCGGGCTGGGGCCGCTTCTTCCTCGCGGTCGACCACGGCCTGCGCCTGGCCGAGCCGCATCTGTCGCGGTCGCGGCGGGGACGCGCGATCCGGCGCGCGGTCGACTTCATCACGCTCCGCCTGAACGGCGAGGACGGCCTCGGCGCGATCTTCCCGGCCATGGCGAACAGCGTGATGGCGTTCGCGACGCTCGGCTACGCCAAGGACCATCCGGACCTGGTGATCGCCAAGCGGGCGGTCAGGAAGCTCCTGGTCGAGCGCCGCGAGCTCGCCTATTGCCAGCCCTGCCTGTCGCCGCTCTGGGACACGGCGCTCGCCTGCCACGCGTTGCTGGAGGCGGACGGCGCGGTCGCGCCGGCCAGCCTGCGCCGGGCGCTCGACTGGGTCGTCGAGCGGCAGATCCTGGACGTGGCCGGCGACTGGGCGAGCACCCGGCCGGACGTCCGGCCGGGCGGCTTTCCGTTCGAGTACCGGAACGATTTCTACCCGGACGTCGACGACACCGCGGTGATCCTCTGCGCGCTGCACCGGGCCGATCCCGAGCGCTACCGGAACGCGATCGCGCGCGGCACCGAATGGGTCCTGGGCCTGCAGAGCCGGAACGGCGGCTGGGGCTCGTTCGATGCCGACAACACCCACGCCCACCTCAACTACATCCCGTTCGCCGACCACGGCGCCCTGCTCGACCCGCCGACCGCGGACCTGACCGCGCGCTGCATCAGCATGCTCGCCCAGCAGGGCTACGACCGCAGCCATCCGGCGCTGGCGCAGGCGCTCGCCTATCTGCGGCGCGAGCAGGAGCCGGACGGCTCCTGGTTCGGCCGCTGGGGCACCAACTACATCTACGGCACCTGGTCGGTGCTGGTCGCGCTCAACGCCGCCGGCGAGGACATGAGCGCTGCCCCTGTGCGGCGCGCGGTCGCCTGGTTGACGGCGCGCCAGCAGGCGGACGGCGGCTGGGGCGAGAGCTGCGCCAGCTACTGGCCGGAGCGCCGGGCCGAGCCGGCCCTGAGCACGCCCTCCCAGACCGCCTGGGCGCTGCTCGGCCTGATGGCGGCCGGTGAGGTCGAGAGCGAGGCGGTCGCCCGCGGCATCGCCTATCTGAAGAGCGCGCCCCGCGAGGGGGCGAAGTGGGACGAGCAGCTGTACAACGCGGTCGGCTTCCCGCGCGTCTTCTATCTCCACTACCACGGCTACAGCGCCTATTTCCCGCTCTGGGCGCTCGCCCGCTACCGCAACCTGATGCGCCAGAACGACCGCCGGGTCGCCTGGGGCATGTGACAGGGTCGGCGGAGCCGGACGAAGGGCGCCGCAGCAGGAACATCCTGCGGTCGCATCCCGATGCGGCTGGCCCGCATACAATGTTCAAGCGCGACGCTCGCACGGGCCAGGTGACGGGCCATACTGAGTTCGATGCGCTCGGTCGCCCGACCAAGCGCTTCCGCGGAGAAGGCCGACCCCATCTGTTCGGCAACGGGCTCGCCGAGATCGATGACGACCAGGCGGAGGTGCTGTTGGCGCGGCTCGCGGAGATGTGGCGCTGCCGGCTCGGGGTGCAGTTCCCGGGGCAGAGGTTCGAGGTTGAGGTCTGGTCGCCGGATCAGACCGGTGGCGACATCGGCATTGTCTTCTATCAGACGGGGCGGCAGGCCCCGGGCGTCAAGGGTTGAGCGGGGCGCTGGCGACCAGCTCCGCGAGGAAGCTCACGTCGTGGCCCGAGACCGCATCGATCAGCCCGGCCGCGAGCCATTCGCGCAGCGTCGGCAGGGGGTCGATGCCATAGCGCTGGGCGAGCGCAATCTCGGCCGGCGTCGGCAGGTGGCAGCGGATCGCGATCCCGCCGCCGTGCAGCGCGCGGGCGTCGTCGGGGTGGAAGCGATCGAGCTCGATCGAGAGCGAGTCCAGGCGCGCGGCGCGCGCGACCGCGACCGGATCGGCGTGCCGGCAGTGGGTGATGCCCTCGGTCCGCAGGCGCGGAATCCGCTCCTTGGCGCGCCGCAGGTCGACGTGGTCGAAGGAGATCAGCAGGGCCTCGTCGCGGGCGCCGGTTGTCTCGAGCAGCTCGGCCAAGCGCTCGATCAGGCGCTCGACCCGGAAGCGCTCCTTGATCTCGAGCACGAGGCCGAGGCTCTCGGACGTGGCGAGCTCGAGCACCTCGGGCAAGCTCGGCATCCGCTCGCCCGCGAACTCGGGGCCGAACCAGCTGCCGGCATCGAGCGCCGCGATCGCGGCCCAGGTCGTGGCGCCGATCAGGCCCCGGCCGTTGGTCGTGCGGTCGAGGGTGAGGTCGTGGGCGACCACGATCTGGTCGTCCTGGGTGAGGACGAGGTCGATCTCGGCGGTCGTGGCGCCCTTGGCCTTGGCCGCCCGGAGCGCCGCCAGCGTGTTCTCGGGCGCGCCGCTGCTGTGGCCGCGGTGGCCGCAGACGTGGACGAAACCGTTCTCGGACGCGAGCAGACGCATGGCCAGGGTCTTTCCTCTGGAGCGCGCATGTGCCGGCGGAAGCTAGCAACCTTGCAGCGCTGGCGCCAGAGATCCGCATGGCGGGGTGCCAGATATCCGCATGAGCGGGGCGGTAGCGTGATCGGAGTGATCACCGGCCTGCGCGCGGAGGCCCGCTGTCTGAGCGGGCTCGACCTGGCGGTCGCGTGCAGCGGCGCGCGCCCGGAGCGGGCGCGGGCGGCGGCGGCGCGGCTGCTCGCCGACGGCGCCGCGGGCCTCGTGAGCTTCGGCCTCGCGGCCGGCCTCGCGCCCGAGCTCCGGCCCGGCGATCTGGTCCTGGCCGAGGCCGTGGTCCTGCCGGACGGCCGGCGTCTGCCGACCGATCCGGCCTGGCGCTGCCGCTGTGCCGCGGCGCTGGCTGAGGCCGGCATGGCCCCGCATGCCGGGTCCGATCGCCGGCACCGATCGCCTGCTGGCGACGCCGCGCGGCCGAAGCGGGCGCTGCTTCGAGGCGACCGGCGCGCTCGCCGCCGACATGGAGAGCCATGCCGTCGCCGAGCTGGCGAGCGCGGCCGGGATGCCCTTCATCGTGGTCCGGGCGATCAGCGATGGCGCCGACCAGGCGCTGCCGGCCGCCGCGATCCGATTCCTCGGCGCGGACGGGCGGATCCGGCCGACGGCGCTGATCGGGGTCATCGCCCGCCCGGCGGCGCTCGCGGCCCTGGTCCGGCTCGGCCTTCAGACCCGACGCGCGCTCGGCACGCTCTCCCAGGCGGCGCGTCGCGCGGGCGCCAGCCTGGAGCGCCCGTTCAGCCGCCCGCGGCCGGCGACAGATGGCGGATCATGACGCCGATGACCGTGAGGGCGATGCTGAAGGAGACGGCGAACATCGCGATCAGCCGGCTGAGCATCCAATATTTCAAGCCGTTGACCTCGGCCCGCAGATCGGCGCGCGTTACCAGCCGATTGTCCTCCTGAGCGAGCTCCTCGCCAAGCGCTGCGGCCATCCGCACCGGATCGCCGGCGGCCAGAGCCATCGCTCGGCTAGTCGCGCCGTCGGAGCATCGCCGTCGTCTCCGAGCACAGGATTAACTGCGACCGCATGCATTATTTTATCGCCTGCCAACCTCTCACATCCACCTTCTACCAGATTAATGAATTCGCTGGCATCTGAAAAATAATCCTGAAAGCGATACGAACTTCTTCGCTACTATCGGCCTTAACTAGGACAATGTCTTTTCCCGGATTTTCTTTTTCCAGTTCAAAAAGTGCGCGGAGGGCGTCTGGCGCGTGGCGGTATGATCTGATCTGAAGTTCTTCTGAATCAGAAAACATCAGAATGACATTCTTCTTGCTAGAAACTTCACTATCTGCAGCATTCAAACCACGCAACATTCGCAAGAAATTCAACTGTTGGTCGAGGTTCAAAAATCTACGAACCAATTCCGTCTCGCTTACGTTCGCAAAGCACGAATCCCGATTTTCACAAGTACGGGCAATTATCTCACTGGCGAGCGCCAATATCTCTTGGAATCTCTTGTCCCTTTGCTCGAATTTCGGTTGGCTCTCGGTAATAAAACCAATTACCTCAACACACGTCGCCCACGCATGTTGATAAAACGTTCTGTATTGTAGTTCGATCAAGAGGCCTTTGTAGGGTTTGCCGTGCACCGAATTTACATCATATTCGTAAACGTCGTGAACACCACGATATCCGGTGGCTTTTGGAGATTTAATATAGTCGTACTTATCTATCTGATTCTTCAGTTTATGATTGAACCGTGCGCCATGAATTTTCTCCCGGAAATCATACAGGCCTTCTATCGATGGGAATATAAGCCGACATCCTGCTACGTCATCGATTCGAGCGAGCTGCATTCTCGGATATCGTTCGAGTTTTCCGAAGATTGTTCGCTTTCGCTTATGCCTCTGTGCAACAACTACATCTGTTCCGCGGGTCCGCGATACGCAATATCGCCTGAAAGGTGTTGAGCACAGCGCGATGCGCAGCTGGCCAGGTGTCAATGATTTCGTAGTCTTCCAGTGTCGCATTTCCATCACGGACCCTGTTGCCAGCCCTGCTCACTCGCTCTTTTGAGCCGCCGGGGTAGGTCACGCCGCGTGGCTCTGCTTGTCGGAGGGCGCTCGGCCTTGGGCGGGGCTTTGTCGACCTCGGACTTGACGATGTGCTCGAACACGTACTCGGCCGGCCGCTGGTGCTCGAGCGGGATCTCGGGCGCCATCGGGCCCTCGGTCTCGATCGGGCGCGAAGCCACCCGGAACGCCTTCAGCGGGTGCCGGATCGCATCGGTGACCGCGGTCGCCTCGTAGCCGCAATGCGCCATGCAGTTGGCGCATTTCTCGTAGTTGCCGGTGCCGTAGCGGTCCCAGTCGGTGCTCGCCATCAGCTCCTCGAAGGAGCCGGCGTAGCCCTCGCCGAGCAGATAGCAGGGGCGCTGCCAGCCGAAGATGTTGCGGGTCGGGTTGCCCCAGGGCGTGCAATGGTACTCCTGATTGCCGGCCAGGAAGTCGAGATAGAGCGAGGAGTGGCTGAGCCGCCAGCGCTTGCCCCGGCCGCGGCGGAAGATGTCGCGGAACAGCTGCTTGGTCTTCTGCCGGTTGAGGAAATGCTGCTGATCGGGCGCCCGCTCGTAGGCGTAGCCGGGCGACACCGTGATCCCCTCGACGTCGAGCTCGCCGGTCACGTAGTCGAAGAACGCCGCGACCTCGTCCGGCGCGACGCCATCGAACAGCGTGGCGTTGACGTTGACCCGGAAGCCGCGGCCGCGCAGCAGCCGGATCGCCGCGACCGCGCGGTCGAACACGCCCGCCTGGCAGACCGAGCGGTCGTGGTGCGCCTGCAGGCCGTCGAGGTGGATCGAGAAGGTGAGATAGGGGCTCGGCCGGAACAGGTCGATTTTTTTCTCCACAAGGAGCGCATTGGTGCACAGATAGACGAACTTCCGACGCTCGACCAAACCTTCAACGATCTGAGCTATATCCTTGTGAATCAAAGGTTCGCCGCCCGGGATCGAGACGATCGGCGCGCCGCATTCATCGGCCGCCGCCAGGCACTCCTCGACCGAGAGCCGCCGGTTCAGGATCGGCGCCGGATAGTCGATCTTGCCGCAGCCGGCGCAGGCCAGATTGCACCGGAACAGCGGCTCGAGCATCAGCACCAGCGGATATTTGTCGCGCCCGAGCCAGGCGTTGCTTGAGGACGTAGGCTCCGACCCGGATCTGCTGGCGTAGAGGAATTCCCATGATCGCTCCGAAGAGTTATTCGCGCGGGCGCGCCGGCGGCCGGCTCGGCGAGCTCCGACGGCAATCGGAAATGGACGTTCTCCTCGATTCCCGCAAGGGTCTCGACGCTGACGTGGTAATGCGCCGCCAGTCGGTCGACCAACTGTTGCACCAAAAGCTCAGGGGCGGAGGCGCCGGCGGTGATGCCGACCGCGCGCGCGCCGTCCAGCCAGGCGAGATCGAGGCTCTCGGCGCTGTCGATCAGGTAGGAGGGCCGGCCGGAAGCGACCCCGATCTCGCGCAGGCGGTTGGAGTTCGAGCTGTTCTGAGCGCCGACCACGAGGATCAGGTCGACCTCGCGGGCGAGCGCCCGCACCGCGGTCTGGCGGTTCTGGGTGGCGTAGCAGATGTCGCGGGTATCCGGTCCGACGATCGCCGGGAAGCGGACCCGCAAGGCGTTGATGACGTCGCGGGTGTCGTCGACGCTGAGGGTGGTCTGGGTCACGAAGGCGAGCTTCTCGGGGTCGGCGGGCTCGAGCCCCGCGACCTCGTCGGCCTCGGAGATCAGATGCACGCGGCCTTTGATGCGCCCCATGGTCCCCTCGACCTCGGGATGGCCGGCGTGGCCGATCAGGATCACCTCGTAGCCCTTGGCGGCGTAGCGCTGGCCCTCCTTGTGGACCTTGGTCACCAGCGGGCAGGCGGCGTCGATCACCTCGAGGCAGCGGCTGCGCGCCGCCAGCTCGACCGCCTCGGCGACCCCATGGGCGCTGAACACGGTGACCGCACCTTCCGGGATCTCGTCGACCTCATCCACGAACCGCGCGCCCTTGCTCTTGAGCGCCTCGACCACGTGCCGGTTGTGCACGATCTCGTGGCGGACGTAGACCGGGGGGCCGAACCGGCGCAGGGCCCGCTCCACGATCTCGATCGCCCGCTCGACCCCGGCACAAAAGCCCCGAGGTTGGGCGAGAATCACACGCAGCGCGGTGCCGGACATGCGCCGTCTCCTCCCCGGGGCCTTGCTGAGCCCCGATGGTTGCCAGTCGGCTCACTCTAAGGGGTTGGCCGCAGGGCGAAAGGGCAATCTACAG
Source organism: uncultured Alphaproteobacteria bacterium (assembly GCA_963730195.1). Classification (GTDB taxonomy): domain Bacteria; phylum Pseudomonadota; class Alphaproteobacteria; order Geminicoccales; family Geminicoccaceae; genus DATAOG01. Next base: position 78,681 of record CAVSRN010000056.1, read on the forward strand.
TTCGCGCAGGTCGCGCCCGGCCGACTGTGGCATTGGCGCCACAGCCCGCCCATTCGCCAAGTCGAATCGCCTCGACCCAATCAAATTGGGGCCGACAAAGATCGCGTTTCACAATCATGATTATCACACTATTGTGATTTGCCATTTGAAGACCGGTCCTTGGCAGTCGAGCCAGGTTGTCATTGGTCCTGGACGGGTCCGTGTCTGGTTCGGGCGGCGCGCCGGCCGGGGCCGTCGAGAAAGGACCAGACGATCAGGGCCGGCAGACCGAACACGACCTCGCGGGCGCGCTTGAGCAGCGCCACCGCGAGCACGATCTCGGGCGGCAGGCCGAGCCAGATGCCGGCCGCCAGGATGCCGCCCTCCTGCAGTCCGAGGCCGCCCGGGACCACGAAGGCGGCGCTGCGGGCGACCTGCCCCAGGCTTTCGAGGATGATCGCCTGGCCGAGCTCGACCGGCCGGCCGAGGACCAGGAACGCGACCCAGATCTCGACCCCGCCCGCGAGCCAGGCGACCGACCGCCAGGCGAGGCAGCGGGCGAGCGCGCGCCGGTCGCGATAGCGGGCCCCGATCTCGGCATCGAGAGCGGCGGCGCTGCCGATCAGGCCCTGCCAGGCGGGGCTGCTGACGAGCCGGTGCAGCGGCCGGACCAGCAGCGAGAACAGGCCACGGCGCTGGGCGGCGGCGAAGCCGAGCAGCAGCAGCCCGAACAGGACCAGCCCGGCGGCCAGCGGGACCAGGTCGCTGGCGTGGCCCAGATGCTGCAGCAGCAGGACGGCACCCAGGAGGGCGAAGGCGAGCTGGGTCACCAGGCCGGCGGTGGCATCGACCACGACGCTGGCACCGGCGGTCGGTCCGGGCGTGCCGCTCAGCGCCAGCAGGCGGGCGCGCACGAAGTCGCCGCCGACCTGAGCGACCGGCAGCAGACAATTGATCGAGGTCGAGATCCAGCGCTTGACCAGCAGGGATGGCAAGGCCGGTCGATCGGACCGGTCGAGCAGGGCCTGCCAGCCGAGCGCATCGGCGAGCAGCGTGCCGAGATAGGCGAGGCCGAGCGCCGCCGCGCCCCAGCCGGCGACCGCCAGCGCGGCGGCGATCCTGGCGGTGTCATGGGCGAGGATCAGCGCCACGATCAGGCCGAGGCCCAGCAGCCAGGCCAGGAGGGTCACAACCCGCATGCGGTTCAGCGGAGCCGACCCTCGGCGCGGTACCACTCGAGCGCATCGCGCAGCGCCGCTTCGGCCGGCCGCGCAGCGGTAGCCGAGCTCGCGCTCGGCCTTGGCCGAGCTGAAGTACATCCGTTTCTTGGCCATGCGCACGCCCTCGGCGGTCAAAAGGGGCTCGCCGGCGCCGCGCCAGCGCGCGATCGCGTCGGCCAGGATCGCGATCGGCAGCAGCGGTGCGGTCGGCAGCCGCAGGCGCGGCGGCCGGCGCCCGACCAGCCGGGCGATCGTCGCCAGGATCTCGGCGAGCGCGCAGTTCTGGCCGCCGAGGACGTAGCGCTCCCCGATCCGGCCGCGCTCGAGCGCGAGCAGGTGGCCCTCGGCGACGTCGTCGACGTGAACGATGTTCAGGCCCGTGTCGACATACGCCGGCATGTGGCCGCGGGCGGCGGTCAGGACCATCCGCCCGGTCGGCGTCGGCCGGGCATCGCGCGGCCCGACCGGCGTCGAGGGATTGACGATCACGGCCGGCAGAGCGTCCTGCTCGATCAGCTCGCGGACCGCCTGCTCGGCCAGATACTTCGAGCGCTTGTAATGGCCGATCATGTCGGCGAGCGACGAGGGCGTGGTCTCGTCGGCGGGGCTGCCGTCGGCATGGAGGCCGAGCGTCGCGACGCTGCTGGTGTAGACGATCCGGCGCACGCCGGCGGCGCCGGCCGCGCGCAGCAGGGCGCGCGTGCCGTCGACGTTGGTCCGATAGAGGAGGGCGGGATCGCGCGCGAACAGGCGGTAGTCGGCGGCGACGTGGACCAGCGCCGTGCAGCCCGCGACCGCGGGCGCCAGGCTTGCCGGGTCCTGGAGATCGCCGACCGTGACCTCGACCGGCAGACCGGCGGCCTGGCCAAGATCGCCAGGCCGGCGAGCCAGGATCCGGACCGCCTCACCCTTGGCCAGCAGGGCGTGGACCACCGCCGAGCCGACGAAGCCGGTCGCGCCGGTGACCAGGATGGTCACGGCCGGCTGCCGGCGCGCCAGAGGTGCCGGCCCAGGCCCCAGAGCGCGGCCAGCGCATAGAGTGGGGCGCCGACCGCGGCCAGGATCAGAAACGCCTCGAGCCCGCCCAGCCAGGTCGCCGGCCCGACCAGATACAAGAGATCCTGCGCTTCGAAGCCGAAAAGGTTGGCCTGGCGGACCGCCGCCTTGCCGGCGCGCCGCTCGAGCTCCAGCCGCAGCAGGACCGCGAGCGCCACCGCGCCGCCGGCGATCAGGCCGAGGCTTACGGTCGCCGCGCCGTGCACGTCCGCGCCGAGGCCGACGCCGATGCCGACGAACAGCGCGGTCATGACCAGGGCGTCGGTGATCAGATCGTAGTAATGGCCGAAGGTGCTGGCGCGCCCCGTCAGCCGCGCCAGCTCGCCGTCGGCATGATCGAGCAGACAGGCGAGCACGAACAGGGCCGCCCCGAGGTGGCTCGCGTCGCCACCCTGGGCGAGCAGCCAGGCGGCGAGCAGGCCAAGGATCAGGGTCAGCGTCGTGATCGCGTTCGGCGTGACCGGGCTGTGCCGCAGCGGTCCGACCAGCAGGCGCGCGAGGCGCTGGTCCCAGGGCGGCTCGATCCGGGCCAAGGCTGGCATCTCAGCTGGTCGTTGCCGGGCGGGCGTTCGATGCCGGCAACCCGACCAGGCGGGGCAGAACCTCGACCCTGGCGCGCTCGAGGTCGTCCTGGAAGTCGATCTCGATCCACGGCAGGCCCAGGCTGTCGACCACGGCGAACCGGTCGTGCCCGGCCAGCATCACATCCCGCATCGGCTCCTCGTAGATGACCCCGGTCCGGCCGCGCTCGACGTAGCTCTGCAGGGCGCCGGCCAGCTGCCCGGCGCTTTCGGCACCGAAGCGCGCGAAGCCGACCCACTCCGCCCAGTGATCGTAGCCGGTCGCCTGAATCCGCTTATGGAAATCGACCACCCGGCCCTCCCGGAGGCAGACCTTGAGGGATTCTTCGCTCTCGACGGCGCGGCGGTCAATCAGCAGGCAATCCTCGTGCGGCGCCTCGAGCAGACGCGCGAGCAGGCGCCAGTCATAGAGCACGTCGGCGTCCATGTAGAGCACCGGCTCGCCGGCGGCGAACACGTCGCGCAGGGTCCAGAGCGAGAGCAGGCTGCTGGTGCGGTAGTCCGGGTTGAGCACCCGGCGCACCCGGTCCTTGGCGCCGATCGCCGCGAGCTCCCGCTCGATCTCGACCGCCCGATGGCCGACCACCAGGGTGAGCTCGTGCAGGCCGAAATGCGCCAGGATGTCGAGATGGCGCTGGAGCAGGCTCTGGCCGGCGAAGCGCAGCAGGGCCTTGGGCGGCGCCTGGCGGTCCGGATCGAGGCGCGCGCCGACGCCGGCCGCCAGCATGGCCACCTTCATGCCGTTTGTCTCCTTGCGCGCCGCTGGTCGACCAGAGCCAGCACGCTCGGCAGGACCACGAGGGTGCAGACCAGGCTCCAGAGGATCGCGATCGTCAAGAGGAGCCCCATGCTGGCGAGCCCGCGGTGCGCCGAGACCGCGAGCGAGCCGAACGACGCGATCGTGGTCAGGGCGCTGAACAGCACCGCGCGTGGCGTGCTGGTCAAAGCGACCGTCTCGGGGAGCGCCTCCTCGCGCCAGCGCATCATGACGTGAATCGCCCCACTTACGCCGAGCCCGAGCAGCAGCGGCAGCACGATCACATTGGCGAAATTCAAGCTCAGGCCAAGCAGCACCGCGGTCGCGGCAGTTAACAAGACCGCGAGCCCGAGCGGCGCCAGCACCAGCAGGATGTCGCGCAGCCGCCGCAGGACCACGGCCAGGAGCGCCGTGATCAGCGCGAGCGCCAGCCAGGACGCCTCCTGGAAGGCGCCGACCACGACCCCGCCCGCCTGGGTGACGATGATCGGCGTCCCGGTGGCCTGCGGTGCGACGCTCAGCACGGCCGCGGCGAAGTCCTCGAGCCTGGCGCCGTCGGTCAGCGGCTTGGCGGGGCGTACCAGAACCCGCGCCCGGCCGTCCGGGCGGAGCCAGCGCGCGCGCAGGCGGTCCGGGAGATCCGCGAGCGTGACCGGACCCGCGGCCAGCGCCTGGCGCAGGCGCGCGAGCAGATCCGGCAAGGTGCCGGTCAGCCGGCGCTCGAGGTCGGCGAGCGCGGCGTCGCTCGGCTTCGCCCGGGTGAAGTTCTCGAGGGCTTCGGCCAGCCGCCCGGCGCCGGGGCTGGGGTCGGCGGCGCTGGGGTCGGCGGCGCTGGCCGCCGCGGCGCTCGCGCTCAGCCGGTCGAGCGCCGCCCGGCGGCCGCTGGCATCCGGCGGCGCCGCGGCCGCGCCCGGCTCGAGGATCGGGCCGAGATAGAAGGCCAGAGAATCGATCAGCTCGAGCTTCGCGTCCTGAGCCTTCGGCACGAAGCTCGAGAGGGTGAGCGCGTCCTCGACCTGATCGAGGCGCTCGAGCTCGGCCGCGGCCCGGTCCGCCGCGGCCAGGCTGTCGGCCAGCACCTCGGCGACGTCGGGTGAGGTCGCCGGATCGGCCTCCAGCGCCCGGTAGGTGCGGACCGATTCGCTCTTTGGGTCCTTGAGATTGAGCGGATTGGCATCGAAGGTGACCTTGGGCAGGGCGACCACCGAGGCCAGCGCGCCGAGCGCCGCCAGCGCCACCACCGGGCGCGGATGGCGCTGGATGCCCGGTAGCAGGCGCGGCCTGGCGAGCGGTCGGTGGCCCGGGGCGAGCGGCATCAGATCGAGCAGGGCCGGCAGCAGCGTCAGGCTCGCGAGCCAGGCGATCACCATGCCGCCGGCCGAGATGACGCCGAGCTCGGCGAGCCCTCGATAGGCGGTCGGGGCGAAGGCGAGGAAGCCGAACGCGGCGCAGAGCGCGCTCAACGACAACGGGCCGCCGACCCCGACCAGCGCCGCGCGCAGGGCCGGGCGGTGGCCGCCCCGATCGCCGAGCCCCTCCCGATAGCGCAGCACCAGGTGAATGCCGAAATCGACGCCGAGGCCCACGAACAGCACCGCGAAGGTGACCGAGATCAGATTGAGGCGGCCAATCGCGAGGGCCGCGAAGCCTGCGGTCAGGATCAGGCCGAGCGCGAGCGTGATCAGGGTCGCGGCGATCAGGCGTAGCGAGCGCAGGCCCCAGACCAGGAGCAGGGTCACGGCGGCCGTGCTCAGCAGGGCCGCGAGCGTGGCGCCGGAGCTGACGCTTTGCAGCTCCTCCTGGTTGAGCACGGCCTCGCCGGTCAGGTGCAGGCTGAGACCGTGGCCGGCATCGATGCCGAGCGCGCGGGCGTGGGCGCGAAGCGCGTCGATGGCCGTGGCGGCCGCGCCGAGCGAAGCCGGATCGAAGCGCGGCTCGACCAGCACCAGCTGGCGGCCCGGCGCCGCCGGCCCGGCCCCGCCCAGCGCCCGGCGCCAGGACAGCTCGCCCGGGCGGCCGGCGAGCTCGGCCTCGACCGAGCCGGCCATGGCGCCGAGCAGCCGGTCGAGCTCCGCCGGCATCGGGTCGCCCGGGCCATGCTCCCGCACCGCGAGCTCGACGAAGGCCGCAAGGCCGCGCAGGCTGGGATCCTCGGCCAGCGCCGCGAGCAGGGGCTGGGCCGCCGCCAGTCGATCGGTCAGCTCGGCGAGCTGGTCGACCTCGAGGTAGAGCAGGCCGTGCTCGGCGAAGAACGGATCGCCGGCGTCGGACTCGGCCGCGGCGAAATGCCCGGTGTCGGCGCGCAGCGCCAGGGCCAGCGCCGCGGCCGCCTGCTCCACCCGCTCCGGCGTCGCCCCGTCGATGACCGCGACGATCGGGTTCCGGAGCTCGGGGAACGCCCGGACGAAAGCGAGGTTGTTCTGTCGGAAGGGGACCTCGGCCGAGATCATCTCGTCGGTGCTGGTGTCGATGCGCAGATGCGAGAAGGCATAGCCGAGCGCGACCGCGGCCAGGACCAGCGCGAGCACGACCACGGACCGCGCCCGACCGTCGATGCGCTCGACCGTCCACGCCAACGCCCGCTGCGCGGCAGCGCTCAGCTCGCGTTCAGCCACGCGGGGCGATCTTGCGGGCGCAGGCTAAACGTGTTCACGTCAGGCTTTCACAGAGGTTTTCGCCGTGGTGTCCGGTAGACAGCACATCTTGACGCGGCTCATCAAGCGTCTGTGCGGCGCGCTGGTCCTGGTCCTGGTCATCTCCGGCCCGGCCGGGGCCGAGGACGGCCCGCGAGCGGTGGTCGAGGGCTTGAACGCCGCCCTGCTCGAGAGCATGCGCGACGCCGCCGAGCTCGGCTACCAGGGCCGCTATCGGCGGCTCGAGCCGGTGCTCAGGCGAAGCTTCGACTTCGGCTTCATGTCCAGGATCGCGGTCGGGCGCCGCTGGGCCGATCTCAGCCCGAGCGAGCAGGCGCGGGTCACCGCCCTGTTCGCCGAGATGAGCATCGCGAACTTCGCGGCGCGCTTCGACGGCTACGATGGCGAGCGCTTCGAGGTCGTGGCCGAGAGCCCGGGCCCCCGCGATGCCGTCGTGGTCCAGAGCCGGATCGTGCGGCCGCGCGAGCCGCCGGTCGGGCTGAACTACGTGCTCCGGCAGGTCGCGGACGGCTGGCGGATCATCGACGTGCTGCTCGATGCCAAGTACAGCGAGCTGGCCAGGCAGCACGCCGAGTTCGCCGCCGTGCTCAAGGGCGGCGGGGTGCCCGAGCTGATCGCGACCCTGGAGCAGAAGATCAAGGCGCTGGCCGGCCCGACGTGAGCCGGCCGGAGCGCGGCGGGCCCAATGAAGCCCTTGCGCGATCGTGATCGAGCCTATTTAACGGCGCGGGCACAGGAATTGCCGACGCCACTTCGGGGGGACCATGCGCCGCGCGTTGTCATCGAGTCTCATAGCCAGTCTCTTCGGTGGCCTCGTGGCCTGGTCGGGGCTCGCGGTCGCCGATGCCGAGGAGCGGCCGACCACGCCCTATTTCACGCTGGGCCCGGTGGTCGTGCACGGCGACGAGGCCGACGCCCTGATGCTCGGGCTCGGCGCCTTCGATCCGTTCGACAACGGCAAATCGGCGGCCGCCACGCTGGAGTACCGGCTTGGCCGCAAGCTGTTCGTGATCGGCCCCGCGATCGGCGGCATGGCCAACACGCAGGGCGGCCTGTTCGGCTATTTCGGCCTCTACGGCGACATCTCGGTCGGCAAGGTCTACTTCACGCCCCAGCTCGCGGTCGGCGCCTACCATCAGGGCGACAGCCGGGATCTGGGCGGCGTCTTCCAGTTTCGCGAGACGGTCGAGCTCTCGTACCGGTTCGACAACGGCCAGCGTCTCGGGTTCCGGGTCGCCCACATCTCGAACGCCCACATCCACGAGGTCAACCCGGGCGAGGAAGAGTACTACCTGACCTACGCGATCGCGCTCGGCCCGCTGTTCTGACACTTTCGCCGCCCGAGCCTGCCATGATCGCCGCGTCGGCGCGGCGAGGGAGATGCTTCGGATGGCGAGCAAAGCCTATGTGTGCGGCACCTGCGACACCAAGGGCGACGAGCTCGTCTACGTGCGCGACCTGATCGCGGCCGCGGGCGTGCCGACCGTGCTGGTCGACCTTGGCACCAGGAGCGATGGCGCCCGGGCCGACATCACGCCGGCGACGGTCGCGGCGCACCATCCGGGCGGCGCCGGCGCGGTGTTCGTCGACGACCGTGGCCGGGCGGTCGCCGCGATGGCCGAGGCGTTCGTCCGCTTCGCGAGCGCCAGGGCCGACATCGGCGGCATGATCGGGCTCGGCGGCTCGGGCGGGACGGCGCTGATCACGCCCGCGATGCGGGCCTTGCCGGTCGGCGTGCCCAAGGTCATGGTCTCGACCGTCGCCTCGGGCAACACCGCCCCCTACGTCGGTCCGTCCGACCTCTGCATGATCTATTCGGTGACCGACGTCGCCGGCCTCAACCGGATCTCGCGCCAGGTGCTGGGCAACGCCGCCCATGCGCTGGCCGGCATGCTGGCTGCGGCCGCTGCCGGCCGCGGCCGACGCCAAGCCGGCGCTCGGGCTCACGATGTTCGGCGTGACCACGCCCTGCGTCCAACAGGTCACCCGGGCGCTCGAGGCGGACTACGACTGCCTGGTCTTCCACGCCACCGGCACCGGCGGCCAGTCGATGGAGAAGCTGGTCGATTCCGGGCTGATCGCGGGCGTGATCGACGTCACCACGACCGAGGTCTGCGACCTGCTGATGGGCGGCGTGTTCAGCGCGGGCGACGACCGGCTGGGCGCGATCGCGCGCACGGGCGTGCCCTACGTCGGCGCCTGCGGCGCCCTCGACATGGTCAATTTCGGCGCCCTGGACACGGTGCCGGCGCACTACCAGGGCCGCAACCTCTACGTCCACAACCCGCAGGTCACGCTGATGCGGACCACGGCCGAGGAGAACCGGCTGATGGGCGAGTGGATCGGAGCGAAGCTCAACGCCTGTCCAGGGCGAGGTGCGCTTCCTGTTGCCCGAGGGCGGCGTCTCGCTGATCGATGCGCCGGGCCAGCCGTTCCACGATCCGGACGCCGATGCCGCCCTGTTCGAGGCGCTCGAGGCGACCGTGCGCCAGACGCCGCACCGCCGCCTGCTCCGCCTGCCGCACAACGTCAACGACCCGGCATTCGCCGAAGCCCTGGTCGAGAACTTCCGCGCGATCGCCCGCTAGGGCAGGGGGCCGTCATGGCGAGGTTCGAACGCAAGGCGTTGCTGGCAAGATTTCATGAGATGGCCCGCCGCCGCGAGCCGATCGTCGGCGGCGGCGCCGGCACCGGCCTGTCGGCCAAATGCGAGGAGGCGGGCGGCATCGACCTGATCGTGATCTACAATTCCGGCCGCTACCGGATGGCCGGGCGCGGCTCGCTCGCGGGCCTGCTCGCCTACGGCAACGCCAATCAGATCGTGCTCGAGATGGCGAGCGAGGTGCTGCCGGTCGTGCAGCGGACGCCGGTGCTCGCGGGCGTCAACGGCACCGACCCGTTCCTGATCCTGGATGATTTTTTCCGCCGTCTGCGGGAGCTGGGCTTCGCCGGCGTCCAGAATTTTCCCGACGGTCGGGCTGATCGATGGCGTCTTCCGGGCGAACCTCGAGGAGACCGGCATGGGCTACGGCCTCGAGGTCGAGATGATCCGCCGCGCGCGCGAGCACGACCTTTTGACCACGCCGTACGTGTTCTCGGCTGAGGATGCGGTCGCGATGGCCGAGGCGGGCGCCGACATCATCGTCTGCCACATGGGGCTCACGACCGGCGGCGCGATCGGCGCCGGCACGCGCCAAGACGCTCGAGGACTGCGTGCCGCTGATCGACGCCTGGGCCGAGGCGGCGCTCGCCGTGCGCGACGATGTCATCGTGCTCTGCCACGGCGGGCCGATCGCGATGCCCGACGATGCCGCGTTCGTCCTCAAGTCCTGCCGGCACTGCCACGGCTTCTACGGTGCCAGCTCGATGGAGCGCCTGCCGACCGAGATTGCGCTCACCGAGCAAACGCGTAAGTTCAAGGCACTGAGCTTCTAGCTCCTGAACCAGAACCAGGGAGGACGACGATGGCGAGAGCTCACGCCAGTTCGGTGATCAACGCGCCGATCGAGCAGGTCTGGGCGCGGATCCGCGACTTCAACGCGCTGCCGAAATGGCACCCGGGGATCGCCAAGAGCGAGATCGAGGGCGGCGGGCCCGGGGACCAGGTCGGTTGCGTCCGGGTGCTGACGCTCGGCAACGGTGCCGTGGTCCGCGAGCGCCTGCTCGAGCTGTCGGACATGGGCCACCACTACAGCTACACGATCCTGGACTCGCCGCTGCCGGTCGCCAACTACCGGGCGACGCTGCGGCTGCGCCGGATCGCGGACGGCAACCGCACCCATGGCGACTGGACCGCGACCTTCGATCCCGATCCGCCGGAGCAGCAGGCGGAGGCCGAGAAGATGATCAGCAACGACGTCTTCCAGGGCGGCTTCGACGCGCTGAAGAAGCACTTCGGCGGCTGAAGCCTCGGGCGCCGGGCGCGGAGCTCCGCGCGCCGCCCCGCCGGGCCATGGCCGGTGATGCGCTGACCGTCGAGCGGGTCGAGGTCGCCTTCGGCCCGGTCACGGTGCTGAAGGGGGTCTCGCTCGAGGTCGCGCCCGGCGAGTTCGTGGCGCTGCTCGGCTCGTCGGGCTGCGGCAAGACCACGCTTTTGCGCGCGATCTCGGGCTTTGCCCGGGTCGGAAGCGGCCGGGTGCTGGTCGCCGGGCGCGACATCACGAGCCTGCCGCCGGAGCGCCGCGGTATGGCCATGGTGTTCCAGTCCTACGCGCTCTGGCCGCACATGAGCACGGCCCAGAACATCGGCTATGGCCTCCGGCTGCGCGGGGTCGGCCGGGCGCAGCGGGCCGCGCGGGTCCAGGAGGTGCTGGCGCTGCTCGGGCTCGAGGGCCTCGGCGAGCGGCCGGTCACCCAGCTCTCCGGCGGCCAGCGCCAGCGGGTGGCGCTCGGCCGGGCGCTCGCGATCAACCCCGGCATCCTGTTGCTCGACGAGCCGCTCTCGAACCTGGACGCGCGCATCCGCCAGAGCGTCCGCCACGAGATCAAGGCGCTCCAGGCCAAGCTCCAGATCACCGCGATCCACGTCACCCACGATCGCGAGGAGGCGATGGTCTTGGCCGATCGGATCGCGATCATGGAGGCCGGCACGATCGTCCAGCTCGGGGCCGCCCGAGGCGGTCTACAACCGCCCGGCGACCCCGTTCGTCGCCGCCTTCATGGGCGCCGACAACGTGATCGAGCTCACGCCCGCGAGGCCGACCAGGCGGTCGACATCGCCGCCGGCGCCGACAACGAGGCCGCCCGGCTGGCGCTCGGCGCCCGGCCGGGGGAGGACGGCATCCACGTCGAGGGCGCGCTTCGTGGCCGGGCGGTCGCCCATTTCCGCAGCGAGGCCGCGCGCCTGGTGGAGCGCGGGCGAGGCGCCCCCGGACAGCCTGATCCTGCGCGGCGAGATCCGCCAGAGCTCCTATCCGGGCGGCTTCTAGCGCTACGCCGTCGCGGTCGGCGAGCGCCAGTTCATGGTCGACGACCCGCGCCGCCTGCCGACCGGCGCGCCGGTCGGCATCTGCCTGCCGGCCGCGGCGCTGCATCTCTACCCGGCGGCGGCCGCCGCGCCGCGACCATGAGCGCGCCGGCCGGGCGGGACCTGGCTCCGATCCGCACGCTCCGGCCGCTCGCGGCCGCGGATCTGGATGGCATCAGCCGGGTGCACTGGCGGGCCTGCCGGATCGCCTACCGGTTCATCGGCTGGTCCTACACCCTGGACGAGGTGCGGCGCTGGTATGCCGGCAAGCTCTGCGCGTGGGACTGGGCGCAGGTCGTGACGGTCGACGGCGCGATCGTCGCTTATCTGGCGGCGATCGGGGCGCACGTCGATCAGCTGTTCGTCGACCCGGATTATCAAGCGCGCCGGCCTCGGCGGTCTGCTGCTCGAGGCCATGCTGGAGCGGCGTCCGGGGCCGGTCACGCCTGCACGTGCTCGCCGACAACCATCCGGCGCGCCGGTTCTACGAGCGCTTCGGCTTCCGGCCGGTCGAATCCTTCTGGGACGCGCAGGACGAGGCGCTGAGCCTGGTCTACCGGCTCGACCGGGACGGGCCGGCTTGAGCGCGCCGGCCCTGTCACGCGCCGGTCGCAATCGCCGGCTATGCCGCCGGCGCCGGCCGCTGTCGGGGGTCGCGATGGCGGTCGCCCGGCCGATGTGTTAGATGATCGGGCCTGGTCGAAGGGCGGCGAACACGCTCTCGGCGGGCGGCGGCGCCCCGATGGTGCCGGCGCCCGAGGCGAATCGGAAAAGGGAGACTGCGATGCAACGGCGTACATGGTTGAGTGGTGCGGGGCTTTCCGGCGCGGCCGCGCTGGCGCTCCTGGCTGGGCTGCCGGCGGCGGCCTCGGCCGAGACCGTGCTCAACGTGATCACGGCCGGCTCCGAGAACATGGTCGACTACGTCACCGACTATCTCGGGCCCAAGTTCGAGGCGACCCACCCGGGCGTAAGAGTGCAGGTCAGCGGCACCGGGCCGGGCGATGCCGGCTCGCAGAAGATCTACGAGAAGCTCGAGGCGCAGAAGGCGGCCGGCACCGCCGCCTGGGACGTCGACGTCGCGGTCGTGCACCAGAAGATGGCCGGCCAGATGGTCCAGCAGGACCTGCTCGCCAAGTACCGCGACCAGATCGACACCGGCAAGCTGGTCAGCCGCGACACCGCCAAGATGGCGCTCGGCACCGACGTCGACGGCTTCGTCATGCCGATGTTCCACAGCCAGACCGCGCTCGCCTACAACCCGGACCTGGTGCCCGAGCCGCCCGCGTCCTATGCCGAGCTGGTCGACTGGGTCAAGGCGCACCCCAACCAGTTCGGCTACAACGGCATCAAGAACGGCATGTCCGGGGTCAGCCTTCGTGGTCGGCTGGATGTACGCCAACACCGGCGAGGCGGGCCAGCTGCAGGACGGCCCCTATGACAAGTCGGTCGAGCAGTACTGGGCGCCGGCGCTGGCCGAGCTCAAGGACTTCAACAAGAACGTGACGCTGACCCCCGGCAACGCCGGCACCCTCGACATGCTGAACCGGGGCGAGATCGCGATGGGCCCGGTCTGGGTCGACATGTTCTACACCTGGCAGGCGGACGGGCGGATCCCGCCGAGCCTGAAGCTCAAGCTGATCGACCCGGGCATGCCCGGCCAGCCGATGTACTACGTGACCCCGGCCAAGGCCGCCCAGCCCGAGCTCGCGCGCGAGTTCATAGCACTCGCGACCTCGCCCGAGGTCCAGGCCGAGGGCATCGTCAAGAAGTTCAACTGGTACCCCGGCATCGACGCCAAGAACATCCAGAGCGCGATCGACCAGGCGACCTGGAACAAGCTGTTCGCCGACGTCACGCCCGAGGACCTGGCGTCCAAGGGCAAAGCCTTCCCGATCGGCCCCTACTTCGACGACATCCTCGAATCCTACGAAAAGCAGGTCGAGAACTGAGCCTTGCCAGGCTTCATCAAGCAGCGGGGCGGGAGCATGGCTTCCGCTCCGCGCCAAGGCGCTCGAGTGACCTCATGGGCAAAAACATGCGTGCGAGCGAGACAGCAATACCGCCCGATGACCTTGTCCCGTGGGTGTGGGCAGTAGAGGAGTCATTGAGGGGACTCGATAATTTCGATCAAAAGATGATAACCGAAACAGCTCGCGGACGGTCTCGTTGTTTTATTGAAGATTTCAAAAAACAATACCAATTGTAACAATACGGCAGCCGTACAGTGTTGACAAAATACCCTAAGGTGTTTTGTGATATTTGTCACGAGCTTTTTGTGAAGCGTCCGAAAGATCTTTGCGACGCACAAGAGCAATGGAGTAGCGCGATTGCGAGAATACGCAGAGCTGTGAAGGAGGATGATATTGGCCAACCATGGTCTGCCACCCTCAAGGCGTACTGGTTCTATCAGCCAGATTGCGTACCGATGTATGATGGATGCGTGGAAGGCTGGCTTCGCAACGAAATTCTCAAAAGGACTAATAGAACTCGTCTGCCTGCGGGTAGACGTGTTGGTCCGGATCGTTTTCTAATGGAGTTCGATTACTGGTTTGACGACTGTGTTAAAAGCCTCATCTGCAAAGCCAACAAATTCGTCGATCGGGTGTATCCCTATTCAATGCGGATTGCGGACAAGTATCTCTGGTTGCGTGGTAACTCCACTTCTAGGAGAGAGTTTGTGTTGGAAAGTTTTCGCGCTGCACTGAAGACGGCTCCCTACCGCACGTCCCAGTGCACGACGAAGTCGACGTATTCCCTCAGCCGGCGAGACCGAGAAAGATCAGCATCGCGCGGTTGAGGCGGACCACGTCTTCATCGCCGAGACGGCCAATCCGATGGCCAAGTCGGGCTTTCGGGACCGTGGTTATCTTGTCGACCATCAGGCGCGATGCGGTCCTGAGACCGTTCATCTCGCTCGGCTTGATGGCGAGGCGGAACAACGGCGCTTCGGTTGGGTCGGTCGTGAAGGCGCAGATCGTGATCGAGTCGGTCGCCTCGAAACGGTCGTCCTGCACGATCACGGCAGGGCGCGGCTTGCCCGCGTAGCTCCTGCCGCCGGATGCCGTCCAGATTTCGCCGCGTTTCACTCGTCCGCCTGATCGGTGATCGCATCGATGAAGGCCTGATCCTCGGCGACGTGCGGGCTCGAGGCGACCAGCAGCGACTGCCGCTGGGCTTCGGCCGCGAACTCCGGCGAGCGGGTATCCGGGACCCAGATCTGGATCGGGCGCAAACCCTGGGCGCGCAGCCGCTCGCGATAGGTCCGGACCTTGTCGCGCGACGACCGGGCCTTGGTGGCGGATGCGCTACGCTTCGACGCGGACCGCATGATTGGCTCCTGCTAGGTTACATGTAACCTAACTCGATCCGACCCCGGATACAATCGTGGAGTGGTGTTTGAAGGGGCAGCGCCGGCAGCCGTCTGGTCAGCGGTTGTCGACCGTATCGTCAGTCGCGCATGCGGTCCTCGAGAATCTCCATGACCTCGGTGCGCAGGCCGTCCGGGGTTATGAAGAACGCGATCCTGCGGCGGCCGAACGCGGCCTCGATCACCTGCGGCTCCATCAGGAATTTGACGCCGGCCTCGCGCAGGCGCGTGATCTGGGCGTCGAAGTCAGAGACCTCGTAGACGTCGTGCAGGAAGCCCGGCGGCAGCTCCCGGCCGAGCAAGTCCTCGTAGGGCGCCTTGTCGAACAGGATGATCCGCGTGTCGCCGAGCCGGATGAGGGCGTAGATCGAGCCCAGGACCTCGCCGCGCAGCCGCAGCTTTGCGCCGAGCACGTCGACGTAGAACCGGGTCGCCCGCTCGATGTCGGCGACCTTGATCGCGTAGTTCCACAAGCCCTTGACCATGGCCGGATGCCGTTCGTTCGGCGCCGTCACGCGGCGCGATGCGCCCGGATGCGCTCGGCGGTGTCGGCCCCGAGCTGGCGGCGGGCCAGCTT
The DNA here is from genome assembly GCA_963730195.1 of uncultured Alphaproteobacteria bacterium. Classification (GTDB taxonomy): domain Bacteria; phylum Pseudomonadota; class Alphaproteobacteria; order Geminicoccales; family Geminicoccaceae; genus DATAOG01. The sequence continues at coordinate 93,841 of CAVSRN010000056.1, forward strand.
GAGATCGTAGTGGGTCTGCAGATTCAGCCAGAACTCCGGGCTGTTGCCGAAATACAGGCCGAGGCGGAGCGCGGTGTCGGCGCTGATCCGCCGCCGGTCGTTGACGATCTCGGCGATCCGGTTCGGCGAGATGCCGATCGCCCTGGCGAGCCGGTTCTGCGACAGCCCGTATTCCTTCAGAAACTCCTCACGCAGCATCTCGCCCGGCGTGACCGCCGCGAACTCGTCATCCGCCATGGCTCGCTTCCTCAGTGCTGGTCGACGTTCGCGACATCGCGGGCGGCGCCGTCCCCCAGCGAAAGATCATCCGCCCCTGATCATTGACACGAATCGAATGGATGTCGTCAATGCGGGCGCACGGGGAGGGGAGGGCATGCAGGAATCGCGGCTGATCTCGCTGGCGCTGGTGGCGCCGGCGCTGGTGATCCTGCTGGCGCTGTTCGTCTACCCGCTCGGCTTCTCGCTGGTGACGGCGTTCGAGGGCGAGGCGGGCGCCTGGACGCTCGGCAACTTCACCAAGGCGCTCGACTTCTACTGGCGGGACCTTGTGTTCACGGTCCTGATCATCGGGCTTTCGACCGCGCTGATCGGCGTCGGCGCGGTCGCGATCGGCGGTTTTTTGACACTGGGAGAAAACCCGCGCGCGATCGCGCTGCTGCGCTGGCTCTATCGCTGGCCCTTGTTCATCCCGTTCGTGGTCGCGGGCCAGCTGATGCGCACCTTCCTCGCCAAGAACGGCATGATGAACAACACGCTGGTCGGGCTCGGCCTGTACACGCCGCTGGATGCCCAGAGCTATCTCGACTGGCGCGGCATCGTCGTGACCTTCGTCTGGAAGCAGACGCCGTTCACGGCCCTTTTGGTCGCGGGCGCCATGGCGGCGCTCGACCGGGCGACCATCGAGGCGGCGCGCAATCTCGGCGCCTCCCGCCTGCGCGTGCTGCTCGAGATCGTGCTCCCCCAGATCCGCCAGACGCTGGTGGTCGGCCTGATCCTGTCGTTCGTGATCATGATGTCGGTGCTCTCGGTGCCGCTGATGATCAACGCCCAGTCGCCGACCATGCTGACCGTCGACATGTCGTTCAGGATCAACGCCTACGGCGACTACGGGGTCGCCAACGCGCTGGGTTTCATCTCCTATCTGATGACCGGGATCGTGGCCTGGGTCTATCTGCGCCACGCGGTCCGGGAGCAGCGGCCGTGAGGGCGGCGGCGGCGCTCCGCTGGGCGGCGCTCGGCATCGTGCTCGGGCTGCTCGCGTTCGCGATCTTCGGGCCGCTGCTCAACATGCTGCTCTGGGCGGTCGCCGAGAAATGGTACTTTCCGCACAAGCTGCCGCTGGAATACGGCTTCTCGTTCTGGCAGCGGGTGTTCCGGCCCCAGGGCAACGCCATGGTCTCGCTCACGACCTCGATCGGCATCGCGCTGTTCACGGTCGCGGCCTGCCTAGTGGTCGCGATCCCCTGCGGCTATGCGCTCGCCCGCCGGGCGCTGCCGCTGCGCGGCCTGATCCTGCTCGCCTTTCTGCTCCCCCAGGCGTTCCCGAGCCTCGCCGTCTACATCAACGTCGCCCGGATCTTCTACAGCCTCGGCCTCAACGGCACGATCACCGGCGTCGTCCTGGTCCACACCATGCACGGCCTCGTGTTCGCGGTCTGGATCTCGACCGCCGCCTTTGCCGCGGTCGAGCGCGAGCTCGAGGACGCCGCGCGCAACATGGGCGCCTCGCCAGTGCAGGCGTTCTACGGCGTCACGCTGCCGCTCGCCGCCCCCGGCATCATGGCGAGCGCGATCTTCGTCTTTCTCGAGAGCCTCGACGAGTTCACCGGCACCTATTTCGTCGGCGTCCCCGACCAGCAGGCAGGCGGCCCGCTCTCGGACGAGCAGGCCATGGATCTGGCCCGGGAGGCGTAGCGCGCGGCCCGCGAGGAGCTTCGATAGTTACCAGGTCAGTCGTGCAAGCGGTCCTCGAGGATCTCCATGACTTCGGTGCGCAGGCCGTCCGGGGTCTCGAAGAACGCGATCCTGCGGCGGCCGAACGCGGCCTCGATCACCTGGGGCGCCATCAGGAACCTGACGCCGGCCTGACGCAGGCGCGCGATCTGGGCGTCGAAGTCGTCGACCTCGTAGACGTCGTGCAGGAAGCCCAGCGGCAGCTCCCGCCCGAGCAGGTCCTCATAGGGCGCCTTGTCGAACAGGATGATCCGCGTGTCGCCCAGGCGAATCAGCGCGTAGACCGAGCCCAGGACCTCGCCCCGCAGCCGCACCTCGGCGCCGAGCACGTCGACGTAGAACCGGGCCGCCCGGTCGATGTCGGCGACCTTGATCGCGTAGTTCCACAGGCCTTTGACCATCCGGCCGTCGGCGTCAGGCGGCGCGATGCGCCCGGATGCGCTCGGCCGTCTCGGTGCCAAGTTGCCGGCGGGCCAGCTTGAGATCGTAGTGGGTCTGCAAATTCAGCCAGAACTCCGGGCTGTTGCCGAAGTACAGGCTGAGGCGAAGAGCGGTGTCGGCGCTGATCCGCCGCCGGTCGTTGACGATCTCGGCGATCCGGTTCGGCGAGATGCCGATCGCCCTGGCGAGCTGGTTCTGCGACAGCCCGTACTCCTTCAGGAACTCCTCGCGCAGGATCTCGCCGGGCGTGACCGGTGCGAACTCGTCATCCGCCATGGCTCGCTCCCTCAGTGCTGGTCGACGTTCGCGACATCGCGGGCGGCGCCGTCCCCCAGCGAAAGATCATCCGCCCCTGATCATTGACACGAATCGAATGGATGCCGTCAATGCGGGCATACGGGGAGGGGAAGGCATGCAGGAATTGCGGCTGATCTCGCTGGCGCTGGTCGCGCCGGCGCTGGTGATCCTGCTGGCGCTGTTCGTCTATCCGCTCGGCTTCTCGCTGGTGACGGCGTTCGAGGGCGAGGCCGGCGCCTGGACGCTCGGCAATTTTTCGAAGGCGCTCGACTTCTACTGGCGGGACCTGCTGTTCACGGTCCTGATCATCGGGCTTTCGACCGGGTTGATCGGCATTGGCGCGGTCGCGATCGGCGGTTTTTTGACACTGGGAGAAAACCCGCGCGCGATCGCCGTGCTGCGCTGGCTCTATCGCTGGCCCTTGTTCATCCCGTTCGTGGTCGCGGGCCAGCTGATGCGCACCTTCCTCGCCAAGAACGGCATGATGAACAACACCCTGGTCGGGCTCGGCCTGTACACGCCGCTCGATGCCCAGAGCTATCTCGACTGGCGCGGCATCGTCGTGACCTTCGTCTGGAAGCAGACGCCGTTCACCGCTCTGCTGGTCGCCGGCGCCATGGCGGCGCTCGACCGCGCGACCATCGAGGCGGCGCGCAACCTCGGCGCCTCCCGCCTGCGCGTCCTGCTCGAGATCGTCATCCCCCAGGTCCGCCAGACGCTGCGTGGTCGGCCTGATCCTGTCGTTCGTGATCATGATGTCGGTGCTCTCGGTGCCGCTGATGATCAACGCCCAGTCGCCGACCATGCTGACCGTCGACATGTCGTTCCGGATCAACGCCTACGGCGACTACGGCGTCGCCAACGCGCTGGGCTTCATCTCCTACCTGATGACCGGGATCGTCGCCTGGGTCTATCTCCGCCACGCGGTCCGGGAGCAGCAGCCGTGAGGGTCACGGCGACGCTCCGCTGGGCGGCGCTCGGCATCGTGCTCGGGCTGCTCGCCTTCGCGATCTTCGGGCCGCTGCTCAACATGGCGCTCTGGGCGGTCGCCGAGAAATGGTATTTCCCGCACAAGCTGCCGCTCGAGTACGGCTTCTCGTTCTGGCAGCGGGTGTTCCGGCCCCAGGGCAACGCCATGGTCTCGCTCGGGACCAGCATCGGGATCGCGCTGTTCACGGTCACCGCCTGCCTTGTGGTCGCGATCCCCTGCGGCTACGCGCTCGCCCGCCGCGCCCTGCCGCTGCGCGGCCTGATCCTGCTCGCTTTTCTGCTACCCCAGGCGTTCCCGAGCCTCGCCGTCTACATCAACATCGCCCGGATCTTCTACAGCCTCGGCCTCAACGGCACGATCACTGGCGTCGTCCTGGTCCACACCATGCACGGCCTGGTGTTCGCGGTCTGGATCTCGACCGCCGCCTTTGCCGCGGTCGAGCGCGAGCTCGAGGACGCCGCGCGCAACATGGGCGCATCGCCGTTGCAGGCGTTCTACGGCGTCACCCTGCCGCTCGCGGCGCCGGGCATCATGGCGAGCGCGATCTTCGTGTTTCTCGAGTCGCTGGACGAGTTCACCGGCACCTATTTCGTCGGCGTCCCCGACGTCACCACCCTGCCTTTGCTGCT
>CAVSRN010000057.1:0-98176 GCA_963730195.1 uncultured Alphaproteobacteria bacterium
GGCCTTTCCCCTTGAGCGTCCGTGCCGTGGACGTACGCGACTACCGTGTCGCTTCCGTCCCTGGCGCACTCCTTCCATTTTGATTTGCGGTCAAGTATCTATATGCAGGAATCATGCCGAAACGAAAATGCTAATTATGGAATCATTTATTATTGTTTATTAACAATTGGTTAAAGATCTTTTTTAATTATTTTTATAATTAAAATAATCACCCATATTATTCATACTAATGACATTTTCTGTCACTGATTCCCGCAGATGGTCCAATTTTCCCGTAGGAGCGAATTCATTCGCGATTGTTTCTTGGAATAGCAATTTCAATCGCGAATGAATTCGCTCCTACGAAACGCAAAAAAAACCGGGGCATAAAGCCCCGGCAGTCTCGTTGGATTATGCGGGTAGCAGCTCCCGCGCATCCTGTTGGAACTATTTTCGGGCTGAGTGGCGAGGCGCCAGCCCTCCCTGGCTGCCTCGTGTGCCATGCCTGGCATCGCCACCCCCCTCTTGCCGTCCCGGTGGTAGCCCAGGCGCGCGAGCGCGCAGCAACGGCCTTCGAGATAGCTCGACGACACGTCGTAAAGCACCAGCGTGCCGCCTTGCAGGTGGCGCCGGGCAAGCGCGGTCTCGATCGCCGGCTGGCGGGCGAGCAGCCCGTCGAGCGCCGCGTCCAGCTCGTCCTCGGCGACCTCCCCCAGGCCGAGCACCGCACCCAGGCTGGAGGCGGCGGTCGCGGGAGCGAGCGCCTTGGCGGTCGCCAGCTTCGAGGTCGGGGCGAGGATGCGGCTGACGATCAGGGCGATCGCGAGCTCGCGGCCGCGCTCGCCGGCCGGGCCGAGCAGGCGGTCGAGGCCGATCTTGCGCAGCGTGCCGAGCACGGCGGCGACGTGACCATGCGGCAACGAGCGGATGACGCTCAGCGCTGCCTGCCCGGCCGGGATGACGGTGCCGCCCTTGAGCAGGGCACGCAACCCGTCGACCAGCTCGCGCGGCCAGTCGGTCAGATTGAGCAGGGTCCGCTTTCTGACCCGGTTGCCGTCGCGATAGCTCTCGCGCAGCAGGATCGCCGGCGGCGACGAGCGGTTCGGCACAGCCTCGATATACATGGCCCCATGATCGAACTTTAAATCACGAAACTCAATATGAAAAATGTCAATTACATGGCTACATATCTATCGACCGTGACCGATCTTTATGGCAAGATCAACAGCTTAAATCCTCCGCCCGTCGGAAGTTCAGTTTAAGGAGCGCGATGGCATTGTCGGCCTTGAACTCCTGCCAGAAACCCACCGCCGCGTTCAGGACCAGCATGATCAGGATGATCGCGAAGTCGGCCCAGTGCTGGCCGACGATCGAGAGCACGGCGGCGACTTCGATCATCCAGGGGATCGGCCCCCAGAAGTAGGACAGCAGCTTCAGGATCGGGCTGACGCGCTTCTCGGCGAGCTCATTGGGCCCGTAGCGGGCCCGCCGCTCCTGGGCGAGCGCGCTGGTCAGCCCCTGTTCGGCGTCGGTCCGGGGGACCTGGGGCCGATCCGTGGTCTTCGGCTTGTTCTCCGTTGGCCGGGCGGGAGCGCCTCGACGACCTGCTCCATGGCATCGGTCCTTCGCTGGGCGGACGAAAGGCGAGCCGGTGACACCGGGTTCGGGCTCTCGTCCGGTCCTCGGCCGTGGTCGGTCCGGCGTCGGCGGCCGCCTCGACCGGGCAGGGACCCGAAAGCGCGACGACCCGTCACGATCGTGACCGGCGAAGCAGACCCGGCACCAGCTCGATCATTCCGCTTTCATATTGTGCAGTGCGGCACGCTCGCCCACCCCGGCGGCGGCGGCGGCTGGACATCAAGCCAAGCTCGAAGCCGCGGCGCGAGGCGAGGCGGCGGCGACGCTGCCCTGAGTTTCTCCGGCGGACGACTCAGGACCTGACCCAGTCGCTGGCCGCGGCCAGCTCGGCGTTGGCGAACAGCTTGACCGGGCAGGGGATCAGCAGCCCGAACACGCGGACCGCGTGCCGGCACCAGTCGACGTCGGTCACGACCGCGATTTTCTCGAAGTCGAACAGGTGGCTCATGCCGACCTTGGCGTCGTCCCACATCGCGGCCACGCTGTAGCCGGTGAAGGCGGGGCCCAGATAATAGAGCACCCGGATCTTGCCGTGGCGCTTGATCCGCTCCTCGATCGCCGGGACCAGCATCTGCTCGTAGTCCTGCGCGGTCACCTCGCCGCTCGCCGACAGGCCGACGACGTTGTCCGGTAGATCTGCCATGAGTTCGATCATCGGCGTTCCCCTCAATAGTGATAGCGGCAGGCAAGCACCACCAGCGTGTCCTGCTCGATCTTGTAGACCAGGCGATGCTCGCGATCGATGCGCCTGGCCCAGCAGCCGGCCAAGCTGTGCCGGAGCGGCTCAGGCTTGCCGGCGCCGGCGAACGGGTCCTTCAGGCACTGTTCGATCAGCTGGATGATTCTGAGCGCCTTGCGCCGGTCCTGGGCGATCCAGTAACGGAGGTCCTCGAGCGCGTGGGGGTCAAGCTCCAGCTTCATCCGCCAGCGCCCGGGCCGTCGCGAACGCCATCCGCTGCGCGTGCGGGCGATGCAAGGCTTCGAGCAGCCGGCGGGCATTCTCGGGCGAGCTCAGGAGGTAGGCGGTCTCCTCGAGCGCCTCGTAGTCGTCCCTCGCCAGAAGCACTACATCGTCGCCGCCCCGGCGCTTGACCAGCACCGGCTCGTGCTCGTCACAGACCCGATCGCACGCGGACTTCAGGTTCCGCCGGAGCTCACTGTAGGAAAGGGTGCGCTGCATTCCTGGCTCCTGATTGTACAGAATCCATGTACATAACCTGTCCCTGCCGGTGCGACAACCGCGCTCCCCTACGCCTGCAGGACGTAGCGGCCCGGCGCGTTCTCGAGCGGCGGGTAGCCGGCCGCCGGCGCGCCCATGGCCGGGGGCGCCGCCATCGCCCCGCTCGCATGCTGGCCGAGCCAGGTAAGCCATTCCGGCCACCAGGAGCCGTCCTGGACCGGGGTCGCCACCTGCCAGCTGTCGGGATCCACGTAGCGGTCGCTCTCGCGCCTGGTCGCGACCTGGTAGCTCCGGCCGGGATGGCCGGGCTCGCTGACGATCCCGGCATTGTGGCCGCCCGAGGTCAGAAGGAAGGTGACCTCGGTGTCCGCCAGGAGGTCGAGCTTGTAGACCGAGCGCCAGGGCGCCACGTGGTCCCGGAGCGTGCCGACCGCGAAGGCCGGCACCCGGATGTCGGTCAGCGCGATCGGCCGGCCGTCGACCTCGTAGCGCCCTTGGGCCAGATCGTTGCCGAGGAACAGCTGGCGCAGATACTCGGAGTGCATGCGAAACGGCATCCGGGTGAGATCGGCGTTCCAGGCCATCAGATCGGTCATCGGCTGGCGCTGGCCCTGCAGGTAGTCCTGCACCAGGCGCGACCAGATCAAATCGTTCGAGCGCAGCATCTGGAACGAGCCGGCCATCTGATAGCCGTCCAGATAGCCCTGGTCCCACATGACGTTCTCGAGATAGGCGACCTGGCTCTCGTCGACGAACAGCATGATCTCGCCGGCCTCGGTGAAGTCGGTCTGGGCCGCGAGCAGGGTCATCGACGCGAGGCGCGAATCGCCATCGCGCGCCATCGCGGCCGCGGCGATCGCGAGCAGCGTGCCGCCCAGGCAATAGCCGAGGGCATGCACCTTCTGCCCGGGCAGGATCGCCCCGATCGCTTCCAGCGCCGCCATCGGGCCGAGCCGGCGGTAGTCGTCCATGGCGAGGTCGCGATCGTCGGGGCCCGGGTTGCGCCAGGAGACCATGAACACCGTGTGGCCCTGGTCGACCAGATATTTGACCAGGGAGTTCTGCGGCGACAGGTCGAGGATGTAGTACTTCATGATCCAGGCGGGCAGGATCAGGATCGGCTCGGCTGCGACCTTGTCGGTGGTCGGCGCATATTGGATCAACTCGATCAGGTGGTTGCGCAGGACCACCTTGCCGGGCGTGACCGCGACCGTCTCGCCGACCACGAACCGCTCGGCGCCGACCGGCCGCTTGCCGGCGACCGCGCGCTCCCAGTCCTCGACCAGGTTCTGGGCGCCGCGCACCAGGTTCAGTCCGCCCTGCTCGAAGGTCGCGCGCAGGATCTCGGGGTTGAGCCAGGGCAGGTTGGACGGCGCCGCGACATCCAGCAGCTGGCGCGCGGTGAACTCGAGCACGTCCTGCTCGCGCCGGGGGATGCCGCGCAGGCCGGTGGTCGCGTTGTGCCACCACTGCTGGGTCAAAAGAAAGCTCTGATAGATCAGATTGTGCGGCCAGCGCTGCCAGTCATCGCCCGCGAACCGGTGATCCTGCGGCAGCGGCTCGATGCAAGGCGGGGTCCCGGGATCGCCCGTCGCGCGGGCGGCATAGAGACCAAAGCGGATCGCCTTGCGCAGCGCTTTGTCGGCGAGCTGGGCCTGCTTGCCCGGGGCCTGCGCGAGATGCACCCGCCAGTCCAGATAGGCGCGCGCCAGGACCGCCGGCGACAGCCCGAGGGTGAGGCGCGCGAGATTGGCGTGCAGCGCCCGATCGATCGCCTCGAACGCTTGCGAATGCGGTGCCGGCGGCGGCATCGACGGGCGGGCGAGGCCCGACGACCGGCGCGCCTGAGGCGGGCTCGAGGCGCCAGGGTCGCTGACGACCTCGGGCGGCGGCGGCACGGTCGGCCTCGAGACGGCGGGCCGCAACGCCCGCCGCTTCGCGGTTCTCGGACCGCGTCGATCGCTGCCCGAGGCGGAAGGTCGGTCCATGACGGTCGTCTCCAACGGGTCGCCGGCGGCCAACGGATTGCCGACGCCGCCATCCAGCAGGCGACCAGCGGCGTCGGCCTTGATCTGGATCAAGGTTGCCGGGCTCCCAACCCGACTAGCTATCAGGCGCCCCCAACCAGGAGCCCTATGATGCGCACCGCCCGCCAGCCACTCGACATCGCTTTCAGACCGCGCCGCGCCGCATGGCCGCTCGGGGCGGCCGCGATCCTGATCGCGCTCGCCACGCCCGCGCTCGCCGCCTGGCAGGACGACCTGGCGGCGCAGCTGCGCTGGGACCACCAGTGCCAGGTCAGCTTCTACAGCGGCGTGATCGAGCGCATGGTCAACGGCCAGCAGGTGGTGATCGCGAAGGCGCATTGCGAGGATGGCCGCACCTTCGATGCGATCCAGCGCAACGAGCTCGAGGAGTTCGAGATCAACGAGTGCACGCCCAAAGAGCAGACCTGCTGACCCGCTGGCCTCGAGCCGCTCCGGTCGGCGCCGGGCGTCGGCGGGCTCAATGGGCCATCAGGACCGGCAGGCTCGGGTGGCTCAGGACGTGGCGCGTGACCCCGCCGAGCACCAGCTCGCTGAGCCGGGTCCGGCCATAGCCGCCCATCACCAGCAGATCGGCGCCGGCCGCGGCCGCGGCCTGGAGCAGAGCTTCGGCGACCGGCTCGTCGGTGGCCGCGACCGGCTGGCGCTCGGCGGCAATGCCCCGCCACTGCAGATAGCCGACCAGGTCCTGGGCGACCTCGGGCGCGATCCGCCGGGTCTCGGCGGTCAGGACCTGCACCGCCTTGGCGCTGTCCAGGAAGGGCAAGGCGCCGGCGACCGCGCGGGCGGCCTCGGCGCCGTCGTTCCAGGCGATCGCGACGCGTTCGCCGATGGCCGCCGGCGGGGTCGGCGGCACCAGCAGGAGGGGGCGGCCGGCGCCGAACAAGGTGGCCTCGAGCACGGCGACCCGATCGGGCGAGGCGTCGCCCTCGGCGCTGCCGAAGACCACGAGATCGCTCGCCCGCGCTCGGCGCGGCACGAGATCGTCGCGGCGCCCGGTCTCCTCCCGCCAGCCAGCCGAAGGCCCGCGCGGACCGGGAGCGGTGTCGGCCTGCGGGACCGAAGCGGCCCTGCAGGCCGCCTCGAAGGTCGCTGTGGCGGCGGCGCGCTGGCGGTCCATCTCGGCCGCCGCGGCCTCGGTCAGCTGGTCGATGATCGCCGGCGAGACCCCCTCGCCGACGATCGGGATGGCGTCGAGCGGATCGATGCGCACGAACAGCGCGCTCAGGTGGGCCTGAAACCGCCGCGCGACGCCGAGGCCAGCGCTCAGTGCGCCGGCGTCGGCGGCACCGCCGAACACAGGCGCCAGGATGATCCGGATGCTCATGCTGCTCCCTTCGCGGCCGGTGCCGCGCTGTCGTCAATGGTGGCCGCTCCGCTCCTCAATCGACCTCCAACGGCGCCACCTGGACCACGCGGAAGGTCCGTTGCACGCCGTCGTGCTCGGTGATCGCGACATACTCCCCGACCATAAAGCGGTGCCGGTCGAACCGGAAGATGGGTTCCTGGTCGGTCTCGGCCCGATCGTCGTCAGGTGAAGCCTGGTCGTAGAGAAACGCCCATTGGCCGCCCCGCCGATGCACGAGACGACCATGCTCGTCGTCCGCCTGCGGCCAGAAGCGGCGGACCCGGCAGGCGGTGCGCTGCCGGTGCCAGTCGTCGCGATCGAGATGACCGTCGGCGGTCAGCGGTGCCACGAACTCGTAGCCGTGGCGGGCGCTGCCCTCGGGAAACTCGGGCGTGCGCGCCAGCTCGATGCGGATCTTGCAGAGCGCCATCGTCACTTGACCGTGACGCAGGTGCAGGTCGCAAGGTGCGCGACCTTGTGCGAGACGCTGCCCAGCAGCAGGCCCTTGGCGTCGCCAAGCCCCCGGCTGCCCATGACGATCATGCCGGCACCGAGGTCCTGGGCGACCAGCAGGATCGTCTTCGCCGGGTCGCCAGCCTCGAGCCGATTGGCGACCGTCCGCACCCCCTTGTGGTTGGCGCGCGCGCGGGCCTGGTCGAGCAGGCGATTGCCGATCACCTCACGCAGCCGGCGGGCGATCTCGCCATATTGCGCGAGCATCTGCTGCGCGACTACGCGCGGATCGCCCCGGGCGCGCATCAAGCCGCCGACGTCGACGCCGCTCAGCACCTCGTCCAGATACTCGGTCTCGGCCATGTGGCGCTCGCCCTCGGTCAACGGCTGGTCCGAGAGCACGTGCAGCAGCACCAGCTCGGCGCCACGCACCTGGGCGATGTCGCCCGCCAGCTCGAGCGCCTTGTCGCTTGGTTCGGAGCCGTCGAGGGCGACCAGAATGGGTTCCATCTCGTCTGCTTCCCAGGTTCATGCCGGCCAGCGAACGTCTGTCCGGGCGGATCAGGCGGATCAATAGACGCCCGGGCGCGGCTCGACCTCATTGACCTGGATCAAGCGCGGCGCGCCGCCAAGCCGGCTCCGGTGCCGACCGGGCTAGCGAAGGCGAGCCTTGGCATGCTGCTCCTCGATGAAGTGGCGCAAGGTCTGCTTGAGGCGGGCGGCGTGCATGAGATCGCCCCGTCGCTGTGCCGCCCGGATGTCGTCGACGATCATGCGCTGGATCAGCAACTGGCCGTCCTGGCCCTTCATGAGATAGCCAGCCAGCTCGACCGCGGGCAGCTGCGGCAGATGCTCGTGCTCGGCGATCGCGGCCACTTCCGCCTCGGTCAGCTCGCAGAGCGCCAGGCAGTCCTCGAAGGTGAGCATCGCTAATCTCCCGGCCAAAGGCGCCGACCGAGCCGACGCCGGGTGTCGAACGCAGCCTGCGAGCATGGGGCCAACGCGGTGTTCCGGCGTTGATCGGGATCAATCGCCGCCCCAAGCAAGTCGTGCAATCTGGCCACGGCTCATGCATCATCGCCGCCACGGGCGGCGCCTGCCGCGGGCCAGACGGCGGTCGCGCGGTGGGCCTTGGCTGTGGCCATCAGCTTCGGGGAGCCTGTCGGAGCCATGCGCGTGATCCTGGTGCCACTCGGCGGCAACGACGACTACGAGGCCGCGCTGACGGCCGCCTATACCATCGCGCGCCCGTTTCGGGCGCATATCGAGGCGCTGTTCGTCCGCCCTGACCTGCTCGATGCGATCGCCGATCTCGAGGGCGGCTCGCCGGAGGTCCTGGCGACCGTGACCCGGGCGACGACCGCCAAATGGGACGCGCACGCGCAGCGCGCCAAGCAGGCGTTCGATGCCGCCCGGGCGGCCGCCGATGCGGCGCTCGCCGACCAGCCGACCGGCACCGATACCCTCACCAGCCGCTGGCGCGAGGTGGTCGGCGCCGACGAGGTGGTGATCCCCGAGCACGGTCGGCTGGCCGATCTGGTGGTGTTCGCCGCCATCGGCTCGGGTGGCGGCGACCCCCAGCAGCGTGGGTTCGAGGCGACGTTGATGCGCGCCGCGCGACCGGTCCTGCTGGTGCCGCCGGCCGGCGCCGACACGATCGGCCAGACCATCGCGGTCGCCTGGAACGGCAGCGCCGAAGCGGCCCGTGCGGTAGCCGGCGCCCTGCCGCTGCTGGAGAATGCCGAGCGAGTGCACATCCTGACCGCGGCCGGGACCCACACCGAGGTCGAGCTCGGCCAGGCGCTCGCCGACTATCTCGGCTGGCACGGCATCGTCTGCGATCTGCACTCGCTCTACCCCGAGACCAGCGCCGGCGCCGGCCTGCTCGCCAAGACCGGGGAGCTGGGCGCCGACCTCCTGGTGATGGGCGGCTACGGTCACAGTCGGATGCGCGAGCTGATCTTCGGCGGCGCGACGTTGCATGTGCTCGGCCACTACGATCTGCCGGTGCTGATCGCCCACTGAGCCGCCCGGGGATCGAGCGCTGCCTGCCGCGACCACGCCCGCCGCCGAGGAGGCTTTGGTCGACGCCCTGAGCCGGGGCGCCGCCTACGGCCTGCCGGGCGCCGAGGTCGAGCGGGTCACGACCCACGCGGCGGTGATCTTCCTGGTCGGCGAGCGCGCCTACAAGATGAAGCGCGCGGTTCGCTACAGCTTTCTCGATTTTTCCAGCCCGGCCAGGCGGCGCCGCGCCCTCGAGGCCGAGCTCGAGCTCAACCGCCGGACCGCGCCCATGCTCTATCGCCGGCTGGTCGGCGTGCACCGGACGACGGCGGGCGGCTTCGCGCTCGAAGGCGACGGCCGGCCGGTCGAGTGGCTGCTCGAGATGCGCCGCTTCGACCAGGCGGCGCTGTTGGACCGGATGGCGGCGCGCGGCGAGCTGACGGTCGCGACCATCGATGCGCTGGCTGCCGAGGTCGCCCGGTTCCACGAACGGGCTGAGCGCCGCCCGGATCAGGGCGGTGACGCCGGCATGCGCCAGGTGATCGACGGCAATGCCGCCGATCTCGGCTCGCTCGCCGGCCGGATCTTCGGGCGCGCAGCGGTCGACGATTTGAGCCGGCGAACCTGCTGCGGAGCTCGAGCGGCAGCGCGAGCGGCTCGAACAGCGCCGGCGCGCGGGCTTTGTCCGCCACTGCCACGGCGACCTGCACCTCGGCAACATCGTGCTTCTGGACCGCCGCCCGGTGCTGTTCGACTGCCTGGAGTTCGACCCGGCGCTGGCCACGATCGACACTTTCTACGATCTCGCCTTCCTGCTCATGGACCTCTGCCATCGCGACCTGCGGGCCCTCGCTCAGCGCCTGCTCAGCGGTTATCTCGACGCCACCTGGGACGATGGCGGCGTGGCGCTCCTGCCGCTCTTTCTGTCGGTTCGCGCGGCGATCCGGGCGAAGGTCCAGGGCTTTGCCGCCGACCTCGAGGAGGACGCGGCGAGACGCGGCTGCGAGATCGAGGCGGCCCGCGCCTATCTCGAGCTGGCGCTCGCCTGCCTGGCGCCCGAACCGGCGCGGCTGGTCGCGATCGGCGGCGTCTCCGGGACCGGCAAGTCGACGCTGGCCCGGGCGCTGGCGCCGGCGCTCGGCCGGGCGCCAGGCGCCGTGCTGCTGCGCAGCGACGTGATCCGCAAGAAGCTCTGCGGCGTCGCCCCGACCGAGCGGCTCGGCCCCGAGGCCTACGACGAGCGCGTCTCGCGCCGGGTTTACCGGGCTTTGATGGCGCGGGCGACGACGCTGCTGGTCGCGGGGCAGGCGGTGATCGCCGACGCCGTGTTCCTCGATCCCGGCGACCGTGCCCGGGTCGAGCAGGTCGCACGCGACCACGACGTGCCGTTCGACGGGCTCTGGCTGAGCGCGCCGGCGGCGGTCCTGGCCGAGCGGGTCGAGGTGCGCCGGGCCGACGCCTCGGATGCCACGGCGGCCGTGGTCTCGCGCCAGCTCGAGGTCGACCCCGGCGCGGTCGGCTGGCGCCCTCTGGACAGCTCCGACCAGGCCGACGAGGTGGCGGCGGCGGCCAGGGCCGCGCTCGGCTTGACCCGATAGCCAGCCTCACCCAACTGACGACCAAACGGGAGAAGAACGATGTTCGAGGCGCTGGTGCTGAGCAAGGCGGACGACCGGGTCACCGCGGCGGTCGGGCAGCTGGACGAAGCGGACCTACCCGAGGGCGACGTCACGGTCGCGGTCGAGCACTCGACCCTGAACTACAAGGACGGGCTGATCATCCTGAACAAGGCGCCGCTGGTGAAGAGTTTTCCCCACATTCCGGGGGTCGATCTCGCCGGCCGCGTGGTCGAGAGCCGGCACGCGGACTGGCACCCGGGCGATGCCGTGATTCTGACCGGCTGGGGGGTCGGCGAGCGCCGCTGGGGCGGCTACGCCAAACGGGCAAGGCTCAAAGGCGACTGGCTGGTGCCGCTGCCGGCCGGCTGGACCACCCGGCACGCGATGGCGGTCGGCACCGCCGGCTTCACCGCGATGCTCGCGGTCATGGCGCTCGAGAGCCACGGCCTCGAGCCCGGGGCGGGCGAGGTGCTGGTGACCGGCGGCGCCGGCGGCGTCGGCTCGGTCGCGATCGCGCTGCTCGCCAGGCTCGGCCACCAGGTCACCGCCTCGACCGGCCGGGCTGCGAGCCACGACTATCTGCGCGCGCTCGGAGCCAGCAACATCATCGACCGGGCCGAGTTCGCCGAGCCGTCGACCCGACCGCTGGAATCCGAGCGCTTCGCCGGCGCCATCGACGCGGTCGGCGGCACCACGCTCGCCCGCCTGCTCGGCCAGATGAAATACCGCTGCTCGGTCGCCGCCGTCGGCCTCGCCGGCGGCAGCGAGCTCAGGACCACGGTGATCCCGTTCCTGTTGCGGGGCGTCAACCTGCTCGGGATCAATTCGGTCTACCAGCCGGCGGCGCCGCGCCGGGCCGCCTGGCAACGCCTCGCCCGGGACCTCGATCTTGGCCTGCTCGAAGGCATGATCCAGCCGGCGACGCTCGAGGATCTGCCGCGGCTAGCCGGCGAGATCCTGAAGGGTCAGGTCCGGGGCCGGGTGGTGGTCGACCTGTAGCTCTACGCCCGGAACGCGCCGACCCGGGCGGCGAGCTCGGCGCTCAGCATGCGCACGTCGTTGCCCAAGGTGACGAAATCGAAGCCCTTTTTGGCCATCTGGCGGGCGTAGTCCGGCATCATGCAGTGCATGCCGGCCTTGATCCCGGCCGCCTTGGCGGCAGCGAGGATGCGTTCGATCGCCGCCATGACGTCGGGGCCCGTGGGGTCCATCTGGATCGGATAGCCGAGCGATTGGGCCAGGTCGGACGGCCCGATGTAGAGGCCGGTGAGGCCGGGCGTGCGCGCGATCGCCTCGACGTTGCTGAGCGCCTCGCGGGTCTCGATCATCGCGAGCGTGATCACGACCTCGTTGGCGCCCTGGATGTAGGACGGCCCGTGGATCATCATCGCCCGGGTCGGGCCGACGCTGCGCTGGCCGCGGGGCGCATAGTGGCAGGCGCGGATCAGCGCCTCGGCGTCGGCTGGCGTGTTGACCATCGGGCAGAGAATGCCCCAGGCGCCGGCGTCCAGCAGCTTCATGATGATGCCGGGCTCGAGCCAGGGCGGGCGCGCGATCACGGTCGCGTCGCCGGCGGCGTTGATCGCCTGCATCATGGTCAGCGCGCATTGGTAGTCGATCAGCCCGTGCTGCAGGTCGACGGTGATCGAATCGTAGTCCTGGCGGGCAACCAGCTCCGCGGTCACGCTGCTCGGAATCGACAGCCAGCCATTGACCGCGGCCTCGCCGCGCTGCCAGACCGCGCGCAATCGGGTGTCCACCTGCCGTCCTCCTGCTCGGGTTGCGGTCGAAGCCGCTGGCGCTGGTCTAGCCCACCGCCGGCCGGACCTCAAGCCGCAGCCGGCGGCCGGCGGCCGCAGCCGACGCAGGGCCGGCCGGGGTCTTGACGACCGATGTCAGACATGACACGAGGGTAGGGTCGTTCGATCGGACCGAATCGAACCCCTATCGACAAAGAGCGCCGCGATCTTGGGGTTTGTCGTGAGAAGCGACAAACGGGCGGGGTTGTGCGTGGCGGTTGAAAGGTCACTGCGGGAACATTGGCGCCAATGCTTGGGGACGTTGCATGCGCCCCCGGGCGGGGTTGATTCTTGGCCTGTGACACGTGCTTAGCTGGTCCCACCCGCCAGCCCGCCGGAGTCGTGTGGCGCCGGAGTGACAGGGTTCGGCGGATGAGGATGCCGGGCGATTGTTCGATCGACAATTGGTTGAGGTCAATGACGACTGCGTTATACTGATGAACTATGGTTTGGGGCTTGACCGCGGGCGCAGCCCGGGCTAATTCTAGCCAATCTTTAATGACTTCGTCTTGGTGCGGTCGGTGAATGCTCGGCAAGCGATGCTCGAACGGGGTCGGTGAGTGTGGCTGGCCGGCGGACAACAACGCCGAAGAGGCGGGAAACGGAGCCGCGCCCGACAGGGCGTGAGTTGGGAGTGGTAGTGAGCGCTGTCGATTTGGCTCGGCCTTCTAGTGAGAACTCATGGAGCTCCCTGTCAGAGATGATGTTCTCAGCAGTCTGGTTTGGCCTTTCGGTCGCGGCGTGTTGCAGTTTTGCGGGGCCGGTCGGCCGGCTCTTGGGGGTGATCGACTATCCCGATGGCGGTCGCAAGAGTCACGCCCGACCGACGCCGATGGTCGGTGGGATCGCCCTGATGGTGCCGTTGTTGCTGGTGGCGCTGGCGAGGATGGCCCTCGGCCACGGGCCTGTGAATGTGTTCGCGACCCTGGTGGTCGTCGGTCTCGGCTTCCTGACCCTCGGTTGGTATGACGACCGGCAGCATGCGCCGCCCGGGACGCGCCTGGTGGTGTCGGCCGGCCTGTTCGGGGCGGTGGTCCTGCTGCAGCCGGATCTGCTGCTGACCAGGATCGATCTCGGCCCGCAGCTTGCGAACATCCCGCTCTGGGTGGTGGCGTTCCCGTTCACCATCCTCTGCCTGGTCGGCCTGCAGAACTCGATCAACATGGTCGACGGCATGAACGGCCTGCTGATCGGTCTCGCCCTGTTCTGGACCGGGTGCCTGATGTTCTACGCCCCCCCGCATCTCCTGATCTATCTGCAGCTGTTGATGCTCGGGCTGGTGATCCTGCTGCCGTACAACCTGTTGGGCACCCTGTTCCTCGGCGACGCCGGCAGCTATTCGATCGGCGCGACGATCGGCGTCCTGATGATCTACGTCTACAATCAGGCCGATGGCGCGCTGCCGATGCTGACCGTGGTGCTGTGGCTGGTGGTGCCGGTGGTCGACTGCCTGCGGGTCATGGCGGCCCGGCTGGGGGACGACCGCTCGCCGCTGAGCGCCGACGAGAACCACCTCCATCACCGCCTCGCCCGGCATTGGCGCTGGCCGATCTGCCTGGCGATGTATCTGGTGCTGGTGGCGACCCCGGGCTTGATCGGCGCGGTCTGGCCGCAGCTGACCCTGCCGATGCTGATGCTGGTCGGCGCCGCCTATCTGGCGCTGCTCTGGGCGACGCGCCAGCCGCGCGCGGCGCGCCACCGGGAACCCGCGCGACTGGTCTGACGACCGGTCCGCGCTGCGAAGCTCGCCGGCGACGCCCGCCGCTGGAGCTTGTTGAACAGCCTGCCGTGAGCTGGCGCGGCGGCCTGCAGCCTCGGGCCGATCAGGCGGAGGGCGTGGCGAGCAGGCGCAGGCGGAGGAAGTTGAGCAGGCTGATGACGCCGTACTGGCGGACGCGGTTGCGGTCGCCGGGCAGCTTTACGACCGTCGAATTCCACCTGATCCCCGAGCGCCAGTCCGAGAAAGACGGTGCCGACCGGCTGGCCCTCCTGCTCGCTCGGGCCGGCGACCCCGGTGGTCGCGAGCCCGACGTCGGCCTTGAGCAGCCTGCGGACCCCGGCCGCCATCGCCGCGGCCGCCGCCAGGCTCACGACCGGCCCCTCCGGTACACCCAGCAGCTCGAACTTGAGGTCGCTGGCATAGGCCACGAGCCCGCCCCGCAGCACCTCGCTCGCGCCCGGGATCGCGGTCAGCCGGGCGCCGACCAGGCCGCCGGTCACCAATTCCGCGACCGCGAGGCTGAGGCCGCGCGCGCGCAACCGGTCGAGCACGACCAATTCCATGGTCTCATCGTCGATCCCGAACACATAGTCGCCGAGCAGGCTGCGCAGCGAGGCCTCCTCGGCCGCGAGGATTGCCAGGGCGGCGGCATCGTCGGCCGCCTTGGCGGTGACCCGGACCTTGATCCCCTCGATCCCGCTGGCCTGGAAGGCGAGCGTCGGATTGCCGAGCCGGTCGAGCTCCTCGATGCGCGGCGCCAGCATCTCCGCGAGCCCGGATTCGCTGTGGCCCCAGGTCCGCAGCACCCGGCTCCGGATCACCGCGCGCAGGCCCGCCCGGCGCTGCAGATCGGGCAGCACGGTCGCCCCGACCATGGTCCGCATCTCGTGCGGCACCCCCGGCACGGCGTAGATCACCTGGTCGCCGAGCGGGCAGATCAGGCCCGGCGCGGTGCCCGGCATCTCCGGGATCGGCACGGCGCCGACCGGGACGTCGGCCTGGCGCAGATTGTTGGCCGCCATCACCCGGCCGCGGGCGGCGAACAGCGCCGTGATCTTCTGCACCAGCGGGTCGCTGCGCACCAGCGGCACGCCCATGACCTCGGCGATCGCCTCGCGGGTGATGTCGTCCTGGGTCGGCCCGAGGCCGCCGCACATGATGACCGCATCGCTCCGCCCGAGCGCCAGGCGGATGCAGGCGACGATCCGCGCCAGATTGTCGCCGACCTTGGTCTGGAAGTGCGAATCGATGCCGGCCAGCGCCAGCTGCTCGCCGATCCAGGCCGAGTTGCTGTCGACGATCTGGCCGAGCAGCAGCTCGGTGCCGACGGCGACCACCTCGCAGCGCATGGTTCCGATCTCTCCTCGTTGCTTGAAAGCGTCGCGTGGCCGCCACGCGCCGGCGAGCTTCGTGCGTCGCACGGCTTGTGCCGCTTGCGCAAGCGCCTATATCCAAGGGCAGCGCGGCCCGGGCGATCGGGCCGCTTTTTCTTGGGCGCCGCTTATGGATCTCCGCAACATCGCGATCATCGCCCACGTCGACCACGGCAAGACCACGCTGGTCGATCGCCTGATGCAGCAGAGCGGCACCTTCCGCGCCGGTCAGAAGCTGGTCGAGCGGGCGCTCGATTCCAACGATCTCGAGCGCGAGCGCGGCATCACGATCCTCGCCAAATGCACCTCCGTGGTCTGGAAGCACGCCCGGATCAACATCGTCGACACCCCGGGCCACGCCGACTTCGGCGGCGAGGTCGAGCGCATCCTCTCGATGGTCGACGGCGTCCTGCTCCTGGTCGACGCCGCCGAGGGCCCGATGCCGCAGACCAAGTTCGTGCTCGGCAAGGCTCTGCGGCTGGGCCTGCGTCCGATCGTCGTGATCAACAAGGTCGATCGTGCCGACCAGCGCGCGCACGCGGTCCACGACGAGGTGTTCGACCTGTTCGCGGCGTTGGGGGCGAGCGATGCCCAGCTCGATTTCCCGACTCTGTTCGCGTCCGCCCGCGAGGGCTGGGCGACGGTCGACCCGAAGGATGACCGGAGCGCCGGCATGGCGCCCCTGTTCGAGCTGATCCTGCGCCACGTGGCGCCGCCCAAGGTCGTCCCGGGCGGGCCGTTCGTGATGCTCGCGACCACGCTCGAGCGCAACCCGCACCTCGGTCGCCTGCTGACCGGCCGGATCGAATCGGGCAGCATCCGGCCGAACGAGACCGTGCAGGCGCTGGCCCGCGACGGCACCCCGATCGAGCAGACGCGGGTCACCAAGATTCTCGCGTTCAGAGGCCTGGAGCGGGTCGGGCTCGAGGAGGCGAGCGCCGGCGACATCGTGGCGCTGGCCGGATTCGACAAAGCGACGGTCGCCGACACGCTCTGCGACCTCACGGTCGAAACCGCGCTGCCGGCGCAGCCGATCGACCCGCCGACGCTCGCCATGACCTTCGGGATCAACGATTCGCCGCTCGCCGGCCAGGAGGGCGACAAGGTCAGCTCGCGCCTGATCGCCGAACGCCTGCGGCGCGAGGGCGAGGGCAATGTCGCGATCCACGTCAGCCCGGCCGAGGGCCGCGATGCCTTCGAGGTCGCCGGCCGCGGCGAATTGCAGCTGGGCGTCCTGATCGAGACCATGCGCCGCGAGGGCTTCGAGCTCGCGGTCGGCCGGCCGCGGGTGCTGCTCCAGAGCGACCCCAAGACCGGCCAGACCCTCGAGCCGATCGAGGAGGTGGTGATCGACCTCGACGAGGAGTACGCGGGGCCGGTGCTCGAGAAGCTCGGCCGGCGCAAGGCCGAGCTGGTCGAGATGCGTCCGGCCGGCGGCGGCAAGCAGCGCCTGGTGTTCCACGCCCCCTCGCGGGCCCTGATCGGCTACCACGGCGAGTTCCTGACCGACACCCGCGGCACCGGCGTGATCAACCGGCTGTTCCACGGCTATGCGCCCTTCAAGGGCGAGATCGAGGGCCGGCGCGCGGGCGTCCTGATCTCGCTCGAGCAGGGCCCGGCGGTCGCCTACGCGCTCTGGAACCTCGAGGACCGCGGCGTGCTGTTCATCGGCCCGGGCGAGGCGGTCTATGGCGGCATGATCATCGGCGAGCACAGCCGGACCACCGACCTCGACGTCAACCCGCTCAAGTCCAAGCAGCTGACCAACATCCGCGCCGCCGGCAAGGATGACGCCGTGCAGTTGACCCCGCCCCGGCTGCTGACGCTCGAGGAGGCGCTCGCCTACATCGCCGACGACGAGCTGGTCGAGGTCACGCCGCTCTCGATCCGGCTGCGCAAGCGCCACCTCGACGCCGGCGAGCGCCGCCGCTTGGCCAAGCGCGCCCAGGTTGCGTAGCGCGCACTCGACCACCGCGCTGAGCCGCGCCCGCCGGCCGGAGCTGCGGCCATTTTACCCTGTCCCCCTGGTTGATTGCTCACGCCGCGACCCTGCGCGTATGATTGAGCCAATGCGGCCGTCGAGCCGGACAACAACAACCGCCGCCTCGGAACCGGCACGGCTCGACCTTGAAGGGGCGCTGGCGGGAGATATACCGTGTCCAGATACATCGCCTGTCTGACCTTCGATTTCGACGTGATGTCGGGCTGGGTGGCACGCGGCATGACCACCCCGACCCCGATCTCGCGCGGCGAGTTCGGCATCGTCGGCGCGCGGCGGATCCTGGCCCTGCTCGCCAAATACCAGATCCGCTCGACCTGGTTCGTGCCCGGCGTGATCATCGAGACCTACCCCGAGGTCTGCGGGCAGCTGGTCGCCGCCGGCCACGAGATCGGCCACCACGGCTGGACCCATGTGCCGCCGGCGGCGCTCACGCGCGCCCAGGAGGCGGAAGGGCTGACCCTGGGCAACCTCGCGATCGAGAAGCTGTGCGGCCGGCCGGCGCGCGGCTACCGCTCGCCGGCCTGGGACCTCAGCCCGCACACCATCGACCTGCTGCTCGAGCAGGGCTTCGACTACGACTCCAGCATGATGGGCGACGACTACACGCCCTACCTGGCGCGCCGGGGCGACGTCGCGCCCGCCGACCAGCCGTTCCAGTTCGGCGCGCCGACCCGGCTGGTCGAGATGCCGATCAGCTGGACCCTCGACGACTACCCGCACTTCGAGTTCGTGCGCACCAAGGAGGCGGTGCTGCGGGGGCTGATGCCGACCGAGGGCGTGCTGCAGAACTGGCTGGACGACTTCCGCTACCTGACGCGCACGCTGGACTGGGGCGTGCTGACCTACACCTGCCATCCGTTCGTGATCGGCCGCGGCCACCGGATGCTGATGCTCGAGCGGCTGATCCAGGGCCTGCTGCAGCAGGGTGCGGTGTTCCGGACCCTGGCCGAGGCGGTCGACGAGTTCCGGGCGCCGCCGGCGGCGTGACCGGCGCGCCGCCGATCCGCGCCGCCGACCCGAGCCATGGTTAACCTTACGTTTACCAAAGCTCGCTAGGACGGTGCCGGCCACGAGACTTTTCGTGACTTGAGGCGTTTCCTCCCTACCTGGATGCGGCGCTCCCTTCTCGAACCGAGACGGGGCGCCGCCTTTTTTTCCTCCGCCCGACCGCGACCCGGCGCCGCGACGGCACGGCTGCGGCGTCGAGCGTCTCCTCGAGCAGGGTCCACCAGGTCGGCCAGGGCGGCTCGATCCGGGCGAGCGCCTCGCCGCGATCGAACCGCAGGCGGCCCTCGAACCGGCGCGCCATGCGCACGACCCGTTGGTTGTCGATCAGGCAGACCATGGTGAGCCGGCCGATCAGCCGGTTGCGGGCGGCGACGATCAGCCGGCGCAGGAGCGCGGTGCCGATCCCCCGGTTCTGCCAGCGCGACTCGACCGAGATCGCGAGCTCGGCGGCGCGCGGGCCGTCGCCCTCGATCGGCAGCAGCTCGCCCAGCCCGCGCAGCTCGCCGGCCTCGAGATAGCCGACGATCACGGCGCGCCGCCAGTCGAGCCCGGCGCCGTGGGCCGCGATCGGCCCCGGCCCGACCAGCCCGCCGAACCGGAGCCGGCGACTCTCGGGGTCGAGCCGCGACAGGTGACGGATTACCCGATCACGCTCGATCGGCCACAGTCTGCGGATCACGCCGGGCCCAACCATGGCTCGCCCCCCGCCGGATCATGGCCGGCACGTCGACATCGGCCGGCATCGTCGGCCACCGGCGCCAGATGCGGCCGGCAGGCCGGTCCCGGTGCGGGTCGATCCCCCTGGCGACCAGCGGGATGTTATCGCGCTCGATCCCGATATCGGCCAGGACGCGATCGCTGCAGCGCAGCAGCGCGGCCGCGGTCGCGCGCCGCTGCCACCAGCGGGTCGCCCCGGCCGCCAGAGTCCGCAGCGGGCCGGCCAGGGCACGAAAGCTGGCGGCGAGCATGGCCGCGGTCGCCTCCGAGCGCAGCACCCGGGCGTGCTCGATGTGACGATTCAGCTCGGCCAGGTCCGCCCGGTTCCGGCGCCGCCCGGCCCCTCGGACCTCGAGGTCGGAGTTCAAATCCATGACACGTCCTCCGTCGCAGCGATGACGCCACCATCGGCTGGTCGGCGCCACCAATGCTCACGACTCCATATGTCGCCTCGGAGGCCGGTTTGATCGGCTATTTTTGCAATGCAGCATAGACATCGAAGCATGACATCTTTGCAGGCAGGGCAATCGACCGCAGGAATCGACGAAATCCGCGGCCAACGATCGCAGCCATGCTCAATTGATGAGCAGGCAGCGCATGCCATCACCAGTATTGAGCGACGCTCAAATGTCATTGCTGCATTGCAGCATCGATGTTACAAGGGTGCGCGCTGGAGACGGCCGGCGGCCGGACCCGCTGACGCGCCGGCCAGGACAGACTATAGTGCGGCCCGGCGGCCATGCGCTCGCTGCGGTCACGAGGAGGAACGCCGATGTTCCGGCATGTCACCAAGTTTGCCCGCGAGCCCCTGCCCGCCGGTGCTGCCCAGCCGTCGGCTCCGGGCTCGCGGACGGCGACCGCGGCGGCCGATTTACCGGTCGCGCTCGCCCATCACATCGTGATCGTCGGCGGCGGCGCCGGCGGCCTGGTGCTCGCGACCCGGCTCGGCGACCGCCTCGGCCGCCGCGGCCGGGCGCGGGTCACGCTGGTCGACTGCGCGCTGACCCACGTCTGGAAGCCGCTGCTGCACGAGGTCGCCGCCGGCACGCTGGCGGCCGAGGGCGACGGCCTCGACTACTTCGCCCACGCCCGCCGCCACCACTTCGCGTTCGAGCCCGGCCGGATGAGCGGCCTCGACCGGAGCCGGCGCGAGATCATTCTCGATCCGGTCGCCGACCCGAGCGGCGCCGAAAGCGGGCCACGCCGGCGCCTCGGCTACGACACGCTGGTGCTCGCCGTCGGCAGCAGCATCAACGATTTCGGCGTCCCGGGCGTGCGCGAGCACTGCCTGTTCCTGGGCAGCCCGGCCGAGGCCGAGCGCATCCATCAGCTGATCCTCCGCCGCTTCCTGCGCGGTCACGCCGAGGCAGGCTCGGGAGCCGAGCGCCGGCTGCGCTTCGCGATCGTCGGCGCCGGCGCGACCGGGGTCGAGCTCGCGGCCGAGCTGCGCCATGCGGCGCGCGAGCTGTTCGGCTACGGCCTGCGCGGCTTCGATCCCGACCGCGACGTCGAGGTCCGGCTGATCGAGGCGGCGCCATCGGTGCTGCCGGCGCTGCGGGAACGCCTCCAGGTCGCGACCGAGCGGCAGCTGCGGGCGCTCGGCGTCGAGGTGCGGACCGCCGAGCAGGTCGCCGAGGTCACCGCCGAGGGCGTCCACACCCGCAACGGCCAGCTGATCCCGGCCGACCTGATCGTCTGGACCGCGGGCGTCAAGGGCGCGGCCTGGCTCGCCGGGCTCGACGGCCTCGAGGTCGACCGCAACAACCAGCTGGTGGTCGACCCGACCCTCAGGACCAGCCGCGACGAGAACATCTTCGCGCTCGGCGACTGCTGCGCCTGCCGCCTGCCGGGCGCCGAGCGGCCGGTGCCGCCGCGCGCCCAGGCGGCGTTTCAGGAGGCCCAGCTGCTGGCCCGCTCGCTGACCCGGCGGCTCGACGGCGGCGAGCCGCTGCCGTTCGTCTACCGCGACTACGGCTCGCTGATCTCGCTCAGCTCCTCCACGCTCGGCAACCTGATGGGCAAGCTGCTCAAGAGCGTCATGATCGAGGGCCGGATCGCGCGGCTCGCCTATCTCTCCCTGTACAAGAAGCATCAGCTGGCGTTGCATGGCCTGCGCTGGGTGACGCTCGCGGCGCTCGCCAACCTCCTGCACCGGGGCACCCGGCCGCAGCTCAAGCTGCACTGAGGCAGCCGTCCGGGGGAGACCATCGAGCCATGGCCAGCGAGCACCACTTCGCCGCCCGGCTGGTCTGGACCGGCGCCGCCGCCGGCCCGACCCGCAGCTACCAGGGCTATGCCCGCGCCTGGCGCGCCCTGGTCGACGGCAAGCCGCCGCTCGAGGGCTCGGCCGATCCGGTGTTTCGCGGCGACGCCGCCAGGCACAACCCGGAAGACCTGCTGGTGGTGGCGCTGTCGGCCTGCCACATGCTGACCTATCTGGCGCTCTGCGCCCGCGCCGGCATCGAGGTGGCTGCCTATGAGGACCAGGCGAGCGGCACCATGGCGCTCAAGGACGGCAAGCTCCGCTTCGTCGAGGTGACGCTCACGCCGCGGGTCGTGATCGGAGCCGGCGACCTCGAGCGGGCCCAGGCGCTGCACGCGCAGGCGCACGCCGACTGCTTCATCGCCAACTCGGTCAATTTCCCGGTGCACAACCGGCCGACGGTGGTTGCGGCCTCAGCGGCCGGCTAGATCTCGTCGCGTTCGCGGCGCTTGCGCTGCAGCTTGCGGAACCGGCGGATCGCCTCGGCCTTCTCGCGGGCCCTCTTCTCGGACGGCTTCTCGTAGTGACGGCGCATCCTCATCTCGCGATACAGGCCCTCGCGCTGCATCTTCTTCTTGAGCGCGCGCAACGCCTGATCGACGTTGTTGTCGCGAACCTGAACTTCCACTGGCGACCATCTCCCTCGGTTGTGGTCAGCACGAAGCGGCCGCATCCGCTCGGGACCGACCCCGCGCGCTTCCTAGCATGACCGGCCGCAGTTAGGGAAGCCTTTACCGCTGCCGGCCGGGCCAGCGGCCCGATCGCATCTTCCCCGGACCGCCGATCCGGCCTACATCGTAACCATGGCGCTGCTCAAGATTGCCCGGATGGGGCACCCGGTGCTGCTCCGGCCGGCGGCTGCGATCGAGGACCCGACCGCCCTGCCGGTCCGGCGCCTGATCGGTCACATGCTGGAGACCATGCGCGATGCCGACGGCATCGGGCTGGCGGCGCCCCAGGTCTACCAGTCGGTGCGACTGATCCTGTTCCTCGACGCCGAGACCCGGGACGACGCCCCGGACCGCGCCCCGATCGCCCTGATCAACCCCGAGCTCGAGCCGCTCGACGAGGCCCTGGAGTTCGGCCTCGAAGGCTGCCTCTCGATCCCGGGCCTGCGCGGGGTCGTGCCGCGCCATGCCCGGATCGGCTATCGGGGCCTGGCACCCGATGGCCGGACGATCGAGCGCGAGGCGAGCGGCCTGCACGCCCGCGTGGTCCAGCACGAGGTCGACCACCTGAACGGCATCCTGTTCCCGATGCGCATGCCCGATCTGCGCCAGCTCGCCTTCGAGAGCGAGCTCCGCCATCTCGCCGTCGCGGCCGCGGCGGCCGGGCCCGAGGCGGGCGAGCCCGAGGCGGCGGGGCCCGAGGCGGCGGGGCGATGACCGCCCGGCCGAGCCGCCAGGCGCAGCGTGATTGCCTGCTCGAGGCGACCCTCGTGCACGTCCCGTTCGACGGCTGGAGCCGCCGCTCGCTGCGCGCCGGCGCCGCCGACCTCGGCATCGACGGCGGCCTCGCCCGGCGGCTGTTCCCGCGGGGCGGCGACGACCTCCTGGTCCACCTCGAGGACTGGGCGGACCGCCGGATGCTGGCCCGGATCGACCCGGCCGAGCTCGCCGGCCTGCGCATGCACGAGCGGATCGCCCGGCTGGTGCGCGCCCGCCTCGAGGTCCTGAGCCCGCACCGCGAGGCGCTCCGCCGGGCGACCGCGGCGCGCTGGCTGCCGGGCAATGCGGTGGCCGCGACCGGCAGCCTCTGGCGCACGGTCGACCTGATCTGGGAGACCGCCGGCGACCGCGCGCGGCGATGCCAGCTACTACACCAAGCGCGCGTTGCTGGCAGCGGTCTGGGCCAGCACCTTCCTGGTCTGGCTCGACGACCGCTCCGAGGGGCTGGCCGGGACCTGGGCGTTCCTCGAGCGCCGGCTCGGCGACGTCATGCGCTTCGGCAAGGTCCGCAGCCAGCTCGAGGACGCGTTCCAGAGCCTCGGCCGGCTCAACCCGCTGGCCGGGCGCCGCTGAGCTCAGGGTGCCGGGGCGCCGCGGTCGGGCCTGGCGGCCGCGCTGCGTCTGCTCGCCGCCGCCGGCATGTCCGCGGCCGCCGCGCCCGGCTCGTCGGGCCTCGCGAAGGTGACCCCGATCATGGCCACGGCGCGGCCGCCCGGGTCCCGCCGCACCTGGCCGTGGAGGCCGAGCCGCCGGATGCGGCCGTCCAGCAGCACGACCCGGAACTCGGCGCGGTAGCGCTCGCCGCTCGAGATCGCCTCGTCGATCACCCGACGCAGCTGGTCCCGGTCCTCCGGATGGACGGCCGCGAAGAACCGTTCGAGGCTGGGCTGGGTCTCGGCCCGGTCCAGGCCGAGGAGCTCATGGGTGCGCGCATCCCAGGCCGCCGTGCCATGCTCCGGGTCGAAGTCCCAGATGCCGATGCCCCCGGCCTCGAGGGCGATCCGCAGCCGCTCCGCCGTCGCCGTCAGCGCGTCGCTGACCTCGTGCTCCTTGCTGACGTCGAACATCAGCCCGGCGATCCGGGCCGCCCGTCCGGCCCGGTCGCGCTCCAGGAGCTGCGCGACCCCGCGCACCCAAACCCAGTGGCCGTCCTGGTGGCGCAGCCGGACCTGGACGTCGTAGCGGTCGATCTCGCCCCGGCTGATGGCGTCGTAGGCTTGCTCCATGGCCGCGCGATCCTCGGGGTGGATGCGCTCGAACAGCCATTCGAAGAAGTTGCCCGGGTCCGGCAGGTCCGCCCGAGCCAACCCGAGGATCTCGGCCCAGCGGTCGTTGTAGTCGGTGTCGGCACCGGGCGGCACGCTGTGCTCGTACAGCCCGGCGCCGCTCGCGGCGATCGCGACCTCGGCGCGCCGCTGGTAGGTCCGCAGCTGGCGCTCGACCACCTTGATCTGCGAGATGTCGACGAAGCTCAGCACGGCGCCCTCGATCGTTTGCGGGGCGGTGCGATAGGGCTTGATGCGCAGCAGGAACACGTGGCCGTCCTCGCGCCGGGTGACCTCGACCTGCTGATGATGGCCATCGCGGATCGTCCGCTGCACGTCGGCCAGCAGACCCGGGTGCTCGAACCTGAGCGCGAAGTCGCCGAGCAAGCGGCCCTCGTCGCCCGGCTGCAGCGCGACCACGTCGGTGAGCCCGGGCGTGAAGCGCTTGATCCGCAGATCGGCATCCAGGAACAGGGTCGCGTCGAGCAGGTTGACCAGGTCGTCCTGAGCCCGGTCGAGCTCCTCGACCTTCTCGGCGAGCTGGGCATTGATCGTCTCCAGCTCCTCGTTGAGCGATTGCAGCTCCTCCTGCGAGGCCTCGAGCTCCTCGTTGCTCGACTGCAGCTCCTCGTTCATCGACAGCAGCTCCTCGTTCGAGGAGGCGAGCTCCTCGTTCGAGGTCTCGAGCTGCTCGACCGTCGTCTCCAGCCGCTCCCGGGTCGCCCTGAGCTCGTGCTCGAGGCGCTTGAGCGCCGCCTTCTCGTCGGTCCCCTGGTGCGCCGGCGGGCCGACATCGGTCGGGGCCGGGTGGTCCTTGAGGATGACGACCAGCTGGCCGACCTCGCGCTCGCCGGTCAGGCGCGGCTCGACCACGATGTCGACCACGTGACGGTGGCCATTGCGCTCGACGGCGACCACCGCCTGGGTGGCGGTGGCGCGGCTGCCCTTCGCCTTGTGCAGGGCGGTGCGCAGATCCATGCGCAGCTGCTCGTGGACCAGACCGAACACGTTGAGGGTGGCGGCACCGCCGGCCGGATCGAGGAACGGCGACAGCCCGGTCGAGAACTCGATCACCTCGAACTGCTCGTCGACCACCAGGTAGGGCGGCGCGTGGCGCTGGAGCACGACCTCGTGGGCCCATTGCCCGGGTGATGGCTCCGGCAGCGGCAGCCGCCGCGCCGGCGGCGCGCTGCCGGCGCGGCGGGCGAAGCTGTCGGCCGGGAAGGTCGGGCGGGGGACGGCGCGCGCAATCCGCGAGCGGTAGATCCGATGCTTGCGGTCGACCGGTGCGAACAGGCGGCCGTGGCGGCCGACGTTCTCGGCCGAGCCGAGGAACAGGAAGCCATCCTCGCGCAAGGCGTAGTGGAACAGTCGGGATGATCCGGTTCTGCAGGGGCGGTGCCAGGTAGATCAGGAGGTTGCGACAGGAGATCAGATCGAGGCGCGAGAACGGCGGATCGGCGATCACGTTCTGGACCGCGAACATGCAGACCTCGCGCAAGCGCTTGGACACGCGGTAGAGACCTCTCTCCTGCAGAAAGAACCGCTCGACCAGGCGGCGTGGCATCTCGGCGAGCGCCGCGGCCGGGTACACGCCGGCCCGCGCGACCGCGAGCGCCGCCTCGTCGATGTCGGTCGCGAAGATCTGCACCTGCTGCAGCTGCGCCTGCGCCTGCAGCTGCTCGAGCAGCAGGATACCGATCGAGTACGCCTCCTCGCCGGAGGCGCAGCCCGGCACCCACACCCGGATCCGGTCCGCCGGGCCCTTGCCCTCCAGGAGCGCCGGGATCACCTTGCGCGCCAGCACCAGGAAGGCCTCGGGGTCGCGGAAGAAGCGCGTGACCCCG
Organism: uncultured Alphaproteobacteria bacterium; assembly: GCA_963730195.1. Classification (GTDB taxonomy): domain Bacteria; phylum Pseudomonadota; class Alphaproteobacteria; order Geminicoccales; family Geminicoccaceae; genus DATAOG01. Next base: position 25,709 of record CAVSRN010000057.1, read on the forward strand.
ATCAGCAGGTCGCTGAACAGGCGATCGAGCTCGCCCGGGTCGGCCTCGAGACGCTCGACGTAGGCGGCGGTGTCGGCGAGCTGTAGAATCTGCATCCGCCGCTGCACCCGGCGGAGGACGGTGTTCTCCTTGTACTCGCTGAAATTGTGCTTCTTGTGCTTGCGCAGGAGCTCGTAAATGCGGCCGAGATGGGCCGCGGCCCCCGCCTCGACCGGCGAGGCGGCGCCCGGACCGTTGAGCCGGCGGAAGTTGGCCGCGTAGCTGATCAGGGCCGGCGGCATCTTGGCGACCTCGAGGACCAGGTCGACGAAGCCGGCGGCCGCGGCGCTCTCGGGCATGCTGGGGTGAGCCGCCGATTCGACGTCCTGCGCCATGGTCAGGCCGCCGTGCTCCTTCACGACCTTGACCCCGACCGTGCCCTCGTGGCCGGCGCCGGAGAGGATGATGCAGATCGCGTTCTCGCCCTGGTCCTCGGCGAGCGAGGTGAAGAACCGGTCGATCACGGTCTGGCGCTCGTGGGCCGCCATGGGAACGCGCACGTGCAGCCGGCCGCCCTCGACCGTGAGCGAGGCATTGGGCGGGATGACGTAGAGGTGGTCGCGCGCGATCGGCACCCCGTCCTCGGCCTCCAGCACCGGCATCCTGGTGTAGCGGCTGAGCAGCTCCACCAGCATGCTCGGCCGCTTGGCCAGCAGATGCTGCACCAGCACGAAGGCCAGGCCACTGTCCGGCGGCAGGTGCTTGAGGAAGGTCTGGTAGGCCTCGAGCCCACCCGCCGAGGCGCCGATGCCGACGATCAGCAGCGGCGATGGCGACCGATCGACCGGGCGCTCACCTGCGTGCGCCGGGGGGCGGTCGTCCTCATCTTTCCTAGCCATCATCAATTCCCAGGCTAAAGCCGGAAACCCACGCTCGACAGAGCTGGAAACTTATGATTGAATTGGGGCGCAACATCAATCAAGCTTTAGTTGACAAGCTGAAGCGGCTAGCCCCTTCCGGAGGGGGTGGTATATCATAGCATGGCGTACGATGCGCGGGCCGAACTGCGTGGCATACTCGATACGGTCGACGATGTGATCGTGATCGTCGATGAGCGGTGGCGTATCCTCAATTTGAATGCCGCCACGGCCGAGCTGTTCGGCTATCACGTCCATCACCTGATCGCGCGGCCGGTGACCAGTTTGTTCGTCTCGCGCGGCGAAGGCAAGGTCCTGGGCTCGATCCGGCGGACCTTCGGTCCGCGGGCGACCCGCCAGACCGTCTGGCAGGGCGTCCTGCTCGGCCGCCATCACGATGGCCATAGCATCGTCTTCGAAGGCCGGATCGGGCGCTACGTCACCGACCAGCTGGTGCGCTACGTTCTGGTGTTGCGCGACGTCGGCGCCCGCCGGCGCGCCGAGCGGGCCCTGCAGCGGGCGGCGCTGCGTGATCCTTTGACCCGACTGCTCAACCGGGCGGCCTTCGGCGACGAGCTACAGATGACGATCGAGCGCGCCCAGCGGACCGGCGACGGCTTCGCGCTGCTGCTCCTCGATCTCGACCACTTCAAGGAGATCAACGACACGGTCGGGCATCAGGCGGGCGATCTGCTGCTGCGCCAGATCAGCCGGCGCCTGCGCGAGCAGGTCCGGCGCAGCGACGTGCTCGCGCGTCTCGGCGGCGACGAGTTCGCGGTGATCTCCGACCGCGCCGCGACCCCGAGCGACAGCATCGTCCTCGCCGAGCGCCTCGCCGAGGCGATCTCCCGGCCGTTCCATCTGGCCGGGGTCGAAGCCCTGATCGGCACCAGCATCGGCATCGCGCTGTTTCCCGAGGATGCCCAGGACGGCAACCTGCTGCTGGCGCGCGCCGATCTCGCGCTCTATGCGGCGAAAGGCGCCGGCCGGGGGACGTGGCGGCTGTTCGACGCGAAGATGCAGAAGATCGCGACCGAGCGCCGCCTGCTCGAGAACGAGCTCCGGGTCGCGCTGCGCGAGGCCCAGCTCGAGCTCGCCTACCAGCCGATCATCCGCCTGGACGATATGGAGGTCTGTGGCCTGGAGGCGCTGCTGCGCTGGAATCATCCGACCCACGGCATGCTCAGGCCGGAGGCGTTCGTGCCACTCGCGGAGCGCAACCGGCTCATCCAGCCGATCACCGAGTGGGCGCTCGGCCGGGCCATCGAGGAGATCGAGACCATCGAGCGGGTCCAGGCGCTGCCGACCGCGATCAACATCTCGACCCGGCTCTTCGAGCAGGACAGCCTGCTCGGGAGCATCGCGGCGATCTGCGCGCGGGCGCCCGGGTTCGGATCGCGGCTGATCCTCGAGATCACCGAAGGCGCGCTGAGCGACCACCAACGCACGATCGACGTCCTGACCAGGCTCCGGCAGCTCGGCGTCCGGATCGCGATCGACGATTTCGGGATCGGCTATTCCTCGCTCGCGCGGCTCAAGGACCTGCCGCTCGACCTGCTCAAGATCGACCGTTCGTTCATCGCCAATCTGCCGCAGGGCAACGCCGATCGCGCGGTCACGGCTGCGATCGTCGGTCTCGCGAGCGACCTCGACATGACGACCGTCGCGGAGGGCGTCGAGACCGTCGATCAGCTGCGCACGGTGATCGACCTGGGCTGCGACCAGGCCCAGGGCTACCTGTTCGCGGCCCCGATGGCGATCGCGAACATCCCGGGCTGGCTCGAGCGCTGGCGAGGGGGCGACCGCCAGCGCCTGCTCGAGAGCTGCGGCCGGGAGCCGCGCCTGCGGCTGGCCCGGGCGTGAGCTGCCGGCGGCGGCGGACGGGCTCAGCGCATGCCGGCCTCAGCGCAGCTGGGTCACGGTGGCCATCATCTCGTCGCTCGCCGTGATCACCTTGGAGTTCAGATCGTAGGCCCGCTGGGCCTCGATCAGCGCGATCATCTCCTGCACCGGATTGACGTTCGAGCTCTCGCGCCCGCGAGCTCGACCGGCGCCAGGCGTTGCTCGAGACCGCCGCAAACGCGCTCGAGGGCCAGATCGCCCGGCTGAGCAAGCTGCGAGACCAGATCGCGAGCGCGGTCGAGCAGCATGACGCCGCCGAGGAGGCCAAGCTCAAGAGCCTGATCAAGATCTACGAGGCCATGAAGGCCAAGGCGGCGGCGGAGATCTTCAACCGTCTCGAGATGCCGGTCCTGCTCCGGGTCGTGGCGGGCATGCGCGAGCTCAAGTCGGCCGACGTGCTGGCGCGCATGGATCCGGTCAAGGCCAGACAGGTCACGATCGAGCTGGCCAAGCGGACCAAGCTGCTCGGGCCCGCGGGCGCCGCGGCCGGGAGTTAACCAAAGATTAACCATCGGCTCCTAGCGTCGGGCCAGGCGGCTGCGAGCCTCCGCCCGATCGTTCGCAGCGGACGATCTCGCGGGCCCGAATGCGCGTGCAAGCGGCATGGCAAGCGGTATCCGCCGACCGGCACCTGCCTCGAGGAGCGCGTCCTGCCATGGCCGTGGACCCGACCACCCCGATCCTGATCGTCGACGACTACCAGGCGATGGTCCGGATCATCCGCAATCTGCTCCAGCAGCTCGGCTTCGAGCAGATCGATGAGGCACACGACGGCCAGGCCGCCCTCGCCAAGATCAAGGAGCGCCCCTACGCCCTGGTGATCTCGGATTGGAACATGGAGCCGATGAGCGGTCTCGAGCTCCTGCAGCAGGTGCGCGCCCAGCCGGGTCTCGAGGATCTGCCGTTCATCATGGTCACCGCCGAGAACCGCGACGACCGCATCGCGATGGCGCGCCAGGCAGGGGTCAGCGGCTACGTCGTCAAGCCGTTCAACGCCGATACCCTTGGCCAGCGGATCGCAAGCGTCATCGGCGCTTGACCAATGGCGCGGCCGCCATGGGCGCCGCTTGGCGGGCGGCGCTGGCGGGCGCGATCCTGGCGCTCGCCGCCAGCCTCGGGAGCACGGCCGCGGCCGCGCCCGAGCCGGTCAAGGTCCGGGCCGCCGCGCATCAGGCCTTCGGTCGGCTGGTGTTCGAGTGGCCGGCGCCGATCGCGGTCGACAGCCGGCGGCGCGGCGAACGGCTGACGCTCCGGTTCGCGCGGCCGCTGGCCGCCGATCTCGACCCGGCCCTGGGCGCTCTCGGCGACTATCTGGTCGGGCTCGACCCGGGCGCCGACGCGCGCGAGGTCGTGCTCCGGCTGGCGCCCGGGATCACCACCAGGCTCGGCATCGACGATGACCGGATCGTGGCCGTCGATCTGCTGCCCGCCGGCGCGGCCGACGGTCCGGTCGCGCTGCGGACCGGCGTGCATGACGGCTTCCTCCGGATCGTTCTCGACTGGTCCCGGCGGGGCGTCCGCCCGGTCGGGGTCGTAGCTGAGCGCGACCGCGAGATCCGGGTCCTCCATGAGCGGTCCAGTCCTGGCGCGGCACCGGCGCCTGGCGGCGCTTCGGGCATCGTCAGAGCGCGATATCGTGGTAACCTTAAGGGAGTGTTAACGACGGGCCGCCCCCGGCCGGCGGCGGCGGGGTCCGGCTGGAGGCGGGCGGGCATGGCGATGACCTTCACGGAGCAGCAGATGCTGCGCTACGCCCGGCACATCGTGCTGCCGGAGATCGGCGGCATCGGCCAGGCGCGGCTGCTCGAGGCCAAGGTCCTCCTGATCGGCGCCGGCGGTCTGGGCTCGCCGGCCTTGCTCTATCTCGCGGCGGCCGGCGTCGGCACGCTCGGGGTGGTCGATTCCGACCGGGTCGAGCTTGCCAATCTGCAGCGCCAGATCGCCCATCCGACGGTCCGGATCGGGAGCGCCAAGACCGAGAGCGCGGCCCAGGCGGTCCACGCGCTCAACCCGGACATCGCGTTCGTCGGCCATGCCCTCCGGCTCGGCCCCGACAATGCCGACCAGGTCATCGAGGGCTACGACCTGGTTGCCGACGGCAGCGACAACTTCGCCACCCGCGCGGTCGTGCACGCCGCCTGCCTGCGTCTCGGCAAGACGCTCGTGAGCGCCGCGGTCCAGGGCCTCGAGGGCCAGCTCACGACCTACAAGGCCCACCTCGGCCCGCCCCATCCCTGCTACCGCTGCCTGTTCCCGAAAGAGCCGCCGGCGGGCCTGATCCCGACCTGCGCCGAGGGCGGCGTGCTCGGGCCGGCCGCGGGCGTGCTCGGCTGCCTGCAGGCGGTCGAGGTGGTCAAGGAGATCCTGGGCGTCGGCGCCAGCCTGTCGGGGACGCTGGTGCTCTACGACGCGCTCAGCACGGAGCTGCGCCGGGTCCGGTTCGCGCGGCGCGCCGATTGCCCGGTCTGCGGTGGCAGCGGGGCCAACGGAGCCGGCCTTGGCTGACGCCGGGCGCCTGAGCCTGATCCTGCTGAGCGGCAGCTTCGAGCGGGTCCACTACGGCCTGGCGATGGCGAGCGCCGCCGCAGCGCTCGGGCGGCCGGCGACCCTGTTCGTGACGCTGGCGGCGACCCGGGCCTTCCTCGCGCCCGGCGCCGATGGCCGACCCGGCTGGGCCGGGCTGCCGCTGGGGCCGGAGCTCGCCACCCCGGAACTCGCCGACGGCGGCGCGCTCGACGCCCGCAACCGGGCGCGCGGGGTCGCCGGCTTCGAGGAGCTCCTGCAGGCCTGTATCGGTCTCGGGGTCGAGATCATCGTCTGCGAGATGGGTCTGCGCGCCCTCGGTCTCGCCGCCACGGCGCTGCGCCCGGATCTGCCGATCCAGCGCGCCGGCCTCGCGACCCTGCTGGCACGCGCTGGCGAGATCGTCGTTCTCTGAGCCAAATCCGGCTACCAGATCTTCATACATTCGACTTATGCACGATCACCTTGCGCGGACGGCGCGGCTGGGCTAGGGGAGGTCCGCTTTCGGAGCGGGTCTATCCGGGAGGAGGTGGCCGCAGGACCCGTGTCGAGCCGAACCTTGTCCGCTGTGAGCGCTGGTGGTCGGAGGACGCATGTCAGACGTCATCCCGAATAGCTATCGTCCGACTGAGGGCGAACCGTACATGAACGACACCCAGCGGGAGTATTTCCGCCGTAAGCTCTCGAACTGGCGCGAGGAGATCTTGCGCGGCTCGAACGAGACCCTGCGTCAGCTGAAGGAAGAGGACAACCGGGTCGCCGACATGAGCGATTGGGCGTCCCACGAGACCGAGCGCAACTTTCAGTTGCGGGCGCGCGATCGCGAGCGCAAGCTCCTGTCCAAGATCGACGAGGCGCTGCGCCGGATCGAGGACGGCAGCTACGGTTACTGCGAGGAGACCCAGGAGCCGATCGGCCTCAGGCGCCTCGAGGCGCGGCCGATCGCGACCCTCAGCATCGAGGCGCAGGAGCGGCACGAGCGCCGCGAGAAGGCCTATCGCGACGACTGAGGCCGCGGGCCGGCGCTCGAGGCTCACCCTGCGCCTTCGCGTCTGATTGGCGGCCGGCCACCTCGCTCTCGATCGCGCCTGGTTGCACCCGGCAGCGCCGGTGCGGGCGCGGCAGATTTTGCCGGGACCGCGGCCGCCACGGAGCCGGCCCGGTCCCGAACAAACGAGGCTGGCGGTGGCTTTCGCGCCCGGCACGCGGCTTGCTCCAGAGCCACTCGCCATGCTCCCCTCACCCACTCAGCCGCCATCGACCCCAGCCCCGGCCCGGCCGCAGCCCGCCGCCGCGGGCGACGACGCGAGCCAGGCGGCGAGCGGCTTCGCGATCCTGCTCGCGGGCCTGCTCCCGACACCGCCGGCCACGGCCGCAGGGGCGCCGTCACGGTCCACCGATGACGACGCCAAGGTCAGTGCCGATGCCGAGGGGGGCGCGCCGAGCGCGCCGAGCGCGGGGATCGCGCCGCCGACAACCCAGGCTGCCAACGCTCCGACTGCAACCGGCGTGGCGGGCGCGCCCGTCACCACCGCCCAGCCGCTCCAGGCGGCGGCGCCCGCCGCCGCCGGCGTACCGGACCAGCCGGTCGCAACCGCCGTCCAGGGATCATCGGTGTTGGCCGGCCTGCCGGTCGGGAGCGCGCCGCCGCCGCAACCGGCACCACCAGTCGACCTGCCCGACCGCGCGAGCCCGCCTCAGGCGCCGCTGCCAGCGGCCGCGCCGCCGGCGGTCGCACCGGCCGTGCCGCCAGCGGGCGCACCGACCGCGCCGCCGCTGGCGGTCGCCTCGGCCGCGCCGCCGAGCGCGGCACCGACCGCAGCGACCCCTGAACCAGAACGGTTCCGAGGTCGGCGATCTGAACGGCGTCACCATCGACGACGAAGGCTTCGTGGTCGCCACCTTCACCAATGGCGCCACCCAGAGGATCTATCGCCTGCCGCTCGCGACCTTCGCCAATCCGCTGGCGCTCGATCCCCGCACCGGCAACGTCTACGCCCAGACCTCGGGCTCGGGCGAGTTCAATCTGCGCAACGCCGGCGAGGGCGGTGCCGGCACGATCGTCCCCTCGGCGCTCGAAGGGGCCAATGTCGATCTGGCCGACGAGTTCACCAAAATGATTGTTACCCAGCGCGCCTATTCAGCTAACGCGCGCGTTATCACAACGACTGATCAAATGCTCGACGAGCTCGTCCATATCAGCAGGCAATGCCGAGCGTGAATATTGCCAAATCGTTCGTGGCTTCACTTCGGGTCAGCGAACTTTTTTACTATCCAGCTTAGTGGTTTATTAAAAGCCGGTTCCGATACTGGGGACAATGCCCGCGCCGAGGCAGGTGGAGAAACGCTGATGTCGGATGTCAATAGTCAAAGGACCGCTCAGAAGCCGAAGAGCGTCGTCGGTCCGGACGGCAAGGCCTTGACCCTGAACGACTTACCGCCGCCCAATACCCAGCGCTGGGTCGCTCGCCGCAAGGCCGAGGTGGTGGCCGCGGTGCGGGCCGGGCTCCTGTCCCTCGAGGATGCCTGTCGCCGCTACAGCCTGTCGACCGAGGAGTTCCTGGGCTGGGAGGCGGCGATCGACAAGCACGGGCTCGGAGGCCTGCGGGTGACGCGGATTCAAGACTTTCGTTGATTCGGCCAGGCCGTCGCGCACCCCAACGAGCAGACGCGCCATGGCCCCGACCGGCTCACTAGGCAGGAGTTGCCTGGCTTAAACACTTCTTCAATGCCGAGCGCCTAGGTATCCGGCTCGAGCCGTAGGGCACCCCGACCCCGCCGCCGACGAGCCGATGGATCAACCGCTCAGCCCCCTGCCGGCGCGCGACGCGCACGCGACCGCCGATCAAGATCCGCCCACGCCCGGCGCGCGGGCGCTGGACGCGCTGCGCCGCCTCGGACTGGCCCGGCTGATCGTGCTGAGCGCGAGCGGCCTGACGCTGCTTGCGCTCTTCGCCTACCTGATCCTGCGCGCGATCGAGCCGCCCTACACCCTGCTGTACGGCGGGCTGGAGCTGGACGACAGCGCCCAGATCGTCACCCGGCTCGAGGCGCTGGGGGTGCCGTTCCGCCTCCAGGGCGACGGCAGCGCCATCCTGGTGCCGGACGACCAGGCGCTGCGCCTGCGCATGACGCTCGCCGAGGAGAACCTGCCTCGGGGCGGGACCGTCGGCGACGAGATCTTCGATCAGTCGAGCGCGCTCGGCACCACCAACTTCCTGGACAACGTCAACCTGCGCCGGGCGCTGGAGGGCGAGCTCGCGCGCACCATCAGCTCGCTCGCCGACGTCCGCTCGGCGCGGGTCCATCTGGTCCTGCCCCGGCACGAGCTGTTCCGCCGCGACCAGATCCAATCCAGCGCCTCGATCACGCTTGGCATGCAGGGCGGCCGCCGGCTCAGCCACCGCCAGGTGCTGGCGGTCCAGCACCTGGCCGCGGCCGCCGTGCCCGGCCTGGTGCCCGAGCGGATCGCCGTGATCGACGACCAGGGCACGCTGCTCGCGCGCGGCGACGACGGCGCCCCGGAAAACGCCCTGCCCTCCCAGGCCGAAGACTTCCGCGAGGCCTACGAGGCGCGTCTGGAGCGGGCCATCGAGCAGCTCCTCGAGCGCTCGCTCGGTCCCGGACGGGTCCAGGCCCAGGTCAACGCCGAGCTCGACTTCGACCAGATCACCACGACCGAGGAGACCTACGATCCGAACGGTCAGGTGGTGCGCAGCACCCAGACGGTCGAGGACAACAAGCAGAACTCGGAGCAGGACAACAACAGCTCGGTCACGGTCGGCAACAACCTGCCCGACGCCGGCGCCAACACACCGACGAGCGGTCGGACCAGCAACGACAACAGCAAGCGCACCGAGGAGACGGTCAACTACGAGATCTCGCACACGGTGCGCAATCAGACCCAGGCCGGCGGCCGGGTGCGCCGGCTGTCGGTGGCGGTCCTGGTCGACGGCAAGATGGCCCCGAACCAGGCCGGCGAGCTGGTCTACGCGCCGCGCGATGCCGCCGAGCTGGCCCAGATCCAGAGCCTGGTGCGTTCGGCGATCGGGTTCGACGCCAACCGCGGCGACGTGGTCGAGGTCAAAAACCTGCCGTTCAGCGTGCCACCGCCGGCCGAGCCGGTGTCCGCGTGGCCGCAGCTGACCCGGTCCGACCTGATGCGCCTCGCCGAGCTGGCGGCGCTGGCGCTGGTCGCGCTGATGCTGATCCTGCTCGTGGTCCGGCCGACGCTCCGCCGCCTGTTGGCCGCGCCGACGCCCGCCCTGGCCGCCGCCGGCGGCGGCGCCGGCGGCGGACCGGGCGGCGAAGCCGAGCCCCGGTCCGCGCCGGCGCCCGGGAGTTCCTGCCGCTGCCGCCCGACCCCGAGCTGATCGCCGCGATCCTGGCGGCGGTCGGCGACGATCGCCGCGAGCTGGTGTTCGAGGACCGGGCGATGCACGAGCTGCTCGGCCTCGCGTGCCAGATCGCGCCATCCGAGGCGAGCGTCCTGATCACCGGCGAGAGCGGCACCGGCAAGGAGATGCTCGCCCGCTACGTCCACGGCCACAGCCGCCGGGCCGAGCGCGCCTTCGTCTCGGTGAACTGCGCCGCGATCCCCGAGAACCTGCTGGAATCCGAGCTGTTCGGCCACGAGAAGGGCGCCTTCACCGGCGCCACCGGGCGCCGGATCGGCAAGTTCGAGGAAGCGAGCGGCGGCACCCTGCTGCTCGACGAGGTCAGCGAGATGGACCCGCGCCTGCAGGCCAAGCTGCTGCGCGCCACCCAGGAGCGCGAGATCGACCGGGTCGGCGGCGGCCGGCCGATCAAGGTCGACATCCGCCTGATCGCGACCAGCAACCGGGACCTGGAGGCCGAGGTCGCGGCCGGCCGGTTCCGCGAAGACCTCTGGTTCCGGCTGAACGTGGTCAACCTGCATCTGCCGCCGTTGCGCGAGCGCCCGGACGACCTGCGCCCGCTCGGCGAGCATTTCGCCCTGAAATATGCCCGCGCCAACGGCGTCGCGGTGCGGGCGCTGAGCGAGGCGGCGCTCGCCCGTCTGCGCCAGCATTCCTGGAAGGGCAACGTGCGCGAGCTCGAGAACTGCATCCACCGGGCGGTGCTGCTGACGACCGGCGCCGCGATCGGGCCCGAGGCGATCCTGCTCCAGGGCGGCGCCGCTGGACGGGCACGAGAGCCCGCCGGTACGCTCGCGCTGGTCGGGCGGACCGTGGCCGAGGTCGAGCGCGACCTGATCCTCGAGACCCTGCAGCACACGCTCGGCAACCGGACCCACGCCGCGACCATCCTCGGCATCTCGATCCGGACGCTGCGCAACAAGCTGCGCCAGTACGGCGGCGAGGGCCTGCCCATCCCGCCGGCCGCCGGCGGCTTCGGCGATCCCGCCGCCGACCGTGCCTGAGGCGCCGCCGGAGCCCGCCGATGGCGCACAACCTGAGCCTCGCTCCGGCCGATCTGCTCGGCCGCCTCGGCCACACGCTGCGCCAGGGCGACCTCGCGCTGGCGCTCGGCATGATCGGCATCCTGGTGGTCCTGATCCGGCGGTCCGCCGCCTGCTGCGCGCGGCCGACCTGCGCCTGGTGGTCAGCACCGACGAGCCGACCGCGCTGACCGACGCCTATGCCCTGATCAAGGTCGGGCACCGGGACGGCGATCGGGCGCCGCTCGAGCTGGTGGTCAATCTGGCGTCGAGCCAGCAGGCCGGGCGCGCGACCTACGAGGGTCTGTTCCGGGTCTGCGAGCATTTTTTGCAACTGCGGCCGCCGCTCGCGGGCGTGCTCCGGCGGGACCCCGGGGTCCCGGAGGCGATCCGCCATCAGACCCCCTTCCTGGTCCGGCACCCGACCAGCCCCGCGGCCCGCGACGTCGAGGTGCTCGCCGGCCACCTGCTCCAGGGCGCCGACCCTGCGGGCGCACGCCGATGACCGGCCCGGTCCCGCCGCCTCTGGCCGCCGCCGCGGTCTCGGCGGTCGGCAACCAGCCGCCCGCAGAGGGCCCGCCGACGCAGGGCCAGCAGCGCGCCGGCGGTCAACCGGTCAGCGCGACGGTGGTCTCGGTCACCCGCCAGGGCGCGCTGATCGAGGCGGCCGGCCAGCGCTTGCTGGTGACCGGCGCCCCGCCCTTGCCGAAGGGCGCGACCCTCAGCCTCGAGCTCGCCGGCGGCGGTCGCGCCGGCGCCGCCCGCCTCCTGGCGATCGCCGGCCGCGCGCTCGAGCCGCCGGTCATGATCCGTCTGCAGGCGCTGCCGACCGCGGTCGGCACGCGCGCGCCCGCCGAAGCCCCGCCGCCGCCCGCCGCCGGCGTCCAGGTCGAGGCCCGCCTGCTCGGGCCGGACGGCCGGCCCGCCGGGCCGCCGATCCCGCTCCGCCTGACCGCCCGCCTGGCCGCCGGCGACGACCCCGGTGGTCGGCGCGGAACGGCAAACGGCCAGCCGACGCCGGCCTCACCCGGCCAGGCGCCCCCTGCGGGCCGCCCGCTCACCGCCGAGGCCGGCGGGCCGACCCCTCGGGCCATCTCCTGCTGCGCGCGGCCGGCCTCGCCTTCCGCCTCGAGACTGCGGTCGACGTGCCGGCCGGGGCGCGGCTGCAGCTGATCCTGCCGGACGGCTTCGCGACCCGGGCCGGCGAAGCGGCGCCGGCGGTCGGCAAGGATGCGCTCCACCGTCTGATCGACGCCTTGCTGCAGCGGCCGGCCACGAGCCGGGATGCGGGCGGCCCGGAGGGGCTTCGCCTGCCGGCGGTCGACCATGCGCTCGCGGCCCGCCTGCTGCGCTGGATCGAGATTCTGGGCGGGCGCGCCGGAGCGGCGGATCCGGAGTCAGCCGGCGACCGCGGCGGCCCGGATTCGGGGCCCGAGGCCGGCGCCCTGCGCAGCGCCTTGAGCGAGCTCGCCCAGCATGCGCGCACGCCCCAGGCGGGCGGCTGGCGAGTTCTGGTCATGCCGCTCGGGATCGAGGATCCGAGCGCGCTGCGGCTCTATCTCCGCGATCTGCCGGATGGCGAGCACCACCCGAGGCCCGGCCGGGAGCGGCGACCGGCCGCCCGGCGGGCGATCTTCGAGGTCGAGCTCAGCCAGCTCGGCCGCTGCCAGTTGGACGTGCTCTGTCAGCCCCGGCGCTTCGACCTCGCGGTGCGCACCGACCGGCCGCTGGCGGCGGCCGTGCAGGCCGACATCCGCGGTCTGCTCGCGGCGGCCTGCGAGCTCGCCGGCGTCGCCGGCAAGGTCGAGTTTCTCGCCACCGAGCTGCTCGCTCTGCCCGATCCGCTGGCGCCCGCCGGTCACGTCTTCGTGGTGTAGACCCGGTGCGGCGCCGGTCGCGGCGGCGCTCTCATCTGCGCCCGGGCGCCGCGCGCATCGCCGCGCGGGCCGCGGCGATCGCGGGCGGCCGCGCGGCGCGCAGCCGCGAATCGACATAGTGCCCCTGGAACAGCCGGATGCCGAACGACTGGCCCCAGCGGATCGCGTCGGTGCTGTCGCAGCGGCAGAGGATCACCCGGTCGAGCCCGGCCCGCTTGATCGACGCCTTGAGCTCGACCCGGCGCGCTTCGTTGAGCCCGTCGAGCAGATCCGGGGTCCAGATCACCTTGACCAGATCGGCGCCCAGGCGCTTGCGGTCGATCAGCGGCAGATGGAGGTAGTGCAGGCCGTCGATACAGATCAGATAGCCTCGGTCGCGCACGAACTCGCGGATGAACATATAGGCGCCGAGCTCGGCGAAGATGTCGATCAGCTGCAGCTCGATGATCACTGGCGAGGTGATCTTGCGCCGGAAGTCGTGGTCGAACTTCAGGAATTCGGGCGACAAGAGGGTGGCGAGGCGCAGATTGACGCTGATCGCGCCGTCCGGCACCCCGAGATCGTGCTGGCCGAGACAGGTCAGGAGACGCCGGTCGAGCAACTCGGCAAGGTGCTGGAACAGCCAGGGATCGGCGGTCAGATCGACGCCCGGCACCAGGGTGGCGGCGAGCTCGCGGATCGCGACGTAAATCTCGCTGAACAGCGGCTGCGGGCTGACCTGGGGCAGGACCGCGCAGACCGACTGCTGGCGTGTCAGGCCCGACAGGTCCATGCCGGCGAGGCTCGCTTCGAGGCCCGCGAGCTTGCCCGGGTCGAGGGGCGCGTCGGGGCGCACAGCGCTCTGGCTAGCGTCCTTGCCGAGCGACTCCAGGAGCTCTTCGATGTGGAAGCAGAACGCGTCGTACTCGCGCTCGAGCTCGAACCAGCTGCAGAACTTGCCCGGCTCGGCCGGCCGCTCGGCGGCCGCGATCAACAGATCCGGTTCGTCCGCGGGCCCGGGCGCGGTCGGATTGGCGAGCGGGTCGTCGCTGAACAGGTAGCGCAGGCGCAGGACGACCGGATCGACCTCCGCGAACGAGGCGCCGTGCCAGAGATAGATGACGTCGCCGTTGCCCAGCTGGAACAGCTCGCTGTTGAACTGGCGCAACAGCCGATCGAACTCGCTCGCCGCGACCCGCAATTGGTAGTCGCGCCGGTTGTGCGGCTTCAGCCCCGAGAGGTGCAGGTGGACGGCTCGCCAGTCGTAATAGTTGCGCTCCAGGCCCTTCACGTAAGCGAGCAGCTCGGGTCCTACTTGGCCGCGTTCCGACGATGCCTGCATGGTCGCCTCGAACGTCCTAGGTTGTGTCCGTCCACAAAGGTTAACATGCTGAAATAGTTGTGGAAATCCCCGTTTTTTGGGGAGCGGTCTCCGGCGGTTTCGGGTAGACTTTGGCGTCAAGCTACTGATTCCAAAGCACAACCCGCAACCACCGGAGCCGACCATGCGCCAAGAACGCACCGTCCAGGCCAGTCTATTCGATCTTTTTGCCGGGCACGAGATCGGCCGCGAGCTGAAGGCGATGTCGGCGTGGCTGGACGGCCACCGCGAGCTGCTCGGCCTGGTCGCGGGCGACCTGCGCCGGCACGGCGTCAAGGAGACCGGGCGCCAGGGACTGCCGGCGGAGGCCGTGCTGCGCTGCGCCTTGCTCAAGCAACATCGCCAGCTGAGCTACCAGGAGCTGGCGTTCCATCTCGAGGACTCGGCGTCGTTTCGGGCGTTCGCCCGGCTGCCCTGGTCGTGGAGCCCGCAGAAGTCGGTGCTGCACAAGACGATCAGCGCGATCCGGGCCGAGACCTGGGAGCGGGTCAATCGGGCGCTGCTGGCGAGCGCCCGCGAGCTGAAGCTGGAGCGCGGCCGCGTGGTCCGGCTGGACAGCACGGTGACCGCGGCGCTCGTGCACGAGCCGAGCGACAGCAGCCTGCTCTGGGACGCGGTCCGGGTGATGGTGCGCCTGCTGCGGGAGGCGGCCACGCTGGCGGGCGGCGCCGGGCTGTCGTGGCGCGATCACCGCCGTGCGGCCAAGAAGCGTGCCCGGGCGATCCAATTCACCCGAGGTCGGCCGCGACGGGTTCAGCTGTACCGGGAGCTGATCCAGACGACCCGGGCGACCTTGGCCTATCTGCACCAAGCGGCGGCGCAGCTGGTCCCTATGAATGGTTTGGCCGCCAACGTCGCGGTCAATTGGGCGGTCGAGCTCTGGCAGGCCAAGCTGCGTCACTATCAGCCGCTGATCGAGCGGATCATCGTCCAGACCGAGCGTCGGGTCCTGGCCGGTGACTCCGTCCCGGCCGGCGACAAGCTGGTCAGCCTGTTCGAGCCCCATGCCGACATCATCATCAAGGGCAGCCGCGACGTTCACTACGGCCACAAGCTCAACCTGACCAGCGGCCAGAGCGGCTTGATCCTCGACCTCGTGATCGAAGCCGGCAACCCGGCCGACAGCGAGCGTCTGCTGCCGATGCTCGAGCGCCACATCGCGCACCAGGGCGAGGCGCCGCGTCAGCTCGCCGCCGACGGCGGCTATGCCAGCCGCGACAACCTGAGCCAGGCCAAGGCGCGCGGCGTCCGCGACCTGGCCTTCCACAAGAAACGCGGCCTCCGGATCGAAGACATGGTCAGGAGCCGCTGGCTCTACCGCAAGCTCAGGAACTTCCGCGCCGGCATCGAGGCCGACATCTCCTGCCTCAAGCGCGCCTACGGCCTCGCCCGCTGCACCTGGCGCGGGCTCAGCCACTTCGAGGCCTACGTCTGGTCCTCAGTGGTCGCCTACAACCTCGCCCTCTTCGCGCGCCTCAAACCCGCCTGAGCCCACCGCCGCGCGTCCCGCCGACCCGGTCCCAAAGGCGCCGGTGCCATCACGCACGCCTCGACCTCGCTCAAACCGCTTCTTGACGTCCTCCAACCAGCACCACCACCCGCGCCAAAAGCTCTCCATCGCGCTCTCGCCTACACAATATCCAGCGTCTCCCCCAAAAGAAGGCCCAACATCTAGCGTTTATGGACGGACACTAGGTTGCTTCGGGATCAGCTCAGGCTGGACCGCCAGCATAGGCTGCGAATCATAACGATCCCTTAACCAAGCACGCCCGCGCGGCCCAGGCTCACGACTGCGGCATCGGTCCGACCAGCAGGGCCGGGTCGAGCGCCTGGTCGAACCAGTAGACGCCCCAGTGCAGATGCGGCCCGGTGGCCCGGCCGGTGGCGCCGACCCGGCCGACCGGCTCGCCCTGGCGGACCGCCTGGCCGACCTTGACCAGCAGCGCGCTGAGGTGGGCGTAGACGCTGTGCAGGCCATAGCCGTGGTCGATCATCACCGTGTTGCCGGTGAAGTACATGTCGGGCGCGGCGAGCGAGACCACGCCTGCGGCCATCGCTCCGACCGGCGTGCCCAAAGGCGTCGCAATGTCGACGCCCCGATGGGGCGCGCGCGGCTCGCCGTTCAGGATCCGCTGGCTGCCGTAGACCCCGCTGATCCGCCCGACGACCGGCCAGACGAACGCCGGCGCGATCGCGGGCTCGGCCGAATCGCGCTCTCGGGCCGCCTCGATCAGCCTGGCATCGGCCCGGATCCTGACCAGGTCCTCGGCGCTCGGCGAGACCTCGCGCGGGGGCAGGCCCTCGACCCGCTCGATCTGGTACTCGCGCCTGGCGACCGTCAGGCGGCGCGTCGTCCGGCGGCCGTCCGGGTAGCGCACCACCAGCGGCTCGCCGGTCGCCTCGTCGCGGCCGAAACCGAACAGGAAGCGGCCGGCCGGATCGAGGTGCAGCCTTCGGCCGGCGAACCGGACCTCGCTGCCGGGCGGCACCTGGCCGCGCACCAGCCCGCCCTGGACCAAAGCGCCCTCCAGCTCGAGCTGGCTGGCCGCCGCCGCCGCGCCGCCGACCAGCGCGACCAGGAGTCCGAGCCACCACCGCATGCGGCCTCGCCCGCCTGCCTTCCTTGCCAAAAGCCTGCCTGCGGTGGCCTGCCCTCTCGACCTAGTCGCCACGCTCGATCCCGCCCAAGATCTCGCCCGCGGCGCGCTGCAAAAGCAGCGTGTCGAAGCCGGTCAGGATCAGCCGGTAGCCGCGACCGATCATGGCGTTGGCGACCTCGGCGGAGAGCGCCAGGCCGCCGAGATGGACCGGGCTCGCGGCGATCGCCCGCTCGGCGCGCGCGGTCGCGGCCTGGACCTCGTCGTGCGCGGGACCGTCGCGGTAGCCGTAGCTCATCGCCAGATCGAAGGGCGCGATCAGGCAGGCGTCGACGCCGGGCACCTTCAGGATCGCGTCGATGTCGTCGATCGCGTCCTTGTGCTCGATCAAGAGGATGCAGAGGATCTCGCGGTCGGCCGGATCGGCGTAGGTCTGCATGGTGAGGCCGAAACGGGCGGGCGCATAGAACGGCCCGAAGCCGCGCTCGCCCGCGGGCGGATAGCGGACCGCGCGCACCGCCGCCTCGGCGTCGGCGGCACTCCGGATCATCGGGAAGATGATCCCCATGGCGCCGGCGTCGAGCACCGGCTTCGCCAGCCAGTGCACGTTCCAGGGCACGCGCACGATCGGCGCACAAGCCGTGCCGCTGGTCGCGGTGATCATGGCATGCGCCGATTCGATCCCGATCGGCCCGTGCTCCATGTCGAAGAACAGCCAGTCGAAGCCCGCCGCCGCCAGCACCTGGGCGACGTGCACGCTCGGCATCGACACCAGCAGCCCGACCGCAGGCTTGCCGGCCGCCAGACGTGCCTTCAACGGGTTGATGGATGTTCCGGCCACTTGGGCACTCACGTTGCTCGCCTCCTTTGCGGTTTGTCACTCAATGACGGATGAACCTGCCGCCGACCGCGCTCCGGCGCTTGCGCTCGGCACCGGATCGGCGCAACCTCGGATGTACTGCTGCCTCATGAACAGCAGCTGCAAGCTGGATCAGCCTTCTCGGCAAGAAAGGCAAGGGGGGTATCATGCGCTATCTATGGTCGACGTTCGCTGCGCTCGTGATCTTGGGGGCGGCGGTTGGCGGTCAGCAACTGCAGGCGGCCGAGGCCGCCAACTACGCCTATATCGGCACCTATACCCACGACGCCCCGGGAGGCGATTCGGGCAAGGCGCACTCCGAGGGCATCTATGTCGCCAAGGTCGACCAGGGGACGGGCAAGCTCGAGCTCATTCAGACCGTCGCTTCCGACAATCCGTCGTTCCTGGCGTTGTCACCCGATCAGCGGTTCCTGTTCGCGATCAACGAGGTCGACAATTACCAGGGCAAGAACGCGGGCTCGGTCGAGGCCTATCGGATCGACGAAGGCAGCGGCGAGATCGCGCTGATCAACCGACAAGCGCTGCCGGGGCCGATCCCGGCCCATCTCCAGGTCGACCCGAGCGGCCAGTACCTCGTGGTGGCACTCTACATGGGCGGCTCCTTTGCGGTCTTCCCGATCGGCGCGGACGGCAGCCTCGGCGCGCCCACCGACGTGGTGATGCAGCACGGCAGCGGCCCCAACAAGGAGCGCCAGGAGGCGCCGCATCCGCACGCCGTGATGTTCGATCCCGCCGGTCGCTACATCGCGACCGCCGATCTCGGCATCGACAAGGTCGAGACCTGGCAGCTCCAGGATGGCAAGCTCGCCAAGGTCGGCGAGGTCGCCCTGCCGCCGGGCAGCGGGCCGCGCCACCTCGCCTTCAGCCCGGACGGCACGATGCTCTATGTCATCAGCGAGCTGAAGGCGACCGTCACCGCTCTGCCCTACGATGCCGACAGCGGCAAGCTCGGCGAGCCGATCGCCGCGGTGTCGACGGTGCCGGACGACTTCCCCGACGCCAAGAGCACGGCCGAGATCATGGTTCACCCGTCGGGCAAGTTCCTCTACGGCTCCAACCGTCGCTTCTCGGATCATCCGGATGCCGATGCGATCGTCGTCTTCCGGCTCGACGAGCAGGGCGTGCCGGAGCGGGTGCAGTTCGTGACCGAGGACATCGCCTTCCCGCGTGGCTTCCAGCTCGACCCGACGGGGACATGGCTCTACGCCCTCAACCAGAAGGGCGACAGCATCGTTCAGCTCGCGATCGATCAGAAGACGGGCGAGCTGACGCCGACCGGCAACATCGCCGAGGTCCCGACCCCGGTGAGCCTGGTGTTCACGACCGGTAAGTAGGCTTCGCCGCAAGGAGGAATGGCGAGCCTTCGGTCGCGGCCGATTTCCGTCAATAAGGCTCGCCATCCTTGTGAACGAAAGCGTGCCCCTCGGGGCGGCGGCGGAGTTCCATGTCGATATCCGAGTAGACCGCCTCGTCCTCGGGGATGCGGGTGCCGATCTCGAGGTAGACGGCGGGCGCGCCCGAGCGATTGATCAGGTGATGGCCATCGGCCTTGCCGGCCTTGAAGCCCGCGACCATGCCCGCGCGCATGAGCTGCTCGCCGGCGTCGGTCACCAGTGTCAGTTCGCCGCTCACCACGTAGACGAACTCGTCCTCGTGCGCTGTGCCAGTGGCGCTGGGACGACCAGCAGCCGGGCGGCAGCTCGACCAGGTTGACGCCGAACTGGGTGAGCCCGAAGGCATCGCCCAGCGCCCGCTTGATCCGGCCCGCGACCGCATCGCGAAACGGCGCCGGATAGCCCGAGCCGCTGCGCCCCGGCAAGGTCTCGGGATCGAAGCCGCCGCACGAGAAATGATGTCGGCCATGGGGGCCTCCGCGCTGTCATGCCAGCTATGCGGCTCGCCAGGAGCTTGCCACAGCCGAAGGAGAAGGCAAAGGGACGGCGAACCGCAGATCTAGGCCGGCAGTCCGGCCGTCCTGAGCGCTTCGCTCAAGGGCTCGGCGAGCGACGGGTGAATGTCGAATTTGGCGCACCATCCGCTGATGGTGAAGTCCGGCTCCAGCTCGAGGACGCGCGCGGCGGCGGACCTGGCCGCGTCGAGCTGCCCAAGCTTCGCGTGCGTTGCCGCCAGCAGACGGTGAGCCAGGCTCCAATAGCGGATTGGCCTGAAACACCTTCTGCGCCGCCTCCGCCGCTGCTTCGTACTCGCCGCGCTGGAAATGGCCGCGGGCGATCGAGGCCCAGGGGAGGTAGCTCATCGGGTCGAACGGGCTCAGGCGGAGCGCGCGCTCGCCCCATTCGATGCCGCGATCGGCATCGCCGGCGTGGACCATGATGACACTCCCCAGCATGTAGGTGAGTGCGGACGACGGGCTGAGAGCCAGCGCCGCCTCGAAGGCCTGGCGCGCGGCTTGGCGGTCGTGAGCGATCATACCCAGGCCGAAGCCGCCGAGCGAGAGTGCCACGGCGTCGTCGCGCCCGTGGGCGATCGCCGCATGGGCGTGGCGGATCACCCCGAGGCGGTTCTCCTGCGCCCGCCGCCGCGCGCGAAGACGACCTCATGCGCCCAGGAGGCGAACCCATGCGCCAGCGCATAGTCGGGGTCCTTGTTCAGCGCGCGCTCGAGCAGCGTGAGCGCCAGTCCTGGCCGCGTCCGGCATCGCCGGATAGACATGCGGCAGGGCGCGGAGTACGAGATCGTAGGCGTCGAGACTGTCGGGCCGCTTACGCTTGACGCGCTCGATCTCGGCCTGGCGCAGGCTCGGCTCGATGGCGCCGACCACGCTCATGGTGATCTCGGTCCTGGAGGGCGAAGACGTCTTCGAGCGCGCCGTCGAAACGGTCGGCCCAGATGTGCGCCGGTTTCGGCCTCGATCAGCTGGGCGGTGATGCGTACGCCGGTTCGCCGCCCTTGCGGACGCTGCCTTCGAGCACATAGCGCACGCCGAGCTCGCGGCCGACCTGCTTCACGTCCACCGCCTGGCCCTTGTAGGTGAAGCTCGAGTTGCGGGCGATCACGAAGAGCCAGCGGAAGCGCGAGAGCGCCGTGATGATGTCCTCGACCATGCCGTCGGCGAAATATTCCTGCTCCGGGTCGCCGCGACATGTTCTTGAACGGCAGCACGGCGATCGACGGCTTGTCGGGCAGCGGAGCAGCGCCGGCTGCGGGTCGGCTGCGGCGCACGTTCCTCGGCTCGACGCCGCCGCAGGCGATAGACATGCGCACCGGCCGGGCGATGTTCTTGACCGCTCTGCTCGCCGAGGTCGTCGAAGCCAAGATCGAGCTTTCGCGCGACCTGCTCGCGCACGGCGCGCTGAGACGCAGATCCCGCCGGGCTCGGCCAGCGCTTCGAGCCGCGCCGCGACGTTGACGCCGTCGCCGAAGATGTCGTCGTCCTCGACGATCACGTCGCCGAGATTGATGCCGACGCGGAAGCGGATGCGCCGGTCTCGGCGCACGTCGGCGTTGCGCGTCGGCCATGCTCCTGCTGGATCTCGACGGCGCAGCGCACCGCATCGACGACGCTGGCGAACTCGACCAGCATGCCGTCGCCGGTGGTCTTGACGATGCGGCCCGCGGTGCTCGGCGATCGGCGGGTCGATCAGCTCCTCGCGATGGGCGTTGAGCGCGGCGAGCGTGCCTTCCTCGTCCACGCCCATGAGGCGCGAATAGCCGACCACGTCGGCGGCGAGAATCGCCGCGAGCCGGCGCGCGGTGCGAGGCTCTTCGCTCATTCTTTTTCGCTTCCAGCCTGGCCGAATACCTTGACCACGTAGCGCGCAAGTTCGCCCGAGCGCGCGGGAAATGCAAGGAGCCGTCGACGAGCCTTCCGGAGCGCGCGGCCCTCCGCTAAGGCTCAAGCCCCCCCGAGGCGGGTCAAGGAAGCCAGGATGCTCAGTCAGGCCGAGATCGAGCAGTATCATCGAGGCCGGCTACGTCATTCCCGATTTCCGCCTGCCCGAGGCCACGCTCCTCGAGATCCGGGCCGCGCATGGCCGGCTGCTGGCGAGGCATCCCGAGTTTCGCGACTACTGCTCCTGTCTCCTGCAATACGACACCGGCTTTTTGAACTTCGCCCGCGAGCCCGCGATCCTGGGCATGGTCGAGCAGGTTCTCGGGACCCAATTTCGCGCTCTGGAACTCGAGCTTCTTCGCCAAACCCGCGCGCGACGGCAAGCGCACGCCCTGGCATCAGGACGGCGAATACTGGCCGATCCGGCCGCTCGCGACCTGCACGGTGTGGATCGCGGTCGATGCCGCGACCTCGGAAAACGGTTGTCTCCGGGTCATCAAAGGCTCGCACAAGGACAGAAAACTGCGCCGGCACCGGACGGTCGAGGCGACCGACGTGACCCTCAACCAGGAACTGCAGCCCGGACGAGTTCGACGAGACCCAGGCGGTCGACCTCGAGCTCGCGCCGGGCCAGGTCTCGCTGCACGACGTTTTTCTGCTCCACGGCTCGGAGGCCAACACCTCCGACAAACCGCGCCGCGGCATGACCTTGCGCTTCATGCCGACCAGCTCGGTGTTCGACCGCGAGCGCGCGACCGAGCTCTACCATCGCCTCGGCATCACCGACCACTCGGTGCGCACGCTCTATCTGATGCGCGGCAACGATCAGTCCGGCCAGAACGACTTCCGCATCCGCCTCTGAGGGCGCTCGAGGTCCGGTTCCAGCGGCCGGTCTCCACCAATGCCGTGCAGACTTTCGCGCCGCGCGCGGCCCGCGGCCAGGGTTGAAAGTTCGGGGCTCGACCTTACCTCCAAAGCTGCAAGGGGGCGGTCTTCGGGAGCCTTCGGGAGGTCGGCCAACGGCCCGCGCTGAAACGGCTCCGGCGGCCATTTTTCGCAACATCACGGCAGCGGCACGGGCGGCGGGCGACGCCGGCGGGCGGCACCGAACAGTGGAGGGTACATCATGGCTACCGCGCTCAAGGATTTTCGCATCCAACTGTCCGACCCGAGCCTGTTCCGCGAGCAGTGCTACGTCGACGGCGCCTGGATCGATGCCGACAACCGGGCGAAGAGCGAGGTCAGCGACCCGGCCTCGGGCGAGGTCATCGGCAGCGTGCCGAAGCTGGGCGTCGCCGAGACCAGGCGCGCGATCGAGGCGGCCGATCGCGCCTTCAAGAGCTGGAGCCGGACGACCGCCAAGGAGCGCTCGAAGATCCTCCGCAAATGGTTCGATCTGATGATGGCGAACCAGGAGGACCTCGCGATTCTGATGACCCGCGAGCAGGGCAAGCCGCTCGCCGAATTGCGCGGCGAGATCGCCTATGGTGCCGCCTTCGTCGAGTGGTACGCGGAGGAGGCCAAGCGGGTCTACGGCGACATCATCCCGACCGTGGCCGAGAGCCGCCGGCTGATGGTGTTCAAGCAGCCGGTCGGGGTCTGCGCCGCGATCACGCCCTGGAATTTCCCCAACGCCATGATCACCCGCAAATGCGCGCCGGCGCTGGCCGCGGGCTGCACGGTCGTGGTCAAGCCCGCGAGCTTCACGCCCTATTCGGCGCTGGCGCTGGCCGAGCTCGGCGAGCGCGCCGGCATCCCCAAGGGCGTGTTCAACGTCATCACCGGCAGCGCCAAGGAGGTCGGCGGCGAGCTGACCGGCAACGATCTGGTCCGGAAACTGTCGTTCACGGGCTCGACCGAGGTCGGGAAAATCCTGCTCAAGCAGTGCGCCGACACGGTCAAGAAGGTGAGCATGGAGCTCGGCGGCCACGCGCCGCTGATCATCTTCGACGATGCCGACATCGACGCCGCGGTCAAGGGCGCGATCGCGTGCAAGTTCCGGAACTCGGGCCAGACCTGCGTCTGCACCAACCGGATCTACGTCCAGGAGAGCGTCTACGACGAGTTCGCGAAGAAGTTCTCCGCGGCGGTCGCGCGCCTCAAGGTCGGCGCCGGCCTCGATCAAGGCACCGAGCAGGGCCCGCTGATCGAGCCCGCCGCGATCGCCAAGGTCGAGCGTCACGTGTCGGACGCCAAGGCGCACGGCGCCAAGGTCCTGACCGGCGGGAAGCCGCATGCGCTGGGCGGCCTGTTCTACGAGCCGACCGTGCTCTCGAACTGCACGCCCACCATGCTGATCAGCCACGAGGAGACCTTCGGACCGGTCGCGCCCTTGTTCAAGTTCAAGGACGAGGACGAGGTGATCGGGCTTGCCAACAAGACCGAATACGGGCTCGCCAGCTACTTCTACGCCCGCGACGTCGGCCGGGTGTTCAAGGTCGCCGAGGCGCTCGAGGCCGGCATCGTCTCGGTCAACGACGGCATCTTCTCGACCGAGGTGGCGCCGTTCGGCGGCTACAAGCACTCGGGCATCGGCCGCGAGGGCTCGAAGTACGGCATCGACGAGTATCTCGAGATCAAATACGTCAACCTCGGCGGTATTTCCTGACCTTCAAGGGCCGCTCGCGACCCTTCGCCCTCGGCGTCATCGAGATGGCCGGGCGCCGCGCCCGGCCATCTCATTTGGCGAAACCGCTCGGAGCCGAGGTACGGTTCGAGTATGATGAGCGCCGGCGCAAGGAGAAGGCGATGACACGCGTGCGGCTGCTGCGCGGCGGGCAGGTCACCCTGCCGGCCGAGGCTCGGCGGAAGCTCAAGCTCGCCGAGGGCGACTATCTCGAGGCCGAGCTGGTCGAGACCGGCGTCCTGCTCAAGCCCGTTTCCGCGGTCGAGCGCGAGCAGGCGTGGGACGAGCTCATCCAGATCATCGACGAGCCCAAGCGGCGTGCCCCGACCACCATGACTGCCGACGAAGAAGAGGAGTGGATCGCGGAGGAAATCAAGGCGGCACGCCTGGAAGAGCATGCGAAGGGTCGTCGCTGACACGACCGTTCTGGTCAGCGCTTTTCTCGCGCCGCGCGGCGTTGCTTCGGAGCTTCTTCGCCGTGCGCGTGAAGGGGTCTTTGAGATCGTGCTGACGCCCCCGATCCTGGAGGAGATGCAGGACAGGCTTCTTCATCGGCGCAGGATTCGCAGGCGCTATCCGTACGCTGACGATCGAGTGAGGCGATATCATCGGCTTCTTCGGACGACGACGTTGGTCGTCACTGATTTGCCACCCGTCGCCGGCGTGGTGCGCGACCCGAACGACGACATGGTCATCGCCTGCGCCCTGGCGGGAGGGGCCGACTATGTCGTCACCCGGGACAAGGATCTGCTCTCGCTCGGCGCCTATGGGGGCATCCGGATGGTGACGCCGCGGCAGTTCCTCGACCTGCTGGCCGGGTCCGGCCGCGGTTAGCTGACGGCGTGAATCCCGTCTCGCCTGCCCGTCAGTTGCTCGCGCGCTCGGTGCGCTGGGGCTCGAGCAGCGCCCGAAGCGTCGTGACCGCCTCGTCGCTGTCCCACTCGGCAGGGCCGAGAACGCGGCCGACCTCGCGGCCCTCCTGATCGAACACCACGGTGGTCGGCAGACCGAAGGCGCCGAGCGCGCGGCTTGCCGCCGACGTGGGGTCGCGATAGATTTTCAGGGTTCGGATGCCGACCTCGTCGTAAAAGGCTTGAATCTGGTCCGCATCACCGCGATCGAGCGACAGCGGCAGGACGTAGATCCCGTCCGGGCCATGCTCCGCCTCGAGACGATCGAGCGACGGCATCTCCTTGCGGCAGGGGCCGCACCAGGTGGCCCAGAGATTGAGCACCACCACCTGGCCACGAAAATCCGCGAGCGTCAGCGGGTTGCCGGCCGCGTCCTCGAACGCCAGCGCGGGCGCCGGCTTGGGCGTGCTCGGCGCGAGGTTGAACGCGGCCGCGGGGAATGGGATGATCAGCGCCAGCAGCGCCAGCGCAGCACGCAGGGAACACCTCATGCGGTCTTCCAGTCCCTTCCAGGCCGGGTCGCGAGCGACCCTCTGCCTTCGCTCGCGGGCCGGGCGGTGAGCGGCGCCGGACGGCGGCAGTCGCGGCCCCGCGGGGTCGATCTCTGGGGCGGTCATTTCGACCGCGGGCCGGCGCCCTTGATGGAGCAGATAAACGCCTCGATCGGCTTCGACAAGCGGCTCTATGCTCAAGATCTCGTGGGCTCCAGGGCGCACGCCCGGATGCTGGCCGCGGTCGGCCTCTTGAGCGCCGCCGAGCGCGACGCGATCGTCAAGGGGCTCGAGCAGATCGAGCGCGAGATCGAGGCCGGCGACTTCCCGTTCAGCGCCGCCCTCGAGGACATCCACCTCAACATCGAGGCCCGGCTGACCGAGCTCGTCGGCGAGCCGGGCCGCAAGCTGCATACCGCGCGCTCGCGCAACGATCAGGTGGCGACCGATTTCCGGCTCTGGGTGCGCGCCGCGATCGAGCGCACCGACGGCCTGCTCCGGGAGCTGCAGGCGGCGCTGCTGGCGCGTGCCGAGGAGCATGCCGGCTCGGTCATGCCGGGCTTCACCCATCTGCAGGCCGCCCAGCCGGTCACCCTCGGCCATCACCTGCTGGCCTATGTCGAGATGCTCGGGCGCGATCGCGGCCGCTTCGCCGACGCGCGGGCGCGCCTCAACGAATGCCCGCTCGGCGCGGCCGCCCTCGCCGGCACCAGCTTCCCGATCGATCGCGACCAGACCGCGAGCGAGCTCGGCTTCGCCCGCCCCGCCGCCAACTCGATCGATGCGGTCTCGGATCGCGACTTCGCGCTCGAGTTCCTGGCCGCGGCGGCGATCACGGCGGTCCATCTGTCGCGGCTCGCCGAGGAGCTGGTGCTCTGGTCGACGCCCCAGTTCGCCTTCGTGCGCATGGCCGAGGAGTTCTCGAGCGGCAGCTCGATCATGCCGCAAAAGCGCAATCCCGACGCCGCCGAGCTGGTGCGCGCCAAGACCGGCCGGGTGATTGGCGGCCTGAACGCTTTGCTGATCGTCCTCAAGGGCCTGCCGCTCGCCTACGCCAAGGATCTGCAGGAAGACAAGGAGCCGGTGTTCGATGCCGCCGACAGCCTGACCCTTTGCCTGGCTGCCATGGCCGCCATGATCGCCGGCATGACGGTCGACACGGAGCGGCTCGCGGCTGCGGCCGCGCTCGGCTGTCCGACCGCGACCGATCTCGCGGACTGGCTGGTGCGGGCGATCGGCCTGCCGTTTCGCGCCGCCCATGGGATCGCCGCCCAGGCGGTGCGCCGGGCCGAGGCCCTGGGGGTCGGCCTCGACGGCCTCGAACTCGCCGAGCTGCAGGCGATCGAGCCCGGGATCACGGCTGCGGCGCTCGAGGTCCTGAGCGTGACCTCATCGGTCGCGTCGCGAACCAGCTTCGGCGGCACCGCGCCCGTCCGGGTGCGGGCAGCGATCACCGCGGCGCGGGAGCGTTTTCTGTGACCTCGTGGGGAACCCTCGCACGCCTCTGGCGGATGATGCTGGTGAGCGTCCTCCTCGGCGGTTGCTCGGTGATGGGCAGCCTGCACCTCGGCGATGTCACGCTCGGTCTCCAGAACGGCTTTGCAACCATGGGCAGTCATGTCGGCATCTTTGTCCATTGAGCGCTTGCAGCGGTCGGCAGCGGGGCGGCGGACCGCGCTCGCGCTGCTGGCGTTCGGCATGCTCGCCGCCTGCGGCAAGAAAGGCGCGCTCCGCCTGCCGAAGCCCGGCGACCCCGGCTACGAGGGTCCGCCGGCCAAACCCAAAACTCGCTCCAAAACCCAGCCCGAGACCCAGCCCGAGACCCAGCCCGAGACCCAGCCCGAGACCCAGCCTGAGACCCAGCCCGAGACCCAGCCATGAGCGATTTCGGCTATCGGGACGGCCAGCTGTGCGCCGAGGCGGTGCCGCTCGCCGTGATCGCGGCCGAAGTCGGCACGCCGGCCTATGTCTACGCCTCGAGCGGCATGCGGGCGCGCGTGCGGCGCTTTTTCGCGGCCTTCGCCGGCCAGCCGGTGCGGCTCTGCTACGCGCTCAAGGCGAACAGCAATCTCGCGGTGATCCGGACGCTCGCGGCCGAGGGCGCCGGCGCCGAGGTGGTCTCGGGCGGCGAGTTGCAGCGGGCGCTGGCGGCAGGCGTGCCGGCCGGGCGGATCGTGTTCTCGGGCGTCGGCAAGAGCCGCGACGAGATGGTCCTGGCGCTGGAGGCGCGGATCGCCCAGTTCAACGTCGAATCGGTACCCGAGCTGATCGCGCTGGGCGAGGTCGCCGCGGCGCGCCGGCTGCGGGCGCCGGTGGCGCTCCGGATCAACCCGGACGTCGCCGCCGACACCCACGACAAGATCAGCACCGGCCGGCGCCAGGACAAGTTCGGCATCGCCTACGACCAGGCGCTCGAGGTCTACGATCTCGCGAGCCGGCTGGCCGGGATCGAGATCGTCGGCCTGCACCTGCACATCGGCTCGCAGATCCTGAGCCTGGCACCCTTCGAGGCGGCCTTCCGGCGCGGGATCGACCTGGTCCGGGAATTGCATCGAGTTGGGATCGGCATCCGACGCCTCGACCTCGGCGGCGGCCTCGGGGTCCGCTACCAGGCCGAGACGGAACTCGATCTGGAGGGTTACGCGCTGCTGATCCAGAGGCTCACGGCCGGGCTCGAGGTCGAGCTGGTGTTCGAGCCCGGGCGCTGGCTGGTCGCCGAGGCGGGCGTGCTCCTGACCCGGGTGCTGTACGTCAAGGCGGGCGCCGAGCGCCCCTGCATCGTGGTCGACGCCGGCATGAACAACCTGTTGCGACCAGCCCTCTATGACGCCTGGCACGCGGTCCTGCCGGTCACGGAGCCGGCGGCCGGTGCTGCGCTGCAGCCGGTCGATCTGGCCGGGCCGATCTGCGAGAGCGCCGATGTTTTTGCGCGTCGGCGCGATTTGCCGCCACTCGCGGCCGAAGATCTGGTAGTGTTAACCGGCGTGGGTGCTTATGGCGCGGTCATGGCGTCCGATTACAACTCGCGGCCGGTGGCGGCCGAGGTGTTGGTCGAGGGGGCGCGTCATGCCGTGGTCAAGGCGCGTATCGAGCCAGCCGCGCGCTTTGCCGACGAGCGTTTACCGCCCTGGTTGGCGTCGCCCGCGGTGGAGCGTGGTGCGGCTGGTGAGCGAGGAGAGCGGGCATGAGCGATGCCGATCCGAGACGCAGCTTCGGGTTCCGCCGCCGGGTGGTGCTGGCGCGGGCAGCGGCTGCCTTCGAAACGGCATGGGTGGCGCTATGGCCGAGCCTGGCGCTGATCGGCGTCTTTCTGGTCATCAGCCTGTTCGGGCTCTGGACGCTGCTGCCGGCATGGCTGCACGGGCTCGGGCTGGCCCTGCTGGCGGGCGGTCTGATCTGGACGCTGTGGCAGGCGCGCGCCGGCTTGCGCTGGCCCGACCACGCCGCCGGCCTGCGCCGCCTGGAGCGGATCAACGCGCTCGCGCACCAGCCGCTTCGCTCGCTCGGCGACCGGCTGTCCGCGGGCGACGAGGATCCGGCGACCCGCTCGCTCTGGCGGCGTCACCAGGAGCGGCTGGCGCGGGCGCTGCGCCAGCTCCGGGTCGGGCCGCCGCGCTCCGACCTGCCCAGGCGCGACCCCTGGGCGCTGCGGGCCGGCCTGCTGCTCGTGCTGGTCGTGGCCCTGGTCGAGGCCGGCGGCATGGCGCCCAAGCGCCTGCTGCAGGCGTTCGAGCTGCGCCGGGCCGCGGCGGTGACCGAGGCCCCGGTCGAGCTCACCCTCTGGGTCACGCCGCCCTTGTACACCGGTCGGCCGCCGGTGCGGCTCGAGGCCGAGCGTCCGGCGCCGGGGGCGCCGGTCGTCGTCCGCGCCCCGGCCACCGTCGCCTTGCCGGCCGGCAGCGAGGCGCTCGCCCAGCTCCATCACATCCGCGGGCCGGCGCCGAGCTACGCGATCGGCCTCGACCAGCAGACCAAGCCGTTCGTCGCGATCGCCGAGGAGAGCGCCGAGGCCAGCCTGGTGATCAACCATTCGGGCCAGCTGAGCATCGGCCGCGGTGACCAGGCGCTCGGCCTCTGGCAGATCGAGG
The DNA here is from genome assembly GCA_963730195.1 of uncultured Alphaproteobacteria bacterium. Taxonomy (GTDB): domain Bacteria; phylum Pseudomonadota; class Alphaproteobacteria; order Geminicoccales; family Geminicoccaceae; genus DATAOG01. The sequence goes on from CAVSRN010000057.1 coordinate 55,072, forward strand.
CGGTGCCCGATCAGGCGCCGACCATCGAGTTCGCCGAACCGCCGGGGGCCACCCATCGGGGCGTGCTGCGGTCCCACTTCCTGGCTAACGACGACTACGGGGTCACCAGCATCGCGCTCTTGATGAACCGCGTCGGCCATGACGACAAGGTCGAGCGGATCGAGCTGGTGCGGCCGGCCGGCGGCACGACCAAGATCGACGATTCCGCCTACGTCGATCTGACCCCGCATCCCTGGGCCGGGCTGCCGGTCGTGGTCCGGCTCGAGGCGGTCGACGGCATCGATCAGCACGGCCAGAGCGAGCCCCAGGAGCTGGTTCTGCCGGCGCGGCCGTTCCAGCACCCGGTGGCGCGGGCGATCATCGAACAGCGGCGCCGTCTGGCGGCCGAGCCGGATCAGACCGACGAGGTGGTGGCGGCGCTCGACGAGCTGAGCCGCTCGCCGGCGCAGTTCCAGAACGATACTGCGGTCTACATGGCGCTGCGCTCGGCCGCCTTGCGCCTGCTGTACGACCAGAACCACAAGGCGCTCGACGACGTCCTGGCGCTGCTCTGGGACACCGCACTCCACCTCGAGGACGGCAGCGTGTCGCTCGCCGAGCGCGATCTGCGCCAGCTCCAGCAGGCGCTCAAGGACGCGCTCGCCAAAGGCGCCAGCGATCAGGAGCTCGATCGGCTGATGAGCGAGCTCCAGCGCGCCATGAACGAGTATCTCGACGCGCTCGCCCGGCAGGCGCAGTCGCAGTCGGCCGAGAGCAGCAGCAGGCGCAGGCGCCCGACCCGAACGCGATCCAGGTCGAGCGCCAGGATCTGCAGCAGATGCTGGACAAGATCCGGGAGATGATCAAGACCGGCGCCCGCGAGGCCGCCCAGCAGATGCTGGCCCAGCTCCAGGAGCTGCTCGAGAACCTCCAGGTCGCGAAGAACGGCCAGATGCAGCAGGGCCAGCAGATGATGAGCCAGCTGCAAAAGATGATCCAGCGCCAGCAGAACCTGCTCGATCAGACCTTCAGCATGACCCGGCGGGACCCGCAGCAGGGGCAGCAGGATTCGCTCGGCGAGCCGGGTCAGCCCGGCCAGCAAGGGCAGAGGGGCCAGATGCGCCCGGGTCAAGAGGGGCAGATGGGTCAAGAGGGGCAGATGGGTCCGATGCAGCCGGGCGGTCAGCTCGGCCAGATGGCCCTGGATCAGGAGGCGCTACGGCGCGCGCTCGGCGAGCTGATGCAGGCGATCGGCGAGGCCGGCGCCGAGATCCCACGGAGTCTGGGCGAGGCCGAGCTCGCGATGCGCGCCGCCCGCGACGCCCTGCAGCAGGGCGCCCCCGACAACGCCCTCGACCCGCAGTCCCAGGCGCTCGACCAGCTGCGCCAGGGCGGCCAGGCGATGATGCAGGAGATGCAGCGCATGTACGGCCAGGGCCAGGGGCGGATGCCCGGCCAGCAATATGGTCAGGCGCCCAACAACCGGGACCCGCTCGGCCGCTCGACCTACAACCAGGGCGGCGTCGATCTCTGGGGCGAGAAGGTGCCGACCGAGCTCGATCTGGGCAAGGCCCGCTCGATCCTCGAGGAGCTGCAGCGCCGCGCCAGCGACCGCCAGCGCCCGACCGAGGAGCTCGACTACCTGCAGCGCCTGCTGCGCCGCTTCTGAGCCCGGGCGCGGGTGCGCCTGCAGCCGTCGCCGAATGCCGATGCCCGGCCGCCGCGCTGCCCGGTCGACCTTTTGCTCCTGCACTATACCGGCATGCCGGACGCGGCCGCGGCGCTGGCACGGCTCGCCGATCCGGCCGCCCGGGTCAGCGCCCACTATCTGATCGACGAGGACGGCGAGGTCGTCGCCCTGGTGCCGGAGACCGCGCGCGCCTGGCACGCCGGGGTCAGCGCCTGGCAGGGTCAGAGCCATCTGAACGACCGCTCGATCGGGATCGAGCTGGTCAATCCCGGCCACGAATGGGGCTACCGCGCCTTCCCCGAGCCCCAGTACGCCGCCTGTATCGAGCTCTGCCGGGCGATCCTCGGGCGCTGGCCGATCCCGGCGCGGCGCGTGCTCGGCCACAGCGACGTCGCCCCGGACCGCAAGCAGGACCCCGGCGAGCTGTTCGACTGGGCGCGGCTGGCGGCCGCCGGCATCGGCCTCTGGCCCGAGCCCGGCGAAGGCCGGCCGCGCGGCGTCGCACGCCTCCAGGCCGAGCTCGCCGAGGTCGGCTATCCGGTGCCGCGCCACGGCCGGCTGGACCCGGCGACCCGGCTCGTGATCAGCGCCTTCCAGCGCCACTTCCGGCCGGAGCGGGTCGACGGCGATCCGGATCAGGCCACGCGGGCACGACTGGACGGCCTCCTGGCGCTCTTGTGACGGGTTCCGGCCCGGCTATATTTCTAACCGACCCTTGGGGTCTTCGTCGCGGGGATTCGCTCTGAGGTTGGAGCGTCCCGCCTGCGGCGGGCGGGAGAACGGCCATGCCAACGAGTACGCCCATCCCGGGAATTCAGACTCTGGGCTGCGGCTTCAATCCGTTTGAGAACGCTCTCCTTCAGCACAAGCGCCGGCTGTGGGAGTTCGATTTCCGCGGCGACGATCAGCCGTACGTCTCCTCGGCGAGCGCGGGTTATTACACTTACAATGGCGCAAAATACTCGATCCCGACCGCGGTCCTCTTCTCCGTCGAGTTTCAGGAGGCTACCAGCGTCGCCGAAGTGTCGAAGTCGCAGCACGAGGTCGAGCAGAAACTCGCCGCCGAGGCCAGCGTGAGCGGGGGGTTCGGGCTGTTCAGCGCCGCCTTCAGCTCCTCATATTCGTTCGATCAGTCGCGCAGCCAGGACTATTCCTTCGCATCGAAGCAGTTCACCAGCCAGCTTTGGACCCTGTCGCTGACCGACATCCCGCCGGACAAGCTGCCGCTGGCGGGCGACCTGCTCGCGGCCATCGGATCGAGTCCGCCGAATTTCCGCCAGTCACGCGACTGGTACGACCGCTTCTTCACCGACTACGGAACCCATTTCATCGCCGCGGTCGGCGTCGGCGGGCGCTGCCTGCTCTGCGTCTCGGTCCTGAAGGACAAGGTCGGAAGTCAGGAGAAGATCGGCGCCCAGCTCGACGTCGAGTACGGCGCGTTCGTCAAGGCCTCCGGCAAGGTCGACTATTCGCATCTGGACAGCGCTTATCGGGAGAATCGCCGGCATCAGGAACGCGTGTTCGGCGGTGACACCACCCTTGCGGGCCAGCTGCAGGGCGGCGAGGGCAAGTTCCAGGAGTGGACCGAGAGCATCAAGCAGCAGCCGGGCGTGATCCGTTTCACCCTGAAGCCGATCTGGGACCTGTTCCCGCCAGGGCGGCGCGACGAGGTTCGGGCAGCCTTCGTCGACTACTGTTACCGCAACAGCTTTTACGCCGTCGCGTTCAAGGACACTGGGTCCTACGTCGACGTCAAGACGAGGGAACACTTGCAGAGCTTCGGTACCGTGACCTTCGAGACATGGATCTTTCCCATGGGTGCCGGCACCAACCCAAGGGAGGGCGGCATGATCCTCAACAAGGAGCGCTCGTACGAGTTCGCGCGCTTCGCGGACGGCAGCCTGCGATGGGCATTCAAGAACACCCGCCCGGGCTGGCGGTGGATCGACACCAGCCTGAAGGATTCCGCTGCACCGCTGGAGCCATGTCGCCATCGCTTACGACGCCGCGGCCGGTGAGGTGCGCAGCTACCTCGATGGCAATCCAGGAGGGCGGAGTTCCGATCGAAGGCTCGATTTCGCCGACCGAGTCGAAGCTGCGGTTCGGCGCCCGCTCGGTCGGTGAGGCGAACTTCCACGGCGACATGGAGGAGGTCCGGATCTGGAGCACGGCCCGCACCGCCGAGCAGATCCAGAGCAACATGTACACGCGCATGACCGGCGATGAAGAGGGTCTGATCGGGCTCTGGCCGCTGAACGATGCCACCGGCAACGAGGCGCCCGACCGCAGCCGGTCGCGCAACGACGGCGTGCTGCGCAACGCGACCTGGGCGACGCCGCCGACGCCATCGCCGATCCATGAGCGGATGCGGTCCATGTGTCTTTCGGTCGATCCGGAGGCGATGCCGATCGGCGACGAGACCGGGCGGCCTTGACCTCAGGGCGATCGCGCGCGACATCTGAGTCCTTGGATCAGGCGGCCGGATGGCCGCTCTCGGGGTAACTCGGGGGAGGAAAGTCCGGGCTCCACGGAAATACGGTGCCGGGTAACGCCCGGCGGGGGCGACCCCAGGGAAAGTGCCACAGAGAGCAGTCTGCCCGCCGGGGCCACGTCGATCGGCGCGGTCTGCGGGTGAGGGTGAAAGGGTGCGGTAAGAGCGCACCGCGCCGCCGGCGACGGTGGCGGCACGGCAAACCCCACCGGGAGCAAGACCAAGTAGGGACGATGGCGCCGCGCTTCGGCGCGGCGCAGGCCGGTTTCCGGGCCCTTCGTCCGGGTCGGTCGCGCGAGGCGCCTGGCAACAGGCGTCCCAGAGGAATGGCCATCCCGCGGCGCCTGCCGGGTGTCGCGGACAGAACCCGGCTTACAGGCCGCCTGATCCGAATTTCCCGCATAGGTAGAGGAACAAAAATAGAACACGGCGCCGGGGATTGGACTCGTCTCGGCCTCTTCTTGCAGGAAGCCCCCCGCCCGGCCCCGCCGGCAGCCGCCGATCGGATCAATTTCCAACGTCGATTCAGTGCGTTATGGAGCTTTCTTGGAAATGGGCCTTGACTGCGAGCGCGCTTAACTATAGGGTGAAAGTTCCTGCCCGCTAAAGTGCAACTGTGGTCAAGGGCAAGTCGTGCGGTGACGCACTACCGATCGGACTGCCAATTTGCCGCTACGTCGTCCTGACGCATTGCCAGTTTCCCGGTCGACGGCCCGATCAATCTTTGTCGGCGCCGTAATCCCGCGGCTCTGGCTCGGCGAATATTGGCGTTGCGGCGGCGGTCCGGGCAGTGACGGCGAGCGCGACTGGCTCGGGACAACAGACGGCAAGACGTCGCGGGATCTTGGGCGTGAGGTTGGTTGGCTTTGACTTCCCTGGTCGAGACCCGAACCACCGGATCCGAGACCGGCCGCCACGTGCCGGTGCTCCTGCCCGAGATGCTGGCGGCGCTCGCGGTGCGCCCCGGCGGCGTCTATCTCGATGCCACCTTCGGTGCCGGCGGCTACAGCCGGGCGATCCTGGCCGCCGGTGCCGGTCGCATGCTCGGCCTCGACCGCGATCCGGCCGCGGTCGCCCGGGGCCGGCGCCTGGCCGCCCACGAGCGCCGGTTCGCGATGCTCGAGGGCCGCTTCGGCGACCTGGCGGCGCTGGTCGCGGCCGCGCACGCCTCGCGGCTGGATGGCATCGTGCTCGACCTCGGGCTGTCGTCGGCCCAGCTGGACGATCCGGCCCGCGGCTTCTCGTTCGCCGCCGACGGCCCGCTCGACATGCGCATGTCCGGCACCGGCGTCAGCGCCGCCGAGCTGCTCGACCAGGCCGACGAGGCCACCCTTGCCGACGTGCTCTACCGTTATGGCGAGGAGCCGGCGGCGCGCCGGATCGCCCGGGCGATCGTCGAGCGGCGGAAACGGGCCCCGATCGAGCGGACCCGCGAGCTCGCCCGGCTGGTCGCCGCCGCGATCGGCCGGACCGGCGGCCGGATCGATCCCGCGACCCGCACCTTCCAGGCGTTGCGCATCCAGGTCAACGACGAGCTGGCCGAGCTGGAGCGCGCGCTGGCCGCCGCCGAGCAGCTGCTGGCGCCCGGCGGTCGCCTGGTGGTGATCGCCTTCCACTCGCTCGAGGACCGGCTGGTCAAGCAGTTCCTGGTCGCCCGGAGCGGCGAGCGGCCGCGGCCCTCGCGCCACCTGCCCGAACCGCCGGACGGCGCCGCCCCTGCCCGCTTCCGCGCGTTGTTCCGGCACCCGATCCGGCCCGGCCCGGCGGAGCTGGCCGCCAATCCGCGCGCGCGCTCGGCGCGCCTGCGCGCCGCCGAACGGCTACCCGAGTTGGAGCCGCCGGCATGACCATGAAGCTCGGGCTGATCAGCCTGCTGGTCGCGCTGCTGGCCGCGTCCGGCCTCTATGTCCTCAAGGACCGCGTGCGCCATCGCGAGGGCGAGCTGCGCGGGCTGCAGGTCGCGATCTCGACCGAGAAGGCCAAGCTCAACCGGCTGCGCGCCGAATGGGCGCTGCTCAATCAGCCGGGGCGCCTCGCGCGCCTGGCCTCCGACTACCTCGAGTTGCAGCCGGCCCAGCCCGGTCAGATCGTCCGGATCACCGACATCCCGCTGCGCGCGGACCTCGAGCTCGAGCAGCGGCCGCTGACCGCCCTGCTGCCGTCCGGGGTCGAGATCCCGCTCCGGCTCAAGCCGCCCGAGCGCCTGGCGCTGCCCGGGCCGTGGCAGCCGTCGTCCGGCCGGGTCGAGAATCGCCACCGGGCGCCGGGGAGCCAGCCATGATCCGGCCCGGCGGCGACCCCGGCCTGCGCCTCGGCCAGCGCCGCCTGCGCCTGGTCGGCGGCCTGTTCGCCCTGGCGCTGCTGGCGCTCGCGCTCCGGGTGGTCGATCTGGCGCTCTGGCGCGGCGACAACGTGATCGGCAGCCCGGCGCATGCCGGCGCGATCGACAGCCGCCAGCGCGCCGACATCGTCGACCGCCACGGCACCTTGCTCGCGACCGACTACCCGATGCCGTCGGTCTACGCCGATCCCGCCCTGGTGCTCGACCCGAGGGCGGCGGCGACCGCGCTCGCCGGCGTCCTCGAGGGCACCGATGCCGCGGATCTGCTCGCCAAGCTCCAGGAGCCGCGACGCTTCGTCTGGCTCAAGCGCCACATCACCGACGACGAGCAGCGGGCCGTGATCCGCCTCGGGCTGCCGGGGATCGACTTCCGGACCGAGCGCCACCGGATCTACCCGCAGAGCGCGCTGGCGGCGCATCTGGTCGGCTACGTCGGCATCGAGAACCAGGGCCTCGCCGGCATCGAGAGCAGCTTCGATGCTCGCCTGACCGACCCGGACCTGCGCCAGACGCCGCTCATGCTGACCCTCGATCTCGGGGTTCAGGAGGTCGTGCGCAGCGAGCTCATGGCGGCGTGGACGCGTTTCGCCGCCAAGGGTGCTGCCGCCATCGTGCTCGACGTCGCGACCGGCGAGCTGCTGGCCGGGGTCAGCCTGCCCGACTTCGATCCCAATCGCTACCAGGAAGCCTCGAGCGACGCGCTCTTCAATCGCGTGACGCTCGGCACCTACGAGCTCGGCTCGTTGTTCAAGCTGTTCACGGTCGCGATGGCGCTCGACGCCGGCGTGGTCGACATGACCACGAGCCTGGATGCGAGCGCGCCGCTCCACTTCGGCCGCTTCCGGATCGGCGACTACCACGCCAAGCAACGGTGGCTGAGCGTGCCCGAGGTGATCGCCTTCTCGTCCAACATCGGCGCCGCCCGGATGGCCATGGCGCTCGGGACCGAAGGCCAGCTCGACTATTTCCGGCGCTTCGGCCTGCTCGACCGGCCGCCGATCCGCCTGCCCGAGGTCGCCCTGCCGCAGATCCCGGCGCGCTGGCGCCCGATCAACACGGTCACCGCCGCCTATGGCCACGGCCTCGCGATCTCGCCGCTGCAGATGGCCGACGGGGTCGCGGCGATCGTGTGCGCGACGCCGCGGCCGCGCGCCCATCTGGTCGCCGAAGGCGTGCCGCCGGTCTGGGACCGGCCGCTGGTCTCGGCCGCGACCGCCGCCAAAGTGCGCTGGCTGATGTGGCTGACGGTCACCGAGGGCACCGGCAAGCTCGCCAAGGTGCCGGGCTACCTGATCGGCGGCAAGACCGGCAGCGCCGACAAGCCCGCCCGCGGTGGCTATCGGGGGCACGGGCTGATCTCGTCGTTCATCGCCGCCTTCCCGATCGACCAGCCCCGCTACGTCGTGCTGGTCACGCTCGACGACCCGAAGGGCGACGCCGACACCTTCGGCCTGGGCGAAGGCGGCTGGACCGCGGCGCCCACGGTCGGCCGGATGATCAGCCGGATCGGCCCCCTGCTCGGCCTGCCGCCGGTCGATCCGGACGCCGAGCGATGGTTCCGCGACCGCCTGGTCGAGGGCCAGGCCTACAACGGCCGGACCGGCCGGATCGAGCCCAGCTTCAAGGCAGCGGTCGGCGCCAAGTGGGTCGACGACCACCAGGGAGAGCCCGGATGCGGCTGCGCCGCCTGCTCGGTCCTGGGATGACGGTGCAAGGCGCCACCGGAGGCGCGGCCGCGGCCGCGGTCGAGATCACCGGCCTCAGCGCCGATTCGCGCGCGGTGCAGCCGGGCTGGCTGTTCGCGGCCCTGCCCGGCAGCCGGACCGATGGCCGCCGGTTCATTGCCGATGCGATCGCGCGCGGCGCCGGCGTGATCCTCGCCCCGCCCGATCTCGCCGGGGCCGAGCTCGGCGTGCCGCTGGTGCTCGACCCCGATCCGCGCCGCCGCCTGGCGCTGATCGCGGCCCGCTTCTATGGCCGCCAGCCGCGCGCCATCGTCGCGGTGACCGGCACCAGCGGCAAGACCTCGGTCGCCAGCTTCGCGATGCAGCTCTGGACCGCGCTCGGTCAGCCGGCGGCCTCGCTCGGGACGCTCGGGCTGATCGCGCCGGGCAGTCGCGGCGCCCCTGGGCTGACCACGCCCGACCCGGTCCGGCTGCACGCCCTGCTCGCCGAGCTCGCGCAAGGCGGCATCGAGCATCTGGCGCTCGAAGCCTCGAGCCACGGCCTCGATCAGCGCCGGCTCGACGGCGTCCATCTGGCGGCGGCGGCGTTTACCAATCTCTCACGAGACCACTTCGATTATCACGGCAGCCTCGAAGGCTATCTGGCGGCCAAGCGGCGACTGTTCAGCGAACTCCTGCCGCCCGGGGGGACCGCCGTGCTCAACGCCGATCAGCCCGAGTTCGAGCCGCTCGCCGCGGTCTGCCGGGGGCGTGGCATCGCCGTCCTGGACTATGGCGAGGCGGCCGCGCGCCTGTGCCTCCTCGAGCGCCGGCCGGAGGCCGACGGCCAGATCATCGAGCTTCGCCGTCGACGGCCGCCGGCACCGGGTCCGCAGCCCGCTGGTCGGCGGGTTTCAGGCGGCCAACCTTCTGGCAGCGCTCGGTCTGGTGATCGCCGCCGGCGCCGATCCCGAGGCCGCGGCCGGGCTGCTCGGCGAGCTCGAGGGGGTGCCCGGCCGGATGCAGCGGATCGGCGTCCATCCGAGCGGGGCGCCGGTGTTCGTCGACTATGCCCACAAGCCGGACGCGCTGGCCAAGGTCCTGGACGCGCTGCGCCCGCACACCGAGCGACGTCTGGTGGTGGTGTTCGGCTGCGGCGGCGATCGGGATTCTGGCAAGCGGGCGGAGATGGGCGCGATCGCGGCCGCGCGCGCCGACCTCGTCTACGTCACCGACGACAACCCGCGCAGCGAGGACCCGGCAGCGATCCGGCGCGCGATCCTGGACGCCTGCCCTGGCGCTATCGAGATCGGCGACCGGCGGGCCGCGATCCGGGCCGCGGCCCTCGGGCTCGAGGCGGGCGACCTTCTGGTGATCGCCGGCAAGGGTCACGAGACCGGGCAGATCGTCGGCGACCGGGTGCTGCCGTTCGAGGACGCGCTCGAGGTGCGGGCCGCGCTCGCCGAGCTTAGCGGGGCGGCGGCATGAGCGAGGCGCTCTGGACCGCGGCCGAGCTCGCCGCCGCGACCGCTGGCCGCGCGAGCGGCGACTGGTCGGTCGCGGGCGTCGCGATCGATTCCCGCGCCATCCAGCCGGGCGAGCTGTTCGTAGCGCTCCGCGGCCCCAACCACGACGGTCACGACTTCGTCGCCGCGGCCCTCGCCCGCGGGGCCACCGCGCTGGTCGACCACCTCCCCGCTGGGATCGCGGCCGAGGCCAGGCTGATTCGGGTCGAGGACACCATGACCGCGCTGACCGCGCTCGGCCGCGCGGCGCGGGCCCGCAGCCGCGCCCGGCACGCGGCGATCACCGGCAGCGTCGGCAAGACCGGCACCAAGGAGGCGCTTCGGCTGGTGCTCGCGCGCCAGGCGCCGAGCCACGCGAGCGCCGCCAGCTACAACAATCACTGGGGCGTGCCGCTGTCGCTCGCGCGCCAGCCGCGAGCCACGGTCTACGGCGTCTACGAGCTCGGCATGAACGCGCCCGGCGAGATTTCCGCACTCGCCCGCCTGGTCCGGCCGCAGGTCGCGATGGTCACGAGGATCGCGCCCGCCCATCTCGGCTTTTTCCCGTCGGTCGAGGCGATCGCGGCCGCCAAGGGCGAAATCTTCGCGGGCCTGGAGCCGGGTGGGACGGCGGTCCTGAACCTCGACGACCCGCACACGCCACAGCTCATGGAGCTCGCCAGCGCCGCCGGCTGCGCGCGGGTGATCGGCTTCGGCAGCGCTGCAGGCGCCGCCGTCCGCCTCGAGGACGCGCGGCTCGACGCGAATGGCAGTGACCTGGTCGTGACCCTCGATGGCGCCGAGCTCGCTGTCCGGGTCGGCGCCCCCGGGCGGCATTGGGTCAGCAACAGCCTGGGCGTGCTCGCCTGCGTGCTGGCGCTCGGCGCCGACCCCCGGGCCGCGGCGCGCGCGCTGGCCGACGTCCGGCCGGCCAAGGGCCGCGGCCAGCGCCACCGGCTGGCGCGGCCGGGCGGCGAGATCACCCTGATCGACGAGAGCTACAACGCCAATCCCGCCTCGATGCGGGCGGCGCTCGCCCTGCTCGAGACCGCGCCCGGCCGAAGGCTCGCAGCACTGGGCGACATGCTGGAGTTGGGCGCGCAGGCGCCGGCCCTGCATGCGGCGCTGGCCGCACCGGCGCTCGCCGCGGGCGTCGATCGGGTGTTCACGGTCGGCGCCGCGATGCGCCACCTGCACGACGCTCTGGCGCCGGCCGTGCGCGGCCCGCACGCCGAGAGTGCAGCCGAGCTGCTGCCGATCCTGGACGCCGAGCTGCAGCCGGGCGACACGCTCCTGATCAAGGGCTCGCTCGGGATCGGCATGGGCCGCCTGGTCGAGGCGCTGCTCGCCGAACCGGCGCCGGTCGCGGGCTGAGCCATGCTGTTCAACCTCCTGTTCCCGTTCGCCGACCAGTTCGGCCTGTTCAACCTGTTCCGTTATCTCACCTTCCGGACCGGCGGCGCGGTGCTGACCGCGCTGGTGATCAGCTTCGTGGTCGGCCCCGGCCTGATCCGCTGGCTGCGGGTCCGCCAGGGCCAGGGCCAGCCGATCCGCCCGGACGGCCCGGCCTCGCACATCCTGAGCAAGCAGGGCACGCCGACCATGGGCGGCACCCTGATCCTGCTTGCGCTGACGCTCGCCACCCTGCTCTGGGCCGACCTCAGGAACGGCTACGTCTGGGTCGTCCTGATGATCACGCTCGGCTTCGGCGGCATCGGCCTGGTCGACGACTACCTCAAGCTCACCAAGCGCTCGAGCAGCGGCCTCGCCGCGCGTACCAAGTTCCTCGGCCAATGCCTGGTGGCGCTGATCGCGGCCGTGCTGGTCACCTGGATCACCCGCCCGCCGCTCGCGACCGGCCTCGCTCTGCCGTTCTTCAAGGACCTCCTGGTGCCGCTCGGTGTGCTGTTCTTCCCGTTCGCGATGCTGGTCATGGTCGGCGCCTCGAACGCGGTCAACCTGACCGACGGCCTGGACGGCCTCGCGATCGTGCCGACCATGATCGTCGCCGCCTGCTTCGCGCTGATCGCCTATCTGGTCGGCAACGCGATCTTCGCCAACTACCTCGGCATCCCGTTCGTGCCCGGTGCCGGCGAGCTCTCGGTGTTCTGCGGCGCCATGGTCGGCGCCTCGCTCGGCTTCCTCTGGTTCAACGCGCCGCCGGCGATGGTGTTCATGGGCGACACCGGCTCGCTCGCCTCGGGCGGCGCGCTCGGCGCGGTCGCGGTGATCACCAAGCACGAGCTGGTGTTCGCCCTGGTCGGCGGCCTGTTCGTGCTCGAGACCATCTCGGTGATCGTCCAGGTCGTCTCGTTCAAGCTGACCGGCAAGCGGGTGTTCCGGATGGCGCCCTTGCATCATCACTTCGAGCAGAAGGGCTGGCAGGAGCCGACCATCGTGATCCGCTTCTGGATCATCGCCATGGTCCTGGCGCTGATCGGCCTCTCGACCCTCAAATTGCGCTGATGCCCCGATGATCCCGCTGCCGCCCACGCGAGACAAGACCCTGGCCGTGCTCGGGCTCGGCCGCTCCGGCCGCTCGGCCGCGCGCGCCCTGCTCGAGAGCGGGGCAAGGGTCTGGGCTTGGGACGACGCGCCGGCGCGCCGCGTCGAGGCGGCCGCACGCGGAATCCCGATCGTCGATCTCGAGCTCTGCAACTGGCAAAGGGTCGATCGCCTGGTGCTGAGCCCAGGGATTCCCTTGCATCACCCGCGCCCGCACCGGCTGGTGAAGCGCGCCCGGGACGCAGGGGTTGCGATCGTCGGCGACCTGGAGCTGCTGGTTGAGAGCCAGCCCGCGCGGCCGATCGTCGGGATCACCGGCACCAACGGCAAGTCGACCACCACGACGCTGATCGGCGCGCTCCTGCGCCAGGCCGGCATCGGCATGCAGATTGGCGGCAATATTGGCTTGCCGATACTAGATCTATTGCCTAAACCCCCTGAAGACATCTATGTCTTGGAGCTCTCGTCCTATCAGCTGGATCTGACGGAGCATCTGAGCTGCACGGTGGCGGTGATCCTGAACCTGAGCCCGGACCATCTCGACCGACACGGCGGCATGAGCGGCTACGTGCGTGCCAAGTCCCGGATTTTGCACAACCAGCGGGCGACCGACTGGGCGGTGATCGGGGTCGACGACGGCCATGGCCAGACCCTGTTCGAGCAGCTCCGGACCGAGCGCCAGCGCCGCGTCCTGCCGGTCGCGGTCGGCCACAGCCTCGATCATGGGGTGTTCGTGGTCGATGGCCGGCTGTACGACGCGCTCGAGCCGGTCGCCCGGCCGATCCTCGATCTGCGGCCGATCAAGAGCCTGCGCGGCGCGCACAACTGGCAAAACGCGGCCGCGGCCTATGCCACCGCGCGGGTCCTCGGGGTCGAGCCCGCGGCCGCCGCCACGGGCCTGCGCCGGTTCCAGGGCCTGGCGCACCGCATGGAGACGGTCGGGACGGTCGCCGGCGTGCAGTTCGTCAACGACAGCAAGGCGACCAACCCCGACGCCGCGGCGCGCGCGCTCGCCTGCTTCGAGCGGATCTACTGGATCGCCGGCGGCCGGCCCAAGGAGTCGAGCCTCGAGCCGCTGCTGCCCTGGCTCGGGCGCGTCCGCCACGCCTATCTGATCGGCGAGGCGGCCGCGGCCTTCGAGCAGGCGTTCTCGGCCCGGGTCGCGTGCACCCAAAGCGGCGATCTGGCGACCGCGGTCGCCCAGGCGGCGGCCGCCACCGCGCACGATCCGGAGGACGGCGCCGTGGTCCTGCTGGCGCCCGCCTGCGCCTCGTTCGATCAGTTCGCCGACTTCGAGGCCCGGGGCGATGCCTTCAAGGCCCTGGTCGGAGCCCTCGGCGACCCCGCGCCGGCCACCGGCGCCAGCGCCGAAGCGGCGCTGGAGGCCGGCCGATGACCCCCTTCAGCCGCACCCAGCGCGGGCTGCTCGGTCGCTGGTGGTGGACCGTCGATCGGCCGCTGCTCGCCGGGCTCGGGCTGCTCGCGATCAGCGGGCTGGTGTTCGTGCTCGCGTCCAGCCCGCCGGTCGCCGCCCGCCTCGGCCTGCCGCCGCTGTATTTCGCGGGCCACCACGCGATGTATCTGCTGCCCGCGACCGTCCTCCTGCTCGGCAGCTCGCTGCTCTCGCCCAAGGGCGTCCATCGCCTGGCGGTGGCACTGCTGGCCCTGACGCTGGTGCTGATGGTGCTGACCCTCTTGTTCGGGCCGGAGATCAAGGGTGCGAAGCGCTGGCTGCCGGTCGGCGGCCTGGTCGTGCAGCCCGGCGAGTTCATGAAGCCGGCACTGGTGATCGTGGTCGCGGGCATGCTGGCGCAGGCAGAAGGCCTGCGCAACGCGCTCCCGGGCCTGCTCCTGACCGCGCTCGCCCTGGTCCTGCTGCTCAGCCAGCCGGACGTCAGCATGGCGCTGATGGTCGCCTGCCTGGTCGGGCTCCAGCTGTTCCTCGCCGGCCTGCCCTGGCTGCTGGTCGTCGGCCTGGTCGCGACCGGCGGCTTCGGCCTCTGGCAGACCTATCTGTTCTTCCCGCACGTGGCCCAGCGCTTCGACCGGTTCTTCGACCCGGGCGCCGGCGATCATTTCCAGGTCGGCCTCGCGCTCGAGGCGGTCCAGGGTGCGGCCTGGTTCGGCAGCGGCCCGGGCGAGGGCACGGTCAAATACGCTCTGCCCGATGCCCACAGCGACTTCGTCTTCGCCGTGATCGCCGAGGAGTACGGGCTGATCGCCTGCCTCGGCGCTGCTCGGCCTGTTCGCCTTCGTCATGCTGCGCGGCCTGTACCGGACCGAGCTGGTCGGCGACCGCTTCGCCCTGTTGGCGGCGGCCGGCCTGCTCGCCCATTTCGGCCTCCAGACGATCATCAACATCGGCGTCAATCTCCGGCTGCTGCCGGCGACCGGCATGACCCTGCCGTTCATCAGCTACGGCGGCTCCTCGCTCTGCGCGCTGGCCCTCGGCATGGGCATGTTCCTGGCGCTGACCCGGCGGCGGCCGGGCACCGAGGCCCTCCCATGACGCGCCCGATCGTGGTCGGCACCGGCGGCACCGGCGGCCACATGTTCCCGGCGCTGGCGCTGACCCGCGAGCTCCAGGGGCGCGGCCAGGAGGTCGTCCTGCTGTGCGATGCCCGGGGCGCCCGCTACGTCGGCGCCGAGATCGCGCACCACGTGATCCAGGCGGGCAGCCCCTCGGGCGGCCCGCTCCGGCGCCTTCAGGGCCTCGCCCGGCTCGGCCTCGGCCTCGCCCAGGCGCTGGCTTTGCTGCGCCGGCGGCGGCCGGCCGCGGTCGCCGCGTTCGGCGGCTATGCGGCGGTGCCGATCGGCCTCGCCGCCCGGCTGCTCGGCATTCCGATCCTGGTCCACGAGCAGAACGCCGTGCTCGGCCGCGCCAACCGTCTGATCGCGCGCCGGGCGAGCGTGCTCGCGCTCAGCTTCGCCGAGACCGAGGGCACGGCCGGGACCGGGAAGGCCCGCCGCGTGATCACCGGCAATCCGGTCCGCGCCGAGGTCGTGGCCTGGCGCGACCAGGCCTACATGCCGCCCGAGCCGGGCGGTCCGCTCGACCTGCTGGTGGTCGGCGGCAGCCAGGGCGCGCGCATCCTGAGCGAGGTCCTGCCGGCGGCGCTCCGGGCGATGCCGCCGGCGGCGCGCGCCCGCATCCGCCTGACCCAGCAGTGCCGGCCCGAGGATCTGGAGCGGGTCGCGAGCACCTACGCCGCCCTCGGCTTCACCGCCGAGCTCAAGAGCTTCTTCGACGACCTGCCGGAGCGTCTGGCCGACGCTCATCTGGTGATCTCCCGCTCCGGCGCGTCCAGCGTCGCCGAGCTGCTGGTGCTCGGGCGGCCGTCGCTGCTGGTGCCCTATCGCCTGGCCGCCGACGATCACCAGCGCGCCAACGCGGCGGCGCTGGCCGAGGCGGGCGCCGCCTGGCTGCTCGAGGAGGCCGAGTTCACCGCCGAGAGCCTGGCGGCGAAGCTGAAGGATTGCCTCGACCAGCCGGCGCAGCTCGCCCTCATGGCGGGCCGGGCGCATGCGCTCGGCCGGCCGGATGCCGCCCAGGCGCTCGCCGATGCCGCCTTGTCCCTGCTCTCCCCCTCGGTCGCCAATCTCCACCACGAGGCGCTGGCATGAGAACCCTGCCGATCGATGCGGGCGGCATCCACTTCGTCGGGATCGGCGGCATCGGCATGAGCGGGATCGCCGAGGTCCTGCACAACCTCGGCCATCGGGTGCAGGGCTCGGACCTCGCCGAGAACGCCAACACCGAGCGCCTGCGCGGGCTCGGGATCCAGGTCGCGATCGGCCATCGGGCGGCCAACCTCGGCGACTGCGGCGTGGTCGTGGTGTCGTCGGCGGTCAAGGCCGACAACCCCGAGGTCGAGGCCGCGCGCGGCGCCCGCGTGCCGGTCGTGCGCCGGGCCGAGATGCTGGGCGAGCTGATGCGCCTCAAATGGGCGATCGCGGTCGCCGGCACCCACGGCAAGACCACCACGACCTCGCTGATCGCGGCCCTGCTCGATGCCGCCAGGCTCGACCCGACCGTGATCAACGGCGGCATCATCAACGCCTACGGCACCAACGCGCGCTCGGGCGAGGGCGACTGGATGGTGGTCGAGGCCGACGAGTCCGACGGCAGCTTCGTCCGCCTGCCCGCGAGCCTCGCCGTGGTCACCAACATCGACCCCGAGCACATGGAGTTCTACGGCGAGTTCGAGGCCGTGCGCCGGGCGTTCCAGAGCTTCCTCGAGAACATCCCGTTCTATGGCGCAGCCGTGCTCTGCATCGATCATCCCGAGGTCCAGGCGCTGTTCGGCCGGATCACCGATCGCCGCCTGATCTCCTATGGCTTCAGCCCGCAGGCCGACGTGCGCGCGCTCGAGCCCGCCTTCGACCGGCGCGGCGCCGAGTTCGACGTCGAGCTGCGCGACCGCATGAGCGGCCTCGTCAACCATCGGATCTCGCGCCTGCGGCTCGCCATGGCCGGCCGCCACAACGTCCAGAACGCGCTGGCCGCGATCGCGGTCGCGCGCGAGCTCGGCATCGCCGACGACGTGCTGCGCCAGGCACTGGCCGGCTTCGGCGGGGTCAAGCGGCGCTTCACCCGCACCGGCAGCGCGGGCGGCATCACCGTGATCGACGACTACGGCCACCATCCGGTCGAGATCCGGGCCGTGCTCGAGACCGCGCGCCAGACCTCGGACGCGCGCGTGATCGCGGTCGTCCAGCCGCACCGCTATACCCGGCTCCGGGACCTGTTCGAGGAATTCTGCACCGCCTTCAACGATGCCGACTGCGTCCTGGTGGCGCCGGTCTACGCCGCCGGCGAGGCATCGATCGCAGGCATCGATCGGGACGCCCTGGTCGAAGGTCTGCGCCGCCACGGCCACCGGGACGTGCGCCCCTTCGATGGCCCGGACCAGCTGGCGCCGCTGGTGGCGAGCCTCGCCGGCCCGGGCGATCTCGTGGTCTGTCTCGGCGCCGGCAGCAGCACCGCCTGGGCCAACGCGCTGCCCGGCCAGCTGAAGCGCCTGCTCGGCGAGGAGCACGCGGCGTGAGCGATCTGTTGTCCGCCCTGCCGCCGGTGCGCGGCCGCCTGCGGGCCGGGGTCGCGATGGCGCCGCGTACCTGGCTCCGGGTCGGCGGGTCCGCCGAGGTCGTGTTCCAGCCAGCGGATGCCGCCGATCTCCGGGCGTTTCTGCGGGCAAAGCCGGCCGAGGTGCCGGTGACGCCGATCGGGGTCGCCTCCAACGTCCTGGTCCGGGACGGCGGCATCGAGGGCGTCGTGCTGCGCTTCGCCGGCCCCTTGGCCGAGGTCGACATCGACGACGAGCACCTCTGGGTCGGCGCCGGCGCCACCGATCGGATGATCGCGATCCAGGCCGGCAAGGCCGGGCTTTCCGGGCTCGAGTTCCTGATCGGCATCCCCGGCACCCTGGGCGGCGGGGTGCGGATGAACGCCGGCGCCTTCGGCAGCGAGCTTGCGGACGTGGTCGAGCAGGTCGTGACGCTCGATCCGGACGGCGGCCGGCACGTGCTCAAGCCTGCCGAGCTCGGCTTTGCCTACCGGCACTCCGAGCTGCCGGCGGACTGGATCGTGATCGGTGCGGTGCTCCGCGCCACGCCCGGCGAGCCGCAGGCGATCGAGGCGCGCATGCGGAGGGTCAAGGCCGAGCGCGAGGCGAACCAGCCCCTCCACGTCGCGACCGGCGGCAGCACCTTCAAGAACCCGGGCGGCAAGGATCCGGCCGGACCGAAGGCCTGGCAGCTGATCGACGCCGCCGGCTGCCGCGGCCTGCGCCACGGCCGGGCGATGGTCTCGGACAAGCACTGCAACTTCCTGATCAACACCGGCCACGCGCGGGCGGCCGAGCTTGAGGAGCTGGGCGAGCTGGTGCGCGCCCGGGTCGAGGAGCAGAGCGGCATCCGCCTGGAATGGGAGATCCACCGCATCGGCCGGCCGGCCGCGGATTCCTCCGAGAACGATTGGGAGGCCGCAGCGTGAGCCGGCATGTGGCGGTGCTGATGGGCGGCTGGTCGGCCGAGCGCGAGGTGTCGCTGGTCAGCGGCCAGGCCGCGGTCGAGGCGTTGCTCGGGCGCGGCTGGCGGGTCAGCGCGATCGACGTCGGCCGCGATCTGCCGGCCCGGCTCGCCGAGCTCCGCCCGGAGGTGGTCTACAACGCCCTCCACGGCCGCTTCGGCGAGGACGGCACGGTCCAGGGCCTGCTCGAGATCATGGCCATCCCGTATAGCCATTCGGGCGTGCTCGCCTCGGCGCTGGCGATGAACAAGGACATGACCAAGCGCCTGTGCACGGCCGCCGGGCTGCGCTGCGCCGAGGGCGTGGTCACCACCCTCGAGGCCCTTCTCAGCGGGCCGCCGCCGCTCGATCCGCCCTACGTGGTCAAGCCCAACGCCGAGGGCTCGAGCGTCGGGGTCAAGATCGTGCGCGATCCGGGCGAACGGCCGATCGACCGCAACCAGTGGCCCTACGGTCCGGACGTCATGGTCGAGCGCTACATCGCCGGCCGGGAGCTCACCGTCGCGGTGCTCGGCGAGCGGTCGCTCGCGGTCACCGAGATCCGCCATGATCACGGCTTCTTCGACTACCACGCCAAATACACCGCCAACGAGGCGGTCCACCTGATCCCGGCGCCGCTCGCGCCCGAGCTCTATCAGAAAGCGCTCGATCAGGCGCTCGCCGCCCACCGCCTGCTCGGCTGCCGCGGCGTGTCGCGGGCGGATTTCCGGCTCGACGATGACGATCCTGACGGCCTCTACCTGCTCGAGGTCAACACCCAGCCGGGCATGACCCCGATCTCGCTGGTGCCGGAGCAGGCCGCCTACGCCGGCATCGGCTTCGCCGACCTGGTCGAGCAGCTGGTCGAGGAGGCGCGATGCGACGCGTGAGCCTTGCCGCCCGCCGGGCGCGCCAGTTCTTCCGGCGGCCGCCGCGGCCGCGCTGGTTCCGGCCGGCGCTCTACGCCGCCGGCGGCGCGCTCGGGCTGCTGGTCGGCGGCGGCTTCGGCATCTGGGCGATCAGCTCGGGCCGGCTCGCCGAGGCCGAGAGCGCGCTGGTCGGGCGCGCCCTCGCGCTGACCGCCGAGGCCGGGCTCGCGGTCCGCCAGGTCTACGTCGACGGCCGGGTGCGGACCGGGCTCGAGGAGCTGCGCGCGCGGCTCGGGGTCAAGGTCGGCCAGCCGCTGCTCGGCATCGACACCGAGGCCGCGCGCGAGCGCCTCGAGCAGCTGACCTGGGTCGATCAGGCGAGCGTCGTGCGCATGCTGCCCGACAGCCTCTACGTCCGTCTGATCGAGCGCCAGCCGCTCGCGCTCTGGCAGCAGGGCGGTCAGTTCGCCGTGATCGATCGGGTCGGCGCGGTGATCGAGAGCGGCCTGGACGGCGCCAGGCTGCCCGAGGCCTACCGCCATCTGCGCGTCCTGGTCGGCGACGACGCCCCGCGCCACGCCGAGGCTCTGTTCGCCCTGCTGTCGACCGAGCCGGCGCTGTCCGAGCGGGTGGTCGCCGCGACCTGGGTCGGCGACCGGCGCTGGGACCTGCATCTCGACAACCAGATCGACGTCATGCTGCCCGAGCGGGACCCGCAGAGCGCCTGGCACCTGCTGGCCGTCAAGGCGCGCGACGAGGCCCTGCTGGAGCGGGCGGTCCGGGTGGTCGACCTCCGCCTGCTGCCGGAACGCCTCCGGCTCGGGCTCGACCCGAGCGTGCTCGTGGATCACCGCGCATGACCGGCGCCGAGGTCGTCCGCCTGCACCGCCCCGAGCCCCGGCCGATCGGCCGCCACGACCCGATCGGCGTGCTCGACGTCGGCACCACCAAGATGTGCTGCCTGGTCGCCCGCCACCGCCCGGGCGGCCGCCTCGAGGTCCGCGGCGCCGGCTATCAGCTGGCCGAGGGCCTGCGCGCCGGCGAGATCGTCGATGCCGAAGCCGCCGAGGCCTCGATCCTGGCGGTGGTCCACGAGGCCGAGCAGCAGGCCAGGGAGACGCTGCGCGAGGTCGTCCTCGGGATCTCGGCCGGGCGGCCGCGCTCGGTGCGCACCGTGGTCGAGCTCGACCTCGAGGGCCGCGCGGTCACCGGCGACGACCTCGCCCGGGCGCTGGCCCACGCCCGCGCCCAGGCGCGCACCGACGGCCGCGAGACCCTGCATGCCCTGCCGTTCAAGATCACCCTGGACGGCGGCCAGCCGCTCAGCGACCCGCGCGGCATGTTCGGCCGGCAGCTGCGCCTCGAGGCGCAGCTGGTCCAGGTCGCGGCCGCGCCGCTGCACAATCTGGTCGCCGCGGTCGAGCGCTGCCATCTCGAGGTCCAGGCGGTGGTCGCGGCACCCTATGCCGCCGGCCTCGGCAGCCTGAGCGCGGACGAGCTCATGCTCGGCGCGCTGGCCCTCGATCTCGGCGGCGGCGTCACCGGGGTCGCCCGCTTCGCCGATGGCCGCCTCCAGGACATCCACACCGTGCCGCTGGGCGGCCGCCACGTGACCCGCGATCTGGCCTTCGGCCTGTCGACCGGCTGGCCGCAGGCCGAGCGCCTCAAGACCCTCTACGGCAGCGTGCTGTCGCGCTCCGGCGATGCCCAGCAGCAGCTCGAGGTGTCGGGCTTCGGCGACCCCGCGGACCCGCCCCGCCAGATCGTGTCGCGGGCGCGGCTGACCGAGATCATGCGCCCGCGGGTCGAGGAGATCCTGCAGCTGGTGCGCGCGCGACTCGCCGAGAGCGAGCTGCCGGTGCTCGGCCGCCGCCTGGTGCTGACCGGCGGCGGCAGCATGCTCGAGGGCATGGTCGAGCTGGCCGAGGAGGTGTTCGGCATGCCGGCCCGCCGCGGCCGGGCCCTGCCGCTCGACGGCCGGCTCGAGATCGCCGGCCTGCCCGGCGGCACGACCGCCGCGGGGCTGCTGCGCTGGGCCAACGAGGACGATGGCGGCTTGACCTTTTGGTCGCTCCGCCCCAACCGTATCAGGACCGTTCGGCTGGCAAAGATCAGCCAATGGTTGCGAGAAAACTTTTGAGCACAGAGCCATCAAAGGCCGGCTCAGAAGGTCCGGTTCCAGGCTTGGGACCGCAACGGAGGAGGATGTGTTACAATGACAATCAACCTGAGTATGCCCGTGACCCATGAGCTTCGACCACGGATTACCGTGGTCGGGGTTGGTGGGGCCGGTACCAATGCGGTGAACAACATGATCACCGCGCATCTTGAAGGGGTCGAGTTCGTCGCCTGCAATACCGACGCCCAGTCGCTGGCACATTCCTTGACTGAGCGCCGGATCCAGCTCGGTACGTCGATCACCCAGGGGCTGGGGGCGGGCGCGCGGCCGGAGATCGGCCGGGCGGCGGCGGAGGAGGCGATCGACGAGCTGCTCGACCAGCTGCAGGGCAGCCACATGGTGTTCATCACCGCCGGCATGGGGGGTGGCACCGGCACCGGGGCCGCACCGGTGATCGCGCGCGCGGTGCGCGAGCAGGGCATCCTGACGGTCGGGGTGGTCACCAAACCTTTCCACTTCGAGGGCGCCCACCGGATGCGGGTCGCCGAGGCCGGGCTGACCGAGCTCCAGCAGTACGTCGATACCCTGATCGTGATCCCGAATCAGAACCTGTTCCGGATCGCCAACGAGCGGACCACCTTCGCGGAGGCGTTCAAGCTCGCTGACAACGTCCTCCACATGGGCGTCCGGGGGGTCACCGATCTGATGGTCATGCCCGGCCTGATCAACCTCGACTTCGCCGACATCCGGACGGTGATGAGCGAGATGGGCAAGGCCATGATGGGTACCGGCGAGGGCTCGGGCGAGCGTCGGGCGATCGAGGCCGCCGAGGCCGCGATCTCCAACCCGCTGCTCGACGAGGTGTCGATGCGGGGGGCGCGCGGGGTGCTGATCAACATCACCGGCGGCCCCGACATGACCCTGTTCGAGGTCGACGAGGCCGCCAACCGGATCAAGGAGGAGGTCGATCCGGAGGCCAACATCATCGTCGGCTCGACCCTCGACGAGACGGTCCAAGGCGACATGCGGGTGTCGGTGGTGGCGACCGGCATCGAGATGCGCGAGGCCAGGAGCCAGCCGGCGGCGGCCGAGGTGCCCGAGACCAAGCCGGCGGCCAGCGCACCGAGCTTCCGCCTGCGGCCACAGATGCCCAAGCCCCCCTCGGCGGCCCTGTTCCCGATCAAGACGGCCACCGCCAATGCCGAGGCCAGCCTGCGCCGGGACGCGCCGGCCCGGACCGGGGCGCCGACTGAAAGCGACCGCAACGGCAGCGGCGAGGGCGCCGATGCGGTCGTCCCGGACAAGCCCGGCGAGGCCGCGCCCGCGGCCGACCCGGAGGCGTCCGGAAGCAAGGCCCGGGACCCGGAGCCGGGCCGGCCCTTCATGCATCCGCCCCTGCCGCCGCAGGAGCGCTTTCAGGAATGGGGCCGGCTGCGGGCGCCGGTGCGCGAGCTCGAGCGGCCGCCGAGCCTGTTCGAGCGGGTGACCGCCAGCTTCGGCCGGCAGCGCCCGGACCGGCCGGGCGAGCAGGAGCCCGCCCTCGCGGGTGCCGAGGCCGGCGCGCCCCACATCGCGGTGCCCGAGGAGGACCCGAGCTACGACATTCCGGCCTTCCTGCGGCGTTGACCGGGGTGAGATTAGTCGCTTCCTCAAGGATCAGCTGTAACAAACTGTAACCAAGTGTGATTGGAGGCCTCCAGAGCGGGTTGCTAGACCTGCGCTGGAGGCCTTTTTTTTGGAGGGCTCCCCGATCGGTCGCTCCACGGGCCACAGATCGGCGACGCCAGCGCCAAAAAGGGACTGCCGGTAGCGAACGGGAGGAGGGGGTGGTGAGATCTGGCCCGCAAGAGGCCTATCGTGACGGTTGTGTTCAGCGTACTCTTCGAAGCCCGATCGGTTGTGTCGGGACGGGTCTGCACACTGGCGCGCGGGTCTCGCTCACCCTGCATCCGAGCGAGCCCGACAGCGGCATCCGTTTCCTCCGTTACGATCGTTCCGGCTCCCGGCCGCTGCCCGCCCGCTTCGATCAGGTGTGCGACACCACCATGTGCACGACGCTGGGCGAGGCCGGCGGGGTCATGGTCGCGACGGTCGAGCATCTGATGGCGTCGCTCGCGATCTGCGAGATCGACAACGTCCTGGTCGAGGTCGGCGGGCCGGAGCTGCCGATCATGGATGGCAGCGCGGAGCCGTTCGTGTTCCTGATCGAATGCGCCGGCGTGGTCGAGCAGGACCGGCCGCGGCTGCGGATCGAGGTGCTGAAGCCGGTGAGCGTGACCGCCCATGGCAAGTCCGCCCGGCTCGAGCCCGCGGACGGCTTCGAGGTCGACTGTGAGATCCAGTTCGATCATCCGCTGATCGACAGCCAGGCCATGCGGGTGCGCTTCAGCGCCGACGACTTCAAGACCGAGATCGCACGGGCCCGGACCTTCGGCTTCGCCGAGCGGGTCGAGGAGCTGTGGTCGCGCGGCCTGGCGCTCGGCGGCTCGCTCAAGAACGCGGTCGTGGTCAGCCACGACCGGGTCCTGAACGAGGAGGGTCTGCGCTTCCCCGACGAGTTCGTGCGCCACAAGATCCTGGACAGCATCGGCGACCTCTATCTGGCGGGCGGCCAGCTGATCGGTCGGTTCACCGGCCGCTGTGCCGGCCACACCATGCATAACAAGCTGCTGCGGGCGCTGTTCGCCGACCCGACCGCCTGGCGGACGGTCGACGCCTTCGGGCCGGTCGAGCTCGACCCGCCGGTCCGGCGGGCGGCGCGCGCCTGAGCGCGGCGGTGCCGGCGCGTCGGCGGCTCTCCGGCCGGCGGCTCAGCCTTCGCGCTCGACGATCGTCTTCACCAGACCGGCGATCGCGGCGCGAACCTCGGGGTCGCGAATCTGCGCGAACTTGCGCACCAGCTCGATCGCCGCGCGTTGGCGGCCGCCGTGCTCGAGCGGCGTCGTGGTCGGCTCCGGCTCGCCGTCGAGACCCTCGAAGAAGTAGCCGACCTCGACGCCAAGCTTGTGGGAGATCTCGTAGATCCGTCCGGCGCTGATCCGATTCGCCCCGGTCTCGTATTTCTGGATCTGCTGATAGGAGACGTCGAGGGCTCCGGCCAGCTGCTCCTGAGTGAGGCCGCGCTCAGTGCGGCGCAGCCGGATCCGCTCGCCGACGTGTCGATCGATGCGCCGTGTCCGCGTGCCCATATCGCCCCTTGTTGCGGCGGCGCCATGCCGTCGATCGGGCCGCCTGCGGCATGCTCCGGTAGGCCATCGCTCGTTGCGCAGAGCGAAGTCTAGATTTTGCCGCACGCAGGCGCAAGAACCACGACCGCCGCTACCGTCGCGGGTGGCCGGAGCGCGCGGGCGAGCGCCGATTCCTGGCGCTTGACAGGCGCCGTCCGCCCGCCAATGTTGGGCCCGTCATGGACATCAGGCGATCCGGTCGCGGCCGGCTCCGGCCCACGCTGCTCTCGCTGGCGCTGATCGCGCTGGTGCTCGCCGGCTGTGCCGGCAAGGACGAGGAGCCGTACGTCGAGCGGCCGGTCGACGAGCTCTACAATCAGGCTCTCGACCTCCTGAATGCCGGCGACCCGAAGAAGGCCGCGCAGGCGTTCGAGGAGGTCGATCGCCAGCACCCCTATTCGGAGTGGGCGACCCGCGCCCAGCTGATGTCCGCCTATGCCTATTACCAGGCGAACGAATACGACGCGGCGATCGATGCGGCGCGTCGCTTCGTCGACCTGCATCCCGGTAACAAGGATGTCGCCTACGCCTACTATCTGATCGGCGTCTGCAACTACGAGCAGATCTCGGACGTGCGCCGCGATCAGAAGATGACCGAGGATGCCCTCAACGCCTTCGAGGAGCTCGTCCGCCGCTTCCCCGACAGCAAATACGCCCGCGACGCCGAGCTCAAGATCCAGCTGGCGCGCGACCACCTGGCCGGCAAAGAGATGGCGATCGGCCGCTATTACCTGCTGCGAGGCAAATACGTCGCGGCCATCAATCGCTTCCGCAGCGTGGTCGACAACTACCAGACCACGACCCACGTCCCCGAGGCCCTGCACCGGCTGACCGAAGCCTATATGGCGCTCGGCGTGACCGACGAGGCGCGCCGCACCGCGGCAGTGCTCGGTTTCAACTTCCCGGGCAGCACCTGGTACGAGGACAGCTACGCCCTGATCAACGGCGGGCCGGAACCATGACGGTCGGCTGGGGGACGGTCGCCAGCGGGAGGACGGGCCGGAGCGGCTCGGAGCGCGCACGCGCCCGCTGCTAGCGCTGCGGCTGGCGCCATGCTGACCAGCCTCGCGATCCGTGACGTCGTCCTGATCGAGCGGCTCGACCTGGAGCTCGCGAGCGGCCTTTGCGTGCTGACCGGCGAGACCGGCGCCGGCAAGTCGATCCTGCTCGACGCCCTCGGCCTGGCCCTCGGCGGCCGGGCCGATCGGACGCTGGTCCGGCCGGGCGCGGCCCAGGCCTCGGTCAGCGCGGCTTTTTTCGAGGCGGCCGAGGCGCCGGTGCGGGAGCTGCTCGCCGAGCACGCCATCGACGCCGAGGACGAGCTGGTGCTGCGCCGGGTGCTCGGCGCCGACGGCCGCTCGCGGGCGTTCGTCAATGACCAGCCGGTGAGCGGCGGCCTGCTCCGCCGGCTCGGCCAGCAGCTGGTCGAGGTCCACGGCCAGCACGAGCAGCAGGCGCTGCTCGACCCGGCGTCCCAGCGCCGCCTGCTCGACGCCTACGGCCGGCTCGATGCCCTGGCGGCGGCCGCGCGCGCCGCCTACGCGAGGTGGCGCCAGGCGGAGCAGGAGCGTCTCGGGGTCGCCGCCGAGGTCGAGCGGGCGGCGCGCGAGGAGGAGTACTGGCGGCACATGCTGGCCGAGCTCGACGAGCTGGCGCCGGCGGCCGGCGAGGAGGCGATGCTGGCCGAGACCCGGGCGCGGCTGATGAACCGCGAGAAGCTCGGCCAGGCGATCGGCGAGGCCCTCGCGGTCCTCGGCGGCGGGGGCGGCGGCATCGCGGCGCGCCTGGCTGGCGCCCAGCGGACGGTCGAGCGGGCCGCAGCGAGCGCCGGGGCGGTGCTCGAGCCGGCGGCGGCGGCGCTCGAGCGCACCCGGGTCGAGCTCGAGGAGGCGGGCCTGCTGCTCGAGCAGGCCGGCCGGGCGCTCGAGCAGGACGGCGACCGCCTGGAGACGGTCGAGGAGCGGCTGTTCGCGCTCCGGGCGGCGGCCCGCAAGCACCGGGTGCCGGTCGACGAGCTGGCGGCGCTCCAGGGCCAGATCAGGGGCAGGGTCCTGGGCATCGAGGCGAGCGGCCAGCACCTGACCCTCGCGACCAAAGCCGCCGGCGAAGCCCGGGCGGCGTTCGACGCCAGCGCCCGGCACCTGTCCGAGGGCCGTCAGGCGACCGCCGGCCGGCTCGCGCGCGCGGTCCTGGCCGAGCTCGCCCCCCTCAAGCTCGACAAGGCGCGCTTTCAGGCCCGGCTCAGCCCGCTGCCCGAGGCCGAATGGTCGGCCGAGGGCGCCGAGCGGGTCGGCTTCGAGATCGCGACCAACCCCGGCCAGGAGCCGGGCCCGCTCGCCAAGATCGCCTCCGGCGGCGAGCTCGCCCGGCTGATGCTGGCCCTCAAGGTCGTGCTCGCCGAGGTCGGCTCGACCCCAAGCCTGGTGTTCGACGAGGTCGACACCGGGATCGGCGGCGCCACCGCCGATGCGGTCGGCGAGCGCCTGGCACGCCTTGGCCAGGCGGTCCAGGTGCTGGTCGTGACCCATGCGCCGCAGGTCGCCGCCCGCGCCGACCACCATTTTCGGGTCGAGAAGACCGTCCGCGGCGGCCGCGCGACGGTCTCGGCGCAGCCGCTGGGGGCTGCCGAGCGGCGCGAGGAGATCGCCCGCATGCTGGCCGGGGCGACGATCACCGAGGCGGCGCGTGCCGCCGCCGAAAGCCTGATCGCCCAGTCGGCCTGACGCCCGTGGCCGCAGCCAAGCCGGTTCCGGTCGAGAAGCTCACGCGCCAGCAGGCGGCCGGGGAGCTGGCGACGCTCGCCGCCGAGATCGCCCGCCACGACCGCCTCTACTACCAGAGCGACGCCCCCGAGATCTCGGATGCCGAGTACGACCTCCTGCGCCGGCGCAACCAGGCGATCGAGGCGCGTTTTCCCGAACTGATCCGCCCGGACAGCCCGTCCCATCGGGTCGGCGCCCCGCCGGTCGCGGACTTCGGCAAAGTCCGGCACCGGGTGCCGATGCTGTCCCTCGACAACGCCATGGACGGCGCCGAGGTGGTCGAGTTCCTGCGCCGGGTACGCCGGTTCTTGAACCTGCCCGAGGGCACGCCGCTCGCGCTCGTCGCCGAGCCCAAGATCGACGGCCTTTCGAGCACGCTCCGCTACGAGCAGGGCGAGTTCCGCCTCGGCGCGACCCGGGGCGACGGCGCGGTCGGCGAGGACGTCACCCGGAACCTGCGCACGGTCCGCGACGTTCCCTTGCAGTTGAACACCAGCGAGCCGCCGCCGGTGCTCGAGGTGCGGGGCGAGGTCTATATGGAGCGGGCCGACTTCATGGCGCTCAACCAGGCGCGCGCGGCCGCCGGCGAGCCGCCATTCGCCAATCCGCGCAACTCGGCGGCGGGCTCGCTCCGCCAGCTCGACTCGTCGATCACGGCCAGGCGCAGGCTGCGCTTCTTCGCTTACGCCTGGGGCGAGGCCGAGCCACCGATGACGGGCACCCACAGCGGTTTTCTCGAACAGCTCCAGGGCTACGGCTTCCGGGTCAATCCGCTGATCGAGCAGATCCAGGACGAAGCGGGGCTGCTCGACTACCACGCCCGGATCGCGGCGCGCCGGTTCGAGCTGCCCTACGACATCGATGGCGTCGTCATCAAGGTCGACCGGCTCGACTACCAGCGCCGGCTCGGCTTCGTCGGCCGGGCGCCGCGCTGGGCGATCGCGTATAAGTTCGCGGCCGAGCAGGCCGAGACGGCGGTCCGCGGGATCGGGGTCCAGGTCGGCCGCACCGGGGCGCTCACGCCCGTGGCCGAGCTCGAGCCGGTAACCGTCGGCGGCGTCGTGGTCGCGCGCGCCACCCTGCACAACCAGGACTACATCGAGGCCAAGGACATCCGGGTCGGCGACACCGTGGTCGTGCAGCGTGCGGGCGACGTCATTCCCCAGGTCGTCGAGGTCCGCCTCGACCGGCGGCCCGAGGGCACCCTGCCCTACCGCTTCCCCGATCACTGCCCGGTCTGCAACAGCCAGGCCGTGCGCCCCGAGGGCGAGGCGGTGCGCCGCTGCACCGGCGGCCTGATCTGCGCCGCCCAGATCACCGAGCGCCTGCGCCATTTCGTCGGCCGCGAGGCGTTCGACATCGAGGGCCTCGGCCGCAAGCAGGTGCCGCAGCTGCTGGCGGCGGGGCTGATCCAAAAGCCGGCGGACGTCTTCAAGCTGGGGCAGCACGCGGGCCGTCTCGCCGAGCTGCCCGGGTGGGGTGAGAAGAAAGTCGAAAACCTCAAGCGGGCGATCGAGGCGCGCCGCCAGATCCCGCTCGACCGCTTCATCAACGCGCTCGGCATCCGCTTCATCGGCGAGACCAACGCCCGCCTGCTCGCCCGCCACTACCATGACCTGAAAACCTGGCGCGACGCGATGACCAGGGCGGCGGCGGGCGACGAGGAGGCACGGGCCGAGCTCGACAACATCGACGGCGTCGGCCCCAAGGTCGCCGAGGCGATCGGCGAGTTCTTCGCCGAAGCGCACAACCAGGCGGCACTCGACGAGCTGGCGGCCGAGGTCGAGGTTCTCGAGCTGGCGCCGCCGAGCGGCCCGGCCTCGCCGCTCGCCGGCAGGACGGTCGTGTTCACCGGCACGCTCGAGACCATGACCCGGGCCGAGGCCAAGGCGACCGCCGAGGCCAGGGGCGCCAAGGTCGCGGGCTCGGTCTCCGGCAAGACCGACTACGTGGTGGTCGGCGCCGACGCCGGGTCGAAGGCCAAAAAGGCGGCGGAGCTCGGGGTCAGGGTCCTGAGCGAGGCCGAATGGCAAGAGCTGATTGGCGACGCGTGAAGCCGATCCTGATGCAGGTCCTGGGCTACGCCTTCCTGGCGCTCGGGGTGCTCGGGCTGGTCCTGCCGTTCCTGCAAGGCATCCTGTTCCTGCTGATCGGCCTGATCATCCTCGCCGAGTATGCGCCCTGGGCGCAGCGTCTCCTGGACCGGCTGCGCGCGCGTCATCCCAAGGCGGGCGCGCTGATCGAGCGCGCCGAGGCCAAGGCCGCCGGCTGGTGGCGCTGGCTGGTCAGCTTCGGCCGGCGCTGATCCGGGCCTCAGTCGCCGGCACCGCCGGCGAACGCGTCGTAGGCCCTGAGCGCCTCGGCGCCATAGACCATCGAGGGGCCGCCGCCCATGTGGATCGCGACCCCGATCACCTCGGCGACCTCGGCGCGCGAGGCGCCCCGATCCTGGGCCGCCTTGGCGTGATAGGCGACGCAGCCGTCGCAGCGCGCCGCGATCGAGATCGCGAGGGCGATCAGCTCCTTGAATTTGGGCTCGAGGGCGCCGGCCTTCGAGGTCCCGGCGCCAAGCGCGGCGAAGCCCCGCATGGTGTCGGGGATGGCCTCCCTGAGCCGCGCGGCGCCGTCGACCACGCCTTGCGCGGCCTCAATCGGATTCATCGGCATGCTACGTCTCCTCGGGCTGGAGCGGGGCGGTCGCAGCGATCAGCCAGCCGCGGGTCGCGCCCTCGACCAGGTCGACCAGATCGGCGCGCACGCGGGCGTGGTAGTTGTCGAGCCAGGCGCGCTCGTCGGCGTCGAGCAGCTCGGTCAGGATCAGCCGCCGGTCGATCGGCGCCCGGGTCAGGGTCTCGAGCTCGAGCAGCTCGCGCTCGCCACCGGGCGGCATGGCCCGCGGGACCACGACCACCAGGTTCTCGATCCGGATGCCATAGGCGCCGCTCCGGTAGTAGCCGGGCTCGTTCGAGACGATCATGCCCGGCTTGAGCGCGACCGTGCCGGTCTTGGCGATCCGCTGCGGGCCCTCGTGGACGCAGAGATAGGCGCCGATGCCATGGCCGGTGCCGTGATCGAAGTCGAGGCCCGCGCGCCAGAGCGGCTGCCGCGCCAGGGTGTCGAGCTGGGCGCCGCTGGTGCCGACCGGGAACGCCGCGCGGGCGATCGCGATGTGGCCTTTGAGCACCAGCGTGAAATGCCGGCGCATCAGGGCGCTCGGGCGTCCGACCGCGATCGTGCGCGTGATGTCGGTGGTCGCGTCCAGATATTGACCGCCGGAATCGACCAGATAGAGCGAGCCCGGCTCGAGGGTGCGGTTGCTGGCCTCGGTCACCCGGTAATGGGGCAGCGCAGCGTTCGGGCCGGCCGCCGAGATGGTCTCGAAGCTCGGGCCGCGGAACAAGGGGTCCTGCCGGCGCTCGGCCTCGAGCCGGGTCGCGGCCGCGCGCTCGGTGATCTCGCGCCCCTGGTCGAGCTCGCCGTCCAGCCAGCAGAGGAAGCGGCAGACCGCGGCACCGTCGCGCCGCTGGGCGTCGCGGGCGCCCTCGATCTCGACCGGGTTCTTGCACGCCTTGGCCAGGATGCAGGGCTCGTCCGCCTCGATGACGCGGGCGCCGGCGGCATCCAGCTGCTCGAGCACGTGCAGGCTGGTGACGCTCGGGTCGACCAGCACGGTCCGCCGCGCCGCGCCCAGGCGCTCGAGCGCCGTCTCGAAGCCCGCGATCGGCTGGACCGAGACGCCGTTGCCGAGGCTTTGCCCCGGCGCGAGCTTGCGCGGGTCGAGGAACAGCTCGACCGCGCCGTCGGCGTGCAGCAGGGCGAAGCTCAGGACCAGCGGGTTGAAGGGCACGTCGCCGCCGCGCAGGTTGAGCAGCCAGGCGATCGAATCGGTCGCGCTCACGACCCCGACCTCGGCGCCGGCCTTGGCCAGCTCGGCACCCATGCGCGCCCGCTTGGCGGCGCCGGACTCGCCGGCATAAGCGGCGTCGAGGACCGCGACCGGGGCGATCGGCGCCGGCGGGCGGGTCGTCCAGATCGCATCGACCGGATTGGCCGGGCAGGCGACCAGCTCGGCCCCGGCTTTGGCGCACGCCCGGCGATAGCGCTCGACCTCCGCCTTGGTGTGGAGCTTGGGATCGAAACCCAGGCGCTGGCCGCTCTCGAGGTGCTCGCCGAGCCATTTCGCGGGCGGCTCGTCGGTGACGTGACGGCGCTCGAACAGCGCCGGATCGAGCTCTGCCGCCGCCTGCAGGGTGTAGCGGCCGTCGACGAACAGCGCCGCACGCCCGGCGAGCACGATCAAGAGACCGGCGGAGCCGGTGAAGCCGGTCAGCCAGGCGAGGCGCTGGGCGGCGGCCGGCAGATACTCGCTCCGATGCTCGTCGGTCAGCGGCAGGATCAGGCCGTCGAGCCGTTGCCCGGCCAGCACCTCGCGCAGACGGGCGAGGCGCTCGACGACCGGCGGCTCCGGCGGCCTGGCGGCAGCGAGCCCGGCCTCGAGCCGGCGCAGATGGTCGCGAAGCTCGGTCGCGTCCGGCGGCGCGATCAGATCGAGCCAGGCATCCGGCTCGAAGCCCGCGGGCGCCGCCGCGACACCCTCGAGCACGGCCAGGACGTCGGCCACCGGCCGCTCGACGCCGGCCGCGCGCAGCCGCCGCGCGAGCGTCGCTGCCTCATCCGTGCGGTCGCTCATGTCCAGCCCCGCCGGGGCGGCGGGCAGAGGTGGCGCATGCCGATCGCGGCTAGCGGGTCGGCGCCATGACCATGACCATCTGGCGCCCTTCCATACGCGGGAACTGCTCGATCTTGGCGAGCTCGCCGACCTCGCCGCGCAGCCGCTCCAAAAGGCTCATCGCCAAGTCCTGATGCGCCAGCTCCCGCCCGCGGAACCGCAGCGTCACCTTGACCTTGTCGCCTTCCTCCAGGAACTGATGGATCTTGCGCATCTTGATGTTGTAGTCGTTGTCGTCGATGTTCGGGCGCATCTTGATCTCTTTGACCTCGATCACGCGCTGCTTCTTGCGCGCGACGTTGGCCTTCTTCTGCGCCTCATATTTGAACTTGCCATAATCAAGGATCTTGCAGACCGGTGGGTCCGCCGAGGGCGACACCTCGACCAGGTCGAGGCCGAGATCCTCGGCCCGGCGCAATGCCTCCGCCGTCGACACGACGCCGACCATCTCGCCAGCATCGTCGATCAGACGGACTTCCGGTACCTCAATGCGATCGTTGATTCGGTACTCTTCGCGGGCCGGGCCTGCCATTCGAGCCGTGTTACCCTCCTCTTCTTACGAATCCATAAACGCCGCCGTTCCTAAACCGACGTCGCCGCCCCAACCACGGGGGCAACGACCGTCAGGCAAGATCCGGCGGTCGCGCTTCGCTCACCAATATCGTCACCGCTTCGTCGAGAGCAAGCGATTCTTGCTTCGGCTCGCCGAGCCGGCGCACCGAGACCGTGCCGAGCTCGGCCTCGCGCTTGCCGACCGCGATGATCCAGGGCACCTTGGCGAGCGAGTGCTGGCGGACCTTGTAGCCGATCTTGTCACTGCCGAGGTCGAGCTCGTGACGGATCCCGGCCTCGCCCAGCGCTTGGCCGACCTTGCGCGCATAGTCGTCGGAATCGTTGGTGATGGTCGCGACCACGACCTGGACCGGGGCCAGCCACAGCGGCAGCCGGCCGGCGTGCTCCTCGATCAGGATGCCGATGAAGCGCTCCATCGAGCCGAGGATCGCCCGGTGCAGCATCACCGGCCGGTGCTTCTGGCCGTCCTCGGCGACGTAGCTCGCGTTCAGCCGGTCGGGCAGGACGAAGTCGACCTGGAGCGTGCCGCACTGCCAGTCGCGCCCGATCGCATCGCGCAGGATGAACTCGAGCTTGGGGCCGTAGAACGCGCCCTCGCCGGGGTTCAGTTTGGTCTCGATCCCGGCCGCCTCGACCGCATCCCAAAGCGCCCGCTCGGCCCGGTCCCAGACCGCGTCCTCGCCCGCCCGGACCGGCGGCCGGTCGGCGAAGTTGACCCGCACGTCCTCGAACCCGAAATCGCGGTAGACAGTCTGCAGCAGCGCGCAGAAGCGCTCGGATTCGGCCGTGATCTGGTCCTCGGTGCAAAAGATGTGAGCGTCGTCCTGGGTGAACGCGCGCACCCGCATCAGGCCGTGCAGCGCGCCCGAGGGCTCGTTGCGGTGGCAGGAGCCGAACTCGGCCATGCGCAGCGGCAGATCACGGTAGCTGTGCAGGCGCTGGTTGAAGATCTGGACGTGGCAGGGGCAGTTCATGGGCTTCAGCGCCAGCGTCTTGTGCTCGGCCTCGAGCGCGAACATGTGCTCGCCGAACTTCTCCCAGTGGCCGGAAAGCTCCCAGAGCGTGCGGTCGACCAGCTGCGGGCTCCTGACCTCGACGTAGCCGGCCGCCTCCAGCCGGCGGCGGAGATAGGCCTCGATCTCGCGATAGACGGTCCAGCCCTTGGGGTGCCAGAAGACCGAGCCCGCGGCCTCCTCCTGGAAATGGAACAGGTCCTGCTCCTTGCCGAGCCGGCGATGGTCGCGCCGCTCGGCCTCCTCGAGCCGGTGCAGATAGGCGTCGAGCTCCTTCCTGCTCGCGAACGCGGTGCCGTAGATCCGCTGCAGCATGGGGTTGCGGCTGTCGCCCCGCCAGTAGGCGCCGGCGAGCTTGGTCAGCTTGAAGGCGCCGATCCGGCCGGTCGAGGGCCCATGCGGCCCGCGGCAGAGATCGAACCAGTCGCCCTGATGGTAAAGCGTGACCGGCTCGCCTGCCGGGATGTCGTCAAGCAGCTCGAGCTTATAGCTCTCGCCCAGCGCCTCGAAGCGCCGGCGGGCATCATCCCGGCTCACCACCTCGCGCTCGAATGGCCGGTCGGTGGCGATGATCTCCGCCATGCGCGCCTCGATCCGCCCCAGATCCTCGGGCGTGAACGGCTCGTTGCGCGCAAAGTCGTAGTAAAAGCCGTCCGCGATCGGTGGCCCGATCGTGACCTGGGTGCCCGGATAGAGGTCCTGCACCGCCTCGGCCATGACGTGGGCGCAGTCGTGGCGGATGACCGGCAACGCCGCCTCGTCCTGGTAGCGGATGAAGCGCACGCTGGCGCCGTCCGGCAGCTCGCGGCCGAGGTCGAAGAGCTCGCCGTCGACCTCCCCGACGCTCACCTCCATGACCGCCGCCGCCTTGGCCAGCCCGGGCCCGATCGCCGCCGCCAGCTCGGCGCCGGTCACCGGCTGCGCGAAACTCCGCTCGCTGCCGTCGGGCAGGCGGATGCGGATCGCGCAGGGCGGCTCGTCGACCGCATGCTGGGGCAAAGCGGGGTTCATCACGGGCCTCGTTTCGGCTGGCGGCACGGATCTGATAAGCTGTTGCGGCGCCGCCCGCAAGCTGTCAAGCCTGCCCGGGGTAGGCTCAGGCGGCCAGACTGGTCACGTCGATCAGATCGGCATCGGGCTCGACGCCTTCAAGGAGCTCACGATAGACCGCGAGGGTCTGCCTGCCCATCTGCTCGAGCGTGAACCGGCGCATGACGAAGCGCCGCGCCCGGGTCGCGAGCCGGGCGCGCGCGTCGTCCGGCATCGCCAGCGCCAGCTGCAGGGCGCGCGCCAGCTCGTCGACCTCGCCCGGGCGCACCAGCCAGCCGGTGGCCGCCGGCATCAGGGTCTCGCCGAGGCCGCCGACGTCGGTCGCGATCACGGGCTTGCCCATCGCCTGGGCCTCGACCGAGACCCGGCCGAACGGCTCCGGCGCCTGGGTCGAGGGCGCGACCACGACGTCGGCCAGCATCAGGGCCGCGGGCATGTCCTCGCAGCTGCCCACCAGCCGGACCACGTCGCGCAGCCCGGTCGCTCCGATCAGGCCCTCGACCTCGCCCGGATAGCTGGAGCCCGGCTCGAGGTCGCCGACCATCAGGCAGACGAAGTTGCGCCGGCGCAACCGCTCGATCGCGCGCAGGAGGAGCGTGTGGCCCTTGCGCCGGACCACCCGCCCCGGCAGCATCACGACCTTGGTCCCGGGCGTGAGATGCCAACGCTCGACCAGCGCCTGGCGGCGCTCCTCGGAGACCGCGGCGGGATCGAACTCGGCGGTATCGACGCCGCGCGTGGATCACGCGCAGGCGCTCGGGCGGCACCTGATAGCGCTCGCGCAGATACTCGGCGACGAAATCCGAGATCGCGATCACCCGCTCGCCGCGCGCCATGATCGCATTGTAGCGCTTCTTGAAATAGCCCTCGCTGCCCTGATAGACGCCGTGACAGGTGGTCACGAACGGCACCTTGCAGCGCCTGGCGGCGTAGTAGGCGCTCCAGGCGGGCGCGCGCGAGCGGGCGTGCACCAGCTGGACGCCATGCTGGCGGATCACGCGTTGCAGACGGCGGATGTTGGCCCGGATCGTGAAGGGGTTCTTCGACTGCAGCGGCAGCTTGATGCTGACCCCACCCAACGCCTCGAGCCTGGCCTCGCCGGCGCCGCCCGCGGACGCGATCAGCGGCTGCCAGCCCTCGCGGGCCAGGTAGCGCGCCAGATCGACCGCGCCCCGCTCGGCGCCGCCCTCGTCCAGCTCCGGCAGGACCTGAAGGATTGCGGGGCCCGTGCGCTCGCTGGCCGCCTGCTCTACCCGGACTTGATTGGCGATGTCGTTCATGCCTGCCGACCGGGGCGTGGCCGGCCGCGCGCCCGCGCCGGCATGCCTTGTCACCACCCAGTTCGGTGCTAGCATGAATTGCGGGTCGAGCAAACCGGATTTACCCCTTGACGAAGCCAAGTTTTTTGCTCCTGTCCACAGGCGAGCGCCTGGCCTATCGCCAGACGCCTGGCGACCCTCCGGTGGTGCTCTTTTGTGGCGGCTACACCTCCGACATGGGCGGCACCAAGGCACTCGCCCTGGAGCGGCATTGCCGGAGCCGGGGTCGAGCCTACACCAGGTTCGACTACCGTGGCCATGGGGCATCGACCGGTCGCTTCGCCGACGGCACCATCGGCGGCTGGTGCGCGGACGCGCTCGCGGTCGTCGACCGGGTCACGGCCGGCCCGCTGATCGTGGTCGGCTCGAGCATGGGCGGCTGGATCATGCTGCTGCTGGCGCTGGCGCGGCCGGAGCGGATGCACGCGCTGGTCGGGGTCGCCGCGGCGCCCGACTTCACCGAGGACCTGATCCTGCCCCAGGCGAGCCCGGCGCAACGCCGGCAGCTCGACCAGCAGGGCTCCTGGCTCCAGCCCTCGGCCTACGGCGGCCCGCCCTATCCGGTCACCCGGGCGCTGCTCGAGGACGGCCGGGCCCACCTGCTGCTACGGGCGCCGATTGCGATCCGTTGTCCGGTCCACCTGCTGCACGGCCAACGCGACCCGGACGTCCCTTGGCAGACGGCGCTGAAGCTCGCCGAGCGGCTCGCCTCCGAGGACGTCACGATCGAGCTGATCAAGGCCGGCGACCACCGCCTCTCGACCGAAGCCGACCTCGCCCGCATCACCGCCGCGGTCGAGCGTCTGGCCGACCGCTGAGCGGCCGACCGGTCAGGGCACGGGCTTTTGCGCGACCAGGGTGATCAGCTCCAGGCTCCGGAGGTCGAAGGTCGCCTTGCCGTACTCGAGCTCGAGGGTCTCGTTGCACTGGGCCGCGACCTCGGCATTGGTGCGGCAGAGATCGAAGGTCAGGCTCGGGACCTTGGCGAGCTCGGGGACATCGAAGGTGACCGTGTATTTGGCCGGCGGGTCCCAGGTGGCGCGCGGCGGGTCGGCGAGGGTCTGGGTGTCGTTGACGACCGCGAGCACCCAGCGGCCGTCGGGGCGCACGCCGGCCGCGGCCTCGAGCGGCGGCTTGGGGCCGTAGGTGTAGACCATGTCCGGAAAGTGGGCGAGGTTGCTGGTGACGTGGCGCAGGACCGTGCCGGGCAGGAAGCTGCTCGTGACCTGCCAGACGTGGTGGTAGCTGTAGTTCTTGTAGATCCGGCCGGTATTGGCGCAGCGGCCCTCGCACATCACGAGCTTCTGGTAGACGTCGCGGGTGCCGTGGCTGAGCCCGATGAACCACACCCAGTGGTCGACGCCCTCGTTGAGGTCGTTCAGGAAGCGCGAGGACACCGTGGTCGCGAAGGCGTAGGCGAACTCGGCCGAGCCGTCGAAGTCGCCGCCGCCCGCCTCGGTCATCCAGTACTGCTTGTGGTGGGCGAGCACGCGCTCGGCGAGCTCGCGGTTGGCCGCCATGCCGTAGGAGTGGGTCGCGAGCCCGGCGACCGCCGCCAGCGCCTGCGGATTGGCCGCGATCGCATCGAACCATTGCCGCGGGTTGTCGTCGGCGCTCGACCACTCCAGCCCGATCACCTTGACGTCCTGAAGGCCGCGCGCGTCCAATTCGCGCCGCATGGCCAGCGCGAGCGGCACGAAGTCCTGCGGCGGCACGACCTTGCGGTTGCCGGCGCCAGGCTCGTTGACCACCCCCGTGGTGGTGATCTTGATGCCGTAGTCGTTGCGCATGGTCGCGATGTCGGCGGCGATCGTCTTCGCCTGCCGGTCCGGGTCGTCGAGGTAGGTCCCGGGTGCCAGCAGCAGCTCGGTGACCCCGTGCTGGAGGGCGTGGCTGATGATCCCGCTCGCCTTGTAATAGTCGCGCAGCGGCGCGGGATCGCCGGGGGCATACCAGAGGCGGAGGATGCGCGTGTGCAGGTCGTCGAACAGCAGCTTGTCGACCTCCGCCTTGCGGCGCTCGCTGAGCTCGATGTAGGGGTTGTCCTGCTCCATGCTGAAGCCGAAGCCCGCGAAGGTCTGCTGCGGCTCGCTGCCGACCGTGAGAGTCGCGAAGCCGGGCACGGCGGCCGGAGCGGCGCTCTCGGGCGGACCGCAGGCGGCGAGCGCGCCAGCGGCGAGCAGGGTCGCGAGGGCGGCCCGGAGCTTCGAGTTCATGGGGCGGCCTCCCGAGCGTTGGCAGGGGTCTCCCGGTCCAGGATCGCCTGCAGTCCGTCACGATAGTTGGGATAGCGCAGCACGACGCCGAGCTCCTCCTTGATCCGGGCATTCGAGACCCGGCGGTGATCGTGGTAGAAGCTCCGCGCCATCGGCGAGAGCTCGGCCTGCTCGAACGGGATCGCGGGCGGCGGCGGCACGCCGAGCAGCGAAGCGGCATGGGCGACCACCTCCTCGGGCGGCGCCGGCAGGTCGTCGGCGAGATTGTAGATCGCGCCGGGATTGGGCCTGGCGATCGAAGCCCGCAGCACCTGCACGATGTCGTCGACGTGGATCCGGCCGAAGATCTGGCCCGGCTTGACGATCCGGCGCGCCGTGCCGGTCCGGATCGCGTCCAGCGCGCTGCGGCCGGGGCCGTAGATGCCGGCGAGCCGGAAGACGTGGACCGGCAGGCCGCTGGCCAGCCAATGGCCCTCGGCCGCGACCCGGCGGCGGGTGCGGGCCATGGTCGGCGCGACCGGGGTCGCCTCGTCGACCCAGGCGCCGCCCTGGTCGCCGTAGACGCCGGTGGTGCTGAGATAGCCGGCCCAGACGAGCCTCCGGCAGCGCTCGAGCTCGGCCTGGTGCAGCTCGAGGACCGGATCGCCCGCCTCATCCGGTGCGATCGAGCTCAAGAGATGGGTCGTGCCCGCGAGCGCGGCCGCGGCATCGACGAGCGGCCGGTCGCGCGCGAACAGCTGCGCCTCGATGCCGGCCGCGATCAGCCCGGCGCGCTTGTCCGCGCTGCGGGTCGTGCCGGCGATCTGCCAGCCTTCGGTCTGCAGGGTGCGCGCCAGCGCCAGCGCCGAGTAGCCGAGACCGAACACGAACAGGCGTGGGCCGGTCATGACGACGCCTCGCGCCATTCGGCGAGCACGTCCGGGTCCGGCTCGATCGGCCTATGGTGCAGGGCGAGCGCGGCGAGGGCTGCGGGCGGCGCCAGCTGGGCGAGCGCCCAGACCGCCATGGCCCGGACCAGCGGTGAGGGGTCCGTGAGCCGCTCCAGGGCGACCGCGGCCAGCGCCGGCTCGCCGCTGTTGCCGATCGCGATCAGGACGTTGCGGACGAAGCGGTCGCGCCCGGTCCGCTTGATCGGCGAGCCCGCGAAGCGCTTCCGGAAGGCCGCGTCGTCGAGGCGCGCGAGCTCGGCCAGCGCCGGCGCCCTGAGATCGTCCCGCGCCTTGAGCTTCGCCTCGGTCGCGGTCCGCGCGAACTTGTTCCAGGGACAGACCGCCAGGCAGTCGTCGCAGCCATAGATCCGGT
The DNA here is from genome assembly GCA_963730195.1 of uncultured Alphaproteobacteria bacterium. Lineage (GTDB taxonomy): Bacteria > Pseudomonadota > Alphaproteobacteria > Geminicoccales > Geminicoccaceae > DATAOG01. The sequence continues at coordinate 94,436 of CAVSRN010000057.1, forward strand.
TGCCGATCACGCGCCGGAATTCCCGCGCGATGTGGCCCTGGTGCTCGATCGTCAGATACGAGATACAGCGGCGCGCATCGAGCTGGTAGGGCGCCGGGAACGCCGCGGTCGGGCAGACGTCGAGGCAAGCCCGGCAGGAGCCGCAACGGTCGACCTCCGGCGGGTCCGGCTCGAGCTCGAGGTCCGTGAGGATCTCGCCCAGGAACAGCCACGAGCCGAAGGTCCGGGAAACCAGGTTGCTGTGCTTGCCCTGCCAGCCGATGCCGGCGCGCTCGGCGAGCGGCTTTTCCAGGATAGGTGCTGTGTCGACGAACACTTTGGCCGCAGCGCCGAAGCCGCCGTGCAGCCAGCCCGCGAGCTGCTTGAGGCGGCCCTTGATCAGGTCGTGGTAGTCGCGGCCCTGGGCATAAACCGAGATCGCGCCGCGCTCGCGTCGTTCCAGAATCGTAAGCGGGTCCTCGTCGGGCCCGTAGTTGATGCCGAGCACGATCGCGCTCGCGGCGTCCGGCCAGAGCGCCTTCGGGCTCTGGCGCCGCTCGGGATCGCGCGCGAGCCAGGCCATGTCGCCATGCCGCCCTTGCGCGAGATAGTGGCGATAGGCGCTCTGGATCGTTCGCGGTAGGTCGGGCGCGGCAAAGCCCACCGCATCGAAACCGAGCGCCATCGCCCGCGCACGGATCCGCGGCTTTAGATTTGACGCGGCAGGCGGTGCGGTCGCCGAACGCCATTCGGTTCCCGGAGCCGGCAGGGTTGTTTCCGCAGCTTCACTCATCTCGATCGACGCTTGCGAAATAGAAACCGGTGACCGCGCTGAGTAGCCCGACCAGCGGCGTCAGGAGCAAGCTGATGATATCCTTGATCCGGGTCGTCTCAAGGCTCGCGAACATGCCGATGAGCGCAGCGAGGATGACCAGCGCGACCAGCAGCAGGAGCCCGAGAGCAAGATATCCTCTGAGTTGCTCCCGCTTCGGGCGCGGATCGTAGGGTTCGGTGCTGACCGGCTCCGTCGTCGAGGGCTCCGGCTCCGTCGTCAGGTCCAGGTCCGGCACGATTGCGCCTTAGAGCAGGTGGACCAGGCGAAACTTCTTGTCCGGGTCTTCGAGCAGGATCTTGCTCCCGTCCTTCACACTGTCGTGCAGGAACTTCTGCACGCCGATGGCGCGGCGCAGCGCCTCGGTCTTGGTGATGCCCCGCTCGGCCGCGATCGCTTCTAGATCCTGAAGGATCTTCTCCGGCAGATTGACCGTAACCTTCACGAGACTCCGACCCGTTGACGGGTTGGCTGTCGACGGGGCGGCTGATTCACCATCCTGAGCGTTGAGGGGGGCAGGTCCGTTAAGCGGCCAGGGGTCTGAGGGGTCTCTGGTCATAACTCGGCACCTCGGGATCTAAATGCTGACCATACCATATACGGTTATTGTCCATATCGGCAAGCCGGTCGACCGGTGAGCTTGCAGATCATGCGAGCTCAAAAATCCAGGTCGTCGTATTGCGGGGCGGGCTTGAGGCCAGGGAGGCGGTCCTGGAGCAGCGGCCGGAAGCTCGGCCGGGACTTGATCCGGGCGTACCAGAGCTTGGCACCGGGATGGCGCTCCCAGGGTACGTCGCCCAGGTAGTCGAGCACCGAGAGCTGGGCCGCCGCGGCGACGTCGGCCAGGCTCAGCGCCTCGCCCGCCAGCCAGTTGCGCCGCTCGTACAAGAAGCCGATGTACTCGAGGTGGGCGTGAATGTTGGCGAGCCCGGCCCGGACCGCGTTCGAGTTCGGGGTGCCGTTGCCCTTCATCCGCTTGATCAGCTTCTCGCGCCAGACCAGGTCGGTCACCTCGCGGCTGAACTTGATGTCGAACCAGGCGACCAGGCGGCGGATCTCGGCCCGCTCCATCAGGCTCTTGCCGAGCAGGCCGAGCTCGGGTCGGGTCTCGTCGAGATATTCGCAGATCGCCCCGCTGTCGCTGATCACCCGGCCGCGGTCCTCGAGCACCGGCACCTCGGCGGCCGGATTGAGCGCCACCAGCTCGCGCTGCTGGTGCCAGGGCTCGACCGTCTCCAGCTCCGGCAGCTCCTCTTTCTCGTGGAGCACGATCCGGACCTTCCGGCAGAACGGGCAGAGCGGGAAGTGGTGCAAGCGCAGCATACTGATTGTTTAGCCAAATCTGATGCTTGTCGGCAAGTATTTAGATTCGGCATGAGACGCTGCTCGAAGCGCTCCGAACGGCGACGGCGCGCCCGGCTCAAAGGGTGGTCCAGCAAGGCCCTCGCGAGCACGCCTTTGGACCGGCAAGGCTGGGTGAACGGCAGGTTCCGATAGGGGTCGATCTGCTCCTCGGTGAAGCGCGCCACGAGCCCGACCCCGGTCACGGGCCTGGGCTTGGCGCAGCTCCGCGATTGCTCGATGTGATCGACGGCGGGCTCTGACAGGCGGCGAGCAGGGCCGGCACGGGAGTGGTCATCCGCGCCCTTGCGGCGACCGGCTCAAAGCTCCGCATACATCCGGCCAGGATTGAGAATCCGCTGCGGATCGAAGCTGTCCTTGACCCTCGCGGTCAGGCGGGCGAGTGCCGGCGCCTGCGGTTGGAAGACCGGCACCGCGCGCCTGAGCGCAGGGTTGGCGCGGATCAGGGTCGCGTGGCCGTCGGCGCCGGCGAGCGCCGCCCGGATCGCGGCCGCGCCGCCATCCAAGGCATCCCGAACCGCGACCCAGAGCAGGCCACCCGCCCAGTCGGCGAGCCAGGCGAGGTCGAGCTGGCGCTCGAGCCGATCGATCAGCGCGCTACCGGCGGTCGGCGCGAGCGAGACCCGCCAGAGCGCCGGCGCGGCGCCGGGCAGCAGGGCGACGTCCCGGATCTCGCGCCAGAGGGTCGCCGAGGCGGCGTCATCGAGCCGGTCGAGCTCGCCGCCCGCCGCGGTCAGCAGCTCCCCCAGTGCCTCGGCGCGGTAGCGGACCGAGGGGGCCGGTCCCTCGAGCCGGAGCGCGGCGACCCCGATCGCCGCGGCCGCGACCGGCCCGACCGCGGAGCGCGCCGCGGCCGCCGCCGGCAGGTAAGCGGCGCCGGCGACGTCATGGGCGCTGCCCAGCGCCTCGCGGAGGGCGGCGAACGCGCGCTCGCGCCCGAGCCCGGCGAGCAGCAGCGTGCAGGTCTCGGCCGCCGCCGGCAGCACCTTGAAGGTCAGCTCGGTCATGACCGCGAGCGTGCCGAAGCTGCCGGCGAGCAGCTTGGAGAGGTCGTAGCCGGTGACGTTCTTGACCACCCGGCCGCCAGACTTGATCAGGTCACCGCGCCCGGTCACCGCCTGGACGCCCAGCAGATGGTCGCGGGCGGCGCCGGCCTTGATCCGCCGCGGGCCTGAGAGGTTGCAGGCGAACACGCCGCCGATCGTCGCCTGACCCGCTTCGCCGCCGAGCAGTATGCCAAAATCCGGCGGCTCGAAGGCGAGCTGCTGCTGGTTGTCGTGAAGCGCCGCCTCGATCTCGGCGAGCGGCGTGCCGCAGGCGGCCGACATCACCAGCTCTTCGGGCTCGTACAGGCCGATCCCGGCCAGGCGGTCGAGCTGGATCGCCGCCTCGAGCTCGAGCGGCCGGCCGAAGCCGCGCTTGGAGCCCCGGCCCAGGACCTCGAGCGGCGTCCCGGCCGCGAGCGCCGCGGCGACCACCTCCCGCAGCTCGGCCGCGGTGCTCGCTCGGATCGGCTCAGCCATCGCGTGCCGCCTCGGATCGGGTCGCCCGGGTACGACCTGTCATCG